>JAILKJ010000040.1 GCA_024693845.1 Lachnospiraceae bacterium
TAAGCTGTAGGTCTCAAGGAGACGACCTTTTCGGTTGATCGCATGCATAGGTTTTGCTTCCTTTAATCCGTGGTACGAAGCTTCTTTCTCTGGGCTGCTTCGGCCTCAGACATGTATTTTACGCCGTCTCCCAGGCTGTCGCAGACTACCGCGATCCTCTTGGCCAGCATATCCATGGCGTGTACTTCCAGGCTGGCTTTCTGATCGGATCCCCACATCTCATGGGAGAGGGTCACGTGGCGCTCGATGGCGCAGGCGCCCAAAACCACAGCTGCGATGGTGGGCTCCAGGTTTGCCTCATGTCCGCTGTAGCCAACAAGGCAGTCGAAGCGCTTTTTCAACGTTTCGATCATACGCAGGTTCAGATCTCCTACCGGTGCAGGGTAAGCGCTGTTGGTGTGCATCAGGATGTAATCGCCTTTGCCGTATTTCTCAAGGATCTCCACGGCATGGTCGATCTCTTCCATCTGGGTCATACCGGTGGAAAGGATCACGGGGATCCCGCTCTCAGCCGCTGCCCGGACCATGCTGTCCCGTCCGTTGGAGGCACTGGCCACCTTGATGTAAGGAACATCGTACTTCAGAAGAAATTCCAGGGAGGGCAGATCCCAGGGGGATGCGCTCCAGGCCATGCCTTTATCCTTGCAATAGGCATCTATGATGTCATATTCCGGCTTCTCGAATTCCACCTTGTACTTGTACTCCAGGTAGGTCATATCGCCCCAGGGAGTGGATTTGGGCTGGTTCTTCTGTGCCTCGGGCACGGCCAGCTCCGGGGTTCTCTTCTGGAACTTAACGCTGTGCCAGCCGGTGGCGTTTGCCGCATCCATCAGCTTTTTGGCGATATTGATATCTCCGTTATGGTTGATACCGATCTCTGCGATCAGGTAGGGACGGCTGGTCTCGGTGATCTCGTAGCCGCCGATGTTGATCTTTTTGTTTGCCATGGTTATGCTCCTGTTCTGTATCTGTTATTGGTTATCGTCGTGTTTATTCCGTACTTCGTCGATCAAAAACGGTGGACGGTTCCGGGAGGCATCCAGCGCTCTCCACACATATTCGCCCAGCATGCCCATCATCAGCATCATGACGCCGAAGGAAAACAGTACGACGCACATCAGGGATGCCCAACCCAGGATGGGGGTTCCGATGGTGAATTTCTCTACGATGACTTCGATCATCAGCAGCACGGACAGAATGAAGAATATCACTCCCACCGTGGACATGAACCGGATGGGCGCATAGGAAAAACTCATCATGGAGTCCATGGCCAGCTTCACCTTCTTGGACAGGGTCCAGCGGGACTTGCCCACTTCTCTGTCCTTGCGGTGGAAGTAGATGGAATCTGTCTTGAATCCCGCCCAGAGCACCTGCAGTGTCAGGGAGGAATTTTTCTCATCCAGCCGCTCCAGCACCTCTATCACCTGCCGGTCGATGAGGTAGCAGTCGCAGCCCCCGACGGGCATTTTTTCCTGAACAAATTTATGGATGATGACGTAATACAAATGGGCAAAAAACTTCTTGATGGCGCCTTCGTCCCGCTCCTTGCGGACCGCCAGGACCACTTTGTTGCCCTTCTTCCAGCTTTCGTACATCTCCAGGATGATCTCGGAATCTTCCTGCAGATCGGCCTGTTTGGTCACGGCGCAGTCACCGGTGCAGACGGAGAGACCCGCCAAAAGCGCTGCGTGTTCTCCGAAGTTCCGGGACAGCTTAACGCACTGTACGTTTCCTTCCGGCTCCTTGTGTCTGATCTCGTTCATGATCTCCCAGGAGTTATCGCCGGAGCCGTCATCCACGAAAACCAGCTCGTAGTCTCCCAGCTTGTGAAGGATCTTCTCCTTCATGTCTTCATATAGCATCATCAGTGTGTCGGAATTGTAGTAGACCGGCACCACGATCGATATCTTGCTCATGTAGTTACCTGTTTCTCTCTGTATTTTCTCTTACTGGCCTCTGATCTCGGCCAGGTAGGCATCGTAATCACGGATGTATTCCGATTCGTCGAAATGTGTGTTGGTCAGCACCAGCAACACCGAATCCTCGGAAAAATCATACATATCCTTCCACATCATCGTGGGGATGTAAAGGCCCATTCTGGGCTTGTTCAGTTCGATCACATCGGTCTCGAATCCGTTATCCACCTTGACCTTGCTGGTACCGCTGACGTTGATCAGGACGAACTCGGATTCCCGGTTGGCGTGGTGCCCACGCTCTACGGTGGCGTCGGAGCCGTACATGTAGAATACCCGCTTGATCTGAAAGGGGATATCCATGCCGTCGCCTTCCGCGACTACCAGGTTTCCTCTCTCATCACCGAACTCTCCGAATTCCAGGATGCGGTATTGGTCTTTGATATTGGGTCTGTCTGTATTGCTCATGTTTCTCTCTCTTGGTTTACATGTTAACGAAAAGCGTTCAAAGCGCCGATGACTGTCGCCTGTTCTTCATGGGTCATTCCGTTGTACATGGGAAGGGACAGTACCGTGTCTGCATATTTTTCTGTGATGGGATAGCTTCCTTTTGCATGTCCCAGATAGCCGTAGGCCTCGGATAAATGGGGCGGAATGGGATAGTGGATGATGGTTCCGATCTCCCTTTCCTTCAGGTATTCGATCAGCCGTTCTCTTGTCTCTCTGTCCCTGGCCCGGATCACGTATTGATGATAAACATGGGTTGCACCGGGGCGTTTAGCCGGCTTGTCAAAAGCACCGGCTTCCGGTTTCAGGAGTTTATCATAAAGTGCGGCGATCTGTTTTCTCTCTTCGGTAATCTCGTCCATATGGGAAAGGCGCACGCGAAGGAGTCCTGCCTGCAGCTCATCCAGGCGGGAATTGACGCCCACTTCTTCGTTGTAGTAGCGGACTCTGCTGCCGTAGTTCCGGAGCATTTTTATCCTGTCGGCAAGCTCGCTGTCATTCGTCGTGATGGCACCGCCGTCTCCGAAAGCGCCCAGGTTCTTGGACGGGTAAAAGGAAAAGCAGCCGATGTCTCCGAAGCTTCCCGTGATCTGTCCGCCGAAGGTGGCTCCGTGGGACTGGGCACAGTCTTCCACCAGCTTAAGGCCGTGTCTTTTGACAATCCGGGCGATCTCGTCCATCTGACAGGGCTGGCCGTAGAGGTGCACTACAAGAACTGCTTTGGTCTTATCCGTGATGGCCTCTTCGATCTTCGCAGGATCCAGGCCGTAGCATTCGTCGGGCTCCACAAAAACAGGCGTTGCCCCGTTCATGGTCACGCCCATGACGGATGCGATATAGGTATTGGCCTGTACGATGACCTCGTCTCCCTTGCCGATGCCGAGGGCGCGGAAGGCCAGATACAGGGCGTCCAGTCCGCTGGCTACGCCGACGCTGTGGTTTGTGCCGATGTATGCGGCGAACTCTTTTTCAAAAGATTCTACTTCCTTACCGAGAACGTACCAGCCGCTGCGGAGTACCTCCAGGGCCTTCGCTTCGAATTCTTCCTGATATGCTTCAAAACCGCGATCCATGCGGCCTGCCATGATCTTCATTGTACGCTCTCCGATGTTTTCGTGTTTATCTGCGGGCTTACGCCTTGTGCCTTGCCGGCATGCGCCCACACCATATCTATGATACCATTTTGCGGAGGGTGTGGCAACCCTGGTGAGTGTGATTCGGTGAATACCTGATCTTCACTCACAAAATACTTGATCTTCACTCACTGAATGCCCAGTTCCGCGTAAAGTTCTTTCCTGTAGGCGGCATCATCGCTGGCGCGCAGCAGGTCGTCGCTTCTGCCCTGGGCCAGAAGGAGTTTGGTCATTTTGCCGAAGGAGTCCTCGCCTTCTTTTATTCCTTCTTTTATTCCTTCATTTCGCTCTTCTTCCCGTACGGCTGCTTCGTATTCTTCCTGATCAAATTCAAAGATACTCATTTTGTGCACCTCCGCTTTGTTTTTCCGAAGGAAATCTCTTAAGATCCCTTCTTTTATGCACTCGTCCACTGCACGATTGACCGCTTTTTCCATTTCCATTGTTTTTCTGTATTGCCGGATTTTCTCCTGATACTTAATATATCCCATGAGTTCAGGACAATCCTCCTTCAATTTTTCATTATAACCCGAATTGATGTTTAACTGCAAGACAACCAACTCCAGATTCGGACTCATATCTACCGTCCTGTTATTCTTATCCAAACTTTGCTCAAAAGAATCAGACAACTTCATGATCCTTCTCTCAGGCTGTTTATCTAACCCATTATAAAACACAATGAAAACAGGTGCGGGAAGCATGATACGCGTTTTGGTGTAAATCTTAGCTGTGATGTAAGACATGAAATATACAACCTCGAATCAAATCCGGAATATGCCCAGGCCATGGAGCGATTACTATTTGAATTAAGACATGGTGTAGAATCTGCTGAGAAAAACGGCTGGATCTCGGAATACGAAATCAGGGCGCATTTTCGAAATCGAAAAACACTTCTCAAAAAGAACCAATCTAATTAATTCTATTATCAATCACAGCATCTCCCACAGCTGCTCCGGAGTGCGGGCGATGTACACGTTGTCGTAGAGGTTCTGCAGCTTGGTGAAATAGTTCTCGTAGTCGCACTTTTCATTAAAGGAGTCGCCGGCCATGGGGTACAGGAAGATGATCCGGCACTTCGAGTGAAACAGGAGCTTGCCGGAAACGCAGGCCGTGGAATAGTAAGACAGCAGGGTCTTATCCTCCATACTGCCCTCAGCAAAACAGATCTCAAAGGGCGCGGGATCCTCATACATCGTGATCGTATCGTCAAAGTGATCATAGGTGCCGCGGGGATGAGGCTTCAGACAGAAATTCTCATATCCGACCTTCTCGGCGATCTTTCCGATCAGCGATGCATATGTCTTCGGATTGTTTGTCACATTATCCGTACCCTGTCCAAGGAACAGATAAGGCGCAGGGATCTCTTTCGGGGAAAAAGCAAATACCTTCCGTATCTGCTCCGTTACACGTCTGATGCGATCCTCATCATTGGGGATCTGCCTCAAAGCAAAACCCGTCGCTTTTTCATCGGCTACGGCCGCTTCTGCCAGGGACGGCTCGAACAGATAGAGCCTGCGTTCGGCACGGTTTATATCAAATCTTTTCAGCACACGATACAGAAAGCGTCCCGCACCGGAGGATACGGCATGAACGGGGGGCTTGGTATAGCTGGCAAATCCGTCCTCGAAACGGTGAAAACGAATCCGTCTGTCAGCCAGCACCGCAGACTTGATCACCTCTTTACTGATCTCATCCGGCAATCCCGGCGATGCAAAGAAAATATCGGAATAAAGAGAAAGCTCCGGGATATGCCCGTCGGCAAACAGTCTCGGATACTCCGGGTTGCTGATCAGGCTCTCCTTCAGCTGGGTCAGTGCTTTTTTGTAAGGATTCAGGATTCTTTTTCCGTCCGCAAAAAACACATCCCCGAAGAACTCCTTCAGCCTTCCGGAATCATAGACTTCCCTGAGGGAGGCGGTTTTGTCCGTCAAAAGGATATCCGCATCCCGGTCCGATAAAAATGCATCCTTCAAAAACAGGAATACCATCAGATGATAGGGGGTGCTGGCTATGCCCAGCACTCTTTTTTTATTCTCTGCCACGATCCGTTATCTCCTTCTTATTCGTTGCCGCTCTCAAGCTGCTCCCCGCGGGCCGCTGCCCTGTTGGGAAACAGAATGGCATCTGCCGTTCCTTCCGCCTTGGGCAAAAATCCCACTGTGTAGGTTGCGCCGAAATAGTCAAGGTCAGTGCCCATCTCAAGGGCCCCTCTTTCTATCCACAGGATGCAGTCGGGAGGCGTCCCCGGCTCTGCCTCCACTGTCTTCATAGCCGTATCATCTGCCAGTATATGTCTCAACCTAGCTTCGGGGATCTCGTCTTTCAACATCTTCCAAAGCGGATAATCATAACCGTCACCCGAGATCACAAGAGCGATATCCTTCGCTCCAACTTCCTTCAGCTTTTCAATGATCTGTCTGTAGGATTCATAATAGGAGGAATGGGAGGTAAACATCAGTTCCTGTTTTCTGTCAGCGTTCAGGCCGGAAGACAGATAGGACAGGGCCACATGACTGTTGTCCGCAAGGGGTTTGATGGCAAGCAAAATTGAGAGTGCCGCAAGCGCGAGGAGGGCAATATTCCCCGCTCTATCCGAGCCGTTTTTTCTCTCTCTATTCCCTTCGTCGTTTCCTTTCTCACCTTTTCTCTTTCCTTCTCCTTCTTTCCCAGATGTATCCGGTATTCCGACTCCTCCAAATATCTGTGCGAGCATATATACTGCCGAAACTGTTGCCATCATGAGTCCCGGATACATCAAGCGGGAGCCCCAGGGCTGCCAGCGAAGAAGTGCCATAATGAAGCCGAAGCCAAGCCAGCTGCTGATGACGAAACCGGGGTGGAAGACCGCCTTCTGCATCCCGTTCGCTATGTTATCTTTCTGAGTTTTCTGCAATCCGGTTGTTAAGCTATCATCTGAATTCTTCTGTACCTCATTTGCTATGCCATCTCTAGAATCTTTCCTCAGCCTGCACTTCAACACGCCAACTCCCGCCGCGATCAGCCAGATCACCAGCCCCACCGCCCCGGCCAATGCCAGATAGGCGGCAAATGCAGAAGAGGTACGGTCATGACTGTACATGTCCAGACCGGTATTCAGATAGGTGATGAAATCGAATCCGTGGAAAGAGATGGCGATATTGTTGACCTCTACACCCAGGATCCTGCCTGCCGAGATCGCAAGCCGGTATACAAAACCATTCAGTCCGGTCAGGAAATGCTGGGTGATCAGAAGGGAGTAATTCTTCATGATGTTCACTACGATGTATTTTACGTTCTTCGTAGCGACCATGATGTTATCGCCGGTAGCCGAGGACATGAGTGCTCCCGTCGCCCGATAGGTACGGATCAGGGTTTCCGCCATCACACAAAGCATGGTCAGGGTGGCTGTCCCAACTGCCTCTGCCAGTTTGCCGAAGGTAACTTTTTTGCGGATGCACAGGATCAGGATCCAGGGCAAAAACCAGACCATGGATGCACAGACACTGACCTTCATAAGGAAGGCAAAACCCACAGCCGCACCGATCCTCGCTCCGGAAAGAAGCGTCTCTTTGAAGGACGCCGGGGTCTGCTCTCCAGCCACATCGGGAAAACGGATCACTTCATACACAAAGATCAGATACCAAAGGCCCGCCGACAGATCGTTCTGGGTCGTAATGGCCTGGGACATGGTAAGAGGCATACTCAGGTATACAAGGATGGCAAAGAGTCTGAACACTCTTCCCGTTCCCAGCCGCTCAAGGATCACGGAGATAAGGTATGCACTCATCACCATGGAAACAAACTGCTGCAGATTCAAAAGGATATCCGAACCTCCCAGCAGATACATGAACAGCAGGTTGTACTCCGAAAGGACCGGGGAGTACAGCTGTCTGTCAATATTCGTAAGGTAATAGGATACTGACCCGTTATCTATCCAGTAGCCGATCCGGGCCAGATGATAGGTCATGGAATCATAATTGTAGGGCACATTGAAAAGTGCCAGGAAAAGAAGTACAAGACAGAGGATCCCCGATAAAGTTAGCAGGATCTTCTCTGTTAGCGAAAACTTACGGAAATAGGCTGCCGCTTTACCGGGCAGGGCGGCAAACTGCCTTCCGATATCCCGGAGCTTTTCCAAAAGTACGGAAGAGGCTGTTCCCTCCCTCTTTCCAAGCGGTGCAAAGAGAAGTATGGTAATGAAAAACCAGGCCAGAGTTGCCGTAAGCGAACTTAAGCTCTTGCCGATACTTAGCACATTGGCCAGGATAAGGACGATAGCTTCAAAAAGCATCAGGGAAAGGGTCAGTGCCTCTCCCCTCTCTTTTGTCCAGGGCTGCAGTTTTTCAAATATCCCCCAAAACGCCAGGGGCAGAAGGATCAGAAAAAACATCTCAGTTTCCTCTCTTGGTGATCCGCTTTACGGTATTCCAAAACAGATCGCGTTCTTTTTTCTCAAACAAAAACAGGTAGTTCAGTATGCTGCCCACGATTCCGCAGACGATGACGCTGACAATGATCTGCAGCCAGTTAGCTGCAGGCAACACTTTTCCCAGGCCGAAGAAGACCGCTGCCATAACGGCGGTTACCGTCATGTAGCGAAGGATCGTCGGATAAAAAACGCCCTTATCCAGCTCAAGACAGTGGGCTGCATACATCGGCGTAAAGGTCAGATTCTTGATGATGCCCAGCACCGAGGAAAGGCCCGCCACGAAGTAGATGCCGTAGGGCGCCAGCGCCGGGAACTGCAGCAGAATGAATACCAGCACTGCATTCATCACCCCCATGATCAGGGTGACGATGGAATTCCATTTCAGCTTGTTGACGATGGTATAGACGTTGAACAGCGGGCTGATGGCGCCGCCTACCAGAGTCCCCAGCATGATCAGGATCGTCAGCTCATAGTAGATGGGGATCTTGCCCACCTCGCTGGGAAGCCAGAGGGTATAAAAGGCCATGCCGAAGCCCACGATATAGCAAAGGGGGATGTTGGCAAAAAAGCCGGTAAGCCGCATAGCGGATTTCAGATCCTCCACCAGCTCTTTTTTGTTTTCTTTGGCAAAGCTGATGGTAAGGGAAGGGGTGAAGACCGCCGACACCGTCTCGTAAAGCATGTTGATGCTGGTGACGATGGTGGTGGAGGTTCCGATATATCCGCTCTCCGTCTTGCCGATCCAAAGGTTCGTGATCAGGGTATCCAGCTGGTTGGTGAGCACCTGACCCGTCCGCATCACGGTATTCCAGATACCCGCGGAAAGGATCTCCGCCACCGTTTTCATGGAAAAAGCCTTTCGGCTGATATGAATGCCGGGAAGGAGTTTTCTTGTGTAGTGGATATAGGAAACAAACAGGTAAATATTTGACAAAAGCGCTGCAGCGCCCATGTAGCAGACGCGGACGGGAAGCAGCATAAAGAGCAACACCAGGCATACCGCCTTGATCAGCTGGGATTCGATGCTTCTAAGCGCCTGCAGATCCAGCCGGTTAGCTGCAAAGGTAGCCGTGGAAAAGGTGGTGGATACGATGGTCACGCAAAAGTTAGCGAACATGAACGAAAACAGAAGCTTTACGTCCCACACCAGATTCGGCGAGATATTGACGAGTCTTTCCAGATAAAGGACTATAAGGGCAAACACGGGGATCAAAACCGCAACGATCACCAGGTTTGCATACATAACGGAATTGAAATACCGGTTGGCACCCTCGTCGTCTCCTTTGGCGATCCGCACAGTAATAAAACGCCCCGCCATGGAATTCAGCGCCATAGCGGCAATGGCCGCGTAGTTAACGAAGTTGGTGGCCATGGTCAAAAAGCCCTGTGCCTCGGCACCGAGCTTTGCGATCACGGTGGGCGTGATCAGGAAGCTGATCCCCAGTGCCACAAGAGTGGACAAAAGGGATGCCGCCATATTCAGGATCAATTGTTTATTCTTGCCGGTTTCTTTCATTACTGATCTGAAATTCCTTTATTGTTCCTTCGGATCGGCTGCGGCCCCGAAATAGGAATCCGCTACGTCCATAAGCTCCGGAAAACTGCCTATGCGATACTGCGCAGCGGGCACTTTTCCATAACCGTAAGAAGCGTGCACGAAGGTGGCGCCTGCTTTCACGGCACTGTCACAGTCGCCCTGGATATCTCCCACATAAAGCGTCTTTTCCAGGTTGTTTCGCTCCATCACCAGGGCGATGTTGTCGCTTTTCGGTTTCTGCGTTGTCCCGAAATCTTCATGATCATCAAAGTATTTCTCAAGACCATAATATGCAAGAAAAGCTTCGATATAGCCCTGCTGGCAATTGCTGACAATGGCAAGAAAATACTTCTTCGACAGCTCCTCCAGAGTCTCTATCAGCCCCGGCATCAGTACGCCGCCGTGACTTCGAAGATATTCGTTTTCATGATCGGTACAAAGCTCCATCAGTTCGATGGCCCTCTCCTTCGACACTGTATCAAAGAATTCATAGGCGATCTCCGTCATGGTCTTTCCCATCAGGCTCATCATGTCCTCGATGGTACCCTTTTTATGAAAATCCGGCTGCTGATCAATGACCTCGTTCCAGGAGGCGATCACTGCCTCGGAGCTGTCCCAGAGCGTGCCGTCCAGATCGAATAAGATGCCGTATTTTTTGTTCTTCATGGTTTGATCCCTCGTTCTTCTATTATCTATTGCTAACTATTCAGCACCATACGCATGGCTCTGACTAGATATCTTATCAGAAAAGAGGGTGTGTGACAAGTTACAGCCCCTTGACTTAATCCCCTCATAATGCTACATTTTGAGTGATTTACGAGTATTATGACAGACCGGAGATTAAGGGATCAAATGAGCAATCAGGAAGCAATGCCGGAGAATACCGGAGAACAGAAAAAGCATATCCGTATCCGCGTCCCCGTGATCGGCCTTGCCGTGCTGATCTGGGCGCTTTCTTTCATCACGGATACGAAGATCTTTTCCGGTGACGGGCTGAACATGAACTGCCTGCCCGTCGATACTTCCATGACGCTTTTTATGCACATCGCCACGAAGCTCTGCGTACTTGCCTTCTGGTATTTGTTTCTGACCTTTCTGACAAAGCTTTGGGAGAAAAAAGATCTCCTGATCGTCTTTGTCATCCTGCTTGCCGTCTACGGCGCAGGCCTTGCCATAACCTATCCCGGCTACTACATGAACGATGATCCCATCATCTTTGCCTATGCGACCCGGTTTCTGCCGGTGTACTGGCACAACTATCTGACCAGCCTGTTCTATATGACAGCCATGAGCATCTTCCCCGCATCCTGCGGACCCGTTCTGCTCTCGGATGTCTGTTATGCCTGCTTTTTTACCTTGATCTATGAAAAAGGACTGAGCCTTATAAAGGGAAAAAACCTGCTTCCCAGGGTCCTTTTGATCCTGCCGGGGCTCCTTCCCTTTACGCTGCTGGGCGCACTGATGTGCTTCCGTCCCGCCATCTATTCCTCGTTTTTCCTGCTGTATTTCATACTTCTGTATTTCGATAAAAAGACCGGCACCGGGTTTACTCCCAAACGGCTGATCCTGTATGCTCTTCTCACTGCCGTTCTTTCCCTGTGGCGAAGCGAGAGCATTGTGCTCCTGCCTTTATCCGTGATCCTGATCTTCCTGGCCTTTAAGCCTACGGGTAAGCAGTTGCTTACTTTCTTTCTGGCTTCCCTCTGTCTCTATGCCGTGATCTCCATCCCGCAAAAAGGCGGCGAGAATAAATACTACGGCAGTGACTATCTGATCCTTTCCACCACCCGTCCCCTTTCCGTGATCGTTTGGCGTGACCAGACCTATCCGGGAGCCGACGAGGACATCGCCAATATCAGCGCCGTTACGGACTTCGGATATCTGCATAATGATTCCCTGTCCTGCAGCGCCTATAACCGTTATAATTCCGACCACAACGAAGGCCGTTACACCCAGACCGGCGCCGACAAGCAGACCCAGAGCCGCTATCTGAAGAGCGCCTTTAATCTCATCGCCCATAACTTCGATCTGTATCTTGGTGAACGGCTACAGCTGTTCTGTGTCACCAACGGCTTCTACAACTATAACAAAGCAATGGTGCTGAACCTAAAGCCCGTGATCAGCTCCGATTTTCATCTATACGAGCATGATCGGGATTACGGCTTCGAGATGCTGGATGCCTACCGGCGCGTTCCCCTGACCCGTCATGACGGCTGGGCACTGTTCCTCTTTGCTGCCGGCGGCGAAGCATTTTTGCCGGTTTTAGTCCTTTGCTTTGCCCTTCTTATCCTTTCTCTGTTTAAGAAAAAATGGTTTGGCTTCTTTTTCTTCGGAGCCCTTCTTGCAAGAGAAGCCGTCATTTTCCTGACGGCTCCCGCTTCTTTCATCCAATATTCTTATCCCACCATGTATGTGGCCGCCACCGTTACTCTTGTGACGCTGGCTCTTTGGGCCGACCGCCGCTCTTCTTCCCGAACAGAAGAAAAGCAAGGGGCGGAATCTTCCGTATCAGAAGAATAAAGATCTCCGTTAAAAGTCCCATGAGCATAAGGTTTAACAGGATCGCTGCAAACCCTTCCGGCGAATACAGGACAAGTCCCCTCTCCGAAAGGCGAAGAATCCTGGCAAACCGGAAATGCAATACATAGATCTCAACCGTTGCCTGCCCCATGGCAGTCAATGCCTTCATCAAAAATGCCACCACGCGTCTATTGTCATGTCCGCTTCCTAACCACCTAAACAGCCTTCGAAGCAGCCCGAACAGGGATACCGTTCCCGTTACGGATGCCAGAAGCTGTAACAGCAGTTCCTTTGCCGAAGATGCGGGAACGCTTAGAGGGCATAGGATCACCAATGCCAGAAAGGCCATCAGAAGGATAGTCAAAAATGCAGGCTCAACCTTTGCAAGCGTTTTCCCGGGAGTCTTATCCCTCAGGACATTCCATATCTTATGCATCCCATACCCCATCACATAATAAGGCATATACAAAAGAGTGAGGGATGGGCTCAGCAACGTGTTGCCGCTTCTTGCCTGTAGAAATACAAGGAGATAGAGAACGATGGAAACAAGGATTGTCAGCACAACCACAGCTGCTTCGCTCTTATATCCCTCATTTCCGGCTATATTTTTCGCAGCTTTCTCGGATGTTTTCTTGGTAGCCATCCCAGTCACAACAGTCGCAATCTCATAAGCCAGGGTCATCAAGACCGTGATGACAAAGAGCGTCATAAAAAACCAGAGTCCTCTGTCAGTCTGAAACAAAAGATCCTTCAGCTCGCCGAGAAAACCTCCAATGGAAAGCTGCACCGGAACGTGCTGCAGTTTCTCCCGGATCCTTGCCAGAAAGTAAGCGACGACAAACCAGGAAAAGAAAGGGAGCAGATAAGCCGCTGCCCTCTTTTGAAGCTTTCTAAGTGAGAGGCCCGACAAAGCTGCCACCACTCCGCTGATCAGCATGAAGAGCGGCATCTGGACTGATTTGATCACATCGTAGATATAAGGATCCTGCTCATCCAGACCATTCAGCACAATGCAATGCCCCAGCATAACCAGGAAGATGGCTACGCCGCGCACCTGATCCAGGGACGCATCCCGTGCGGATGTAGTTGTTTTAATTGTACTTACTTGATTATCAGTCATGATATGCTTCTCAAATTATTGTCTATGGGCCGGGAATGTATAGTTTGCGTGCAGGTGCTTTGCAAGCCGCCGGTCCTTAGCGAGGTAGCGGCACAGCCGCGTGGCGAGCTTAGTACCGCTGCGGTTTGCAAGCAGCGAGAGCGTGCCTGCACCGAACTGTACATTCTCGGCCCATGTAAATATATTACAGATATCATCGCAAGCCGCCGGTCCTTAGCGAGGTAGCGGCGCAGCCGTGTGGCGAGCTTAGTACCGCTGCGGTTTGCAAGCAGCGAGAGCGTGCCTGCACCGAACTGTACATTCTCGGCCCAATATTATGATCACAAACGTCGCTGCGATCTCCAGCCCGCGAAGGATCATCAGTACCATTCCCGTCGGTGCGAAAAATCGCATGATGACACTGTCCATCAGCACCAGGATCGGATAATGCCAGCACAGAAGCGGCAGCGTCTTTTGCCCCGCCTTTGCAAGAACGCCGGGCACGAAGCCCCTGCAAAGATAGCAAAGATACAAAAGCATGATGGACGAGGTGATCGCATTCAGAATCCCCAGATTCATGCTGGTACCGTAGTCTCCAATGGAGAAGTTGGCCGATCCGTTGATCAGTCCGCCTACCACGCAGATCGCGCCCAGTACGAAGATCACGTAAGGACGAACGACCAGTTTGTCCCACAGACCCTTTTGCCCGAACTGATAGCCCAGGTAAAACAGCAGTGCAAAGATGGGGAGCGCGTCGATACTCCAGGGCAGAAGCAGCGGCGTCAGGTAGTGACCCATCACACTGCAAAGGCCCGTCAGGAAGATCACCAGCAGGATCTTATGATCCAGGATGCTCTCCTCTTCCTTCTCTTTTTCCAACCTGGTAAGAACCCGGGCACACAGCTCCATGTACACGAATACCAGAAACAGCGCCGGCAGGAACCAGGTGGGCGAGTTCAGTATCGTCATGAAATAGCATTTCGTCATTTTCCCCGGCCCAAGCAGAGTCAGGTGGTCTCCCAACAGTCTGTTGCGTCCGTAGATGAAACCGAAATTACGGATCAGGGAGGAAAGAGGCGAAGATGCAAAGCTGCCCGTCAGAACATCCTTTGCCAGAAAGACAAGGGCAAGCACAAGGTTGGTCACAAAGAAGGGGATCAGCAGTCTTTTGGCCTTGCGGCGGAACACACTTTTCACAGGTTCCGGCTGCCCGTTTGCCTGCACTTTTCCGCCGGGCTTCCAGAAAAAGCCTGCGATCATGAAAAAGACCGGCACGTAAAACATGCCGCCCCAATAGTTCACACCGGGCACATGAAGACCCACATGGTTCATCATCACGATGACCATGGCAAGAAAACGGGCCAGATCGAGCCAGTCCGCCCTGCCTGTATCGCGGCCGGTGGTATTATTTTTTTCCCCGTTCATGCTCCCCATATTTCTGACCCCCATCAGATCATGCCGTTTCCTTCTTCCTGACCGTCATGGCCGCCAGCCGCATTCCCGGCAGCTCCACATATTTGTGGATCAGCATCGAGACGCCCACGGTAAGACCAAAGGACAACAGATAATTCAAAACGGCGATAACATGGTAATTCACGTAAGGCTCCAATGCCAGGTAGAAGCCGCAGGCAAAGGTGCACAGGATGAAAAAGTGTGTCAGATAAAAGCCGTAGCTTTGGGTGTTCAGCCAGATCAGCCACTTTTGACCCAGGAATTTCTGCAGCGGCTTAAGATGCAGCACCGCATACAGAACGCAGGCCGCTCCCAGGATATAGAACACGATGACCTTCGGCGGGATATGCGCGTAGATCGTGCCCTCCAGTCTCTCGCCCATGGGCGGGTAAGAACCCAGGAACATACCGAACAAAAACAGCAGCCACATCAGCGGCGTAAAGATCTTTTTTTGCTCCAGCTTCTCCAAAAAGAGAGGCGGACGGTTGGTCAGATCGCAGACCACACATCCCAGGATAAAGGGAAGGAAGTCGTTCCGGATACAGAGGATGACCGCAAGACAGTAAGCGATATACCTTGCCTTCGTATCTCCCAACAGCGCCAGAATAGCTGCCACCAGCAGGGTTCCGAAAAACTCATAATAGATGAACCACAGGGGCCCGTTATAGCTGTTGGCACCGGTGATAAAGCAACCCCAGACCGCTTCCTTCATAGCTGCCAGAAGGCTTGGCTCAAATTGGTTGTAGGAGCCGAAGAACAGGCTTGTTCCCGCCTTGGCGGAAGCCTGGGCGTTGGCGAACAGATGCAGCTTCATCAGCACGTAGATGGCGAAGTTAGCGGTGATGATGGGAAAAACAAGACGGAAGTATTTTTTGATGGCTCCGTCCGTCAGGGATTTCTTATCCCCCGTAATGAAGAACCGGTATCCTACGAAGAATCCGCTGATGGTCATGAACATGCGGACCCCGAACTTGCCGCCCATGATCAGGTTCAGCGGCGTGCTTCCCACGATGTATTCGATGGGAGCCATATGGTAATCCTGCTCCAGCAGGGAATAAAATCCGCAATAAAATGCATTGATGAAATGGAAGTTATAGATCATCATGCAGGATAATACCTTCAGTCCGTCGATATAGGGGAGTTTTTCTACTTTTTTCATGCATCTCCCTCCCCCTTAAGTTTGCCACCGCTTACAATTCTGCGGTACAGGATCAGGAATGCCGCCAGATAAGCCAGTGCCACATAAGACAGAGGCCAAAGGCTTCCTTCCCGGAAAAATGCCGCCGTAGGCAAAAAGGCCAAGATGCAGCAAAGGATCGCCAGATCATAGTATGCGGGAACGCACATGGCAAGGCAGACCGCGATCACCATGGCCATAAGACCCGCCCTCTCATTCATACCCGGACAGATAAAGGGCAGAAGGATACAGCAAAACAGGCTCATCTCCAGGATAAAGCGAGCCCGGTATGCTTCCCCTGTCTCTCTCTTTTCGGAAAAATGCAGCATCAGCATCAGGATCAGCATCGCCAGAAATACCGTCAGGATCATGCCGACTTTCCGGTATTCGAAGACGAAGCTTCCCTCTGCGATCATGTAGTAAGCATTGGGATAGTTATAGGACAAAAGCGGCAGTGCCCTGCCCTTGTTTAAGATCGCCTCATAGGCAAAGGGCGGGATCTTTGTTCCCATCAAAAACAGATGGATCAGCTTGCCGCCGGCTACGTAGCAGAGCGCAGCGACTGACAGGAGCACTTTTTCCCCGCTGCGGCGCTTAAAGATCCCATACAAAAGGATCGGGAGCAGGAACAGGGCATAGGGATTAAAGAGCGTCCCAAGGCCCAGAAACAGACCTGCCAGCGCCGTTTTTTTCTGAAGGATCATCAGCAGGAACAGACATACGCAGGTCAGATAGAACCCGTCAGCCATACCCCACATCGCAGAGGATGCCACCGTGGCGGGCTGTAAAAACAGGATCGCCGTCGTAATGTATCCGGAAAGCTTCTTGCCGCTGATGTAGCTTACAAGATAGCCCGCAGCCGCTGCCATCAGATAATCTGAGGCAGTGGAGACACCCTTCATCACATCGATGCTCTCCCCGAAAATGGAAGACGTTCCGGCTTCCTTGGGGCCGTAGATGGTAAACACCGTGCCCCGCAGCAAAAAGCCGAAAACCAGCGTAGCCGCTAAAAGCAGGATATCCAGGGGTGCAATGCTCAGCTTCCCGATCTTTTTTTCAGTTATCAAAAATGCAGTAAATTTCTCATCCATAGGTTTTCTCCGGTCTCTTCCAAATGGCCCGGTAACAGTATCTTCCGTGGTCCAGCATCAGGTAAAGGAAGATCAGCGTATAGATCGCGATGGGCAGAATCTTGCCGCCGGACAGATACAGGGCGTATCCGCCGAAGGAGGCCGTGATCGTCAGCACCGGGATATAGAGCTTGTCCGGCTCCAGAAACAGGTAGATGATGGCGAAGATATCCACCAGGATCGCATAACGCTCATGCATGTGGGGCAGGAAAAATACCACCGTCATGGTCATGAGCATGGCCATTCTGAAAAAGAGCTTTCTGTCCAATTCGTATTTGGCACGGGCAAAGACAAACATCTCCACCATCAGTGCCGCCAGGGTCACATAGATGCCCGCGTCAGCGTATTCGATCAGGAAGGTGTCCGTTCCGAAAAGCTGATAGATATTGGGGAATTTATGCGAAAGTGCATAGATATCGACTTTACCGTTTGCCTGCAGAACATAGATCCCAAGCAGTTCTTTCACACTCTCACCCGCAAGCAGGGCAGGGATCATCCCCACGCAGTACATGGCGGGCAGGCAGAGAAAATGCTTCAGCTTCAGCTTGCCCTTCATCCACAGGATCACGTAAAAAGGCGCCAGAAACAGGGTCTGCAGCTTGATGGCAAAAGCGCATCCGTACAGGATCATGGCTCCCAGGGGTCTGTCTTTTAAGATCAGGTAGATGGACCAGAGCACGAAGGATGTGAAGATGATATCGCACTGGGCCCACATGGCGCTGTTGGTAAACACGGTAGGGGAAAGAAGCAGCATACCGTAGCCGATGACGGCGTAGGTACTTTTTCCTTCCGTCACCTCATAGATCAGGGCGAAAACGGCGAAGGCCGCCACAAAATCAAACAGGATGGAAAAGATCTTGATCAAAAGCAGGGTATTGAGAAAAGGACAGATGCTGATAAAAGAGAGCACTGTCAGATAGGGCGTGGTGTAATCCACATATTCAAATTCCGCCGCAAGACCCTTGATGCCGCCGCCTGCCTGACGCAGGGTGTCCACCCAGGGCTCAAAGAACATGGTATAATCCTCCGTCACCACATGGCGGAGAACATATCGTACAGCCAGGGCCATCAGGGTAAAGACTACCATCAGACACAGATCAAATACCTGCATCGTAAAGCCTGCTATACGGATTTTCTTTCCGAATAATTCCTTCATGAATCCGAGTTCGTTCCTTTCTCTTCCCCGCCTTCCGCTTCGCTCTGCTTTGCCAGCCTCCGAAGCTTTTCTTCGTTAAGTGCCACCGCCTGGGACAGCTGCCGGATCCGCTCCGACATCCTGGATACGATGACCGTCAGCGTAAAGATGATCAACAGGGAAAAACAGAATCCCAGGAAAAAGATCATATTGACGGGACTGAATACGCCCAGCGCATGGGACAGCCTGTCCAACAGCTTCGGGAAGCAGTCCAGCACCAGCACAAATACGATAACGGCCAGCCATGAGAGGGCATACTTAAGATCGATGCTTCGCTTTTTGACCATGTAAAAGATCACAAACAGCGCCAGGATCATAACCGCG
>JAILKJ010000052.1 GCA_024693845.1 Lachnospiraceae bacterium
TCTAGTGGTCGAAGTTTCGATCACAGTTTCTTGATCTTCACAAGCTTGGATAGGCCCCTCTTTCGGAACAGCTTTTTGTATGCTCCCATCTTTTTCTTTGGCACCTTAAGGATCACTTTTTTGCCGGCTCCCTTAAAGGCATTTTTGCCGATCCCCCTGCCTGTCAGCTTCGTGCTCTTGATCAGGATGAATCTGAGCTTCTTAGCACCCTTGAAAAGATTATTGCCGAGCTTTGTCACCTTCGCCTTTGCCTTCGCCACATTCAGCGTTGTTCCCTTCTCCGGCTTACCGATGCTCCAGGGGATCTGCTTCTCCTTAGAAGTACCGCCACTCCACCTGTAATTGTTCGTATTGACCAATGTTACAGTTGCCGTGTAATTCCCTGCTGCGGTTGCCTTTCCGCCAACAACGGTATATCCCTTTCCGGCGGCAACACCCGTCTGCTCATTTCCCGTATATTTCAAACCGGCCGCTGCTTTCGGGATTGCCACGGATTTCGGCAGAACGGTAAGGACCATGGTTGCACAGCCCAAGGATGCATCAGAATCATAATAATTTGTTGCGTCCGTAACCGGGATGGTGATGGTGGCGTTTGTCTGATCCGGCCGGATCGTTGCGCAGAAGGTCAGAACTCCTCCGCTCACGGAAGGCGTCCCGCTGATCAGAGATGCCTCTGCTCCTCCCACGATTCCCTCGGAAGCATACCTTGCTCCCTCCGGCAACTCCGGCAGGGTAAGCATTCTGTCCGTTGTTATCTTGTCACTGCGTACCGTGACGGAAAGTGTCCTTGTTCCCGTGTAATCCGTTTTGTCTATCTCCACCGGGATCGCAGCTGACACATTCGTATCCTTGTGATTGTCATCGCCGACCACCTTATACCAGAGCTTATAGCTTCCGGCATTTGTCTTTTCGGGGACAGCAGTGCTCCAATTCTTTTGCGACGCCTCAGAGGATCCGTCAAAAGCCGGAGCCTCACTTGCAGTCCCTTCGGTCACAGCATAGTACATTATGCCGATATTGCCCGAAACCGTGCCGGGTTTTGCAAGCTCCTGCGGCAACCCGTTATAGCTGATACTGTTTTTCGACGTCGGAGCAGTGATCGCCTCCGTTTTTTGATTATACTTTTTGTTTCCGCTGAACCTCGCCTTTACGGTGGCCTCGCCCGCCTTTAAGGTATCAAGATAGAGCTTCTCGCAATTTACGGAGTTCGCATTTACCTCCTGTTCATTTTCCGTTTTACGAATGCTTACTACTTCCGGATCGGAGACCTTCCATTTCCAGTAGGTGTCACTGACCGCCTTGTCATTGACAGCATTGATAATGACGGGGTTTTCCGGATCAAATACGAGCTCATTCCTATCCCCGAAGGCTTCGCCTGACGGGCTTGTACCGGTCAGGGTAACCTCGGACTCATTTCTTACCACCTTGAAGGTAGCCGTCGCCACCGCTCCCACGTAAGCTTCATCTCCGTCCAGTTCTGCCCGGACTGTGTGGGTGCCTTCCGAAAGATCATCTAAAACCAAATCACAAGAATTCCCCGCAAACCCTCCGTTCAAAATTCCCCGGATATATCTGTTATCCAAGTAGACTTTAACATCACCTGTCGGTCCTCTAAAGGTCTCAAACAGCGGCGAAGTATCGTCAGGATACCTGTATGCGCCGATAGTGATCCGCATCTGGACTTCATCATCCACTAAGTACCGGGGTTCATAGCTTATGGAAATCTCGGATCGGCGGACTTCGAAGTTAAAATCTCAGCGGGCGATCTCGTAGCAATAGGGTTCTGTTTGGTATCTCGCATATGCACTCAGAATGTGATCATAGAATTCCTGCGGGTAGATGTCCCTCTCTTTCCCGTTCTTTCACTCATTTCAGATCGATGGTCACGATCTCGGGATGGTTAAAAAAACGCGGTGCCGGCGTGCTTTCTCTGGCAAGCCCTCTGCTGACCACCATGGTACTGCCGTTTGCAAGCGTATAAGCACCGTTTACGTAGCCTGCCAGAAAACCCTGATCCGGTGCGAAAACGCCTTTGTTGATAAAGGGTATCCTGATCTGTCCGGCATGCGCATGCCCCGCAACGATAAGGTCAAAATCGTATTTTTCATATATATCCGTTTTCTCCGGGCGATGGGTAATAAGGATCCGCACATGTGACGGATCCGTTTCGGCAAACGCTCTCCCGATCTGATCCTCCCACTGCTTCATCGTAAGCTCATCCGGATCGTCTATGCCGCAGATATCCAGTGCAGAACCGTTAACCGTGATCGTTTCACAATCACCCGCCAACACATGTACCCCGACGGAATCCATATACCGCTTCATCTCATCCGCCCTGTTGCTCCAGTATTCGTGGTTACCGGTCACGTAGTAACAGGGATATTTTTTCACAAGATCCTCTGCTAATATCTTCGCATTTTCGTCACCGATGATATCATCAAAAATGTCCCCTCCCAGAAGGATCAGATCCGGCTGTTCCTTGTCGATCCTCCGTATGAGCCACCCTTGATCCTTCCCGTAGAAGCATGAATGAAGATCCGTTATCAGCACGATCCTGACGCCCTTTCCGGAATCCTTCAAAAGCTCCAGCGTGATCCTTTCCGTCACCGGTACCCAAGACCAGGCCGACCACAGCACCAATACCGCAAGGATCGCCGCAAGCACTCTTCTTATCTTAGATTTATTCTTCCCGTCCACCGGCGGCTTGTCCTCCTATATTGATCAAACCGGGTTCATCTGCTTTATCATTGTTTCAGACGCATCAGAAAGGTTAGCAAATGCTACTTCTTTTTTCATTGCTTCTTCAAGTGACATTCCGGGCTTCATCACTTCTTTGATAACATCTATTCCCATTTCATGACAGTGTTCAGCTCCCGGGCCTGCACTTCCCCCGAAAGCGATCACCTTTTTTTGATACTTCTTCGCCAAAGCCGCAACCTTTACAGGCGCTTTTCCCATAGCTGTTTGTCCGTCTATTCTCCCCTCTCCCGTGATCACCAGATCGCAGGATCGGATCAATTCATCAGCCCGGATCTTCTCAAAAAGAATATCGGCTCCCGAACGCATTTTACCGGACAAAAAGTTTGTTATGGCAAACCCCAGTCCCCCGGCAGCGCCCGCTCCCTTTGCATCCGGATCAGCTTCGGGACAGACCGTTTTAATAAGCTCTGCAAACTGCCGCATCCACTGATCCATGATCACGCATTCTTTTTCCGTCGCACCTTTCTGCGGCCCATAGATCTTACTTGCCCCGTTTTCGCCGCACAAAGGATTCTGTACATCGCAGGCCACCTGAAATCTGCATTCCGAAAGCCCGGGTAAAAGATGTTGCGCTGCTAT
Source organism: Lachnospiraceae bacterium (assembly GCA_024693845.1). GTDB lineage: Bacteria > Bacillota > Clostridia > Lachnospirales > Lachnospiraceae > RGIG7926. The sequence goes on from JAILKJ010000052.1 coordinate 3,340, forward strand.
CTTTGTTGCGTCTCTTAAACCATACGCTCCCGGCGTTACCCGATAACCATTCTCATCCGTGATTTCAACGCCCAAAGCCTGTAGCATCCCGATCCCGCAATCATTGGTACTGCTTCCGCCAATTCCGATGATGAAATCCCTTACTCCTTTCTTCCATGCAGCAACAATGATCTCCCCAAGACCTATGCTGGATGTGTAAAGAGGATTTCTCTCTTTTTCCTCAAGCAGATACAATCCTATAGCTGTTGCGGATTCGATCACACAACAGCCATCCTCAAGAATGCCGTACGAGGCTTCTATCCGTCTTCCTAAAGGATCTGAAACATAAACCGTCTCTTTACAGCCGCCAGCATACAAAAAGGCATCCAGCGTGCCTTCTCCTCCATCCGCGAAGGGACGAACGATGACCTCAATCGAATCATCCGCCTTGAGGATCCCTTCTTTTACGGCAGCTCCGGCCTCTGCGGACGTCAAACTCCCTTTAAAGGAATCCATTAAAACCGCTACTCTCATGTCAGTCTTCTTTCTTATACTGGTTCCACGTCGTCCCGAGCGTGTATGCCAGGGCTTCGAAGGCCGACAAGCCATCCTCCGGCATATCCTCCGTTGTAACGCGCACGGGCTCCCCCTTGCCGTTGTTGAATTTGGCAACGCAATACTTCCCGTCAATGCCGGGTCCCTTCTCCCAATCAGCCATACCGTACATCCGAACAATATTCATACAGCTGACCCAGGTATCAAAGGGAACAAGACAGACCTCCACGGTCTCCTCTCCGCTCTCATCCTTCACATATTTCGCTAGGATCAGACCGTCTCCCTCGTCGCGGTCATAGAGCACGAACTCCTCGTATCCGTCTTCGCCCTCGGCAGCCACGGTCTTCTCATAATAGTCAAAGGACATATTCTCCGCCTTGATCTCATCTGCCAGATTCTCCGGCGTCTCAGGCAGGTTCGCCCCCGGATCGTATTCCATGCTGTTTCTTGACTCCACATGCATCGTTACATCATGATCCGGCATGGTAAAAGTGAACACATACCCATGCTGGTTATCAAAGGTCTGCTCCATGTCGACATCTTCATCGATGGAGAAATTGTAATCCGTATCGGTGGCGATCATATCGTAAGTGACTCTTACTTCTTCACCCTGCGCATAGGAAGTCTTCTCTGACTGAAACCCGTATCCGTCGAAGTTTACCCGATAGCGTGTTTTTCCACATCCCATTATAGCCATGATCAAAACCACTCCCACCAAGATCGAAATCCGTCTCTTCATCTGTCTCATCCTGCCTCACACTGTCATCACAGCACTTTTTCTGCCGTCTTCTCATTTCTCAATAATGATCGTTACCGGGCCGTCATTCACGGAGCTGACCAACATATCCGCCCCGAACTCACCGGTCTCCACCTTAAAGCCACGGCTACGGCACTCATCGATCACCTTCTCGTATAAAGGGATCGCCGTTTCCGGTCTGGCGGCATCCGTAAAGCCCGGCCTTCTTGAGGATACATCCGCATACAGGGTGAACTGGCTGACGATCAAAAGCTCTGCTCCTGCATCCTTCGGTGCCACGTTCATCTTTCCGTTCTCATCCTCAAAAACCCTGAGTCCGCAGATTCTGTCCGCCATCCATACGGCCGTCTCTTCGGTATCGTCCTTATGAACACCCAGCAGCACCAGAAATCCCTTTTCGATCTGCCCGGCCACCTTACCGTCTATGGTTACCTGCGCTTCATTTACTCTCGTTACTACACTTCGCATTTTAAGCTCCTTGATCAGCTATTTTTCTTAGTTTCGTTTCTTTCTTTTTTGGTAATCCCGGTCAATATCCTCTTTCCAGGCGCCGCCGGCAAATGCCATACCCATATCTGCCCCTTCGCACTTTCTCACCCGGCTTACGGCAGCTTCCAGGACCCGGTAATTCAGTGCAGTACCCGCCTCATCGCAATGGAAGTTTGCGGCCCTGTCTGCTCTGATCCCCATGTTCCCGGCCACCTCGATGGCATCGATGTTGGCACCCAGGAAAAGAAATTCCCAGTTATACTTTTCCTTCTGACGCCGGATCATCTTCTTCACGTCTTTGAAAGAGTAATGCCTGCTGGCATTTTCAAGTCCGTCAGTAGTGATCACGAAAAGCGTTTTTGCAGGTCTGTCTTCCTCACGGGCATATTTGTGGACGTTTCCGATATGCCGGATCGCACCGCCTACCGCATCGAGAAGGGCCGTACATCCGCGGACGTAATAATCGTCCTCTGTCAGCTTCTCCACCTTCCCGATGGATACTCTGTCGTGGATCACATCCGTCTCGTCATCAAAAAGGACCGTGGAGACGATCGCCTCTCCCTCTTCCCTCTGCTGCTTGGCGATCAGGGAGTTGAACCCTCCGATCGTATCGGCTTCCAGTCCGCTCATGGATCCGCTTCTGTCAAGAATGAATACAAGTTCCGTTAAATTTTTCTTCATAATGATTACCTCCGTATTGGCTTGTTTGCTTGTTTCTGAGGTAATCATATAAGAACCGGCTGCACTATCGGTCACTTGCCGGGCGACATTTACAAAACCTGACTTCCCAGCAGCGGCTCCCCGTGTTCAAAGAGAGCCAGATTGATCTCGTATATGTCATAGGCTTCTCTTTCGATAAAGTACTGCACTATAAGGTCCTGCTTGCTGCAGGGCGATAAGGCAAAACCGGCTCTTGAAAGAAGATCCCTTGTATCATCCAGACTCAGCTCCAGCGCAACCGCAAAGGCTAACGCCGTTGACTTGCTCGGATTCTTGGTTGTCCCGCACTTCAGCTTTGAGAAGGCCTTTCGATCCAGATTTGCCTTCTTCTGCACCTCCACATCACTCATGCCCTTTTCATCCGCAAAGGAAAAGACCAGCTCCATAAAAGTTTTCTCCAGATTCCCGATCACATCATCGAGGCTCTTTTCCTCCATCGGCGCGGACATCGCCATGGACCTCGCGGCTTTCCTGGCTCTTCCGAATTCCGGCATCGCCGCTCCCGCAAATGCCCGGGACTCCCGTGGGCTTCCCTCCGGCTGCATAACAAAGGCTGCCCCATACTCACCGAAGGTCTTCTCTTCCACGTAGTTGTCATTGATATAGGCATCAATATCGCCGTACAGCTCACCCGACAGCGAAAAAGACTTCTCATCAAACACGACAAGATAGAGCTCAAGGTCGTGATCCTTCAGGAAGCCCTCGATCTCCGAAAGCGCAATGCGCAGGGCAATCCCCTTCGGAAATCCATAGCTTCCGGAAGCAAGAAGCGGGATCGCCAGGCTCTCGATATCATTCTCCTCTGCCACCTGAAACACTGTTTGATAGCAGCTCCTGATCACCTCTTCCTCGCCGCTGCTTCCACCCTGCCACGATGTTCCCACCGTATGAATGATGTATTTGGCGGGCAGCTTATATCCATCGGTGATCAAGGACTGTCCGGGCTCTATCACACCGATCTGCCTGCGCTTTTCCAGAAGGGCTTCCACGCCCGCCGCCTCATAGACGGCGGTATCGATCCCCGCACCGTATCCCGGCATGGGGTTTGCCGGATTCACTATGGCATCAACCTGCATTTGGGTTATATCATTTCGTACTATCTGAAACGGCATATTATCACCTTCTTATATCCGTCAGTCTTATCTTTCACTTCTTATCGCGTCAAAGTCCGTCAGCAGATCATACAGGGCATCCTCCGACAGGATCCCCCGCTTCAGATCCGGTGGCAGTTTCCCCTTCTCATCGTCCTCGAAATCATCCCGCCACACCGTCTGATAGTACCTCTCCAGATCCTTTACATCCGGCAGGATCTTCCTGTAAAGCTCGGCTGCCTCCCGCAGCTGACCCAGAGCCTCCCGCACCCTGTCAGCCTTCTCTTCCATCAGCTGTATCCGCTCAATCTGGTTCATCTCTCACTCCTCTATCGTCAGCCACTGATCCATTCCGGCGCCCGCCTCTTCGTTGGGACGCTCCTTAAAGCCGAACTTCTCGTAGAACGGCTCCTTCCCCTTGGCGGAATTAAGATTCAGCTTCACCTTATAGCCCGGCTTCATATCATCCTTGATCCTCCTGATCACGGCTTCCACCAGGCTCCTTCCGATCTCCTGCAGCTGATAGGCGGGATCAACAATAACATCGGACAGGAAGGCAACATATCCTCCGTCCCACAAAAGCCTCACTACGCCTACCGCTTTCTCATCATCTCTGACGCAAAGCACCATATACGCATTCTCCACGCAGTTTCTCGCTTCCTCAACCGGAAACTCCATCCATCCGACCTTTCTGCGCAGCTCCAGATATTCCTCCGGTGTAATAGTATCCGTATACCTGATCATTTTTCCGTCCCCTTCTCGTTGTAATTGGTTAGCGCTCGCAAACCATCTTTTGAAATAAATTCCGATACACAATGATCGGTCAGCCATATGCCCTCTTCGTCCTCTGTAAAAGTGACGTCCTTATATTCCTTGAAATCCGTCTTGATAAAAGCATGCTTAAGATGATATTCGTCTCCCTGCTTAGTTAGCGACAGCTTACGGGGGAAGCTCAGCACCCCGCGGAAGCCTTCCGCCTCGGTCGGGATCTTCATGCTCTCTTCCGAATTTCCCAGCCATGCCATGAGGATCGTATCCTCACAATTTGCAAACACCGTTCCCGCATAAAAATCCTGTCCGTGATCCACAAGAAGCGGCCGGTTGACCGGATTATCCTCTTGAAACGTATTCCCGTCAAACTCGCCCACAAAGTATTGCATCAGCCTCGAATGCGGCCGGACACCCTCCGGAAACTTATCATACTCCGAAGCCGGAATATCCATGCTCATAAGCAAAGCCGCTTTCGTTCCGCTCCCGCCTTCCACCTTCAGAAAAACCATACAGGGGCATTCTATCATGCCCTGAAACGCATACGCGGGAAGGAAATAGTCACCCGTTTTATGCCACTCAAGCAGGTCCTTCGAGTGATAAAACTCCACCCTGTCCTCCCTGGTGATACACATACTAAAGCCACCGAGGACCGTATTCGCAAAAACATGGGGATCTCTTGCCGGTGTATGATCGTATCCCTCTATGATCGGATTCCCCTCATACTTAACAAAGGTTTCTCCGTCCGGGCTATAGGCCAGACACTGCTGTTCTCTCTTCGTTTCGGGGTGATGCGATGTATAAAACGCCAGAAGCGGCGGCTGACATTTTTCCCCAAAACCGCTTATATTATCGGCATCATAAATGCAGCTTCCCGAATAGATATCTCCCATCTCATCCGGATACAGCGCGATCGGAAGCTCCTCCCAGTTCATCAGGTCGCTTGAGACCGCGTGTCCCCAATGCATGGAATCCCAGACAAGTCCGTTCGGATTGTGCTGATAAAAAATGTGATACCGTCCCTTATAAAACACAAGTCCGTTCGGGTCATTGATCCATCCGTATTTCGGGGAAAAATGCACGCCGGGGCGCAGCTTCTCCATGGTCTTATCCTCCGATCGTACAAAGCTTTCCTCTGAGCACATATCCGATCTTCTCATAGCAGGCATTCGACGCCACATAGTCCGCGTTCGTATACAGCATCGGAAGATAGCCCGCATCCTTCGCGATCATCGTCACCTGATACACCAGATTTGCGGCATACTGCTTTCTCCGAAACTCCTCACGGGTATATACCAGATTGATGCTTGCCATATCGCCGGTAGGTGCGTATTTGCAGCTTGCCACATGATTTCCCCGTGCATCCTTCCAGAAATACATGGTCCCGGAATCTATGAACTGCTTTGCATCCCTGCGGTAGCCTTCCTCATCCTGCTGATCGATGCCGATCTCCTTATGGAACAGGTCAAGGAAAGTGACCAGCTCCTCTGTATCAGCCTTCCTGCACTGATAGATCTCTCCATCCGATATCCGGTCGGGCTTGACCGGCTCGGGGCAGTCATAGGCAAACATGTTGATGGAGATCGCCATATCTCTTCCGTCTTCTGCCGCCCTCTTGATGAAATACTCCGCCAGCTCATACTTGACATTGAAGTGATGCTCACCGTCCATGAGCCCGTTTTCCTTTACCAGCCGATAGGCCCGCTCCATCTCCTCATCCGTGGCGTCATCCGGCGTCCAGATCCATGCCGGGAAGGGCTGTCCCGTAAAGCAGATGATCATCCTTTCATGATCGGTTAGCAATAGCGAACAATCGCCGTGCATGATCCGCTTCAACACAAGAAACGTATATTTATCTGCCTCCAAAAGCTTGTCATCCCGTTCATCTGCAAATCGCTCCATCACTGCTTCCACCCGTTTCAATATTCTCCCGCAACCATTACTTCTCTGAACCTGTTAGATTCATCTTTCAGGGAAAAATGCTCCTCTGTCTAGATATCTTTCATGTCCGCCAAACAACGCTGGACACACCTTATTTCTACTACAACCATTATAATACATTAACTATGAATAATACAGAACAAAAGCGATGCTCATAAAAGCAATCGACAGCTTACAATAAAGGAATTCAAAACTTGACTTTTCGAACGTATGTTCTATAATGGTATTACAACAATTTTCCAACCAAAGGAGCTGGTATCTGTGGATAGAATCATCCTTCACAGTGATATGAACTGCTTTTATGCCTCGGTTGAAATGCTGCATCACCCGGAATTTATCGGTATGCCGCTAGCTGTGGGTGGCGATCCACAGGCGCGTCACGGCATTGTTCTTACCGCAAACTATCTCGCCAAAAAGCATGGCGTAAAGACCGGTATGGCTCTATGGCAGGCACGACAGACCTGCCCGGATTTGATCTTTGTTCCACCGCGGATGGATCTGTATCTTCGTTTCTCGCACCTTGCCCGGGAAATCTACCGCGATTACACAGACCGGATCGAACCCTTCGGGATCGATGAAGCTTGGCTGGATGTAACATCCTGCGCTGAAAATATGCTTAAACCTATGGAGATTGCCGAGCGTATCTCAGATCGTATCCGATATGAACTCGGATTGACCGTTTCCATCGGCATCAGCTGGAACAAGATTTTTGCCAAATTCGGCTCCGACTACAAAAAGCCGGATGCCATCACACAGATCACCAGAGAGAACTACCGGGATCTGGTTTGGTCGGCTCCTGCTGGGGATCTGCTATACGTCGGGCGCTCCACTTCCCGGAAGCTCCACACTCTGGGCTTTCATACGATCGGCGATATTGCCCTGGCAGATCCCAACCTTCTGGAGCGTATCTTCGGTAAGATAGGGCTCGTCCTTTCGGCATTTGCCAGAGGTGAGGATCAAACGCCTGTTGCTGTCGACGGCGATGCCTCCCCTATTAAGAGTATCGGTAACAGCACCACTACGCCAAGGGATCTTTGCAATAACGAGGATGTCTCACTCGTCATATACCTTTTGTCGGAAAGTGTTGCCGCAAGACTTCGGGAAAACCATTTTGCAGGACGGGTGATCGGTATGTCCGTACGAGACAATGGACTTTACACCTTCACGAGACAGCACCGTATCAGTATCCCGACCAATATCTCCGATGAGATCGCAAGACATTCCATGCAGCTTTTTCTGGATAATTATACCTGGAAGCACCCCATCCGAAGCATTGGTGTACGTGTGTCAGATCTCGTTCCGGACCATTACTGCTACCAACCCGATCTGTTTACAGATATCAGAAAGCGTGACAAGCAGCTCAAAGCAGATATTGCAGTGGAAAGTCTTCGAAGCCGTTTCGGGCACGATGCCGTACTGCGAGGGAGAATGTATTTTGACCGTATTTTATCTGGGCTGGATGCCAAGGCTGAGGATCATATGATCCATCCGCACAGCTATTTTGAAAAAGGAAATCAGGTTCTGAATAGTGAGAACAAGGAGACAAAGCATGTCTGAGAGAGTCGGTTCAAAAATATATATAGATGTAGGTGCCACCTTTTCAGCAGAAGGCATCCTGCGCCCCAAATACCTGATATGGGAGGACGGGCGTAAATTCGAGATCGACAGGATCACTAAAATAGAACGCTGCGCCACCCGCAAAGGCGGGGGCGCAGGCATTATGTACCTCTGTATGATCTGGGGCAAACCGGTCAGACTCTTTTACGAGGAAAACTACCGATGGTTTCTGGAAGCGGAATGAGTGTCAATCGGATTTTTCTCCTTTAAACTATCAGGCCGCCGTGGTAATAGCATTCATAAATGACAGTTCCCTGATGGCTGATCGTTTCCACTCCCCGGAACCAGTCAAAGGATCCTTCCACTTCACTCTTATACACATAATCCCCGTTTGTGTATTCCTCAGGGCCCCTGTACGGTTTATCATAAGGAACCTCGAGCAACGCCTCCTTCAGGAAATCGCCGCTGAAATGGTCACCGGTCACACGCCCTACATAATTCATGCTCCAATAAGGGTTACTGCTGATCCATAACGCCTCCTCCCCGGCAAACTTCTCTCCTCCGAGATAGGTGTCATAGTACATAAGGTCCCCCTCTTCATATTTGAGGTCATGTGACTTCAGTCTGCTCGAAGAAGTCTCCGCACCCTTACCGGCATATGTTGCCTTTTTCGCTCTGATAAGAAACTCTATTATCTCTTTTTCCAAGGCCATGCTCTCCTCTTAATACATCAGGTTTTAGCGTTCTGCTTTCATTATGCGCTTACATTCATACATTTCCTTATCAGCTATTCTTTCCGAATCATGGATCGAATAATTCTGACTTGATGTGCATATTGCATGCCCATACGCAAAGCTTAACGGTATCTCTTTTTTCTTCTTATCATTAAATTCTTCGACTAATTTTTTAAGATCCTCTACAACCGTTTGATATGAAGCTTCGGGATCTTCTCCATAGATGATCGCCAGGAATTCGTCGCCTCCGGTTCTGTATGTTTCTCCACGATCTCCTACTGCGGCTTTTAAGATACTTGCTGCATTTTTAATAAAGTAGTCACCTTCTTCATGGCCCAGAGTATCGTTTACTTTTTTAAGATAATTTAAATCAAGTGACATTATGGCAAAAGAAAATTCCTTTTCTTTTTTCTCTCTGCCATTCATCAGTTTAGCCGTAAGTTCCGATTCTTTTTCGATATAGGCTCCTTTGTTTAAAAGACCGGTAAGAGCATCCGTTCGCGATTCCAGCTTGTATTTTTCGGCAAGCATGGCCTGCTCGTTTCTAACGATTGATAACCGCAGGAAGATGATAAGCATGATAAACAGGAAGATCACATAAAATACTCTCATGATCCTTCCCCAATCCGTCATATGTCTTGATGCCGCTGCATAGGATCCCAGGTCAACCACGATAACGATCATGTTGATCAGCGATACCGCATGGATGAGCGTCGACATCCTGGTTTTCTGACGCGAATCATAATGCCTTCTCTCCTTTATTTTTAGAGTAAATGAAAGAATCATATTAAACAGCATGATGATCGCCGATAACAGGAATAATCTGTACAGGGATACATCAAAGAAAAATGTAGCCACGGATTCTATGACAAACAATCCGGCTATAATAGCACCTATGATATGAGAAAAATGCTTATGCGGATGTCGGTAACACGAATCAATGAGTACCGCGGACGGAAAACTTATAAGCAATGCCAGAGCATATTTGATCGAACTTAAAAGCTCCGGTCTTCCGGTAAGGATCTGTATGACCATAGACTCTATCGTTAAAAGGGTGCCGATGATTATCGAATATGCACCCCAGGCATATAATAGGGTCTTTTCTTCACGCTTTTTCTCAACCGCAAAAAGCGAATACACAATTGTAGCAAAACCGAAAAATATGATAAAGACACTCCAGATAAATCTGGGCATTCTGGATCTTATGGTACTGTAGATATAATCGGAAGCCTTCTCTATACGCATTTCCAAAATAAACGCCGAGTATTCCGTAGGCACCATGGATATAGATATTTCATTATATCTATCCATAATGTTGATGGGAACAACCTGAACCGTAAGTCCGATATCATCCCCGGAAAGCTTAGCGCTATTTTGTTTGTATTCATAAACGGTCCTTGACCCAAGCTCTGCGGAACCGTAATAGGGACTATCCTCAGGTGCCGTTGTATAGACGGTAAAATCCAATCCTCTTGCAAAAAAACATATAGCTTCTCCGCCATCAAGTTTGCAATCCTCCGGGATCCTGTAATGAATGACCTTTTCTTTTAAAACATCATCTCTGGTAAAAACAATATCTTCAATATTGTAGACATTGCCTTCGTCATCATACCAACCCTCGCTGCAATCATAATAATCACCTTCTTTAAAGATGATCTGGTCGCCTTCGGTCCGATATGCCTTAAATAAGACAGATCCAAGCCACAAAAAAACTATAACAAAATAAAAGATCAAATATAAATTATGAATTCTGTATTGTTTCTTCATGTTTTCTCGCTTTCACTATACAGGTCTTATGTATTCTGTCATCTCTGATAGAAGCAAACTGATTCTTAAAAAGCCGCGAAGTAAGTGGGCAGATCGCCACTGTATACTTCGCGGTCAAAAAGTGGAGACGAGGGGAGTCGAACCCCTGTCCGAAAGCCTATTCCCTGTCCTTCTACTATCATAGTCAGCTGTTTGGGATTCCCTCGGCGAGGCGGAAACTGACGTCCTCAACGCTTCGGTAGCTTCATCATACGCCCATATACGCAAAGCTTAGTATATGTCGTTTCCTGCAAAGTCGATACCTTTTTCTAATGTGCAGGTGCACTAGATCAGGCAGCTGCCCTTAGGCAGCGAATGCAAAATTATCTTCTGCGTTTATATTTAGGTTTGCGCCATAACGCGGTCGCCTGCGGATAGCTTCTCCAGCTGCAAGACCCCCGTCGAAACCAGTACGTCCCCATGGGGTGGATCCTCAGAGATTCCTGATCTTGAACTCTCTTTCGGTTTCTCTTCTCAGATCCTTCTTAGCTATATCCTGACGTTTATCGTAGAGCTTCTTACCCCGTGCAACGCCAATTTCAACTTTCACTTTGCCGGCTTTAAAATACACCTGAAGCGGCACCAGGGTAAATCCCTTCTCCGCCTGCTTACCGGCCAGCTTGCCGATCTCCTGCTTATGTAAAAGGAGCTTACGCTCCCGCAGGGGATCCTTGTTAAAAATGTTGCCCTTCTCATACGGGCTAATGTTCATACCGTAAATATATGCTTCCCCATCCACGATATGCACATAGGCTTCCTTGATGCTGCATTTGCCCATTCTCAGGGACTTGACCTCCGTTCCGAATAAAGCGATACCGGCTTCATATTTATCATCGATAAAATAGTCGTGGTATGCTTTCTTGTTGTTGGAGATCAGCTTCATCGCATCCTTCGCCATTGGTATCGCCTCCTTCCCTCAGGCATGAAAAAAGCGGCGTTCTCACTTGGTAAGAACGCCGCTTGATAAACCTTTTTCAGAACCGGTTCATGTTCAGCACGATCGCCAGGACCATGAACAGAATTGCCATTACTCTGGTGATCTTGACCATGGCACCTTCCATGGAACGACCTTTGTTCTTGCCCCAATAGGTCTCTGCCGCTCCGCTGATGGTTCCCAGGCCTGCGCTTTTACCTTCCTGTAACAATACAATGATTGTCAGTCCGATACAATCCAATATGAAAATTACTGTTAAGATGATTCTCAGTACTCCCACGATGATTCCTCCCGGGACAAATTACCGTCCAATTCGTATTTACAGCTCACAAACATTGATATTCTATCACAGCAAAAGTAAAATGGCAAGCATTTTATTCAATCTCTACACCTTTGCTGCTGCCGTAAACTGCAACATAGATATCGTTGGGAACACTGACCTTGCTGGACTCGCGTTCCTTACCACCGATCTTTACGCCCATAGCCTTAACGAGGAAGTAGTAATCCTGACCCTCTTTGAGCTTCTTAACGGTGTATTTGGTCTTCTTGGTATTGGCAACCTTCTTGTACTTGCCATCATCAGCGGTTGCTCTCATAACCTTATACTTGGATGCTCCGGGAATCTTGGTCCAACTGAGCTCTACGCTGGTAGCGTTAACTTTCTTAGCGGTAACGTTAGCCTGAGGAACAAGATACATAGCACTGGACCACTTACCGTAGAACTTCTTGCCGTTCAGGGTATTGTAGGTTCTTACCTTAACACAGAGAGGCTTGTTCTTAAGCTTCTTGTTGATAGCGGTAAAGCCGTTAACCTTACGTCCGCGGATGTTGTAGGTCTTAACCACCTTATCATCCTTATCGGTAAACTGTACCTGATAACCTGCCTCATACTTGGCACTGTTCTTCCAGGTCAGGCGGATGTAGTTAGCCTTAACATTCCACTCAGCCAGTTTCACCTTGGTAACCTTGCCCGCGGTGGTAACAGCCTTGGTCTTGAATGCGCATTTATCGGATGCATAAAACTTGTCGGTCACTTTTCTGATGGGGTATACCGCTACATAGTAAGCGGAGTCAGCCTTAAGACCGGTCAGGTTGATGGTGGTGGTGTTGATCACCTTCAGATCCTTGGCACTTGCGGCATCCTTACCCATCTTAACAAGGTAACCGGTTGCACCTGCGGAAGCTGACCAGGAAAACTTCATCGTATTCTCGGTAGCCTCAACCTGCTCGAAGCTGCTCATAACAGCCGGAGCGGTAGCTGCATCGATCTCGGTTGCCGCACTCTTACCGCTGGCATCAGCCGACTTAACCTGTACCTTGTAAGTGGTACCGGCAGCGATGGTCTTCTTCTTCTTGTCATCCTTATAAGTGAATTCGTTGCTGTTCTTGGTAGAGGTCTCTCCTACTACCACCTTGCCGTCCTTTACGATCGTTACGGTGTAATCCGTAGCACCGCTGACCTTGGACCAGCTGATCTTAAAGCCGTTCTCGGTAGATGCTACCTGAGCCACACCACTGGGTGCTGCAGGTGCTGCGTTAGCAACAGTCGGAGCGAACACAAGTGCCGCAGCCAGTCCAAATGCTGCCATTGTGATTTTGGATAATCTCATTTTTCTCTCCTCTCCGGAAAGGTTATCTCCTTTCCTATCAATCGTCCTCAATGTATACATTCTACACCATATACCTTATAAAATAAAGAATGAAAACGAATTAATTTCTTAATGTTTGCAAAAGAAAGCAAAAAAAGAAGGATGGCAAAAATGCCACCCTTCCGGTATTGCTCATTTTCCTCGCATCGATTATGCGTTAACGATCTGACCGAAATCAGGCTTCAGGGAGGCGCCGCCGATCAGTCCGCCGTCGATGTCGGGCTTGGAAAGCAGCTCTGCTGCGTTGCCTGCATTCATGGAACCGCCGTACTGAATGCGTACCGCATCAGCGGTAGCAGCATCGTACATCTCAGCAATGAGATCACGGATACCCTTGCAAACTTCCTGTGCCTGATCGGAAGTAGCGGTCTTGCCGGTACCGATAGCCCAGATAGGCTCATATGCGATGACCATGCTCTTAACCTGATCAGCGGTTACACCTGCCAGGTCGGACTTGATCTGCAGTCTGATCCAATCCATGGTTACATCCATCTCTCTCTGCTCAAGGCTCTCGCCGCAGCAAAGGATGGGGGTGATGCCTGCCTCAAAAGCCTTCTTAACCTTCTTATTCAGGAAGCAGTCATCCTCCTTGAAGTACTCTCTTCTCTCGGAGTGTCCGATGATAACATATTCCACACCTGCATCCTTTAACATCGGTGCGGAGATCTCTCCGGTGTAAGCACCCTTATCCTCGATATAGAAGTTCTCAGCGCCTACATGCACGTTGGTGCCTTTTACAGCCTGTGCTACGGGAACGATGTCGATAGCGGGTACGCAATATACAACATCTACAGCGTCATTTTTTACCAGATCCTTTAAGGTATCGCAAAGAGCAACTGCCTCGCTGGGAGTCATGTTCATCTTCCAGTTACCTGCGATGATTCTTCTTCTTGCCATTGTATGGTTCTCCTTTTGTCTTGTCTTTTTTATACTCGCAAGCACGCGCTTCGCGCTCTACTGTCTGCTCATTTCATTCGCAGACTGCTTGCTCGTTAAACTGCTTGAAAAAACAAATACTCGCTTCGCTCGTGCTTGTTTTTTCTGCGCTTAGTTTATATTCATGCGCCTTAAGCTCTGTCGTCAGCTGCAGCTACGCCGGGAAGGCTCTTACCCTCAAGGAACTCAAGGGATGCGCCGCCGCCGGTGGAGATGTGGCTCATCTTGTCAGCAAAACCAAGCTGGTTAACTGCTGCAGCGGAATCGCCGCCACCGATGATGGTGGTTGCATCGGTCTCAGCCAGAGACTTAGCTACTGCGATGGTACCCTTAGCCAGGGTAGGATTCTCAAATACACCCATGGGGCCGTTCCAAACAACGGTCTTGGCACTCTTAACTGCCTCAGCATACATCTCAGCCGTCTTGGTTCCGATATCCAGACCTTCCATATCAGCAGGGATTGCGGTAGCATCAACTACGCTAACCTCGATGGGTCCGTCGATGGGATCCGGGAAACCTGCTGCAATAGTGGTATCGATGGGAAGAAGAAGCTTCTTGCCGTTGGCTTTTGCCTTTTCCATCATCTCCTTGCAGTAGTCAAGCTTCTCATCATCTACCAGGGACTTACCGATCTCATAACCCTGTGCCTTTAAGAAGGTAAATGCCATACCGCCGCCGATGATCAGGGTGTCGCACTTCTCAAGCAGGTTGTTGATAACGTTCAGCTTGTCTGCAACCTTAGCGCCGCCGAGGATAGCAACGAAAGGACGAACGGGATTCTCAACCGCATTACCCAGGAAGTCGATCTCCTTCTGCATCAGATAACCTACTGCACAGTTGCCGCCCTTAGCGCGAACGAACTCGGTTACGCCTGCAACGGAAGCATGTGCTCTGTGGGAAGAACCGAATGCATCACATACATAGTCATCGCAAAGATCAGCCAGCTCTTTTGCAAAAGCATCGCCTGCTTCCTGGGGCTTGGTCTCTTCCTTACCACGAAAACGGGTATTCTGAAGAAGGATCACATCACCTTCAGCCATAGCGTCTACTGCTGCGGTAGCATCTGCGCCGGTTACGTTGTAATCGGAGATGAACTTTACTTCCTTGCCGAGCTTTGCGGAAAGGCTTGCAGCTACAGGTGCAAGGCTCTCACCCTCGTTGGGGCCGTTCTTAACCTTGCCAAGATGGGAGCAAAGGATCACCTTGCCGCCGTCTGCCATCAGCTTCTTGATGGTGGGAAGTGCTGCATTAATACGGGTCTCGTCGGTGATCTCACCGTTCTTCAGAGGTACGTTGAAATCGCATCTTACCAGTACTCTTTTACCCTTTGCGCTGAAATCATCAACTGTTTTTTTGTTCAGTGCCATAGTATATTTCCTCCTGAAATGATTATTGTCAAAAAATGGGCCCGGCCCAACCCGGCCGGGCCCATACATGGAACCTGCGTAAAATTACTTAAGGAGACTTCCGAAGTGCTTGATGGTACGAACCATCTGGCTGGTGTAGGAATTCTCATTGTCATACCAGGAAACAACCTGAACCTGAGTAGTGCCGTTATCAAGAGGCAGTACCATGGTCTGGGTAGCATCGAACAGAGAACCATAGGTCATTCCTACGATATCGCTGGAAACGATCTCATCGGTGTTGTAACCGAAGGACTCGTTGGAAGCAGCCTTCATAGCGTCGTTGATCTGCTCCTTGGTCACATTACCCTCAACAACTGCGGTAAGGATGGTGGTGGAACCGGTAGGAGTAGGAACACGCTGAGCAGCGCCGATAAGCTTGCCGTTCAGCTCAGGGATAACAAGGCCGATAGCCTTTGCTGCGCCGGTGCTGTTGGGAACGATGTTGCAAGCTGCTGCACGGGAACGTCTCTTGTCACCCTTTCTCTGAGGACCGTCAAGAGTCATCTGATCGCCGGTGTAAGCGTGGATGGTGCACATGATACCGGTCTTGATGGGTGCGCAGTCATTAAGTGCCTTAGCCATAGGTGCAAGGCAGTTGGTGGTACAGGATGCTGCGGAGATGATCTTGTCATCAGCAGTAAGAGACTGATGGTTTACATTGTAAACGATGGTAGGAAGGTCATTACCTGCGGGAGCAGAGATGATAACATGCTTAGCACCTGCATCGATATGAGCCTGAGCCTTATCCTTGCTGGTGTAGAAACCGGTACACTCAAGAACTACGTCTACGCCAAGCTGTCCCCAAGGAAGGTTCTTAGCATCTGCCTCTTTATAAATCGTGATCTTCTTGCCGTCAACGGAGATGGAATCCTCGCCGAAGGTAACCTTGTCGCAAAGAGCATAACGACCCTGGGTAGAGTCATACTTAAGAAGATGAGCAAGCATCTCAGGGCTGGTAAGATCGTTGATTGCTACGATCTCAAATCCCTCTGCGCCGAACATCTGTCTGAAAGCCAGACGACCGATACGGCCGAAACCATTAATTGCTACTTTTACTGCCATTTGTGTTTCCTCCTATAATGAAAATTTATATCATTCCGTTGCCCGAAAAGGCGCCGGAAATCAGTCAACGAAATCATTTTAACCAATTTACTATGGAAATTCAAGATGGAAATGTCGGTTTTTCAAAAAAATACATTACAATTTGAAATATTCCGGCAGCCTGTTCTCATAAACCGCATAATAATTGAATCCCAGCTCTTTGAGGATCTGAGCCGTCTCGTCAAAATGATAGGCGATATAGTCTGACGAATGGGCATCCGATCCAACGGTTACGATCTCACCGCCCAACTCCCGGTACCGCTTTACGATATCCCAGCAGGGATTGGGCTCCTTAAGGCCGCATCTGGGTCCCGCCGTATTGACCTCGATCCCCTTCTCGTTTTCAATGAGCCATTTCAGGATCTCGTCAATGATATCGGCATGCTGCTGATAGGAATACTCAAAATCCTTCCTGGGGCCGTAGCGAACCACATAATCCAGATGACCGTATACATCGAAATTGGAGAACAGTTTCATATTCTCAAGGATCGATTCAAAATACTCTCTGTGAGCCTCCTCTTCGCTCCTGCCCTCGAAGAACTCCCTGTAATAGGGATCCTTACCGTGGCAAAGGTGGGATGAACCGATGATAAAATCATACTCATGAGCCCTGGCAAAGATCAGATTCTTCTTAACTGTCTCCTGCTGTGGCTGAAGTCCCAGCTCCACGCCGAACAGGATACGGATCTTGTCCTCATATTTTGCCTTCAGGCTGAGCAGATCATACAGATATGAATCCGCATTAAGAAGGAACATATCCTGCCTGTCTCCCTCTTTATAAGGAAAGTCAAAATCATTATGCTCCGTAAAGGTCACAGACCTCATGCCCAGGGATATCGCCTTTTCGATCTGCTCCTCCATGGTTGATTCGCCGTCTCCCGAAAACGTGCTGTGCACATGGGAATCACCTAAAATAGCCATTTTCAGCCTCCTTAATAAATTATATCCGTATATTTTTGCGCTTTAAAGCAAAAAAGTGTTTGTATTCTCCACCAATCTGTCATATAATATGTCTCGGTGCTTATTGTAACATACAAAAGCAGACATGAGCAACCGAAAGAGAGGATAAGAACATCATGGGAATGGAATTCATTGTAAAACTGCCGACGCCGGAAGAGACCAGAGAGGAATACCCCGTACCGGTAAGGCTTGCTGCCATCAAGAGACAGCGTGATCAGGAGATCGCCGATATCCTCACCGGTGACGACGACAGACTGCTTGTCATCATCGGCCCCTGCAGCGCGGACAACGAAGACTCCGTCTGCGACTATGTCTCCCGTCTGGCAAAGGTCAACGAGAAGGTCAAGGACCGTCTGATGATCGTTCCCAGGATCTATACCAATAAACCCCGTACCACGGGGGAGGGCTACAAAGGCATCATACATCAGCCCGATCCTTCCAAGAAACCGGATCTTCTTCAGGGTCTGATCGCCATGAGAAAAATGCACATCCGGGCTTTTGAAGAATCGGAGCTTTCCGCAGCCGATGAGATGCTCTATCCGGAGAATTACCGCTACGTATTCGATTTTCTTTCCTATGTGGCCATCGGCGCCCGCAGCGTCGAGGATCAGCAGCACCGTCTGACCGTCAGCGGTTTTGATGTGGCTGCCGGCATGAAGAACCCCACCTCCGGTGATCTGACCGTCATGATGAACTCCGTCTATGCGGCTCAGCATGCACACACCTTCATCTACCGCGGATGGGAGATCAAAACCAGCGGCAATCCGCTGGCTCATACCGTTCTTCGCGGTTCCGTCAATCCTTACGGACGGAACATCCCGAACTATCACTATGAGGATCTGGCCCGTCTAAGCGAGCTCTATTCCAAAATGGATCTGGTGCATCCGGCCACCGTGATCGATGCCAACCACAACAACTCCGGAAAGAAGTTCGAACAGCAGCCCCGCATCGTCAAGGAAGTGATGCACTCCCGCCGTGTGGATCCCGATATCCGCAAGCTGGTCAAGGGCGTGATGATCGAGAGCTATCTAGAAGAAGGCTGCCAGAAGATCGGCGAGGGCGTCTACGGTAAGTCCATCACCGACCCGTGCCTTGGCTGGGAAGCTTCCGAACGACTTCTCTACGAGCTGGCCGAGCTGAATCAATAAGATTACCCGTCGCTAACTTTTCCACTCATTCTCAAGCCAGTTGGAAAAGCTTCTCATCCTGGCATCCCAGGTTTGCTGTGCGGCTGATTCATATCCCGCATCCGCCATTCTCTGCATACCGGCGGGATCCGAAAGGATCTCTCTTACGATCTCCGGCAGCCTGTCCGGGCAGGCCGGAGAATATATCCTGCAATTCTCACCATCCCGGAGAAAATGCTCCAGCCAGGGATTGGAATCCGTCAGACAAACACTTTTACAAAGCATACTGTTGAAGATCCGGTCATGGGGTCCGCCCCTGAACCAGGGCAATATGTTCAGAGAGATCTTACTCTGCGCAATCTTTTCCAGACACTCCACGGAATACACGCTGTCCCCGTCGATGAGATTCTCCGGGCGGCTGAGCTTTAACTCATTCCATTTATCTCCGTACACATGAACGACGATGCCGCCGTCTGTCAGCGCGCGGATCATCTCTCCCCGGATATGATATCTCACATACAGATCGATGAAGGTGATGTTCTGCATCGTCTCCTTCAGATCCTCCTCTGAAAGATCTTCTATCTCTCTGCGAAGATAGTGCTCCACCACCTCTTCTACTGTCCTATCAGGATGTGCCAGCAGATCATGGATCATCTCATAGTAGAATGCCGTGTACTCTTCATCCAGTCTTGTGATGTATTTTTCAAACCGTTTCGGGGAAGCATAGTTTCCCGTAAAGATAAGATCGACCGGCCTTTCATCGATGGGCGGAATCTTACCGCCGGTGAGCCGGGTCTGCTCATTTTCATGTCCGTCCCTTACCGCAGTGGCAAGATCTGTACCCGCCAGCGGCAGAAAGAGGCCAAGCTTTATTTCAGGGAAAAAACGCTTCATAAAGGCTTCATGACCTTTATCAATAGACAGCTGCACGTAGCGGCGGGGCCGCTGGGCTAGCAGCTTGTAGTAATAATACGGATGATCCGCCAGAATATTAAAACATGGGATCTCCAGATCGTCCCAGATATAGACCTGTCTTTCTTCGTCAATGAACTGGGCCTCCTGGCACATGCCGTGAAAATTGAAGGCCAGCACAACGGTATTGCCCCTCTCAATAAAGCGAAGCAGTTTGGAGGAGGATGACCATGGTTTGGACAGGTCATAGAGCAGCACTTCATGTCCCAGCTGCTTAAGCGTCCGGGCCATCTGCCGGGAAAAATACCCCTGTGTCTCAATGTCTCCTTCAAACAGAATGATCTTCTTCATATGGCAACCTGCGTATTACGCCGTTTCTTCTTCAGGGTCTCCGGCCTGCTTTCGTATTTCCAGAAGCTTGTCAAAGATCCTGGCCGCCACATCCTCTTTACTCATCAACGGCAGCTCTTCGATCCCGCCCTTGCTGATCAGCGTGACCACATTGGTATCCGTTCCGAATCCGGCACCTTCCGTCTTGACGCTGTTTGCCACGATCATATCCACGTTTTTCTTGGTAAGCTTTGCCTTGGAATTCTCCAGCACATTCTCGGTTTCCATGGAAAAGCCGCAGAGCACCTGTCCCTTTCTCCGGTTCTGTCCCAGACTGGCCAGGATATCCGTCGTTCTCTTCAGAGGAATGCTCAGATCGTCATCCGACTTTTTAACCTTCTCTCCCGCCACGACTGCCGGTGTGTAATCCGCTACGGCTGCTGCCTTTACAATGATGTCCATGGATCCTGCCACGGCGCGGATCGCTTCAAACATATCCCTTGCGCTGCTGACCGGCACCACCTTGACATAGGGAGGCATCTCCACCGTAGTGGAGGCTTTGACTACCGTTACCTGGGCACCTCTTTCCATGGCGATCCTGGCAAGGGCAGCACCCATCTTTCCGCTGGAATGATTGGTGATAAAGCGTACCGGATCTATGGCCTCTCTCGTGGCTCCCGCACTGACCAGAACCTTCAGTCCTTCCATATCCTTCTCGAAACGGATCTGGCGAAGGATGGCTTCCACCAGCAGCTCTTCCGAAACAAGCTTCCCTTTTCCTTCGTCTCCGCAGGCAAGATATCCGCTTGCCGGTTCGATGATCTCCATCCCGTGCTCACGCAGCTTGTTTAAGTTATCCTGTACGATGGAGTTTTCATACATCCTGGTATTCATGGCCGGGGCAATAAGCTTCTTGCAGGTACATGCCAGCGCTGTTGTCGTAAGCATATCGTCTGCGATGCCCCCCGCAAGTTTACCGATCACGTTGGCACTGGCGGGAGCGATCAGGAATACATCCGCCTTCTTTGCCAGAGAAACATGTTCCACATCGAACTCGAAATTCCTGTCAAAGGTATCGATCAGACATTTATTTCCGCTCAGCGTCTCAAAAGTGATGGGATGCACGAATTTGGTGGCATTTTCCGTCATCAGAACGTGAACGTCGGCATGCAGTTTCTTCAGCATGCTGGTAACGCCTGCAGCCTTGTAAGCCGCAATGGAACCCGTCACACCCAAAAGCACCGTTTTTCCTGTCAGCATCCTGCTACCTCCCTGCGTACTTATGATCTGTAATCGCCGTTGATCTTCACATAGTCATAGGTCATGTCACATCCCCAGGCCGTCCCTTTTGCCTGACCTGCATGGATATTCACAAGGACCTCTATCTCATCTTCGTGCAAAAGTTTTGCCGCATACTCTTCATCAAAGGGAACCGCATAACCGCCCCGGTAAGCCGGCATCCTGCCTGCTTCGGAGGCAAGATCGATATCGATCTTTTCCACATCAAGCGGTACACCCGCGTAACCCAGGGCACAGATCACACGCCCACAGTTTGCGTCTTCTCCGAACATGGCACATTTAACAAGAGACGATGCAATAACGCTTCTTGCCAAAGTGATGGCATCCTCCCTGCTTGCCGCTTCTTCAACGGTGCAGCTGACGAATTTTCCTGCGCCCTCTCCATCTGCGGCCAGCATACGGGTCAGATTCACAAGCACCAGCCACAGCGCCTTATATACCTTCTGATAGGAGCCTGCCGGTGCATCACTTGTGACGTCAAAGACCTCACCTGTTTCCGTGATCTTCTCATTGCCCGCCTGACCGTTGGCCATTACAAGTATCATATCATTTGTGGAGGTATCACCATCCACAGACAGACAGTTGTAGGTGATCTTCACCAGCTCTGACAAAGCTTTCTGCAACAGATCCCCGTCGATGGCCACGTCCGTGGTCACAAAGTTCAGGGTAGTAGCCATATTCGGATGGATCATGCCGCTTCCCTTGGCCATACCGCCCAAATGGCAGATCTTCCCGTCAAGCTCAAACTCAACGGCGATCTCCTTGGCCACCGTATCCGTGGTCATGATCGCATATTCCGCCCGGGAGCCACCGTCATATGTAAGTCCCTCAGCAAGTTCCCTGATATGGCTTTCAATTGGCTCCATACGGAAGCTTTCTCCGATCACTCCGGTGGAAGCCACTGCTAACTCCTCGCTCTTAAGGCCCAGCTGCTCTGCCGCCAAGGCGCACATCTTTTCTGCTTTTTCAACACCGTCCTTATTGCAGGTATTTGCATTCTTGGAATTGGCTATGACACCGCGGAGCTTTCCGTTATTCTTCTCCAAATGATCCTTCGTTACCAGGATCGGTGCGCCCTTGACCAGATTCGTGGTATAAACAGCCGCCGAATCACAGTCCGTGTCACTGACAAAAAGTGCCAGATCATATTTATTCTTATCCGGATTCAGTCCGCAGTTAAGACCGTTTGCACGAAATCCTTTTGCGGCACAGATCCCGCCGTCCACCATTTTAAAACCGGGGGCTTCGATACTTTTTATGCTCATTGTTCTCTCTCTATTCTTTTTAGTGCATATTTAACAAAAATCCTTGTATTTATAGGCTTTGTTAAACAGTTAATAGGTTACATTTATCTTCCAAAGTAGAGTTCTCTGGATATGAAGAGGCTTCTATGAGCCCATTTCTGATGATT
>JAILKJ010000055.1 GCA_024693845.1 Lachnospiraceae bacterium
CTGGCTTTCCGGCCTGCATTTTCACACCCTCTGCGAGCAGGGGGAGGAAGACCTGGAGACCACTTTTGCCGCTGTTGAGGAGAGGTTCGGCGATATTCTGTCAAAGCCCTATATCAAATGGCTGAATATGGGGGGCGGACATCATATCACTAAGGAAGGCTACAACAGGGAGGCGCTCTGTGATCTGATCCGCAGGGTGAAAGGGAAATATGACGTGGATGTCTATTTGGAGCCCGGGGAGGCTGTGGCGCTGGATGCCGGCTATCTTGTCACCACTGTGATGGACGTGGTGGAAAACGGCATGCCGATCCTGATCCTGGACGCTTCAGCTGCCTGTCATATGCCTGATGTATTGGAAATGCCCTATACACCGCCTTTGCAGGGGGCAAGGATCGCCTCCGGGGAAACGGAAGGTGACGGTGGTGTGATCTGCCGACTGGCTTCCCGGACCTGCCTGGCGGGGGATATCATAGGAGATTATCGTTTCGACACCCTGCCTAAAGTGGGCGTGCGGCTTGTCTTTGAGGATATGGCCATCTATTCCATGGTGAAGAACAATACCTTCAACGGGATGCCTCTGCCGGCCATCTACCTTGAGCACGAAGACGGGGAGTGTGAGCTGGTCAAGCGCTTCGGATATGAGGATTTTAAGGGGAGATTGTCGTGAGATTATTACAGTCAAAACCGTCAGCGGACGGTTTTTCCATGCCGGGAGAGTATGAAAAGCACGCCGGCACCGTTATGATCTGGCCCAAAAGGCCCGGATCCTGGCGAGACGGGGCTCAGCCCGCACGAAAGGTTTTTGCAGAGGCGGCGTCCTTTATTGCAGGCGGCGAAAAGGTCTATGTGCTGGCTGACGGCGAGGATCATGAAGAGGTAAAAAAGCTATTTGCACAATACGGAAACATCCGGGTGCTGGAGATTGAGACCAACGATGCCTGGGCCAGAGATGTGGGGCCCACTTTTGTCCGCAGAGGCGGGGTTGTCAGAGGGATCAGCTGGTCTTTCAATGCCTGGGGCGGCGAGGTGGATGGCCTGTATCCCGACTACACCGAGGATGATATGGCTGCGGAGAGGATTTGTGAGGAGCTGGGACTGGAATGCTATGATGCCTATCCTTTTGTATTGGAGGGAGGCAGCATTCACAGCGACGGGGAAGGGACATTGCTGGTTACAGAGGCCTGTCTCTTAAGCCCGGGCAGAAACCCGGAGCTTACCCGGGAAGAGATCGAAAACAGGCTGAAGGAGTATCTGGGGGCTGAAAAGGTGATCTGGCTTCCCAGGGGGATCTATCTGGATGAGACCAACGAGCATGTGGATAATGTATGTGCCTTTACAGCGCCGGGTGAAGTGGTGCTGGCCTGGACAGAGGATGTATCGGATCCCCAGTATCCGCTTTCCGAGGCCTGCCTTAAGTGTTTGGAAAGGGAGACGGATGCCCGGGGGAGAAAGCTTGTGATAAGAAAGCTGCCCATCCCCAAACGGCCCGTCCTGGTAGAAAAAAGCGAGCTGGAGGGATTGAGCTTTGCTCCCGGCGAGGATGTAAGAGAAGAAGGAGACAGGTTGGCAGCTAGTTATGTAAACTACTATGTCTGCAATGCCGGCGTTCTGGTGCCCCAGTTCGGGGATGAAAGCGACGCTGCAGCCCTTGAGATCCTGGGAGATTGCTTCCCGGGCAGGCAGATCAAACCCCTTGCGGCAAGGGAGATCCTCCTGGGAGGAGGAAACATCCATTGTGTGACCCAGCAGATCCCGGCGGCGATGCAGAAGGGACAGTCTGAGTAAGACAGGGAGGAAGGAAAGGGATATATGAGAAAAATAACAGTTGCAACAATACAGATGAGCTGCACTACGGAGGTTGAAGAGAACGTGCAAACGGCAGAAAGGCTTGTAAGAAAGGCAGCTTTAGATAAGAAAGCGAACGTTATCCTTCTGCCGGAGCTCTTTGAGCGCCGGTATTTCTGTCAGGAAAGAAGATATGATTATTATGGCTTTGCAAAGCCGGTTTCCGAAAACGACGCAGTCCGGCATTTCCTGACCGTGAGCAAAGAGCTGGGAGTTGTACTTCCCATCAGCTTCTATGAAAAGGACGGAAATGTTCTTTATAACAGCGTAGCCATCCTGGATCCGGAAAAGGGTCTGATGGGAGTGTATCGGAAGACTCATATTCCCGACGATCATTTTTACCAAGAAAAATTCTATTTCACCCCCGGAGATACGGGCTTTCGCGTTTGGGACACCACCTACGGCAGGATCGGTGTGGGGATCTGCTGGGATCAGTGGTTCCCGGAAGCAGCACGGGGGATGGCTCTGCAGGGAGCCGAGCTTTTGCTCTATCCTACGGCTATCGGTTCCGAACCCATCCTGGAGACGGACAGCAGCCGACACTGGCAGAGGGTGATGCAGGGGCATGGTGCGGCAAATCTGATGCCGGTAGCTGCAGCCAACCGCTTCGGACGGGAGGCGGTCAAACCCTGCGAGGAGAACGGATTTCAGGAATCCGAGCTGGAGTTCTACGGCTCTTCCTTTATCACGGAGGAGACGGGGGACATCCTTCAAAGCTCGCCCAGGGATCGGGAGGATATCCTTTCCGCCGGCTTTGATCTGGATGAGCTTGCTGCCAAAAGACTGGAATGGGGGATTTTTCGTGACAGGCGCCCGGAAATGTATGGCTTTCTTTTTTCTAAAAAAAGCGTATAATATATAGAAAATGTTGAGCAAAAGGAGGCAGATCTATGGAACCTTATGAAAATGACGGATTCACACAGATGCAGTACCAGTCCTATGAAGATATGAGCGGCGGTTTTGAGAGCGGAAATGCCGTCAACACCCCGATGCAGAAGTTAAAGAGCCTGATGTATGAGTCGGTGATCACCAGATCCTTTCTTTTTATGGTGGCAGCGCTTGTCATCACTGCTTTCTCGGCATTCACGGCGCCTACATATCTGTATCGCTGGCTTGCTTCGGGCAGCTATAACCTGTTCATTTTGTTCGGCGCCGAGCTTGCTATCGTTATGATCTCCAACTGGGCCATTGCTAAGAACAATGCTGTTCTGACGGCAGCACTTTACACCGTATATTCCTATCTGACG
This sequence comes from Lachnospiraceae bacterium, assembly GCA_024693845.1. GTDB lineage: Bacteria > Bacillota > Clostridia > Lachnospirales > Lachnospiraceae > RGIG7926. The sequence goes on from JAILKJ010000055.1 coordinate 3,093, forward strand.
GGAGCCATCATCGGCGGCCTGTTTTGGGTGTACACCGGTTCTTCCATCACGGCGGTATTTTTGATGACGGCAGGCATGTTCGGGGTAATGGCGGTTTACGGCCTTTTGACAGGAAGGGATCTTTCTTCCTTCGGCAATCTTGCCATGATGGCTCTGGTGGGCGTGATCATCGCAAGCGTCGTAAACATTCTGATCCTGCACAGCAGCGCTTTCGATTTCGGGATCTCCATTGTCTGCGTTCTGATCTTCGTGGGTTTGACAGCCTATGATACCCAAAAGATCAAGGAGAGTGTACAGTATGCCACCACGGACAATATCAATACCCTGGCGCTGGCAGGCGGATTCCAGCTGTATCTGGATTTCATCAATATCTTCCTCAGACTTCTTCGTCTGTTCGGGAAGAGAAAATAATTATGTAAACTGAAGTAGCAATGATGTTCAAGAGTAAAAAAGAAAAACCGGACAGAAGGCAATACATGACCGAAACACCGGTGCCGAAGCTGATAACCTCCCTTGCGGTGCCCACCATCATCAGTATGCTGGTGACGGGGATCTATAATACGGCGGATACCTATTTCGTCGGAAAGATCTCCACTGAGGCAACGGCGGCTGTGGGACTGGTGTTTACGGTGATGGCCCTGATCCAGGCGATCGGCTTTTTCTGCGGCCACGGATCGGGAAACTATCTGTCGAGAATGCTGGGAGCGGGAAATCTCAAGGAGGCCAACGAAACGGCCGCTACGGGTTTCGCGCTCGCGCTTTTGATAGGAACGGCTGTGGCTGTCCTGGGAAATCTCAAGGCCGAATCTCTGGCGATCATGCTGGGAGCAGGGGAGAGCACCATGGGAGATACCCTGGCCTATATGCGGATCATCCTGCTGGGTGCCCCTTTCATGATGGGGCAGTTTGTGATCAACAACCAGCTCAGGTTCCAGGGGAGCGCCATCTATTCCATGATCGGACTGATGTGCGGCGCTGTTGTGAACATTTTTCTCGATCCGCTGCTGATCCTGACTTTCCATCTGGGGACCATGGGGGCTGCCATTGCCACAGTCAGTGGTCAGGTCATCAGCTTTTTCGTTCTTCTGGCGGGCAGTATGAGGGGAGAAAATATCCGCCTCCTGCCTTCTAACGTTCATCTCAACGCCCATTATCTGAAGGAGATCATAAACGGCGGGATTCCCTCCCTGTTCCGGCAGGGGCTTGCGGCCATTGCAACCCTGCTTTTGAACCATGCGGCGGGAAGACTCGGCGGAGATGCGGCTATCGCCGGTATGTCCGTGACCACCCGTATCCTGATGATGATGGCCAGTGCCCTCATCGGCTTTGGACAGGGATTCCAGCCGGTCTGCTCCTATAACTACGGCGCGGGCTTAAAGACCAGAGTGCGGGAAGGGTTTTATTTCTGTGTACGCTACGGGACCCTGTTTTTGATCGTCCTTTCCACCATAAGCTTCATCCATGCACCGGCTATCATCGGGTGGTTCAGGGATGATCCGAAGGTGATCGAGACGGGAACGGTGGCTCTTCGGGCCCAGGCACTGAGCCTGCCCCTCCTTGCCACCACAACCATGGTCAATATGATGCTCCAGTCCATGGGAAAGGGCGTGAAGGCCTCTATCACGGCATCGGCGAGGAACGGGATCTTTTTCGTGCCCATGATCCTGCTCTTGCCCTCGCTTTTTGGTCTGTTTGGAGTTCAGATCGCCCAGGCGGTGGCAGATGTGCTCTCCTTATTACTGGCTGTGCCTCTTGGCGTCTCAGAGCTGGTAAAGATGCGGGAAGATGTAAAGTGAAAAAGAGCCGCTGCAAGCGGCTCTTTTGTAATGTATTCAGGTGTTAACGATCATAGGCGTCTTCCGTGGATCACTCGTCTGCACCGTCATCCTCTTCGATGATAAGACCGCCGTCATCGCCGTCCTCTACCTCGAACTCGATGCCGTCATCATCGCCCTCATCGTCGCCTTCTACATCCTCTTCATCCGTCTCTTCGTAGGTATTTTCCTCATACATCTCGAAGCTCTGGATCTTGCCGGCTTCGTCGAAGTAAACCGTCAGATAGTAAGTGATGTAATCGCCGGTATAGAGATCGTAGTTGATCTCCTCCTCATCCACATAGAAAGGCTTGGTCATATCATAACTCTTGATGCCGGCCTTTGCGAAGTAGCGTGCGATCTGAGGATAGTAGGGCTGGATCAGCTTGAGAAGATCTGCGGAAAGAGCCTCTGAAGAACGAAGCTCATCAAGCTCAGCCTGGGCATCGGTCTCGTTGCCTTCGTAATAGTTTTTCAGGCTTTCCCATCTTGCAGCATCCAGATCACCGTCGCTGTCCTTCATTTCTGCCTTATCGGGCAGCTCGCCGCCGTGCTCCTTAAGGGATTCGAATACGAATTCCACGTTATTCTCGGGATCGATGACTTCCGTCTGGGTCTCGCGGTTGGGGTCAACATAGGCTTCCTCGTCACCTTCGTCACCGTCTGCCAACTCATCGATATCCTCGCCTTCATTGCCGGCTTCGGGATCGTCAAGAGCCACGGTCACTTCCCCGGACTCGCCCAGATCATCCTCTACGGACGCATCCGCCTCGCCGGCCTCTCCGTTCTTGTTGCCGCATCCGGCCAGCAGAGAAAGGCTGAGCATTGCCACGCCCATCAGCGCTAAGATCTTCTTATTTTTCATAATATTTCCTCCTTCGACAGCCGCCCGGGCCGGTAAAAAGAGCCCGAAAAATGCGGCGGATCAATTTCACGGTTTCTATCATAGCACAAAAATAGGAAAAGGTCTTTGAAAAGTTTGTGTTTTTTTCAAAAAAGGGATATGCTAAGTGAGATATCTGCAATGAAAAAGGGGACGGTATATGAAAGCATTGATCGCCATGAGCGGCGGTGTGGACAGCTCGGTAGCCGCATTTTTGATGAAAGAAAAGGGCTATGAGGCTGTCGGGACCACCATGAGGCTGTATGAAAACGATATGATCGGCGAGGATCTTCTCGGGAGCTGCTGCTCGGCGAAGGATACGGAGGATGCCCGGGCGGTGGCGGAGCGGATCGGGATAGAATACAGGATCCTGCACTATGAGGGCGCCTTCCGGGAGGCGGTGATCGAGCCCTTTGTCTGCGCCTATGAGCAGGGCAGAACGCCGAATCCCTGCATCGAGTGCAACCGGAAGATGAAATTCACGGCCCTGTTTGAGCGTATGGAGGAGTGGGGCTGTGATGTACTGGTTACCGGCCATTATGCCAGGGTGGAGCAGGATGCATCGGGAAGATATCTGTTGAAGAAGGCCCTGGATCCTTCCAAGGACCAAAGCTACGTATTATATATGATGAAAAAAGAGCAGCTTTCGCGCATCCGCTTCCCTCTCGGTGAGCTTGAAAAGGGAGAGGTACGAAGGATCGCCGAAGAGCGGGGCTTTGTAAATGCCCATAAACAGGACAGTCAGGACATCTGCTTTGTACCGGATGGAAATTATGTAAACTTCATGGAAAGATATCGTAACAAAAGTTATCTAACCGGAAAATTCGTTGATACAGAGGGAAATGTCCTGGGAGAGCATAAAGGTATCGCACGTTATACAATCGGCCAACGCAAAGGACTGGGCATTCCGGCAGAACATCCCCTGTATGTGACCGACATCAGACCACAGACAGGCGAGGTGGTCCTGGGCAGGAATGAGGATCTGTTTTCAAACCATCTGGTGGCGGAGGACATCAATCTGATCTCGGTGGACAGGATAGATGTCCCCATGCGCATCAGCGCCAAGGTGAGATATCGGCATAAAGAGCAGAGTGCCACGGTGATCCAGACGGGAGAAGACCGGATCGAGGTCACCTTTGATGAGCCGGTCAGAGCCATCACCCCGGGACAGGCGGTGGTACTCTACGACGGAGATGTCGTGGTGGGCGGAGGCACCATCGTCTCTGTCTGATGGGATGGAAGCATCTTGTATTGCGGAAAGAGGTATCTTGGTATATAATTTGGAGAGTGACATTTTTCCTATAAAATAGAAGGCAGGGAATACAGCGATGATATTTTTGTATATTTTGATCCTGGCACTGGGATTTGTGGGACTGATCAAGGGAGCGGACTGGTTTGTGGACGGCGCGGCCGATCTGGCCAAAACCTTCAAGGTGCCCGGCGTGATCATCGGACTTACGGTGGTGGCCATGGGAACCAGCGCACCGGAACTGGCGGTCAGCGTTTCCGCAGCGGTAAGGGGCTCCAATGAGATCGCGCTGAGTAACGTTATCGGTTCGAATCTCTTTAACCTGCTCTGCGTGCTGGGAGTCTGTGCCGTGATCCGCACGCTGCCGGTGGATACCAGGATCCTGAAGCGGGATTTTCCGATCTATATTCTGATCAGTCTTCTGGCAGCTGCCTGTATCGGCGGACCTTCCGTATTAAACGGAAGCTTTTTGAGTGCGGCTTTTTCGGATGAGATCGGACAGGTATCCAGGCCCGTGGGTCTGATCCTGTTTGCCTGCTTTATCTGCTATATCGTGGGTCTGATCATCGCCGCCATCAAGAATCCCACTCAGGAGGAAGAAACGGGAGAGATCCGAAGCATCCCGAAATGCCTTCTCCTTTTGCTGATCGGTGTTGCTTTGATCGTCGGCGGCGGCCAGGCGGTAGTCCGCAGTGCGGAAGCCATCGCCACCATCGTGGGCATGTCCAAAACCCTGATCGGCCTTACGGTGGTATCCGTGGGAACCTCCCTGCCGGAGCTTGTTACTTCCATTGTGGCGGCACATAAAGGGGAAACCGGCATGGCTGTCGGCAATGTGGCAGGTTCCAATATCTTCAATCTGATGCTGATCCTCGGAATCTCTGCGGCCATCCATCCCTTTGCGGCCAACAGAGCCTGTATCTGGGATATGTTCATCCTGAGCGTTATTTCGATCCTTACATGGATCTTCTGCGGGGTAGGCAAGTCCATCAAGCGTGTGGAAGGCATTTTGATGGTGGCTGCTTACATCGGGATCATGGTATTTGCGGCTGTCAGATAGGCAGCCGTGCTTTTTTACGCTGTCGCTATGACGCTTTAACGCAAAAAAGGATTGATTTGAGTTCTGCCCTGTGTTATATTCTTTTAGGGGCGTTCGCCCCGACTTTTTCAAGCCTCAGAAAGGAACAGAATATTATGGCTATCAAATTGTTGTTACTGGTGATCTTTTTTTGTATTTTCATCGCCGTCGGCATCTATTGCCGCAAGAGCTCTTCCGACGTTAACGGCTTCGTTCTCGGCGGCAGGAGCGTAGGCCCCTGGCTTACGGCCTTTGCCTACGGAACCTCTTATTTTTCGGCGGTTATCTTCGTGGGATACGCCGGACAGTTTGGCTGGAGCTTCGGTGTAGCCTCCACCTGGATCGGTTTGGGAAATGCTTTTATCGGCTCCCTTCTTGCCTGGGTGCTCCTGGGCAGACGTACCCGTATCATGACCCAGTATCTGGGTTCGAAGACCATGCCGGAGTACTTCGGTCAGCGCTATCAGTCACAGACCTTTAAGGTGCTGGCATCGGCGATCACCTTCTTATTCCTGATCCCCTACACCGCATCCCTGTTCAACGGTCTTTCCAGATTGTTCAGAATGGCCTTCGATGTGGATTATTCTGTCTGTGTTATTGTCATGGCTGTACTGACGGCCATTTACGTTATCGTGGGCGGCTACATGGCAACGGCGGTGAATGACTTCATTCAGGGTATCGTCATGCTGGTAGGTATCGTGGCTGTCATCGCTGCGGTTCTTTCCAAGCACGGCGGCTTCATGGGATCTCTGATCGAGATGTCCAAGGTGGAATCCGATGTTATGAACGGAGCCTATGTTTCCTTCTTCGGACCCCAGCCCTTCTATCTTGTGATCGTAGTCCTGCTTACCAGCCTGGGAACCTGGGGCCTTCCCCAGATGGTGGGTAAGTTCTATGCCATCAAAAATGAGCAGTCCATCAAGATCGGTACCTTCATCTCAACCTTCTTCGCTGTGATCGTAGCAGGCGGCTGCTACTTCCTGGGCGGCTTCGGAAGGCTGTTCACCACCCAGGATGCTGTTATGGCAGAGGGATTTGATTCCGTTATCCCCACCATGCTTTCCGGTCTTTCGGACTTTCTGATCGCCATCGTGCTGATCCTGGTGCTTTCAGCTTCCATGTCCACCCTTTCCTCCCTTGTACTGACCTCCAGCTCCACCCTGACGCTGGACTTCATCGGAAACTTTTCCAAGGAGGAGATGAATGAGAAGAAAAAAATGCTGTACCTGCGCGTCTTCGTAGCGGTATTCATCGTGATCTCCGCTGTGATCGCCATTGTACAGGCCAAGTCCAAAGTAACCTTCATCGCCCAGCTGATGGGTATTTCATGGGGAGCACTTTCCGGAGCCTTCCTGGCACCTTTCCTCTACGGTCTGTATTGGAAAAAGACCTCCAAGGCGGCTGTGGCAACCAGCTTTACCTTCGGTGTTGTGGTCATGATCATCCAGCTTTGCATTTCGCTGGGATGGATCACCGTTTCCGGCCCCGTGCTTTCGCTGATCTTTAAGAACTCCCTGTATTCCGGTGTGTTCTGCATGTTGGCAGGCCTTGTGCTAGTACCGCTGGTCAGCATCCTGACCCAGGGCACGGCGCCTAAGGATACCGATGAGATGTTCAAGTGCTTTGACAGAACTGTTTATGTACATGCCAAGACTGCGTTAGAGGATGATAAATAATGAAAGTCTGTCTGTTGAATGATTCTTTTCCGCCGGTGATCGACGGGGTGGCCAATACCGTAATGAACTATGCCAGGATCCTTACAGAAAAGGACAAGGCGGTGGTTACGGTTGCCACGCCCCGCTATCCGGGCGGGGAATATGATAATTACCCCTATAAAGTACTTCCGTACCAGAGCTTTGATACTTCGGCTCTGGTACACGGCTATCGTGCGGGAAATCCGCTGGCCATGCGGGAGGTAGACCAGCTCATGGACTTCGATCCGGACATTATCCATACCCATTGTCCGGTATCCTCCACCACCATGGCCCGGCTCCTTCGCAACCAGTTGTCCTCCCGAAGGAAGAAAAACGTTCCTCTGGTCTTCACCTATCACACCAAGTTTGATGTGGATATCGCAAGAGCCGTAAAGACCGAGTTCTTTCGGAAGGAAGCGGTAAAAATGCTGGTCTCCAATATCTCGGCCTGTGATGAAGTCTGGGTAGTGAGCAAAGGTGCCGGTGAGAACCTGCGGTCTCTGGGATATGAAGGAGAGTACCGCGTGGTATCCAACGGCGTGGATTTCATGAAAAAAAGAGCCGAAAGGGAGCAGATCGAAGAGGCTACCCACGGCTATGACCTTCCCGGCGATGTGCCGGTATTTCTGTTTGTGGGAAGACTGATGAAATACAAGGGTCTGCCCATTATCCTGGATGCCATGAAGATCATGGCAGAAAAGGGAATGGATTTTCGCATGGTATTTATCGGCGGCGGTGCGGATGCACCCTGGCTGGCGGACAGGGCTCAGGAGCTGGGACTTTCCGTGGATGCCCGGAACACGGAGGGGATCGACAGCCCCGATGTGGTTGTGAGGAATGTGCAGGGTAACCTGCCGGGCAAGGTGATCTTTACCGGTGCGATCCATGACAGGGAGATGCTTAGGGCCTGGAATACCAGAGCAGATCTGTTTTTGTTCCCTTCTACTTATGATACCAACGGTATCGTGGTGCGGGAGGCGGCGGCCTGCGGTCTTGCCAGCGTGCTGATCAAGGATTCCTGTGCGGCAGAGGGGATCACCCATGACAGGAACGGCTTTTTGATCGAAGAAAATGCCGAATCCATGGCGGCGCTGCTTCTGGAGGTGGGGAAGGATCTTTCCCATATGGCGGATGTAGGACAGCATGCCATGGATGAGATCTATATTTCCTGGGAAGATTCCGTTCTTGCAGCTCATGAGCGCTACGGAGAACTCATTGAAGAGATGAACAGCGGTAAGCTGGAGAAGTACAAAAAAGATACAGCGGACTATATCCTGGACGGAACGGCCCATCTTGTGGATTATACGGGAAGACTTTTCAGACTGCCCCTTGATATGTATGACGGTATGATCGAGAACGTAATGAGTGCCTCGGACCGTCTCTACGAGCTCAGTCTGAAGGTTGGTATTCCGGCGGATGTGCTCAGTGAGGAGTGGAAGAAGGCCGCTGATGAGATCCGGGATGAGCTTAAGATTATCAAAAATGAGACCCGTGAGATAGGAAGACACACCAAAGAGGGCATGAAAGCAGCATCCCGAACGGCTATCGAGCATGTAAAAGAGGGTATTTCCATCAGTGATATCTTTGGCCAGGACTAATGGTTCAGCCTTTTGCGAAGTCCCTTCGGGTAGTGGTTCTTCATAATACCGCCGGCCAGCTTGCCCCAGCCGATGCCCAGGCCTTCACAGCAGATCAGGTACCAGCCCGGCTCTCCCATGTAAGGGAAGGTGGCTCCTTCAAGATAAGAGGCAAGTAGATCCATGTCATCGGGATCGGATACAGATAAGTTGACATAATTAAAATTATCGTCAACTGTTAATGCACGGGCTAAGGCCATGGAGGGAAGGAAGCGTCCCCTCTCCAGAGTGCCCAGGTGAAGTCCGGGGCGGACCAGGGTAAGACCCTGCAGAGCAAGGCGGGCGTCAGGCAGAAGATATACCTGATCACCCATCATAAAAATACGGTCGATATCCGCATATTTCGGATCCTGCTTCAGGAAATCCAAAGCGGTGGACAGATCAGGAGCGGAAGCTCCTTTTTTGCTTTTTGAATTTCGATTTAATTTCTTTGGACTTCCGCTTTTTGGCAGGGGTGCTGGCATTGTTTCAGAGGTGTATAAACCCCTGTTTTTCTTTTCCAGCAGGGCGGCAAAATGTCCCTCTCCCTTTAACTTATGGGGGAAGAGTCTGACCATGCCCCGGGCGGGAGAAATTTCATCAAAAACCGGCATCCGGTCATCTTTACCCCTGTTTAAATTACCCTTATCAAGATGAGAGGAGAGCATGCCACCGGACAGATCCATGGGACAGAGATGATAATCCGGATGGGAGGTAAGAAAAGCCTCCACCAGCTTTTCGTTTTCCTCCGGGGAGAAGGTACAGGTGGAATAAACGATCCGGCCGCCGGGTCTGAGCATACGGTCAGCCTGCTCCAATATGAAGAGCTGTCGCTCGGCACAGTGGAGTACATTTTCCACGCTCCATTCACTGACAGCCTCGTCATTTTTTCGAAACATACCCTCGCCGGAACAGGGAGCATCCACCAGGATCTTATCAAAGTATCCCGGGAAGAAACTGACAAGCCTGTCAGGAGATTCCCGGGTGACCAGCGCATTGGTTATCCCCATCCGTTCCACGTTCTCGGAGAGGATCTTTGCCCTGGAGGGATGGATCTCGTTGCTGACTAGGATCCCTTCGCCCTTCATGGCTCCGCCGATCTGGGTGGATTTGCCCCCGGGAGCTGCGCAAAGGTCCAGGATCCGCTCGCCGGGCCTTGGGTCCAGAAAAGAAACGGGAGCCTGGGCGCTTGCCTCCTGAATATAGTAAAAACCGGCCTCGTGGAGCACGTGTCTGCCGGGTCTGTCGTTCTCATCATAGTAAAAGCCGCTCTTTTCCCAGGGGATCTGCGCAGGCTTTTCCCCGAGAAGAGAACACTGCTGCAGGATGTTCAGCCCTTTATTCGAAGGCAGCCTCAGTGTGTTGATGCGAAGAGAGGTGTGAGAAGCGGTGACATAGGTGTCAAAAAACTCATTTGCCGCATCTCCCAGTAGCCGTTTTATTCTGTTTTTGAATTCCTCTGGCAGGTTTTGCATGCACTTTTCTTCCTTTATCGTTGTTTGTATCATAGTATCACGCAAAGAGGTGTTGTACAATCCACCAAAACAATTTATACTGTTGGTGCGGGTCTTTTGGCCCGGCATTGAAGATCAGGAAGGAATCATTTATGAAACATCGTAAAAGCTTGATAATACTGGCCCTTGGCACAGCCATGGCCCTTTCCCTCAGCGGTTGCGGCAGGGAGGACACAAACGTGAAAGCCGGCATGGAGCAGATCGCCGCCCTGGATTACAGAGCGGCGTTGCAGAGCTTTGATGCGGCTCTGGAAGGCGGGGAGGACAAAGAGCTGGCTCTTCGCGGCAAGGGCATAGCCTATATGGGAATGTCGGACTATGCAAATGCCGTAAGTTCCTTTGAAGAGGCACTGGAAAACGGAGGGATGTTCCCTTCCGATACGGAAAAGGACATCAACTACTACCTGGCCACCGCCCAGTACAAGGCGGGTCTGAAGCAGGAGGCTCTGGAAACCCTCAATGCCGTGGCGGGCCTGGAGGATAAGAAGAGTGAGGTTTACTTCCTGCGCGGCGGCATCGAGATGGAATTGGGACAGGATCAGCCGGCTGTGGAGGATCTGAACCTGGCGCTGCACTATGCCGATCAGAGTACGGAAATGACCATCCGTGTATATCAGGTATTTGAAAAGAACGGTAAGAAGGACGAGGGCAGGATGTATCTGTCCAATGCCATAGAGCAAAGGCTCAGCACCATGAGTGACTATGAGAAGGGCGTGATCTACTATTACATGGAGGATTACGAGAACGCCAGAGACAATCTGGAGGCTTACCGGGCAACCGGGAAGAATGATACGGAGACCCTTCTGATGCTGGGAAAGACATATGAACAGCTGGGGGATTCCAACTACGCGGCAGGCCTTTATGAGAAGTATCTGAAGGAAAATGACCCGGATGCGGTGATCTGGAATCAGCTGGGATTATGTAAACTTGAGACAAAGGAATACGCGGATGCGTTGTCCGCATTTAACAACGGATTGGCTATGGAGAACAATGTTTCGGTCCTTCAGGATCTGAAGTTTAACCAGATCGTTGCCTATGAATATTCCGGAGATTTTCAAAAAGCAGCCTCGCTGATGCGGGAATATCTGATGGCTTACCCCGATGATACCGCAGCACAGAGGGAAATGGAGTTCCTGAAAACACGATGACACATGTGTCAGAATAGATTTCGGAAACACTATATCTTGTGTTAACATAAAAAACTTGACATAAGATATGGTGGTTTTTTATTTTTTCTTGTTGACTTTAAATAGAGGGGATGTTACAATGAATTTGGTCAGCGTAAATGACTATTATGTAAACCGACATGGATGTCATAAACGATAAATAACATAGCGGAGCTGAAACAGAACACCGGCAGTAGCAGAAACAGCAAGAGAGGGAGAGTTACATGTTAAATGTAGTAAAGAGAAACGCGACAGTTACAGAATTTGATCTGAACAAGATCAAAGATGCGATCATGAAGGCGTTCGTTGCAACGGATATGCAGTACACCAATGATATCATCGATCTTCTCGCACTTCGTGTATCCGCAGATTTCCAGGACAAGATCAAGGACGGACAGATCCACATCGAGACCGTACAGGACAGTGTGGAGAGAGTGCTGGAGCAGGCGGGTTATACCGAGGTGGCAAAGGCTTACATTTTGTATAGGAAACAAAGAGAAAAACTTCGTACCATGAAGTCCACGATCCTGGATTACAAGGATGTGGTAAACAGCTACGTTAAGGTAGAGGACTGGAGAGTAAAGGAGAATTCCACCGTTACCTATTCCGTAGGCGGACTGATCCTTTCCAATTCCGGAGCCGTTACGGCTAACTACTGGCTTTCCGAGATCTATGATCAGGAGATCGCCGAGGCACACAGGAATGCGGATATCCATATCCACGATCTTTCCATGCTTACCGGCTATTGTGCAGGATGGAGCTTAAAGCAGCTGATCCAGGAAGGTCTCGGCGGTATCACCGGCAAGATCACTTCCGCTCCTGCGGCACACCTTTCCGTGCTCTGCAACCAGATGGTAAACTTCCTGGGTATCATGCAGAACGAGTGGGCGGGCGCTCAGGCCTTCTCCTCCTTCGATACCTATCTGGCACCTTTTGTTAAGGTAGATAACCTTTCCTACAGCGAAGTGAAGAAGTGCATCGAAGCCTTCATCTACGGTGTGAACACACCCAGCCGCTGGGGTACCCAGGCACCCTTCTCAAACATAACACTTGATTGGACGGTTCCCGCTGATCTGAAGAACCTTCCCGCTATCGTAGGCGGCAAGGAGATGGACTTCACCTACGGCGACTGCAAGGCGGAAATGGATATGGTCAATAAGGCCTTCATCGAGACCATGATCGAGGGCGACGCCAACGGCAGAGGTTTCCAGTATCCCATCCCTACCTATTCCATTACCAGGGACTTCGACTGGAGCGATACCGAGAACAACCGCTTGTTATTTGAAATGACGGCTAAATACGGCACACCATATTTCTCCAATTATATCAATTCCGACATGGAGCCCTCCGATGTGAGATCCATGTGCTGCAGACTGAGACTTGACTTAAGAGAGCTTCGTAAGAAATCCGGCGGATTCTTCGGCTCGGGCGAGAGCACCGGTTCTGTAGGCGTTGTTACCATCAACATGCCTAGGATCGCATATCTGTCCAACAGCAAGGATGATTTCTACAGAAGACTGAACAAGATGATGGATATCGCCGCAAGATCCCTGAAGATCAAGAGAGGCGTTATCACCAGACTTTTGGATGAGGGATTATATCCTTATACTAAGAGATACCTCGGAAGCTTTGACAATCACTTCTCCACCATCGGCCTGATCGGCATGAATGAGGTGGGATTGAATGCCAACTGGCTCAGGGAAGATCTGACCCACAAGAAGACCCAGGACTTTGTTAAGGAAGTTCTGAACCATATGCGCGAGAGACTTTCCGATTATCAGGAACAGTACGGTGATCTGTACAACCTGGAGGCAACTCCCGCAGAGAGCACCACATACCGTCTGGCTAAGCATGACCGCGCCAAGTGGCCCGGCATCAAGACGGCAGGGAACGAGGGAGATACCCCTTACTACACCAATTCCTCCCATCTTCCCGTGGATTACACAAGAGACATCTTTGATGCCCTTGATATCCAGGATGAGCTGCAGACCCTCTACACTTCCGGAACAGTATTCCATGCGTTCCTGGGTGAGAAGCTTCCCGACTGGAAGGCAGCAGCCAACCTTGTTAAGACTATTGCAGAGAATTACAAGCTTCCTTACTATACCATGTCTCCCACCTATTCCATCTGCAGGGAGCATGGTTATCTGGCAGGGGAAGTCAAGAGCTGCCCGCATTGCGGCAAGACTACCGAGGTATACAGCCGTATCACCGGATATTACAGACCGGTTCAGAACTGGAATGACGGCAAGCTTCAGGAATACGCTAACCGCAGCGAGTATGTGATCGAAAAGAGCACCCTCAAGAAGCCGGTAACCGGTATGATGACGGTTTCCGTCGGCAAGGACAGGGATGATGTGGAGGTGTCCATGTCGGCACCCAAGCACGTATCCTATCTCTTCACCACCAAAACCTGCCCGAACTGCCGTCTGGCTAAGGAATACCTGAAGGATGTTGCCTATATCCCCGTAGATGCTGAGGAGAGTCCCGAGCTTGTACAGAGATACGGTATCACCAGTGCACCTACCCTTGTTATGGTGGACGGAGATCAGGTGAGAAAGTTCGCAAACGCATCTGCGATCCGCGGACTGGTAGCAGATATGAAGAAGGAAAAAGTGCTTGCATAGGCGGGTGAAGAAATGGTAAAGCATGTTATTTTATGGAATCTGAAGGAAGAATACACTGAAGCTGAGGCTCTGAAGATCAAGGAAGAGATCAAGGCAGGCCTGGAAGGACTGAAGGGTGTGGTACCCGGCATCGTTGAGATCCGGGTGAACATCAATCCTCTTGCCAGCTCCAATTGCGATCTGATGCTGGATTCCACCTTTGAGGATGAGGCGGCACTTAAGACCTACGCTACCCATCCTGCCCATTTAGAGGTGGCAAACGGTAAGGTGAGACCGTTTACGTCAAGCAGGGTCTGCATGGACTACAGTCTGTAAGCAGTCCGGCTTCATCCGAAAGAAACAGTCAAGGTAATGCCCGGGTTAATGCCCGGGCATTTTTAATTTTCAGACGAATTTGTCGTTTTTCATTTTTTGTGATAAAATACTGTTGTCTATGGATTCTTGATCGAGGGAGAAGTAACTTATTAAGAAAGGATCATGAAAAATGGCTGGACTTAAGATCTTATCCTGCAAAATGGGAAAGCATGAATGGAAGAACGTTACAGCGTCCGACAGCCCCTATGAATTGTGGGAGTGCGTGAACTGTAAAGCAAAAAAATATAATATGGGTGCATCGGGAAGCCCGGGAGCCGAAGCGCCTGCGCCGGGACAGCCTGCGACGACGGCTGCACCTGCCGCACCTGCTGCGCCGCCGGCGCCTGCAGCGGAAACAGATGAGCTGACGGGCCTGATGAACAAAGGAGGCGCCCTGGAAGCCATTAAGACTTTCCTGAAAAAGAACAAAAATGCCAACTACACCATCTGCATGTGTGATATCGACGGCTTCAAAAAAATAAATGAAGTTTACGAGACCAAATGCGGTGATATTGTACTTCGGGAGGTTGCCCAGATCCTGTCAAATGAGATCTCGGGTATGGGAACACCTTACCGGTGGGGTGGAGATGAATTCCTTCTTCTGTTTCCTTCCAAGAACGGCGATGAGGTTTATAACAAGCTCTTTACCGTAAGAGAGAAGATCAAGACCAGGGTTATCTTCTATGACGGAGACGGTGTCAGCGTTACCATGACCTTCGGCCTTACGGAATATGATTTCTCCGGAAATATCGACGGTTTTGTTGCCGAAGCGGAAGAGAAGCTGAATCTCGGCAAGCAGATGGGCGGCGACCAGGTGATCTTTTAATAGTGTTTACGTCTTGGGATATCAGGGGTGCGGATATCGCGGAATTGATACTTGCATTCCTGATATCATCATGCTATAATGCAACTTGTGTGAAATTTCATAGGGGAATAGTACAGCGGTAGTGCGGCGGTCTCCAAAACCGTTAACGGGGGTTCGATTCCCTCTTCCCCTGCTTCGAAAGTCCTTGTTACAGGGACTTTTGCTATAACCAAAACAATGCCCGGCGGAATGCAGGGCAAATACAACACAGGTATCGTTCTTCGGGGATGGGTGAAATTCCCTACCGGCGGTAAAGTCCGCGAGACCGGCCTTTCTTGAAAGGAGAGAGGTGGTCAGATCCGGTGGAATTCCGGAACCGACAGTACAGTCTGGATGAGAGAAGGAGGATCGCAGCTTTTTCGGCTGCCTTCTTTAGTTTGCTGACTCCGAAGGAACCCCTTCGGAGATTTTTTATTGCAAATACGAAGAGAATGATGCCGGAAAAGGAGCGTAACATGAAAAAAATCACAACCCGTAACCTGGTGGTCATCGCCATGCTGTCCGCCGTGTCCTTTATCCTGATGATGCTGGACTTCTCCGTACCCTTTATGCCCAGCTTTATCAAGATGGATATTTCCGAGCTTCCTGCTCTGATCGGTGCCTTCGCCATGGGCCCTGTGGAAGGCGTTCTGATTTGCCTGGTGAAAAACCTCCTGAACCTGCTTCGAAGCACCACCGGCGGCGTAGGCGAGCTTTGTAACTTCCTGCTGGGAGCCTCCTTCGTTCTTACGGCGGGGCTGATATATCAGAAGAACAGGACGAGAAAAGGCGCCATCATCGCTTCCCTTGTGGGAGCAGCTGTTATGGCCGCTTTCAGCGTACCCTGCAATTACTACCTGACCTACCCCATCTATTCCAAGTTCATGCCCATGGATGCCATCATCGGGGCTTATCAGGCCATCAATCCGAAGGTTAACGGCCTGCTGCAGTGCCTTCTGGTATTCAATATGCCCTTCACCTTCTGCAAGGGCTTCATCGATGTGGTAGTCACCTTCCTGGTATACAAGAGGCTTTCTCCCATCATCAAGGGAGAACATGTTTCCGACAGGAAGATGGAAAACGAAACCTCGGAGAATATAGCGGTGGAAAAATGACGATCTTTCGTGCATGTTACGGCCGGCCTGCGTGTTGCGGGCCGGCTGTTTTTATGGTATGATGGGCATGTATTTTTGCAAAAGGAGTCAATGCATGAAGGATTATCCCGAGCTGTTATATGACGAAGAAGCGTTATACTCCTACGTGGGGCATTTTGCCGAAAAGCACGGTCTTGCCCAGACCTTGCAGGCACTGCCCTTTGCCCGGGATTGTCATAAGGGACAGCACAGGGACAGCAGGGAGCATATTCCCTACATCATTCATCCCCTTCAGATGGCAAAGCATGCCATTGCGCTGCAGCTTGTTGATGACGAGATCCTGACAGCGGCACTTTTGCACGATGTCTGCGAAGATTGCGGCATTTTCCCCGAGCAGCTTCCCGTGTCGAAAAGCTTACAGGATTCCGTGGCACTGCTGACCAAGAACTGGAAGGCGGGAGAGGAAAGCGAAGCGCTGGAGAAGCAGTACTACGAAGCCATTGCCCAGGATCCGACGGCATCCATCGTAAAGCTTTTGGATCGCTGCAATAATCTATCGAGCATGGCAGATGGCTTTTCCCTGCCGCGGATCAGGCGGTATCTGGAGGAAACCAAAACCTACTACGGCCCCCTGGTGACCGCCATGCTGGAGCGCTACGGGCAGTACGAGACCCAGATCTATGCGATCTGTTATCAGATGCACAGCGTATTTCATGCCTACAGCCGGATGTTGAAGAACCAGAAAGATGAGAATGTTTGATACCATAGATAAGGAAACGGATTTTATAGGAGTCTTCGATTCGGGAGTCGGCGGGATCAGCGTATTGAAGTGCCTGGCCGCCCGGCTGCCGAAGGAAGACTTTTTATTTTATGGCGATTCCGCCAATGCCCCTTACGGGGAAAAGAGCGAGGAGCAGGTGCAAAAACTCTCCCTTTCCCTTGCGGACAGACTTCTTGAAAGAGGAGCCAAGGCCATCGTCATCGCCTGCAACACGGCAACCAGCGCCGCTGCGGAAACCATCCGGGCCAGGTACCCCGATATCGTGGTGGTGGGTGTGGAGCCTGCCGTCAAGCCCGCAGCCATGGAGCTTTCCAACGGGAAGGTCCTTGTCATGGCCACTCCCATGACCCTTGAGCGGGAAAAATACAGACTTCTGGCTTCCCGCTTCGATGAACAGGCAAGTCTCATACCGCTGGCCTGTCCCGGACTGGCGGCCAGGATCGAAAAGGGTGACCTGGAGGGAGAGGATCTTAAGCAGATGCTGGAAGGCTTTCTCAGACCCTATGCCGGCTCGGTGGACGGCGTGGTCCTGGGCTGTACCCACTATCCCTTCATAAGAAAACAGATCGCAGCTATTCTGGGTGATGTGCCCATGTTTGACGGGGCGGAAGGAACGGCCCGGGAGCTGGAAAGAAGACTGAAGGGGGAGGGACTTCTGACAAAGCGTAAGAAGTCCGGAAGGATCATTTTTGACTCATCCCGGAAGGAAAAGGAAGAGCTGGCCTTGTATGAACGATTTTACGCCCTTCCTTCGTGATATTCGTATTTACAATTCCCCGAAAATCTGTATAATAGGACACTGGAGGCAAATTTTATGAATAATACACTTGAGATCCGCTGGCACGGCCGCGGCGGACAGGGAGCGAAGACTGCTGCCCTTCTTTTGGCGGACGTGGCATTTATGACAGGTAAAAATGTACAGGGATTCCCGGAATACGGACCGGAGAGAATGGGAGCACCCATTACGGCCTTTAACAGGATCAGTCAGGATCCCATCCGGGTTCATTCCAATATATATGAGCCGGATTTTGTGGCAGTCGTTGACGAGACCCTTCTGGCAAGCGTGAACGTTACTGACGGTCTTTCCGAGCAGGGAGCCATCATCATCAACACCCCCAAGAGCGCAGAGGAGGTAAGAGGCCAGCTTCGCGGTTATCAGGGTAAGGTGATCACAATTGATGCCAGAGGGATATCGGAACACACCCTGGGAAAGAACTTCCCCAACACTCCCATGCTGGCTGCGGTGGTAGCCGTGACGGGCGTGATGAAGAAGGATGATTTCTTCAAGCAGATGAAGGATTCCTTTGCCCACAAGTTTGCCAAGAAACCTCAGGTGATCGACGGCAATATGAAGGCACTTGAGATGGCTTATATGGTAGCCGAGAAGGCGATCTGATAAGAAACGGAGAATGAAATGAGAACGGATGTAAAGAAGATCAATGAACAGACCCCCTACGAAGATCTGACGGAAGGCCTGATCATGTTTGCCGGCGCTACGGCGAAGAAATTCAACACCGGTGAGTGGAGGACCAATACGCCGGTATTCGACCAGGAAAAATGCAGGCAGTGTCTGCTTTGCGCCCCGGTTTGCCCGGACGGCTGCATTCCGGTTAAGGACGATAAGCGTCTGGATTTTGACTACGACCACTGCAAGGGCTGCGGTATCTGCTATAAGAACTGCCCCTTCGGTGCCATTGAGATGGTAGAGGGCGTGGAGCCCCCCGCAGACAGGAGGACTGAGGCATGAGCGTTACTTCCATCAGAGAGAGAATGAGCGGAAACGAGGCGGTAGCCGAGGCGATCCGTCAGGTGAATCCCGATGTAATGCCCGCCTTTCCCATCACCCCGTCCACCGAGATCCCCCAGATGGTATCCAGCTTCATTGCGGGAGGTAAGATCGATACGGAATTCATCCCGGTAGAATCGGAGCATTCCGCCATGTCGGCAGCCATCGGATCGGAAGCGGCAGGCGCAAGGACCATGACAGCCACCTCTTCGGCAGGTCTGGCACTTATGTGGGAGGAGCTGCTGCTTGCGGCATCCAACAGACTGCCCATCGTGCTGACCCTTGTGAACAGGACCTTGTCCGGACCCATCAACATCAACTGTGATCATTCCGACGGAATGGGTGCCAGGGATACGGGCTGGATCCAGATCTACGCTGAGAACAATCAGGAAGCATATGATAACTATATTCAGGCCTTCCCCATTGCGGAGGATAAGAGGGTACACCTTCCAGTGATGATCTGCCAGGACGGCTTCATCACTTCCCACGCGGTGGAGAACATCCTGCTTTTGCCGGATGAACAGGTAAAAGAGTTTGTGGGCACTTACGAACCCGAGGAGTATCTTCTGCAGCCCGGCAAACCCATTGCGGTAGGTCCTTATTCCATCTCGGCTTACGCTATGGAAGCCAAGAAGGCTCAGGCTGTGGCAATGGAAAATGCCCGTGAGGTCATCAAAGAGGTAGCCGACCGCTTTGCGCAGATGAGCGGCAGACAGTACGGCTTTTTTGAAAGCTATCGTCTGGAGGATGCGGAGTATGTGATGCTGATCATGGGATCGGCAGCGGGCACCGCAAAGCAGGCAGTGGATGAACTCCGTGAAAGCGGCGTAAAGGCAGGTGTCCTGAAGCTTCGTGTGTTCAGACCCTTCCCGGAAAAAGAGATCGCCGAGGCACTTAAGAATGCCAAAGCGGTAGCCATTATGGATCGTGTTGAGAGCTACAACGGAAACTGCGGTCCCCTGGGATCCGAGGTAACGGCGGGACTTTTCCGCAATAAGGTATTCATCGATACGGTATGCTATACCTACGGCCTTGCGGGAAGAGACTTCACCACGGACAATGTAAAAGAGATCTTCGGAGAACTTCAGGGCCTTGTATGCGAAGGAAAGCAGGTTCCCCACAATCGTTATATCGGGCTTCGTACCCGAGAAGAGCAGTAAAGAGAAAGCGTATCGCTGACAGATAAAGGAGCGTTCATGAGTAAAGGAAACCATGGTTTAAAACAGATGCTTAGGCAGCCCGAAAGGCTGACGCCCGGCCACAGGATGTGTGCCGGCTGCGGTGCCACCATCGCTGTCCGTGCGGTCCTTCGAGGACTGAAGCAGGAGGATCACGCCGTGATCGGTAATGCTACCGGCTGTCTGGAAGTATCTTCCTATATGTATCCCTACACTTCCTGGGAGGACAGCTACATTCACAACGCATTTGAGAATGCGGGTGCAACCCTGGGCGGCGTGGAGACAGCTTATAAAGTATTGAAGAAAAAGGGAAAGCTGGGGGAAGAGGACACCTACAAGTTCATCACCTTCGGCGGTGACGGCGGTACCTATGATATCGGACTCCAGTCTCTTTCCGGAGCTATGGAGAGAGGCCATGACATGGTCTATGTCTGCTATGACAACGGAGCTTACATGAACACGGGTATCCAGCGTTCTTCCGCCACACCCATGTATGCGGATACCACCACAACTCCCGTAGGCGTCAATTCCAACGGAAAGATCCAGTACCGTAAGGATCTGGCAGCCATCATTGCGGAGCACTATGTTCCTTATGTGGCCCAGTCCACTCTGACCCGGGATTTTACGGATCTGCACAGAAAGTCCGAGAAGGCCATCTATACCGAAGGACCTGCCTTTTTGAACCTGTGTACGCCCTGTCCGAGAGGCTGGCGTTATCCCATGGAGGATGTAATGGAGATCTGCCGTCTTGCGGTGGAGACCTGCTACTGGCCGCTGTTTGAGGTGGACGAGGGTAAGTGGATCCTCAACTATTCTCCCAAGAAAAAGCTACCCATCGAGGACTTCCTTCGGCCCCAGGGCAGATTTGCACACCTGTTCAAGCCGGAGAACGAGCATCTCATTGAGCTTTTCCAGCAGGAAGTGGACAAGAGGTGGGAGGATCTTCTGTATCGCTGCAACAGAGAGTGATGCGGCCCGCATTTTTTATAAAAGAAAAAAGAAAGCTCTTCGTACGACAGGCGAAGAGCTTTTTGAAAATCACAGCAGACAGGGCAGGGGAAGCCCGGACATATGAACGAAGAAAAAAAGGAACAACTGTATAAGGAGCATTCGAATAAAAAGCTGATAGGAGCCGTGGCGTTGCTGGGACTTGTCATGCTGAGCGTCATCATAGTCACCATGCTCATGTTCAGAAGCAGTATCCGGGAGAGTGCGGCGCTGATGGCGGGAACCCAGGGGCAGGAGCATGAGGGATACTATGTGCTCATCACCGAGGATGAGGATTCGGAATTCTGGAGTGGTATTCTGGAGGGCGCCCGGAAGGAGGCGGAATCCAGGGGGATCCTGCTGGAGCGGGCCGGCGCGCAGATGAACCATTCCTATACGAAGTATGAGCAGATGGAAATGGCCATCTACTCCAAGGTGGACGGGATCATCCTGGATGCAGGAGAGGACAGCCGTATCACCAACCTGATCCATCAGGCTTACGCTGCAGGGATCCCCGTAGTGACCGTGCGAAATGACAACACCTCTTCGGAGCGGGTCAGCTTCGTCAGCTTTTCCAACGCAAGTCTTTCCAGAGAGTACGGAGCCAAGATCTGTGAGATCGCCAGAGAAAAGCTCAAAACTACGGAGGGCTCGGTACGGGTCTGCGTGCTGCTGGATGCCGACAGCACCAACTCCAACCAGAGTATCGTACTGACGGGTATTCAGGATTATATCTCCAACCAGAACATGGCGGATCAGGTGCAGATCGAAACGACCCAGATCCATTCCAATTCCGTGTTTTCCACGGAGGAGGAGATCCGGGATCTGTTCATGCGTTCCGACGGCAGGATCCCGGCGGATATCATGGTCTGCATGAACCTGCAGAACACCACCTGTGTCTATCAGACGGTGCTGGATTATAATCTGGTAGGCAAGGTGGAGATCCTGGGCTTTTACAGCTCCGACACCATCCGGAGCGCCCTGGAAAAGGACATCATCCGCGCCACCATCATGGTGGATACCCGGCAGATGGGCAGGGACTGTGTGGATGCATTGACGGAGTTTCGCCAGAGCGGTTATGTGAGCGACTATTATGCCGTCGAGCTTTTCCTTGTGACCAGCCAGGATGCAAAGGAGGGCGCAAGGTATGAGTAAGCACATGAGAAAAAAACTCCTGCGGCGCCGTTCCATCCGTATGAAGCTGATGCTGGTGCTGCTGCTTTCTACCTTCCTGATCCTTGTTGTGAACATCACCATGTACTATAACATCGGTCAGATCACCAAGCATCTGGATGAGATCTATGCCGGCAACATGGAACTGGCGGATCTGGAGGAATCCCTTGAGCTCTTGCAGACTTCGGTAAAAGGATATCTGAACACCAAGACCACAGATGCCATGTCGGAGTATTATAAACGGGAGCAGGACTTTGCCAACAACGTGGACCGGCTCAGCGATAAAGTCACGGATGCCCCCCTGCTCCTCATGGAGCGGAACATCAAAGCACTGTCGGAAAGTTACCGTAAGCTAACTTCCATGACGGTGGAAGCCAAGCGCGGACGAAACGTGGAAAAATACAAGGACTACTATGAGCAGTCCCAGAAGGTATTTAAATATCTGGGGGATGCCATCGCCTCCCTGAACACCCAGAGCTTTCGGTTCAATTCCGCCAGCTATGAGGCACTGTCGGTTTCCCTGACCTCTCTGGAGAGGATCAGTATCGTTGTCTTTGCACTGATCGGTATCTTTGACGTGCTCATTGTGCTGGCACTGACCAATTCCATCACGGAGCCTTTGTCCAAACTGTCCGAGGCGGCAAACCAGGTTGCCGAAGGTCGCTTTGACGAGGCGGGAAAAGTGCCCGTCAGAAACATGGACGAGATCGGCGTGGTTACCGTAGCCTTCAACCAGATGGTGGAGAGCATTCCGGATTACATCGACAGGCTGAAGGAAGGTATGGAAAAAGAGCGGCTCCTGAAGGAAAAGGAGCTCCTCATGGAATCCCATCTGAAGGATGCCAGACTGAAATACCTGCAGGCCCAGATCAATCCCCATTTTCTGTTCAATACCCTGAATGCCGGGGCTCAGCTGGCCATGATGGAAAGCGCCGACCGGACCTACAGCTATGTACAGAAGGTGGCGGATTTTTTCCGGTATAATATACAGAAGGATAACGATGAGGTGACCCTGGAGGAGGAGATCCGCCTGGTAGATACCTATATCTATATCCTGAACGTGCGCTTTTCCGGGGAGATCCACTTTGAAAAGAAGATCGAGGATCCTTCCCTGTTGAAGCTGTATCTGCCCAGTATGATCCTGCAGCCCATTATGGAAAACAGCGTTAACCACGGGATCCGGAACATGGGCGGTGAGGGCAGGATCGAGCTGGCAGTCTACCGGGTTGACGATACGGTATGCATCAGCATCATGGATAACGGCATCGGCATGGATCAGGCCACGATAGATAAGATCCTGTCCGGGGATGCCGCTTCCGGCGACGGCAGCGGAAACGGCGTGGGAATGGTGAACGTTATGCAGAGGCTCAGCCTGTACTTTGAAGGCAGGAGCCGGTTTGAGATCCTATCCGACGGCAGGGACCAGGGCACCGAAGTGGTGATCACCATCCCGGCAGAGGGGCTGGAAGCATAAAGATAAGAGGACCGCAAATGGTGCGGGAAAGGGCAGAAGATGTATAAGATCATGCTGGCAGACGATGAGGGCATCGTACTGGATTCTATTTCCTTTCTGCTGAAAGGGGAATATAGGGATGAGATCATAATCGAAACGGCCAAGACCGGAAGAGCGGTCATTGAGCTGGCGGAGCAGTTTCGGCCGGATATCGCACTGATGGATATCCATATGCCCGGGATCAATGGGATCGAGGCTATGCGGGAGATCCGCCGGGGAAACGAGAACATCATTTTTATCGTGGTCTCCGCCTATGACAAATTCGACTATGCCAAGGAGGCACTGTCCCTGGGGGCCATGGAGTACCTGAACAAGCCCGTTGACAAGACCAGGCTTTTGGAAGTCATCGAAAGGGCCATGTCCCAGATCGACAGTCAGCGAAAGAAGCGCTCCCAGGATCTGATGATCCGGGAAAAAATGGAGACTGTCGTTCCCATCCTGGAAAGCGGATTTCTGTATAACCTGCTGATGGGCGAAAGCTTCAAGGAGGATGTGGACGGCTACAAGGATCTTCTGGGGATCGAAGAGGATTACGGCTTTGTCCTGGTGCTGATCTTCGGAGACGGGCAGGAGGGGAGCCATATGAACAATGCGGCAGGCACCAGCGTGCGGCTGCAGGATCATCAGGGCAGGATCCGGGAAACCATCAAGGAGTTCTTCCCTGCGGTGGTGGGCTCTCCCATGGCCAATAAGATCGTTGCCATCATACCCCAGAGCCACATGGATCCGGACTTTAATGAAAGAAATACACTGATCGATAAATCCCAGCAGCTTGTGGAGCGGATCTATTCCGTTACCGGCCTTCTGTGCCGGGCGGGCATCGGATCGGTGGTATCCATGGGGGATGCGGCGGGTTCCTATAATGAAGCCCTTGATTCCCTGACCCTGACGAAAGAGCCTGTGGCTCTTACCCAGGATCTGCCCGTCAAGGTGGGCTATGAGCAGAACTATCCCATGGAAACGGAAAAGAAGCTCTTCGACTGTGTGGAAAAGGGAGATCTTCCCAGAGCCCTGGCAGAGGCAGAAGTCTTCTTTGACTGGATGGCGGAGAATTATTCGGACCACGTTACGGATATCCGGCTCAAGGTGCTGGAATTCGTTCTCTGGGCCGAGCATCTTGCTTATCATAAGAGCGGAAGGGTCTACCGCTTTTTATCCCGCAAGGACTACCTGCCTACGGTACTTTCTTTAGAGGAGCTGCCGGCCATGCGGGAGTGGTTTTTGGAGAAGATCGCGGATGCCTGCCGCAACGTAACCCTTCGTAAGCAGCGGCAGACCGATAACGTGGTGGACAAGGCCAAGCAGTTCATCGATGAAAGCTATGCCAGTGATATCTCTTTAGACGAGGTGTCGCGGATCGTGGATATCAGCCCGTACTATTTCAGTAAGCTCTTCAAGGATGCTACGGGGGAGACCTTCATAGAGTACCTGGCACATCTTCGTATCGAAAAGGCAAAGGAGCTGTTCCAGGCCTCGGAGCTTACGATCAAAGAGATCTGTCAGCCGGTGGGGTATGCGGACCCTAACTATTTTTCCAGGATCTTCAAAAAGAATGTGGGTGTTTCACCCACGGACTACAAAGAGATGGGAGAGGGGAATCATGGATAAGAAAAGAAAAAAGAGATTACTGCCTTTG
>JAILKJ010000063.1 GCA_024693845.1 Lachnospiraceae bacterium
GCTGATTGTTATTATGATTCTTCTTTTGCTTCTTTTCCGCTTTAAGATCGCGGAAGGAGGCGAATTCACGAAGTTTCGGACCGTCTCCGCTATTTCTCTTGATTCCTGATCTGCTCATCAGTACAAATCCTTTTTCTTTCTCAACTGCTTCCATCGCTCTTTTAATCTGGTATGAATCATCTGCCTGTACTCTGACCTGAACCATACCGTGCTGATGTTTGTAATTTCTCATCCTTTAAATGCTCCTCCCTTACGGCGATTTGTTGTTGAGGAAGCTCATGTGTAAAGCCATTTGCACTGTCGCTGATCCTGGCATCGCTCCGTCCTCCTTTCGTTGATGTCTCTTTAAACGGGACGCTCAAGTACCTTGTTGCAGAAATGCCTATTTTTCGGGCTTTAAAGCAATTCTTTTTCCTTGATTTGACCCATTTCTACCCAAACATCACCATAACAACAGACAAAAAAAGACACTCTCTTCGAAATTTCTTTCTTAGAAAGTGTCCGTATATCTTACTTTTCGTTCGGTGCATGCTACACAAAACAGATGCCTCAAACCTACATGAGAACGGTATAACACGGTATCTACCGGTACAACCTATTTGATTTTTCGTAGTACTTTTGTAATACTAAGCCAACATGATGATTATCAAACGGTGGAAAATACTGGCATTTTCTTACTGAATGCTCTTCAAGGTCGGGAAGAGCAAAACATCGCGGATGGCGGCGCTGTCCGTCAGCAGCATGCAAAGACGGTCGATGCCGTAGCCGATACCGCCGGTGGGAGGCATACCGATCTCAAGGGCGTTGAGGAAGTCCTCATCGGTGTGGTTGGCTTCTTCATCGCCGGCTGCGAAAGCAGCTTCCTGGGCAGCGAAACGCTCCCTCTGGTCGATGGGATCGTTGAGCTCGGAGTAAGCGTTGCACATCTCCCAGCCGTTCATGAACAGCTCAAAACGCTCCACGTATTCGGGGTTCTCCGGTTTCTTCTTGGTAAGAGGAGAGATCTCGATGGGATGATCCATCACGAAGGTAGGCTGGATCAGGTGCTCCTCCACATACTCCTCAAAGAACAGGTTCAGGATATCACCCTTCTGATGCCTGTCTTCATATTCCACGTGCTTCTCATCGGCGATCTTTCTGGCATCCTCAAGAGTCTTGATCTCGTTCCAGTCAACGCCTGCATATTTTTTCACGGCATCCACCATGGTGATACGCTCAAAAGACTTGCCCAGCTCCATCACATGCTCACCGTACTTGATGGTGGTGGTTCCCAGAACCTCCTGTGCCACATAGCGGAACATGTTCTCGGTCAGATCCATCATACCGTTGTAATCGGTATATGCCTGATACAGCTCCATCAAAGTGAACTCGGGGTTGTGTCTGGTATCCAGACCTTCGTTTCTGAAAACGCGACCGATCTCGTAAACACGCTCCAGGCCTCCGACAATGAGACGCTTTAAGTAAAGCTCAAGGGAGATACGCAGTTTAAGGTCCTCATCCAGTGCATTGAAATGAGTCTCGAAAGGTCTTGCAGCAGCACCGCCGGCATTGGCTACCAGCATGGGAGTCTCTACCTCCATAAAGCCCTGTCCGTCAAGGTACTTGCGGATGGTGCTGATGATCTTCGAACGCTTGATAAAAGTATCCTTTACTTCAGGGTTCATGATCAGGTCGGTATATCTCTGACGATAACGCAGGTCCGTGTTGGTCAGACCATGATATTTCTCAGGAAGGATCTGCAGAGACTTGGTAAGCAGAGTCACCTTGTGAACATGAACGGAGATCTCTCCGGTCATGGTACGGAAAACATATCCTTCCACGCCGATGATATCGCCCACATCATATTTTTTGAACTCGGCATAGGGCTCTTCCCCGATGCCGTCTCTGGAAACATAAAGCTGAATGTTGCCGGTCTTGTCCTGGATATTGGAAAAAGAAGCCTTACCCATGATACGCTTGCTCATGATACGACCCGCAATGCTGACCTCGATTGGCTTTGCATCCATGATGGCACGGCGCTCCTCATAATCAGCCTTACGCTTGGGTCTTGCCTCCTCCTCGGGAAGGCCGGATACATCCACGGGCTCTCTTCCCGCCAGAAGCTCAGCCTCAAGCTTCTCATACTCAGCTGCCGCATCCGTGGTATGATGGGTAACATCATATTTGGTGATCACAAAAGGATCCTTTCCCGCATTCTGAAGATCAGCCAGCTTCTCCCGGCGAACCTTCAAAAGCTGGTTCAGATCCTGCTGACCGCCTGCTTCGTTTTGTCCTTTTTTATTCTGCTCTGCCATGTTTACTTCCTTTCCTTACGATAAACAACAAGCACGCTTATGCGTGCTTGCCGATAACTGCCATCTTACTTAGCCTGAACTGCCTTCTCGATCCCCATGACCTTGTATTTGATCACACCGCCGGGGGTCTCCACAGAAACGGTCTCACCCTTTTTCCTTCCGAGAAGCGCCTTGCCTACCGGAGACTCGTTGGAGATCTTACCCTTAAGGCTGTTTGCCTCGGTAGATCCTACGATCTTGTAGGTCAGCTCTTCCTTCAGTTCCATATCCTTGATCTTCACCTTACAACCGATGCTGATGCTCTCCAGATCCACCTCGTCCTCGTCGATGACTTCGACGTTCTTCAGGATCTTCTCCAGCTCTTCGATACGGGCTTCGATATCTCTCTGTTCGTCTTTGGCTGCGTCATATTCGGCATTCTCTGACAAGTCGCCCTGAGCTCTGGCTTCCTTGATCTTCTGCGCAACTTCCTGACGCTTGACTACCTTCAGGTTCTCCAACTCTTCTTCAAAACGCTTTAACCCTTCATAGGTTAGGGTATGCTTCTTCTCGTCCACCTCAGTCATCCTTCTTTCTGTTTTCGGATTTTGTGGCTGAAAAATGCCTGCCACAGCGAAACATATTATACATGAGCAGGCCCTCTCTGTCAAGTAAATAGGAGCTTCGTGAGCTCTTCCAGGGTCTCGGTCTCATTCACTTTTCGTCTCAGACCTGCGGAATGAGGAAGACCCGATGAGTACCAGGCGATGTGACTGCGCATCTGACGGATGGCCATCTGCTCTCCTTTGCACTCGCACATCATCTTCGCATGCCGCAAGATCGTCGCCCTCAGCTCCTCCCGATCAGGCTCGCCATCCAGCTCCAGCAGTGCTTCGGTCAGGCCTGCACTTTTCATGATGCTAACTTTTTTCTCCCCGGGAAAAATGTCCGCCCCATCTTTCGACAACTCCTCATTCAGTGCCGCTGCCAGGATCCTGCGAAAAATGAAGGGATTGCCTTTAGCGCCTCTTCCGATCATGATGCCGTCGCATCCCGTCTCATCAATGAGTGCCAGCGCACTTTTTGCATCCGTCACGTCACCGTTTCCGATGACGGGGATGGAAACGGCCTCTTTTACCTGACGGATGATATCCCAATCGGCCTTTCCGCTGTAGTACTGCTCTCTGGTCCTGCCGTGAACGGCGATGGCCGCCACGCCGCAGTCCTCCGCGATCTTTGCGATCTCCACCGCATTCACATGATCATCGTCAAAACCCTTTCGGATCTTCACTGTGACAGGCTTTTTCACGGCCTTTGTCATGGCCGTCAGGATCTGTCGCACCAGGGCCGGTTCCTTCATCAGGGCGCTTCCCTCATGGTTGTTTACCACCTTCGGAACCGGACATCCCATGTTGAAATCCAGGATGTCAAAGGGTCGCTCTTCGATCTTTTTTGCCATCTCGCCGATGATGTCGGGATCGCTTCCGAACAGCTGGAGCGAAACGGGCCGCTCTTTCGGATCGATCTCCATCAAGGCTTCCGTGTTTTTATTCTTATAGTAGATGGCCTTGGCGGAAACCATTTCCATACACACAAGTGCAGCGCCCATTTCCCGGCACAGCAGACGGAAGGGAAGATCCGTCACACCGGCCATAGGCGCCAGAATAAGTGGATTATCCAGTTGTACATCCCCGATCTTCAGGGGCATGAGCAGTGGATTAGACATATGCTTTCCTTATGAGATGAAACTTCAGACGATATTTTTCTGATAGATCCTTGCAAGACCGTCCAGGGTCAGCATGGGATCATAGGTATCGATCAGATCGGTCTCCTCGGAGATCATTCTTCCCAGACCTCCGGTGGCGATCACCTTCATATCCGATCTGCCGGTTTCTCTCTTCATCTGATTGATGATGTATTCCGTCTGTCCGATCTGACCGTATACGATACCGGCCTGCATGCTGGAAACCGTATCCCCGGCCATGATGGATTCGGGCTTGATGATCTCAAAAGCAGGCAGCTTAGCTGCATTCTCGGTCAGAGCTGCTGCACTGATTCGGATACCCGGGGCGGTAACGCCCGCCAAAAAACATCCGTCCTCAGAGATATAGTCGTAGGTGGTAGCGGTACCGAAATCCAGCACCAGAACGGGACCGCCGTATTTTTCATAAGCAGCTACCGCATCCACAACGCGGTCGGCACCGGTCTCACGGGGATTCTTGGTCTTGATCTGAATGCCAGTCTTGGTTCCCGGTCCCACGATGATGGGTGTGGTATCCAGATACTTGATCATGGAGCTGGTCAGGGAGTGCATGATGTTGGGCACAACGCTGGCCACGATGCTGCCGTCGATATCCTCTTTCTGGATGCCGTTATTTTTCAAAAGATCCCGGATCAGGATACCGTACTCATCGGATGTTCTCTGGATCTTGGTGGTGACCCTGAAGGAAGTCACCTGCTTCAGACCCTCATATACACCGAAGGTGATATTGGTGTTGCCAACATCCAGTACCAGGATCATGGCGTTTTCAATCTTACTCATCGATCTTCTCCCCCAAAACAAATACTCTGTAAAACAGCTGCAGCTGTGAAAAAAGTTCCTGCCTGTTCCTTCTGATCTCTCCGATCAAAAGTCCCGCCGTCACTTCATCGTAAAGATAATCCTCATCATCTACCCGGGTTTCCAGACTGATGCTTCCGTCCTCCTCGAAGAGGATCAGAAAGATCCCGCCTGCTTCCTGGGTGAACAGCACGCTGATGATATGCAGCTCATCCTTGATGGAATCCGGCAGCCGTTGAAAATCCTGATTAAAATAGTATTTCTCCTCGTAGGCGTTGGCACCGCATAAAACGATGCGTCCGTCTTCCGATTCATTCATGTCTTTCATGTATATCCGTATATTCCTCTCACCGATACTTCCCCGGCATAAACGTTCCGTATCTGACCGTCACCGGTCTTCACCATCAGCTCGCCGTCATCGGTTATTCCAAGGCTGGTTGCTTCGTATTCTCCTTTCGGATCGAGAACGCGAACCACCCGTCCTTTGTTTACCAGTACCTTTTCATATTCTTCCTTCAGTTCGGACAGATCCTGTCTGATGCAGAAGGTATCATACAGCTTCTCAAACTGATTGACGCATTCCGCCGTGATGGCCGAACGGCTGATACTGCCTTCCTGTGAAGGCTCGCCACTTCGCTGCAATTCCAGCAGAAGACTGGTTGCCGTGTCTTTGATCTCTTCGTCAAAATCGGTCTGGCTTACATTGATCCCCACACCGATGACCAGGGAAGCGATCTCTCCCTCTTCCAGGTTCATTTCCGTCAGGATACCGCAGACCTTCCTGCCGTCGATGACGATATCATTGGGCCATTTGATCCCTGCCTTCAGTCCCGTCACCTCATTAATGGCACGTACCACCGCAAGGGCCATGACCAAAGTCAGCATGGATGCGGATCTGAGGGAGGTCCTGGGAACCAGTCCCAGGGAAAAGCTGATGGAGCTTCCCGCGGGGGAGGTCCAGGCTCTGCCTCTTCTGCCCTTTCCGCCTTCCTGGTTAGCGGCTGCTACCAGAATGCTCCGCTCCGGGTTAGCAATGGCTTCCTGCATCAGGCGTTTGCAGTCATTGTTGGTGGAGCCTGTCTGCTCATAAAAGACCACCTCTGATGCCAGGGCTTGAGTCTTCAGTCTGCTGCGGATCTCATATTCGGAATAAACCTCCGACCGGCCCGCAAGCTTATAGCCTTTGTTGGGAACCGACAGGATATCATATCCGTCTTCTTTGAGACGGTTAACGGCCTTCCAGACGGCCGTTCTGGAAACCCCCAGCTGCTCACACAGGTCCTGTCCGGAAATGTAATCATCCGCTTCTGAAAGCTTCTGTAATACCTTATCTCTCATCCAAGTCCTCGCACGATCACTTCGAGTCCGCACCCAGGGTGGCAGCCATCACTGCCTTGATGGTATGCATGCGGTTCTCGGCTTCCTGGAATACCACAGACCTGTCGGATTCGAATACCTCGTCGGTAACCTCCAGCTCCTCAAAGCCGAACTGCTCTCCTTTTTCCTTGCCGATCTCGGTCTTAAGATCGTGGAAAGCCGGCAGGCAGTGCATGAACACAGCCTTCTCTCCCGCCTGATCCATGATCTTCTTATTCACCTGATAGGGAGAGAGCTGCTCGATACGCTCCTTCCAAACCTCATCGGGCTCACCCATGGATACCCAGACATCGGTATAGACCACGTCCGCTCCCTTAACACCTTCCATGGCGTCCTCATAGAAACCGATCTTGCCGCCGTTAGCATCTGCTAACTTTTGGCAGGTGTCGATGAGGCTCTGCTCGGGCCAGTAGCTCTTAGGTGCGCAGGCGGCAAACTCCATACCCATCTTGGCACAAGTCACCATCCAGGAATTACCCATGTTGTAACGGGCATCGCCCATGTAAGAGACCTTGATGCCCTTGAAGTGTCCGAAGACTTCCTTGATGGTCAAAAGATCTGCCAGCATCTGGGTGGGATGATATTCGTTGGTCAGTCCGTTCCAAACGGGTACGGAAGCATACTTGGCCAGCTCCTCCACGATCTCCTGTCCGAAGCCTCTGTATTCAATACCGTCAAACATACCGGATAGAACTCTCGCGGTATCTGCGGTGCTCTCTTTTTTACCGATCTGGGAGCTCTTGGGATCCAGATAGGTGCTTCCCATACCAAGATCATGAGCTGCCACTTCAAATGAGCAACGGGTTCTGGTAGATGTCTTCTCAAAGATGAGGGCTACATTTTTGCCCCGAAGGTCATCGTGCAGGATACCTTCCTTCTTTTTCTTTTTGTAATCCGCTGCTAACTCTACCAGGTAGCTGATCTCCTCCGGCGTATAATCCAAAAGCTTGAGGAAGTCCCTTCCCTTTAAATCAATGCTGCCCATATCTGCTCCTCCATTCGTCTTTTCAACCCTGAAAACGGGTTTATCGGAAACATATTCCATTTTGCCACAACTGGCTGCTATATGCAAGAAAAAAGGGGAATTGCCCTCAGGCAATTCCCCTGTCATGATCAGTTATCCTTTCAGGACTTTACTACCTCCTTGAAGGTGGTTGCCAGGGATGCGATACCCTGAAGATCGGAAGGAACGATGATCTTGGTTGCCTGACCGTTAGCCATCTTGCCAAAGGCCTCAAGGCTCTTGATCTGAAGTACCGCGTCGTCAGCGCCTGCTTCCTTGATCATGCGGATACCGTCTGCATTAGCCTGCTGTACCTTCATGATGGCTTCTGCCTGACCTTCTGCCTCTCGGATCATCTTCTCCTTCTGTGCCTCTGCACGAAGGATAGCGGACTGTTTCTCAGCCTCTGCTTCGAGGATCGCGGATTCCTTCTTACCTTCTGCAACAAGGATGGTGGACTTTTTCTCACCCTCTGCTCTCAGGATCGCTTCACGCCTCTCACGCTCTGCCTTCATCTGCTTCTCCATGGCATCCTGAATAGCTGCGGGAGGAATGATGTTCTTAAGCTCTACTCTGTTAACCTTGATACCCCAGGGATCGGTTGCCAGATCCAGGGTGGTGCTCATCTTTGCATTGATGACTTCACGGCTGGTAAGAGTCTGGTCCAGCTCCATCTCACCGATGACGTTACGAAGGGTGGTAGCCGTCAGGTTCTCGATAGCCATGATGGGATTCTCAACACCGTAAGCATACAGCTTGGGATCGGTGATCTGATAGAAAACGATGGTATCGATCCTCATGGTAACGTTATCCTTGGTGATAACGGCCTGAGGTGCGAAGTCTGCTACCTGCTCCTTGAGAACGACCTTGCGGGCCACTCTGTCGATAAAAGGAACCTTGAAATGAATACCAACGCCCCAGGTTGCCTGATAGGCACCCAGACGCTCGATTACGAATGCATGTGCCTGGGGTACGATCTTGATACAACTGATGAATACCCAGATCAGAATGACCAGTAATACTACTACAGAAATAACTCCCTCCATTGTGTTTCCTCCTTATTGTGTATTGTCGTTCAGCTGTTTTACCAAAAGCTTCACGCCTTCGATGGCGGATACCTCGACCACTGCCCCCGCAGGGATCTTCTCGCCATCAACGGCTGCTCTTGCTGTCCACTCTTTGCCCTGGATCAGGACTCTTCCCAATCCTTCGATATTGTTGATGTCGCTCACCACTATGGCCTGCTGGCCAACGAGCGCCTCGGAATTCGTCCGTACACGATCCTTATTGAAATATCTTACGGCGATAGGTCTTGTAAAGTACAAGAGCACGATGGATACGATCAAAAATGCCGCTATCTGCAATGCCACGGGCAGATTCAGAAGCGATAGCAAAAATGCCACCAGCGCACCGCCGGCAAACCAGATAGTGGTCAGGCCCAGCGTAGCAATTTCGATCACGATGGCACCCACCAGGATCACCAGCCAGATCATCGTCATGGAAGCTGTTAAGATCGACATAGGATCACCCCCCTTTCCTTTAAAACAACACAAAATGCGTTTCAAATGGTCATAAGTATCATACACCTATTCGGGGATTTATTCAACTTTCCGAAGCGTCATTTCTTTTTATATTTCACGGTCTTGGGAACCCCTGCCTTCTTCAGTGCTTTCTTAAAGGCGGTAAGGTTCTTGCCCTTCAGTTTTTTAGGATAATAGATCACTGCCTTCTTGCTGATGTTCTTGAAGGCGTTTTTGCCCATCTTGGCCTTGGTGATCTTCGTCGTCTTGAAGGTGACCTTCTTCAGCTTGGTATCCCCTGCAAAAGCATTTTTACCGATGCTCTTTACATTCTTTCCGATCGTAACGGCCGTCAGCTTCTTGCAGTTCCTGAACGCTCCCTGCTTGATGTTTACGAGGGAGGAGCCCTTCACATTTACTGTCTTCAGGCTAATGCAGCCTGCAAACGCATTGCTTCCGATCTCTTCCACCGTTGCGGGAATGGTTACCTTGGTGATCTTCTTGTTTCCGGAAAAAGCGCTGTCCGCAACCTGGGTGACTACCGCTTTGCTTCCGTCTTCCAATGTTACATTGGCCGGGATCGTAACGCTGGATGCGTTCTTCTGGGAACCTTCCGGTGCCTTGTAGGTTACCTCTGCTACGGTCTGTCCGCCGCTCTCGGTCGTACCGGTCACCTCATAGGTGGCTTTGCCGTCACCGGATTTTTCCTTGGTTCCGGTTACGGGCACCGTAGTCTGGGAAGAGCCTCCACCGCCGCTTCCGCCGGAGCCGCCAGAGCTGCCGGTGGATTTAACCAGGTAAGGATAAGCGGCGTCACCACTTGCAGCAACCGCATATCCCGCTGCCGGCTTGATGCCATATACCGTGTTTGCTGCCGTATCACCCACTGCAAAGCTTCCGCCGGTAATGGAAGAAGTATTGCAATCGATGGGCTTTTTGGCAGCTGATGCGGATATTTTTCCGCCGGAAATCACCAGCTTATTGTACAGGTATGCACCGTAGCTCTCTGCGCCTGCACCACCCTTAAAGGTAACGGTTCCGCCGCTGATCTGGCAGTCGATGCCTCCGCTCACTGCGCTGGCAAAAAGACCGGTACTTTTATTTCCTGCCTGACCTCCTGTAAATTCACAGGTTCCGCCGGAGATCTCCACCACGTTATCCGTATCATTGTGGAAGCCGGCGCTGTTGCTCCTTGCCGAATTGCCACCGGTTGCCTTCAGGGTGCCCGCGATAATATGGGTATGTCCCTTGTTCCACATACCGAAGCTCTCGGCTTCGCCGTTGCCGCCGATGGCTTCTACGGTTGCTCCCGTTATACTGGCATGTCCCGTTGTCGAGATCTGATGGATGCCGACACTGCCCATGTCAACGAGACCGGCCTTCTGATCCGGGCCGTATGCCTTCAGGGTGCCCTTGGACAGATCATAGTTGTTCATCACAACTAAACCATATCCGTATCGTCCGGAAGCGGAGTTTCCGCCCCTTGCAATGATCTGGCCGCCCTCAAGGGTCAGGTCACTCGCACAGCTCAGTCCGATAGAATCCTCTTTTATCGAATCGCCGCCCGTTGCCTCGAGCAGTCCGCCGGTAACCGTTACATTACCTATCGCCTTTACACCGAAGGAGTCGTTGACGCCTGCTTCAGAGTCGGCTGCCGTTCCGGAGGTCGCCTTTATGGATCCTCCCGAAATGATCAGATCGCCGTTGGCCCAGATACCGATATTCTGACCGGCACAGGTTCCGGTAGATGCAACAATCTCACCGGCAGTAACCGTGACATCACCATCCGCACAGATCGCACTGACTGCCCCCAGCCCCGCTTCATTCGAGCCGCCGGCAATTGTTGCAGAAAGTTTGCCTCCGCTAACTTTAAGCGTTCCGTTGCCGGCAGGGGTGCCGGAATATCCTCTCGTCTTCGCACAAAACAGAGCTTTCTTGCCGACATTTTCCTGTCCGCAGACGATCTCAACTGTTCCGCCTGTTTGCTCATAATCTCCGACATTGATGCCGGCACTGTCCTTGGCGCACCAGGGCTCTACTACTTTCAGAGATCCCGTTCCGCCGACAGTCAGCTTGCCTTTTATCAGATAGATACCGTTGTTGTCACATACATACTCAGTTGATGTTACTGACCATTTGTCATGCTCAACTGAGCCCTTGATCGCATTGGTGCCTTTCAGCGTAAGGTCGAGATTGGCGTTTTCAAATTCAATAGCGGAATCCTCCTGATAATCATATTCGAATTCCACGCTGCTTCTGTCGATGGTCACATTATTCAGGATAATATGATGCGTTACGCCCTTGGCTGCCGATGAAAGGATCTGCTCCGTCGAGAACTCTTTGCCCGGCTTCATGCTGAAGGTCATCGTTTTTGCCGTCAAAAGCTTATATACGCCCTTCTCGTAAGTGTAATCTTCACCTTCTTCTCCGCCGGTAACCTCCAGGGCTCTTCCGTCCTTAACTCTGTACCAGGTCTTACCGCCGATATTGACTTCCTCGATGGTGCTGCCATCATCGATCGCTTTGCCATACACTGTTTTGGCATTCACATCACCGGCGCCGAACAGGCCGCTGTAGATGGATGGTGTGCCTTCGAAAACAAGAGGTGTACCTGCTGCATCATGCAGATCGATGGAAAGGGTGGTATTACCTATGGTTGCCTTTCCGGCGTTGTACCACTGATCAAGCCCGAATTTGTCAGCTTTCAGCGTCACAGAGCCGCCGGTGATGCTCAACATCTGTGCACGGATCCCCGAATGATATTCGTAACTGGTTTGTGAAACACCATCGGAAGATTTGCAGTTTTCAGCAACCAGGCTTCCTCCGGTAACCGAGAAGTCCTGCGCATAGATTCCATAATTGGTAAATATGCCCTTGCCGTCCACTCCGCTCACATAAGCATTTGCGTAAACGTTTCCTTTCTTCTGTTCGTATTTGTTGTATATATACAGCGCCGCGGCCTCAGAGTATCCGTTTGGAAGATCTGTCAAGTCCAGAGATACGTCTAAATCCCCTTCTTCTACCGTAAGCTGCTGGCAATCGATCCCATGTACCGTAGGTTTATACAAATATCCGTTATCCATCTTACGTCCTGCCGTTATCGACATACCGCCGCTGCCCTTGACCGTGATCACACCGCCGAAGATACCTGCATAATATTCCATTGGATTCCCTGTATCTATTTCATTTCCGCTGACCGATCCCTTGATCACGGAATAGCCGTCCAGGGTCAGATCATACTTCTGGCTGTATTGATCAACGCCTTCCGTACAGAGTCCTGAGGAGAAGCGGGCATTCATCGTATACCCGGCTGCAAGTCCACCGCTCGAATCATATTCCGTCTTTTCTCCGGTGAAGATCACGTCGCTTCTGTCGATCACTACAGAGGATAAAGTGATATCCGCCGTTGCATTGGAATCCGTGGTATCCACGCAGATCCGGTCATTGGAGGATGACACATCCGGGGCCATGCCGATGGTAACGGGCGCATCGGAAAGAATCGTCAGAATACCCTTACCTTCATTCTCATCCGTATCCTCAGTATAGCTGTAATCCTGGCCTTCCGTCAGGGTTCCGCCGCCGGTTCTTGACAGAACGAAGTCGCCTGCTATGATCTGCTGATCCTCCAAAACCGTAATATCAAAGACAGCCTTTGATACTCTGTAGGATGCATTTCCTTCGAAACTAGCCGTCAGCTGATAGCTTCCCACGGGAAGATCACTGAGCGAGATCGAAAAAGCACCGTTTCCGCCTGTCGTTACATTTGCGTTTACAGGGCTGAAACCTGCGTCTGTGCGTGACAGGATCTGATATGCGATCGTTGCATCGGCGATCGGAGCGTCAGCGATCGTAGAGAGATTTCCATTGATACTGCCTGCGTCTCCTACCTTGAAGGATACCGCACTCTGACCCGTGATCTTCGTTGCGGATCTGCTGCCCGCTTTGAAAGTAACGACAACATTCGTATCGGCACTTACGCTTGCAAGCTCATATACAACGACGCCGTTTTCATCTTCTTCCGGAACAGCAACCGAAGAGCCGCCCACTGTGATGGAGTCCACGGATTTGCCCTCATCCGGTACGATGGTGATCGCTGCCGGAGAATACTTGGGCAGGTTGATGCTTGCAGGGTACACTTTTCCGCCATCTGCGTTAGCGGATGTTAACTTTACTATGTTGGCGGGGATTGTGATCTCGTCACTGTCTGTTGTCTCGATCTCATAGCCCATATCTTCCCAATGTGCTTCATGCCATTTGGCAATACCTGATTTATTTGTCAGGAACCATTCCCACTTGGGCTCGCTTCCTCCATCGTCCCAGGTGGGATCGCAGAAGTACCAGCCATCGTCAAACTCCACGATTACCCAGCCGTGCATGCCGCCGGTTCCGCCGCCCGGTGTACCCCAGCCTTCGATATAGCTGGCGCTGATGCCCGCTTTCTGCAAAAGCAGCATATAAGCTTTGGCATAGCCGTCGCAGACAGCCTTACCCTCGGTAAAAGCGCTATTGGAGGACTGGTCCATATAGTTCAGGTTGTAGGATACATGCGCTTCCAAAACCTGATACAAAACATATGCCTTCTGTACATCCGTCATCAGATCGGATACTGCGGCGCTCCGGTACACCTCCTCTACCGCTGCCTCAAACTCTGCACTTTTACTGCGGACAACAGCTGAGGTGTAGGTGTTTTCCAACACGATCTCCGCGCCCGAAAGACCGGGGCTGATCTTGTTGATCCAGAACCACCAGTATTCGGGATGATCGTTTTGGAGCGCGTGTACGATGGCAAGTGACTGACTCATGTCAAAACCGTAGTTCTCGCCATACTCCACGGTAATGCTGCCGCCTCCGGTATAGCCGTCAAGGCAACTGAGCGCAACATCATACGCCCGTGCGTAATCTTCATTCATGCCGAACAGAGTACGCCGGGCGATCATTTTATCCAGAAAAGCTTTCGCTTTTTTAGTCTTTCGGATCTCATAGGGATAGGTTGTGCTCGTCTCATCATCCGTATTGGCTACCAACTCGCAATAACGGATCTTGCCATTATTCAGGGTTCCGTCGTATACGTATTTGTCATAAACCGTTCCGGCAGTAAGGTCTCCTTTGGCAAAATAACCGCCTCTGTAGTAGGATCTGCCGGCGAAGATATCGGTTTTCCTTCCGCCGGTGCCGCCGGTGATCTTCAGATAACCGCCTTCGACATCCAGACGTCTTTTTACATGAATACCAAAATCACGACCGCTGACATCCAGGCTTCCGGTGCCGTCGATGGCAAGACTGCCTGCGCGGATACCTGCCAGCATTTCATATATGGTGGGCGTGTAACCGTAGGAACTGTTGGAGTCAGCCGCATTACTTGAGCCGGGTGCCTTGAGGACATTCGTTCCTTTCAGAGTCAGTCTCAGGTACCCTTCGTTAAGATCCTCGGTTGCCAGAGCCGAGAGCAGGATCCGCTGCATTCCGCTAAGATTGTTACCTGCCACATATACCCACTGATAGAACACGTCCTCGTCTGAACGGTCGATCACAACATCTTGCAGTATGATGTGTCTGGGCTCTCTGTCGCTCGCTGCAGTAGATGCGATCACGTCGGTCGTAGTTGTAACGCCTTCCTTCATCGTGATAGTGACGTCTTTTGTCGTGTTGACAAAAAGTACAGTAGCGCCGGCGCCGGATTCACCCGCGTAGCTATAATATACATCACCTTCTTCGCCCGCAGGAACGGTTGCGATAAGGTCGCTGTCTGTGCTCTGATATACACGGTTTCCGCCAACCATCTCGGAGGTTGTTTCACACTCGGCGGTGAGGTCATCCTCTGCATCGGACGTCTCTTCGGTTTCGGTTGCGTCGGTTGCGTCGGTTTCGGCCTTTTCGCTTTCCTCAGCACTTTCTGCATCCTCAAGTACATCGGCATCCTGCTCTTCGTCCGATGTTCCCTGTGTGTCTTCTAAGGCGCTGTCATCCGTTGTATCCGCGGAAACTGTCTGCAGATCAGCTGCTTCGCCTGATCCGTTCTCAACTTCTTCCGTCGTCAACTCGTCAACAGCTATACTGTCGGCCGCTGCCGCAGCGACCGTTGTTTCCTCTGCAAAAGCGGCCTGTGGAAGGGCAGTCGCCACCATGGCGGCCGACAAAAACAGCGCCAGTCCTTTCCTGATCTCTTTTAACCATGTAGTATTCTTACGACTCATATCTTAGTCCTCCCATCGCCATTGTCCGATGTTCCGGTATTCCCCTGAAACAAAAGCGGAACAAGGAGTTAATCCTCGTTCCGCTCTCCTTTAGCTTTTCTGATACATCCGTGTATCTGTTTCTTATTTTGCCTTGTAGGTAACCTTCTTAAGGCCTGCGTTTTTGATCATCTTCTTAAACTTGGTAAGCGCCTTGCCCTTCTTGATCGCCTTGGGATAAACCACTTTAACCTTCTTGCCTTTCTTACCGGCATTCTTGAAGGCCTTGGCAGCGATCTTGATGTTCTTGTTCTTGATGGTAAGGGTGGTGAGGGAGGTGCAGCCTTTGCATGCATCCTTGCCTACTTTGACAATGTTCTTGTCTAAAATGATGGTCTTAACCTTCTTGTTACCCTTAAATGCCTTGGGTGCTACAGAGGTAACCTTAGCCTTGGTACCGTCCTTCAGGGTTACCTGACCCTTAACGGTAATGGAGGTTTTCTTCTTCTGTGCTGCGGAGGGACCTGTATAAGCCACTTCCACTGCGCCGTTGGCACTCTTGGTCACTTCATAAGTAGCACTGCCGTCCTTAGCATCCAGCTTGTCCTTTACTGCGGGAAGCTTGGAGTCGGTGTTGCCGGAATCCTGAGCACTTGCAGAACCGGCCTTCTTGTATGCCACTAGGAAAAATGTCCAATCACCCGTAGACTTATTGGATACAACTTTATAAGTATTTCCCTGGGCTGAAGAAGATGCTATCGTTACAGACGATGCCATACTGTTATTAGGGATGATAATTTTCGCATCTTTGAGATCATACCCTGTCGGCGCTGCAATGGGGCCAACTGTTCCGGAAACCTTCATGAAATTGCCATTATCGTACCACGGAAATGCATACTCAATATAGGTATCATACCCTGCCGGAAGAACGCTGGGGCTTTCCTTCATCGGATAATACTGATCCTCGTTAAACGCATAGGTATTATTGGAAGACAGTGTCATATCAGTGGTAAACGGCATCTTTCCAACCGTTTTATAATCGTTGTCACCCGCTTTAAGCATCCTGTACTCAAGCTGATAGGTAGCTGCCTTCGCCGGTACAACCGGCAACAGCGTAAATACCATAGCCAGTGTCAAGAGAATTCCCAAAAATCCATTTCGTTTCTTAGTTTGTTTGCACATCCTTATGCACCTCCTGTTTCCTATGATCTAAGTTTCAATTCTTTTCCTGCCATAATAATCGTGACAGGCATGGTTCTATTTTACTTCTTTTTGGAGTCAAATACAAGGTTTCCTGCCTTATTTCTTCTTAACGGAAAACTTCTTAAGACCGGCCTTTTTCAGCTTGTTCTTAAATGTCTTCAGTGCCTTGCCTTTCAGCGATTTCGGTACATAAACCGTAACCTTTTTGCCCTTGTTTAGGTTCTTCAGAGCATTTTTACCGAGGTTGAGATTCGCTGACTTAAAGGTGAGGGTTTTAAGCTTTGGACAGCCGGTGAAAGCTTCTTTGCCGATGCTCTTGACGTTTTTGCCGACAACAACTCTCTTAACCTTCTTATTACCCTTGTAAGCCTTCGCTTTTACAGAGGTTACCTTTGCCTTAGTGCCGTCCTTCAGGGTTACTTCCGCAGGGATCGTAACAGAGGTCTTCTTAGCCTGTGAACTTGTCGGAGCACTCAGGGCCACTTCTACACCGCCTGTCTCACTCTTGGTCACTTCATAGCTGGTCTTACCGTCGCTTGCTTCCTGTTTGGAACCTTTTTTGGGAAGGGTCTCTGTCGTGTCGGTTTTGCCGGAATCAGTATCCTGCTGACCGCCGGAGCCTGTCTTCTTATAGGCTACGATGAACAGCATATCTGCATATTCATTGCTGATTGGGATCGTCAGGCCGAAGGTGGCGCTGCCGTTTCCGGCACTCTTTACGGTAGCTCCTGCCCCCTGAGATACTTCGACGACCTTCGCACTGTCTGCTGCGTACGCTGCAGGAACTCCCAGCTCGATGGAGCCGGTAACGGAATTCTTAGTGCTGGTCTGAACGTTTATCCCGTATTCGATCAGGGTATCGTAACCTGCCGGGAGAAGATTCTTCTTCTCGGTATTCATGGAGACTCTGTCTTCATACAAAAGACCGTATGTATCTCCCGAAGCGCCGTCATTTGAATTCACATAGGGCTTATACATCATGGATGCCGTCAGGGTTTTGGTACCGGCTTTGCTGTAGTCCTTCTTTCCCTCATCCAGAAGCTTCCAGGTCAGAGGCGCCTTGGTCAGTGCTTTGTATTTGTATGATGGCTGAGAATTATTGCTCTTTTTCACAGTTACTGTAAAGAAAGTCGAGGCACCCGTCAGGGTATTGGTGACCGTTACGGTCGTGTATCTTTCCCGATCAAGATCCTGTGCATGCAGATTACCATCGTCATCTATTGTTACGATGTCCGCATTGCCGGTTGTATACGAAAGTGCCTCTCTTGCATCATCCGCCTTGTCATAAAGAGGGGAAAATCCGATATTCTCTCTGTTTGCACCTGTCCAAACCTCTCCTCCATCCAGCGTAATGGAATTCTCACTAAGTGTGATGATGGGCTTGTCGATCAGGTCGGCGATCACATTTCTATCATATAAATGTGAATTATAGTCATTTACTGCCTCATGAGCTGCACTTCCGCTAAGGCAGGAAACAGATACATCCGCTCCCTGATCCGGGCTGGTGCGCAGGAAATCATTTGTTACATAGAGTACATTTGAGGGAATGATCATCTCCTCAAGCTTGGTACAATTGAGGAAGGTTCCCCCTGCACCGCCGGTCTCTATGATCTTATTGGGCCATTCAACATCATCATCGCTTATCTTGGCAGCCGAAGCGATGGATGCATTCTGATCTACCGTTATCCAATCCACCTTGTTGTACAGAGTCAGATCCAAAGAATTATAGGCATCATACAGAGTATTTCCGTCTTCACTAAGCCGGTTCCCTACAACGTCCGGAGCCACAGCAGAGTGGTATGTATTCGGAAGGCCGATCAATACATCTTCGTCACCCTTCTCGATCGTAAACGACTCAAGTTTCTCGCAACATGCAAATGCATGGTTACCGATATACCGGACAGAGGCCGGAATAGTGACACTTGTAAGTCCGGTTCCCTGGAAGGCACCATAACCGCTTGAGGTCTGGTCATAGGGGAAATCAATATATCTCAGCTTGGAAGGCAGCGTGATATCTTTAAGAGCTGCATTATCCAGGAAAGCACCGCCTCCGATGGCAAGAAGATTCTCGGGAAGCGTAACGGAAGAAAGAACTATATTCCCGGCGAAGGCATTGGTATCGATGTATTTCAGCTTTTTCCCTTTGATCTCCAGATCTGTCAGCATCGGCATGTTAGAAAAACAGGAATTATAGATCCATTCCAGCTCCGAGTTTTCTCCGATCACCACTTTTGTGAAAGCCGTCCCTGTGAAGGTGCCCACGTTGGTGTTGCATGCCTGCATATAGTTTACGCTGTCGGGGATCGTAAGCACTCCCGTATCGGAGGTAAGAGAGGTACAAAGATAGAAGGCTCCCTGACCGATCTTTTTAAGGTTGGAAGGAAGGGTAACCCTCAGAAGATTGTCCTCCTCTGAGAATGCGTCCGCTCCGATTTCTTCCACGCAATCGCCGATATCAGCCGTCGTCAGGTTAGCAAATACTTCCGCATCATTCTGGCTGCTCTTGGCAAACGCTCCTGTGGGGATCGTTTTAATGCCGCCGGTGATGGTGATGGAGTTGATGGATACGCCTTCAGCCTTTGCAGCCGCAACGTAAGGCTCGTCATATCGTTGTGAACAAACCAATGTGCCGTTATCAAAATCGTCCTTCTCGCTTTCGTTCAACGCTCTGAAGGTAAGCGCTCCTGTATACGGATCGATCTCCCAGTAAGAGATCTCATCCGCTACAGCATTGTCACTGATGGTAGTACTCCAATATCCATGAGGCGGCGGAGAACTTGCCTTTACCTCACTGAAGTCCACCACAGTGAATACGCCGGAAAGAAGAAGGAGCATGCTCAGCATCATGGCCACACTGCTCCTCCCTGCTTTTTCGAAAAATCTCATTTTCGTAGTTTTCATATGGAACCTCCCTTTTCACATACTTCACTATCATATTTGTGTAACGCTCACATGACTGCATCTTACACATCATCCATTATATGGATTTCCTCCCTCTCTCGAAAAGTTTACACCTGTCGCATTGATCATTCTGCCCTGTCGTATTTGCGTCACGATTGTGGTTTTATGTGGTGGATTCCCCAATATATCCGCTTCTTGACACCCCTTTGTCAACCATTGTATATTCAAGGAGAAGAATCGGGGAGGTGTGTATTATGTCAACTAAACGCGTTAAGCTCATGCCATGTGTTCTAATGGCTCTTTATTCATATGTATACTCTTCCTTTGCCACATACTCAAATATTCTGGCTTCAGATCTGCTGGATCCCGACGGTCAGGTTCTGCTCTACCGGCTTAGCCTTTTGCCTTTTGCGCTGGGTATCCTGTTCTTCGGCCTGTGGCAATCCGTAAAGCCCATGCCGGCGCGTAAGCAGCGCCTTTTTACGGGTGTTGTCTCTCTTTGCGCTCTACCGGCGGTTTCCGTCATGTTTCTGACCGGAAGACTGGCATTTTTCTACGGTTCCGTATTTACACTGTCTGTCCTGACAGGCCTGATCTGCTCCTTTGTACATCTGACCTTCCTGGATCTGTATAACAACCTGTCAAAGACAGGGTTGTATTACGGGATCAGCATCAGCATTCCCATCCTGATCCAATACATCGTTCAGAATCTCATAGGTGACCACCGCTTCGGTGCCTACAGCATTCTGCTGGTCCTGTTTATCATGGCTATGCTGCTGCTACATGTGGATTTCAAAATCCCCGA
Source organism: Lachnospiraceae bacterium (assembly GCA_024693845.1). GTDB lineage: Bacteria > Bacillota > Clostridia > Lachnospirales > Lachnospiraceae > RGIG7926. Next base: position 19,816 of record JAILKJ010000063.1, read on the forward strand.
GCTACAGGATGAGTCGTTAAAAAACTCCGGCAACAAGCACACTTTTTTCATGCTTTTTACGGCGGCCGTCATTACCACAATGATATTGGAACTGCTGGGCAACTTCATGACTTCCTCTCTTCTGACCCTGTATGAAGACGGGACGATCCTGGCCTACTCTTTTCCCAGATTGTTCATCATCCTTGCCTATCTGGTTGCCGGCATCGTATCGGACAGGAAAAATATGCGCTATCTGCCGGCATACACCCTTTGCGTGATCTTTATTTCGATCCTGAATCCCATTCTGTTTCACCGAAGCTCGGATCAGGCTTTTAACACCTGTCTGTACTACATCATGGCCGGCACCGTGAATTACTATTTCACCATGACCTTCATCAATCTGGCCCGCAACAGGCGGTTTGCCCCTCTGATCTGTACTTCGGGACGCCTGATCGACAGCATTTTTTCCTGTCTGTTTGTCACGCCCATTCTCTACACTTCCCGTCTGGAAACGGTGATCTTCATCGAGCTTGTGGCAATTGTGATCATGATTTTGGTCTTAAGCTTTACGGGTCAACTGAATTTCTCCGTGGCTGACAGGCTGCAGGAGCGGATCAGTCCCCGGGAATTTGCCGCAAGGTATTCCCTTACGGAGAAAGAGACCGAGGTCTTCGTTTCGGCCATCGATCACACGGGAACCACTTCCGATCTGGCAAAGAGTCTCTTTCTTTCCAGAAGCATTCTGTACCGCTATCTTCATAATATCTGTGAAAAGACCGGCTGCGAGAACTTTTCCTCCGTGAAGAAGATGTACTACGAACTTTCCACCGGGCAGATGTTGCCTCAGATGCAGGAAGAATTGATGTCAGAGACGCCCGTCTCCCCGACTGATCCGATGCCTACCTCACCGGAATATGAGAATGCTCCGGAAAACAACACAGCCGACACTCCTCAGGACAAGCTGGCTTCCTTTGCCGAAAAATATGACCTGTCGGGAAGCGAAACCGAGACGCTGGCACTTTTCCTGGAGCATCCCGGCATGACCCAGACCCAGCTTGCCGATCTGGCGGGTTGTACCCTTCGCACGATGCAGCGCCGTCTGGCCACTCTGCGCCGGAAAACGGAGGCCTCGTCCCTCTCGGAGCTGACAGCCAGGTATCTGTCCGATACCCTCTGATGCCACTCTTTCTCTTAATCCGATACCGCCGAATCAGCTCCGCTTCCGCGAACACAAATACATACGCTCCACCTCTTCTGTCATATTGACGGGTGTCAATGTGACTTCCGGATGCTCATTTGAAAAAACGCGAAACATTTCGTCGGCAAATCCCTGTCCCAAGATCGTGACTTTATCAAAATCCAAAATAACCTCCCTGAAATGATCCAGCCGGTGGCTGAGCCTTCGTGCCTGAGAGCGGGCCACGGGTTCTCTGTCCAAACAAGCTTCAAACACCGGTATCGTTGTCCTGATGAAGCCACAGTCCGGATCGGCATATTGCGCAAACACCTCTTTAGCTGTACGTTTGGTTATATTCTCCAACTGCATGATGAGTACGGTTCCTGTTTTGGACAGCTTCATGGCATAGGACAGCAGATGTGAGCGGATAAGCGCTGATCCGTCAGCATATCCGCTGCGAAGAACAAGTCCGTCTGACAGGATCGCCATCTTATCCAGCATTCGCATGGAAAAGAAAATGCCTTCACCTGAATGTCTCTCGGGACAGGTTGTGAACTTCCCTTTATATAATTCCGCAACTGCATCTGATAAACGCGGGTTGCGGTAGCCATACTTTTTCAACTCCGGCGTGATCTTTTTAAAAATCCCGATCCCATCATCTGCCATAAGGATCCTGGTATAAAGACAACAACGCCAAATATCAACTGTCACCGTTGTACCGCCGGAATGCTCCAGTGCATTGTTCAGCATTTCCGGAAGTACATATTGCCAGATCCTTTGAGCAGACTCATATTCGGAAAACATCGGAAGAAAATCTTCATACACCACTTCATCCTCATAATCTGTGATATCGTCTATGTCGTAGGAAAATGTTTCCTTCCGAAAGACCAGGCTGTAACCACATGCTTTGTCGGCATCTGCTATGATATGTTTTTCTTTTAATTCAGAATCCACATACCGCTTTACACTGGTAGCGGATATGCCGAAGGCGTCCGAAACCTTCCCTATCATCGCTGCATCATCCTCATCAACCTTACGAAGCAGATATCGTTTGATCTCATTTCTCTTATTATCAGTAAAAGACATTGTCATCCCTCCGATCACACAAAACGATTTCAACTATACGTTTAATATTTTATACTATAATCTTCCACTATACAACTATAAAAGATCATCTAAGCATTCGTCCGTAAAAGTGATTGTAGAATAGCCTCTCCATAGTATATAATCAAATCAACGGGGAGGACGATTATGAGTTTCTATTTCGCCACGATCATCCTAACTGAATTACTGATGCTGGCCATGACCATCCACGTGGTGGGCTACTCCGGCTTTGAGAGGACGCAAAAGGATTGGTTTGTTCTGACCTTCCTTTGTATCATGATGTGTGCCGCCGAGGAATATGCGGTTCACTGCGGCCTTTATGATGTTTCCCTTTCCAAGATGCTTACGGTCCTGACTGTGATCCAGTTTTCCACGGCGCCGGTTCTTGCCATGCTGTTTACGGGTGCCCTGGGACTGCGCCATCAGGCTAAGATCGCAGGCATTTATTTTGCCGTAAATCTGGCTGTGGAGGCCATTGCAGCCCCCTTCGGCCTGATCTTTTATTTCAATGAATCCGGTTATTTCCGGGGCCAGTATTTCCTCACCTACGAATTCTTCTATGTCATCAGCCTGATCTATCTGATCGTGGGCATGAGCATTGCCGGCAAAAAATTCCGCCACAGGGATCTGGGCACCATCATCATGATCCTGGTGATCCTGGTGGCCGGTATCATTCCCATGACATTTTTCAAGCTCAACATCACCTATGTCGCCATCGCCATCGGGGCGAGCCTTTGCTATATCTACTACAATGACTTAAACCAGGAGGACACCCTTTCCGACCTTGTCTCCAATCAGGAAAAAATGTCCCGGATGCAGGAACACATCATCTCGGGTATGGCCAACCTCATCGAGAGCCGCGACACGGAGACGGGTGAGCACATCGCCCGTACCAGCGCCTATGTAAAAATGCTGGCCGAGTACGCCCGCGATGACGGGGTCTACGCAGACGAGATCTCCGATCGTTTCATCGATCTGATGTACACTCTGGCTCCCATGCATGACGTGGGCAAGATCGTGGTTCCCGACCATATCCTGAAAAAGCCCGGGAAGCTGACGGATGAGGAGTTCGATCAGATGAAGCAGCATGCCGCTGCCGGCGGAAAGGTTGTAAGAAATGTATTAAACGGCATTACCGAGGAGGAGTTTTTATCCTTTGCATCGGATATCGCAACCTATCATCATGAGAAATGGGACGGTTCGGGATACCCCACGGGCAAGAAGGGCGAAGAGATCCCCTTAAGTGCCAGGATCATGGCCATCGCGGATGTGTTTGATGCACTGATCTCAGAAAGGTGTTATAAAAAGGCCCTTCCCGTAGAAAAGGCCCTTTCCATCATAGAAGAGGGAGCGGGTGCGCATTTCGATCCGCAGCTTGCTGCCGTCTTTTTGAACCACAGATCGGATTTCGTCTAGAATATCCCGCTCAACAGATTGATAAGAGAGACCGTGATAAACGCGGCGATCCAGGCTATGGCGCACTGCAGGAAGACAACCAGCAGTGCCCATTTTTTTCCCAGCTCCCGTTTGACGGATGCGATGGTTGCCACGCAGGGGGTATAGAGAAGGCTGAACACCAGCAGGCCCGCTCCGCAGGCTGTGGAAAACAGGGTCTCGATGCCTTCGGTTCCGTTGAAAAGTACCTGCAGGGTGGAGACTACGCTTTCCTTGGCCAAAAAGCCCGTGATCAGCGCTGTCACGATCCTCCAGTCATCAAAGCCCATGGGCTTAAACAGCGGCGCCGCAATGCCGGCTACCGCAGCCAGGATGCTGTTTTCCGCACTTTTTACCATTTCAAACTGCAGACTGAAGGTCTTCAAGAACCAGATCACGATAGTGGCCATGAAGATGACGGTGAAGGCTCTCTGAAGAAAATCGGCTGCCTTTTCCCAAAGCAGCAGGAGAACATTTTTGGCTCCCGGCATTCTGTAATTCGGGAGCTCCATAACGAAGGGCACCGCCTCACCTTTGAAGGCAACCCGCTTGGCGATCTTGGCCGTGATCACACCGATGAGGATCCCCGTCAGATACAGGATCAGCATCACAAGTCCGCCTTTTCCCGGGAAAAATGCCGCCGCAAAAAAAGCGTAGATCGGGATCTTTGCGCTGCAGCTCATGAAGGGCACCATCAGGATCGTCAGCTTTCTGTCCCGCTCGGAGGGCAGGGTGCGGCTTGCCATAACGCCGGGAACACTGCATCCGAAGCCGATGAGCATGGGTACGATGCTCCGTCCCGAAAGGCCGATGCGCCGCAGGAACTTATCCATCACAAAGGCCACTCTGGCCATATATCCCGTATCTTCCAGCAGTGACAGGAAGAAGAAAAGTACAAGCACAATGGGAAGGAAGCTGATGACCGAGCCCACTCCCTCAAAGATACCGTCCATGACCAAAGAACGCAGTGCCGCGTTCACATGGCCGGCGGAAAGCAGGCCGTCAACGGAGTTTGAAAGGAAGGCGATCATTTTTTCCAAAATGCCCTGCAGGAAGGGGCCGATGAGATGGAAAGTCATGAAAAAGATCAGGGCCATGATGGCGATGAACATGGGGATGGCCGTAAAGCGCCCCGTCAGTACCCGGTCGATCTTCTCGCTGCGGATCCGCTCCTTACTCTCGCCGGGACGTACCACGGTCTGGCGGACCAGCTTCTTGATAAAGGAAAAACGCATATCCGCAATGGCGGCGGCGCGATCCATGCCGCGCTCCTGCTCCATCTGCAAAACGATATGCTCGATCATTTCTTTTTCGTTATCCGAAAGAGCCAGAGCTTCTATGACTCTTTCATCATTCTCGATCACCTTGTTGGCGGCGAAGCGCAGGGGGATGCCTGCCTTGGCGGCGTGATCTTCGATCAGGTGCATGATGCCGTGGATGGCTCTGTGGACGGCACCGCCGTTTTCATCCGCATCGCAGAAATCCTGCCGGCCGGGACTTTCCTGATACTTGGCTACGTGAAGGGCATGGTCGATGAGCTCGTCCACGCCTTCGTTTTTGGCCGCGGAAATGGGAACCACGGGGATCCCCAGCAGGGACTCCATGCGGTTGATGCGTACCGAACCGCCGTTGCCCCGCAGCTCATCCATCATGTTCAGGGCCAGCACCATGGGGATGTCCAGCTCGATGAGCTGCATGGTCAGATAGAGGTTGCGTTCGATATTGGTGGCATCCACGATGTTGATGATGCCCTTGGGCTTCTCACCCAGGATATACTCTCTGGATACGATCTCTTCGTCGGTATAAGGCGAAAGGGAATAAATACCGGGAAGGTCCACCACCTCCGTTTTGGGATGCTTGAGGATGGCGCCGCTCTTGCGGTCCACGGTCACTCCCGGAAAATTGCCCACATGCTGGTTTGAACCGGTAAGCTGGTTAAACAGGGTGGTCTTGCCGCTGTTCTGGTTTCCCGCAAGGGCAAAGCTTAAAACGGTGTCCTCGGGAAGGGGTTTTTCCGCCCTGTGGTCATGGTAGATACCGCCCTCACCAAGTCCCGGGTGAGGGATGGGCGCATAGTCCTTGGGCTCTTTTTTGCCGCTGTCGGGCTTGCTGTCAACTACTTCCGGCTGAGTCTTCTCTTCTGCCGGGGTGATATGGATCTGCTGGGCATCCGATAGCCGTAGCGTCAGCTCATAGTCGTGAACCTTAAGCTCCATGGGATCTCCCAGGGGAGCGAATTTCACAAGGGTCACTTCTGTTCCCGGGATCAGACCCATATCCAAAAAATGCTGGCGGAGGGCTCCCTGACCACCCACATGGGTGATCAGGCCGCTTTCTCCGATCTTTAAATCTCTTACTGTTGCTTCCATGACTGCTCCTGTTTACTGGCCAAAGGCAAAGATCGCTGCGGTATAGAACAGGATGATGATCCCGGTCGCTATCAGATCCAGGATGCTCAGTACCTTTATGATCTTCTCTTCCTTGCCGAATTTCTGCCCTATGAAGAAAAAGGCAAAACCCGCAAAGCCCAGCAGGGTTGTGATATTGATCAGCCATTGGATCGATGCGCCGTCACCGGGCATCACCATCAGGGTGATCGCCAGCGGCGCCGCTATTACGGGCAACAGTTTCAGAAGGATCATAAGTGTTTTTTTCATTTCAGTTCTGCCTTTCTATTACAGATTTTTCAATTTAATACTTTTACTCAGGCCCTTTTTGCGGAACCAGGCCAGGTATTTCTTCTTCATCTTCTTAGGCACCTTGATGATAACGCCCTTCTTAAGGCCCTTGAAGGCGCCACTGCCGATGGAAGAGAGCTTCAGTTTCTTGCTCTTGATCTTCAGTACCTTTGCCTTACTGCCGCGGAAGGCGTTTTTACCGATCTTCGTAATGTTCACGGAAAGGGTAATGCTGGTTGCCTTGGAATTCTTGAAGGCGTTATCCGCAATGGCTGTTACCTTGTAGGTCACATTGCCGACCTTGACGGTAGCGGGAACCGTAATGCTCTTGGCCTTCTTATCCGCCACATTCTGGTAAGTTACCGTGGGCGCCTTGCTGTCGGAGGAGCTGACTTTGTAAACTGCTTTGGGATCACTGGTGGTAGCAGGATCCAGCTTCGTTCCCTTGGGAGCGGGTGTGTCGGCTTTCTGCGTGGTTCCGCCTCCTGCGGGTTCGTCTTTTTCTTTGCCGCCGGAGGAAGTATTGCCGCCCGGCTGGGGTTTATCGACGGGATCTTCGACAGGATCATCCTCTGTCTTCATAAGGAACAGGCCTTCCCGACCGGTTCCGGTCCATTTGGTCCCGTTCCACAGGAAGCTGTCTGCCGCACCGTAACCGATGTAAGCATTATTAACAACGCTTCCGTTATTGGTCATGATCGGGGTCTTCTCCGGATAGTAATTCTTGGTCATCACCAAAGGCATGTTATAATCCGCAGTGGAATCCTCTGCGTAAGAAAGGGTGATCGTTCCATTATTGACACACTCCGTTTCCTGACCGAAGGCGATCCCCACGCCCGATCTGGCGTTATTTACGTTGATCTCTCCGGAAGGTCCGTTGACCAGCCTGCCTCTTTGCGCTGTATCGTAGGATTTTTGTGTATTATTGCAATCTTCGGGATCAAAAAACATCCGATCCACAAACATGCCAAGTCCGCCATAATTGTTCAGGATAAACTTATTGTTATTGATCCATTCACCCTCATAGACCTGGATGCCGCCGCCGCGGGAGGAAAAGGAGGTGTACTCGGAAGATCCCTGACAGGGGTATTTGCCGTTTTTGTTTGTTACACGGATCACACCTTCATTAACAAGACTTGCATACCGGACAGCAAAAGCATAACTGCCATTATAGATGGTATTATCGGATTCCTTAGTGGTAAGACTGATGGTTCCGTTGTTTAGGAAAGGATGCTGCAGGCCCCGATCATGCTGATACACGGAGCTGCTTCCTTCCATCGAAAGCTTTACATTATCGCCGAAGGTCATGATCCCGTTGTTTCGGAAACCGACATATCGCATATCTCCCATAGTACTCGGCGATTCCGAATACTCATTCTGAAGACGCCACATTCCGTACTGCATATCCATATAGAACTCACCGAAGCTTCCCGTTATCTTCCCGCATCCGGCATTGAAGAGCACCTGATGTACACTCAGTCTTCGCCGATAGGAGTAGTCCCTTGTTCTGTCAAAATCCGCTTTGTCGGCAAAAGTGATGGTTCCATGGTTATACAGGTAATCACAATCGAGCAGGGAGCTATTATCAACGTTGATCGTTGCCTGAGGCTGAACTGCTATGCTGGCATACCTCAGCTCCGCTTTATTCTTGAGAATCAGACTGCCGCCATCCTGAATGGTGATGGGCATATTGAGCATCTCCCAGTTCACGCCGCAGGACATGCAAACCGAATCAAAGGTAAGGGTAGCTCCGTTTTGTACAATAATAAAATCGCTTTCTCCGGGCTGCGATGACTTATAGCCCGGGAAACTTGCCACGCCGGTCTCCGAATTGTAAGAACATTTTTTATATTGATCACCTATACTATCAACGATCTGCTTGGTTTCCTGCGCTGTCAGCATAACATTTCCTTTTACGATAACAAAGGATGTGTTCTGATCCAGCAAGGCAGTGATAAAGCCTTCCGCCGTTGTGACAACAACGGGGGGATTCTCATAATCTCCCGCCGAATTATTTCCATCGTAATTCCACGGATAATATATATTGTCACTGATATTCTTATCACCCCGGTAAGATGTTTCCTGTTCATTCACAAATACCGGATGCAGATTAAGCGGTTGATCAACCACATAGTTATTTGTGATCTTAGTATTATCCTGATCTTCATAATAGGAAAGCGCATAACCCGGGGACGTGATATGCCGGTTGTCATATCCCACTTGATAATTCAATACACTCTCGGGAAGTCTAATGTCCCCGTCCGGTCTGCTTTCAACGATTCCCGGTTCATCATACTTACCCGCCTTAGTGATAAAGGGATCCGGAAGCTCCGGTGATTCGTGATCGCCCTGTTCAAAGGATATAGTGTAGAGCTTTAATTCACACAAGCCACTGGCACCTGTCTTTACTTCCTTTCGCGTAGGTGTATTGTCATAACAAACGATATCATTGTAGACCTGTGTCTCCGCAGCTTCATAAAGGAAATAGTAGCCGTTAACAAAATATCCGTCATTACTCAAATAGTCTTTACTGATCGTATAGACGCCCGGCTCCGCGGTTGACTCAACAAAGGAAACGAATCTGTGATCATTATCCTCTCCCAGCGCCTGAACCTCTGTTAATGTTTTATAGTTATTATCCCGCGTTTCCTTGCTGTAATAAAACTGTGCTCCGCTAAATGGTTTATCATCCAAAGTAATGTAAACGCCTACCAGATTATTCGCACTCAGCGTTTCAACAAATTCAGCATCCGGCACATTCTCAGCCGAGAGCGCTTCCACATCTGCTTCAAATACCTCATCCGCTTCAGCGGTCTCTTCCGTTTCGACCGCCTCCACTGCTTCATTCAAGGAAACGCTGACTCCAATGGTCTCCTTGCTCTGCTCAGTCTCCTCGGCAAGAACGCCTGCCGGTGCGATCGCCGTTACTGTCAGTGCAAGGCTCATAAATACGGCCAGCATTTTTCCTAAATCTCTTGTTATCCTCATTTATTTATCCCCCTTTGATGGTTTATTTGATCTTTCGGTTCTTGGGTGCGTTTCCGGTTTTGATCATCTTCGTGTATTTCTTCAGCTTGGTCTTGTTCTTGGTGATCTTGGCCGGGAGCTTGAAAGTTGCTGTTTTCTGGATGGACTTAAAGGCCCCTTTGCCGATGCTCTTCAGATTAACGGTCTTGATCGTGACCTTTTTGAGCTTGCCACAGCCGTTGAAGGCATTTTTACCGATGGAGGTTACGTTCTTGCCGATCACGGCAGACGTTGCTTTTTTCTGTCCCTTGAAGGCAGTGGCTGCGATACTAGTCACTTTGTATTTTCCCGACTTGCCGGTTACCGTATCCGGAACGGTGATCTTCTTCAGAGAGCTCTTCTTTGTTCCGGTGAGTATAACGCTATCCTTCGATACAACCTTATAGGTGTAACCGTCTTTCTCGAAGGTCTGCTCTGTGGTTTCGGTGTCATTCTGCGGATTGTCCTGTTTCAGGGCTGTCGATGATTTGGCCGTGGTCTTGGCTCCGACACTTGCCGCATAATCTGCAGCCGCCGATCCATCCGTGGTCTTGATCTCCACCTTGCTGCTTCCCTTGATGATATCTTTGCCGATCACCCTGACAGAGTCAGGGATCGAAAGGGTGGTCAGATTGGGACAGCTTGCAAAAGCGCCGTCGCCGATACTTTTGACGGTATCACTGACATAGGCTGCTTGCAGGTTGTTCATTCCGTAGAAGGCATTCGAGCCGACTGATGTCACCCGTTTCTCGATCGTAACGGTCTGTGCATCCTTGGCGACGTCTTTCCAGGGTGCACTGTAATCGGGATAGTTATCCATATTGCCGAATCCGGTGATGACCAGCTCTTTACCCGCCGCATCATAATACCATTTCAGGTTATCTCCGCAGCTTCCTCCGTTGGTAAATGCATAGGGAATACCGTTGTTAAGTGCCCATTCATAAGCATAGGACGGAGCAGTGACATAGAGGACCACATTGTTTGAATTCTCAAACACGGGCGATACGATCTTGTTAACGGAAGCCGGGATCACAACCTTCTCAAGAGCAGGGCAATCGTTCATATGATAGACACCTTTTACCCCGTCGGGGATCGTAATGGTCTTAAGGCTCTTACACTTGTCTATGCAGGCGAAGTAATCACTCGTCCGGGCAGGTAAACGAAGATCCGTAAGTGCATCACATCCGTAGAACGCTTTGTTCATCAGACTGACAGTCTGGGTGCAAGCGGACAGATCCACCTTAGAAAGTTTACTGCAGCCGGAAAAGGCCTCCTGATCTATTGATTGAATGCTTGTAGGAAAATTCACGGTCGTCAGTTTACAGCAACCGGCAAAAGCAGATTGCTGAACAGCGGTCAGGCCCTCCGGCATAGAGACGCTCTTTATACTACTGCAGCCGGAAAAAGCTTCTACTGCGATACTCTTTGTTCCGGAAGGAACCGTGAAAGAAATCAGGGAACTGCATCCCTTAAACGCCTCATCTTCAATGGCAGCATTCGAGGTAATAAAATCAAAACCGGTGGGGAATAACACCGATACCAGATAGGGACAGTTTTCGAAGGTTCTCGGCATGATTCGACTCTTTGCCAAAGCAGGCCAGGAAAACGTCTGAAATCCCGCACCGGCAAAGGCTCCGGTTCCGATATAAGATACCGAGGAAGGGACTTCAAAATCCGGATTTGTTTTTCCGAGATTCGGACAGCCGCTAAAACAGCCTTCTTTGATATCTGTCAGAGAGTTTCCGTTGAAATATACTTTATCAAGCTTTGGGCAATCGGCAAATGCATACGCTCCAAGCTTGGTAACTCCGCTTTTGATATTGACAGCTTCAATTCGGTCACGATATGAATCCCATGCGTAATCCTCCTTTTTTTCTCCCAGCATGACAGATGTTCCTCCGCTGGTACGTATATTGATTGTAAGTACTTTATTCACAGGATCAAAGGTATAATTCAAACCATATTGATCGTCGCCCGAATACGACTCCGCGTACACTTTCATCCCGCCAACCGACAGAAAACACATCAGCAATACCATAAACAGAATCCGAATCGAATGCTTCCTCATAGACTATCCCTCCTCTTTTCATCTATATCATAACAACTTTATGATTCGTTAACGCCTCATTCCCATCATAATCTATTCAGTCCTTTAAAACAAGGGTGATCTATGAGTGCATACAAAAGCCTCTCCCCAAGTAGCGGGAGAGGCTGGCGTTGCTTTTTCCTTTAATCTTTGTCCTTTACTCTTCGATCATTCTACAATCTTCAGATCCTTTTCAGCCTTCTCAAGCCAGGCGGGAAGGTCTTCGGATTCGTTCAGAGCAGCTTCATCGGTCTCCTCATATACACAGACGGCTTCTGTTTTGCCGGTGCCTTCATCGGTATGGTTCACAACGGTGACCTTGCCAATCTTCTCAGCGTCATCCATGTTGGCGGTGATGGTATCGCTCTTCATATTGAAGATGCATTTGCCCTCCTCATCCAGAATGTACTCTGCCCAGCCGGGATTCTCGATGCTGCCGCCTGCCAATACGATATGACGGTAGCCGTTCTCATCCTTGTACTCCTTCTCGAAATAGGAATCACCGTTACAGTAATCGGTGATGTCTTCCTTCGTATCCTCGAAGTTAAAGTACACTCTGCCGTCTTCCACGCTGCAGTATTCCTTCTCCTGATCGGTATTGATCGTGATCTCACTCTGTGACACATTGGGGTCTGTCTGTACATAATCCTTCATCGTGATCTGAATGCCGTTTCCGGTATGAATATCCAGCACCTTTGCGATCCAGGGCTCGCCACTCTGCGCATACGTTATGATGTTAGAACCCAGGAACAGGAATGAGAAAACGAAAGCGGTATAGAATCCTTTTTTCATCTTCTGCTTCTGCTGCATGTGTCTCCTTTTCATCAGCGAATCCACTGTGATCTCGGAGCCGCCATCCAACGTATCCATTGCTCTTTTATAACTATCCTGATCAATCATAAACCAAGTCCTCCTCTAAACTGTCCTTTAGCATATTCCGGCCTCTGGATAACCGGGTCTTAACGCTTCCCTCCGAGATCCTCAGAATCTGAGCGATCTCTGATACCGAATACTCCTCATAGTAGAAAAGATGAAGCACGATACGGTATTTTGGGGGAAGCTTCATGACCTCGGTCAGAAGCCACGTGTCTTCATTCTGCGTTGCAGCAAGGGATTCCTCCAGATCCTCTATGGAAACGCTGTTCCATTTCCACAGCCGTCTGTTTAAATCCTTTGCCTTATTGATTGCTACTCGCAGAAGCCATGCCTTGATATGCTCGGGCGACGAAAACTCTTTTTTGCTTATGTGATACTTCAAAAATGTATCCTGAACTACATCATCTGCATCCGAGGTGTTCTGACATATGCTGAACGCTGCAGCAAACAGGTGTTTCTGATGTTGTCTGATCAGATCTTCCACCGGTTCTCTCATAATTACAGGTTGTCTCCTTCCTTGTTCTAAAAGGCCTTTCACTTATTATACGACTGTGCATCCCAAAAGGTTACAACAATTCAAAAATATATAAAAAAGAGACCGCCTTCCGCGGTCTCTTGTCATATTCATATTTGATTGCTTCTTACCAGAAGCTGTGGTTTCCGATCACGATGCTGCCGCCGGAACCGCCACCAAAGTGCATTGCTCCGCCTACGTTGCTCTGACCGCTGATAGCAGCCTGTGCAGCCTGGATGCAGGAAGCGGAAGGACCGGATGCCAGAACGCTTGCCACTCTGCCGTTGGTTGCGGGAGGGAACTGGCTGGGCTGATTGATAACGCCGCTTACCGTGCTGGGATAGGAACCGCTGCGTACACGGTTCATAACTACCGCACCTACTGCCAGCTGACCTTCGTAGCACTCTCTTCCTGCCTCGCACTGGATCAGTGCTGCAAGAAGGGTAACATCATTGGCTGCGGATGCAACCGCGCCTCTGTCGGTGGTAACCTTGCCTGCCTTCTTAGCCTTGGCTTCCTTCTCTGCCTTAGCCTTCTCAGCCTTTGCCTTCTCCTCGGCAGCGATCTGCTCGCTGGTCTTACCGGTAGGCACGCTGTAGGAAAGCTCTACAAACTCGGATGCTACATATCCGATCTCACCATCATATTTAACACTTACCCAGTCACCCAGATCTTCTACAGCCTTGAGAACCTTGCCCTCTTCAGCCAGATCCAGAATAGCGGCATCTTCACTCTGCTCCTTACGGATACGAAGACCGCCTGTCATGACCGTTGCTTCCATAGATACTACTTCATCATATAATGCCTTGGCTTCCTCACCGAACAGAAGGAACTCATCCTTGGTCCAGCCATCAAGATCACCACTGGAAAGTCTGGTCCAGCCATCCTTCTGCTCCAGGATCTTACCGCCACAGTCAGCAAAAAGCTTACCTGCTACGGGAGCTTCCTCGGAAGGCTCCTGGCGAACATTAACGGCATCCGTAACATTGGCCATTACAAGGTCCGCGAACTCATCTTCCACATCAGTCTCTATGGTATCCAGTTCCTCTTCGTCTGCCAGTGCATCCTCTGCGGGAACCTTATCATCGGTAACGATCTCATCCTGTGCGGGCTCGTCTGCTGTTGCAGTCATGGCTGCATGAACACCGGCTCCCAGCATCAGATCAGCTTCATCCTCGGAAGCGGCCAGAAACAGGCTTCCCACGCCGGCGTGCAGCTCCTTGTCCGCATCATCCGCAAGGGCGGGAACAGAGGAGATCACTACTGCAGTCACGAGCATCAGGGTGATCACTATTCTGTTGTGTTTGCTAAACATACGCTTCATTACTGTCTCCGAACCATAGTTGCGTAACAATTTTGTAACAACTCGTAAGGGTATCTTAACAAAATCGATATAAAAAGTCAAATTTTGGGGTCAGAAATGGCGCTTTGCATGAAAAAAAAGACAATAAACACTTAAAAAACGGCAGATATTGAATTGAAGAATTGTTAATCACAAGATGTGGAATCTGTAACAAATGCGTCTCTGCGACGTTTTACTTCATATAAGAAGAGAGCGGCCGAAACGGCAGCGTTCAATGACTCGGTTTCACCCTCCATGGGGATCCTGGCTCTCACATCGGCCAGCGATAAGGTCTCCTGCTCCAGTCCGTTTCCTTCGTTTCCGATAAAAACGGCCGCCGGGGCATCTATCGCAGCCTTTGTATATTCCTCCGAGCCTTCCAGGCAGGCGGCAACCACTTTAATGCCGCGGCTTTTCAAAAGCTCTGTCAGCTCTCTCGCACTTTCATAGTAAACAAAGGGTACTCTGTAGATGGCCCCCATGGTGGAACGTACGGTCTTGGGATTGAAAAGATCGGCGCAGCCTGCAGACAGGAACAAGCCTGCGGCTCCCGCTGCCTCCGCCGTCCTAAGCATGGTCCCCACGTTTCCGGGATCCTGGACGTTCTCCAGCACAAGGATGCAGCGTCCCTCTTTCCCGGTAAGGTCGGCCAGTATTTTTTCCGTATCATAGACAGGCTGGCGGACCACAGCGCAGATCCCCTGGGGATGAACGGTGTCGGACATTTTTGCAAACACGTCATCCGATACAAGGACAGTCTCTCCCGAAAAGCCGTTCTCACGCAGCTTTGCCATCACGCCCGCGCATTCACTTTTCCCCGAAAAGCTCTCCGAAAGATAGAGATCGCGGATCAGGCTTCCGGGTGTCTCGGAAACCATGCGGCTTCCTTCCGCAATAAAAAGGCCGCTTCGGGATCGTTCCTTCGCGCGGCCTGTTAATGCCGATATCTGTTTGATCTGTTGATTGGATGCGGATGTGATCATATCATCTGGAAAGAAGTCTGCTGACTTCATATTCGTACTCGTCGATGTCCTTCTGCATAGCCAGCGCCTCATCGATATCAAAATCCAGGAACTTGCCGCCCTGGTGACCGATCACGCGGTTGGTCTTGCCTTCGCAGAGGATGTCCGCTGCCATGGCGCCCATGATGGAGGCATAGAATCTGTCCTTACAGGTGGGATTACCGCCACGCTGCATGTAACCGAGGATGGTGGCTCTGGTCTCCATTCCCGTAGCCGCCTCGATACGACGGGCCATGGAAGTGGAATGGCCGATACCTTCCGCATTGATGATGATATGATGGGTCTTGCCCTTTTTGCGGTTATCGATAATGTTGTTGATGATGGCCTGCTCGTTGTAGTCGTATTTCTCTGGCAGGAGAATGTCCTCGGCGCCGTTGGCTACGCCGCACCACAGTGCGATGTATCCGGCGTTACGTCCCATAACCTCGATGATGGAACATCTCTCATGGGAGGAGGAGGTATCACGTACCTTGTCGATGGCCTGCATGGCTGTATTGATGGCCGTGTCAAAACCGATGGTATAATCGGTACAGGCGATATCCAGATCGATGGTCCCGGGAAGTCCGATGGTGTTGATCCCCTGCTTGGAAAGCGCCTGTGCGCCTCTGTAGGAGCCGTCTCCGCCGATAACTACGATGCCGTCGATCCCGTGCTTGCGACAGATATCAGCGCCCTTCTGCTGGCCTTCCAGTGTACGGAATTCGCTACAGCGCGCCGTTCCGAGGATGGTACCGCCACGCTGGATGGTATCGGAAACATCCTTCCTTTCCATATCAAAAATCTCTTCATTCAGAAGACCCTGATAACCCTTCTTGATCCCCTTGACCTTGACACCGTTACAGATGGCCTTTCTTGCTACCGCACGGATGGCGGCATTCATGCCCGGCGCATCTCCGCCGCTGGTAAGGATCCCGATGGTTTTGATACTGTTCTTAGCCAATGCTTTTACCTCCCGGTATTTGTCCTCTTTACCATAACACCGCCGAAGAAAAAATGCAATAAAACCCCTTACAAAACACGAATGCAGTCAGCGCCGAAATGCTCCCTGAGGGCGGAAAGCACTTCCTCGTCAGCGCTGATCTTCCTGTTGGCCTCCAGGCGCTTATAAACATTCTCTTTTGTGCAGGTGATCACCACTTCATCCCGGCCTTCGGAGTCTTTCAGCAGGTCCATCAGTTCCTGCTCTCTGTCCTTGTAGGTCTGTTTATCGGGAAAAATGACCGTCACCCTTCTCGGCATATCCTCAAATGCGCAGATCTGCGAAGCGATGACCCTGCCGTCCTTCTCATCCTCCAGCTGGGCTCTTCCCTTGACGAACAGCTTTGCATCATCCACAAGAAGATCCCTGTACTTCTCGTATTCCCGGGGAAAAACGATGACCTCAAAACTGCCCATCAGATCCTCGATGGTGATAAAGGCCATCTGCTTATCTGACTTGGTGAACTTGATGTTCTTAGCCGTCAAAAGTCCCCCCACCGTCACTTCCTGACCGTCGTGGACCTTCCGCTCTTCCTTCGCACTGTCGCCCTCCTGGAGATCATCCGTTTCAGCTGCCAGATCCAGGGAGGTGGCATTGATCCTGCGCTGCAAAAACTCCCTTTCCTCATCTAAGGGATGACCGCTTACATAGAAGCCCACCACTTCCTTTTCAAAGGCCAGAAGCTGCGGCTTTTCAAACTCGGGAACATTCGGAAGCTGTATCTCAAAGGAAGATCTGGTTTCTTCCGTGGCGATCTCAAACAGACTCATCTGTCCTTTGATATCGTTCTTCTTTTCCTTGGCATGCTGATCCATCAGACCGGCAAAAACGGAAAGGAACTGCCTGCGGTTGCCGGGGAAGCAGTCCAGTGCCCCGGCTTTGATCAGGTTCTCCACCACCTTCTTGTTGACGTTGTGATCGATATTCCGGGCGATGAATTCCTGAAGGGAAGGATACTCTCCCCTGACATTTCTCTCTTCGATGATCTCCTCGATGACGGAGCGGCCCACGGATTTCAGGGCACAGAGAGCAAACCGGATCTTACCGTCCTCCACCGAGAAATCCTCCTGAGAATGGTTCACATCAGGCGGCAGGATCTCGATGCCCATCTGACGGCAGCTGGCGATATACTCCGTAACCTTGGAACCGTTGTCGATGACGGAGGTCAGAAGTGCCGCCATGAACTCCACCGGATAATAGTATTTGAGATAAGCAGTCTGCATGGCCACTACGGCATAGCAGGCAGCGTGGGATTTGTTAAAAGCGTACTTGGCAAAATCCATCATTTCATCATAGATCTTGTTGGCCGTCGCCGCATCGATGCCCTTTGCCACACAGCCCGGCACATGCTCGGCTTCGTTTCCGCCGACGAAGTTGGCCCGCTCTTTTTCCATAACGGCCTGCTTCTTCTTACTCATGGCACGGCGCACCAGATCGCTCCGTCCCAGGGTGTATCCGCCCAGATCACGCACGATCTGCATAACCTGCTCCTGGTATACGATACAGCCGTAGGTGGGCTTTAAGATCGGCTCCAGAAGCGGGGTATCATAGGTCACGCTTTCGGGATTGTTTTTACCCGCGATATACTGGGGAATGAAATCCATGGGACCGGGACGGTAAAGGGAAATGCCCGCGATAACGTCCTCTAAGGATTTCGGCTTCAGCTCTTTCATGAAGCTCTTCATCCCCGCACTCTCCAGCTGGAAGACACCGTCCGTTCTGCCGGTACTGATGTAATCCAGCACTTTTTCATCGTCATAATTGATCTTCTGCAGATCGATGCCGATCCCCCGGCTCTGTTCGATGAGCCCCACCGCATCCTGGATCACGGTCAGATTTCGAAGGCCCAGAAAGTCCATCTTCAAAAGTCCCAGCTCTTCAATGGTTGTCATGGTGAACTGGGTGGTGATGCTGCCGTCGGATCCCCGTGAGAGGGGCACAAATTCATCCGCCGGCTCGGGACAGATGACAACGCCTGCCGCGTGCATGGAGGAGTGTCTCGGAAGGCCCTCTAAGCGCTTGCACATATCGATCAGCTCGCGGACCTCGGGATCCTTCTGATAAAGCTCCTTCAGATCCGGATTCATGGTAAGTGCCCGTTCCAGCGTGATGTTCAGTTCGTTGGGAACCATCTTGGACAGAGCGTCCGCCCTTGCATAGGGAAGGTCCATGGCCCTCGCCACATCCCGGATCACGCCTTTGGCCGCCATGGTTCCGAAGGTAACGATCTGGACCACTTTTTCATCGCCGTATTTATGGCGGACGTAGTCGATGACTTCCTGCCTCCTGCGGGGACAAAAGTCCACGTCAATATCGGGCATGGATACTCTTTCGGGATTGAGGAACCGCTCAAACAGGAGATTGTAGCGGATCGGATCGATGTCCGTGATCTTCAGACAATAAGATACAATGGCTCCCGCTGCCGAACCTCTTCCCGGTCCCACGGCGATGCCATGCTCCTTGGCATAATTGATGAAGTCCCAAACGATGAGGAAATAGTCCACAAAGCCCATCTCGCGGATGGTGTTAAGCTCGAATTCAAGACGCTCCCGCAGCTGGGGATCCGCGTCGGGATAGCGCTCCTGCAGACCTTTTTCGCACAGCTCATTCAGATACTCCCAGCTGGTCTTGCCCTCCGGCACCTGATACCTGGGCAGCTTGTGATCGCCGAAGGTGATCTCCACATGGCATCTGTCCGCGATCTTCTGGGTGTTGTCGATGGCCTGCTGCGCATAGGGGAAAAGTGCCCGCATCTGCTCTTCGCTCTTGATGAAATACTGACCCCCGTCATAGCGCATTCTGTCTTCATCCTGCACTTTTTTCTGGGTCTGTATGCAAAGAAGGATGTCATGTGATCTGGCATCCTCCGCATAGGTATAGTGTACGTCATTAGTGGCAACAAGGGGGATATCCAGATCGCGGCTCATGGCAAGCAGCGCGCTGTTAACGGTCTGCTGTGCGCCGATCCCGTGATCCTGCAACTCCAGGAAATAGTTACCCTTGCCGAAGATCTCTTCATATTCCCGTGCCGCCTCGGTGGCCTCTTTGATAAATCCCTTCTGGATCAGCAGGGGGATCTCCCCCGCCAGGCAGGCGGAAAGCGCAATGATACCTTTATGGTATTTGCGCAGGATCTCTTTATCTACACGGGGCTTGTAATAATACCCCTCCGTAAAACCAACGGAGACGATCTTCATCAGATTGGCATAGCCTTCATTGTTCTCGGCCAGCAGCACAAGGTGATGGTATCTTTCGTCCCCACCGGGCTCCTTGTCAAAACGTGAACCGGGGGCCACATAAACCTCGCAGCCCAGGATGGGATTGATCCCTTCCGCCTTGGCCGCTCTGTAGAAATCGATCACGCCGTACATGACTCCGTGATCCGTGATGGCACAGGCGTTCATGCCCAGCTCCTTGACACGCTTTACGCATTCGACGATTTTGTTAGAGCCGTCTAACAAACTGTATTCGGTATGTACATGAAGATGGGTGAATGACATACTCTTCCCTCTTATCATAATCAGATATGCATTTCAATTGAGGTTAGATACCAGCCTCAGACTTCAACGCATCGGCCTTATCCGTCTTCTCCCAGGGTAGCTGGATATCGGTACGGCCGAAATGACCGTAGGCAGCCGTCTTGCGGTAGATCGGTCTGCGCAGGTCCAGCATTTTGATGATACCTGCGGGACGGAAATCAAAGTTATTTCGAAGGATCTCCACCAGTTTCTCATCGCTCACTTTGCCGGTACCGAAAGTATCTACCATGATGGAAGTAGGCTGTGCCACACCGATGGCGTAGGAAAGCTGGATCTCACATTTGTCAGCCAGTCCTGCCGCAACCACATTTTTGGCTGCATAACGGGCAGCATAGGCTGCACTTCTGTCCACCTTGGTGCAATCCTTTCCGGAAAAAGCACCGCCGCCGTGACGGGCATATCCGCCGTAGGTGTCCACGATGATCTTGCGGCCCGTAAGACCTGCATCACCGTGAGGTCCGCCGATGACGAAGCGTCCGGTAGGATTGATGAAGAACTTGGTATTCTCATCGACCATCTCCTTAGGGAGAACGGGATCGAAAACATACTTCTTAATATCCTCGTGGATCTGCTCCTGGGTCACATCGGGGGTGTGCTGGGTGGAAAGCACAACCGCCTCAAGACGGAAGGGTTTACCGTTCTCATCATATTCCACGGAAACCTGGGTCTTACCGTCGGGACGAAGATAGGAAATGGTATTGTCCTTCCTTACCTCGGAAAGCTTCAGGGCAAGCTTGTGTGCCAGCCATATGGGATAAGGCATCAGCTCCTCGGTCTCATTGGTGGCATAACCGAACATCATGCCCTGGTCACCGGCACCGATGGCTTCGATCTGCTCATCGCTCATCTTGTTTTCCCTTGCTTCCAGGGCTTTGTCAACACCCATGGCAATATCGGGAGACTGCTGATCGATGGATACGAATACGGCACTGCCATCCGCATCAAATCCCATATCGCCGCCCACATATCCAATCTCCCGGATGGTCTCGCGGACGATGGAAGGAATATCCAGCTTAGCCTTGGTGGTGATCTCACCGGTCACAAGGGTAAAGCCGGTACATACCGCTACCTCACAGGCTACACGGCTCATGGGGTCCTCGGCCATGCAGGCATCGAGAACGGCATCGGAAATGGCATCACATACCTTGTCGGGATGCCCTTCTGTTACTGACTCGGAAGTAAAAAGTCTCTTCTCCATTTTTTTCTCCTTTACATGAAAAACGGCCCGCAATAAGCGGACCACAACTGACGAATGATCCTCTTATTGTTCGATGTTTTAAAGTAAGCACTTGCTAACACATCGCTCAGGGTGGCACCTTCCCTTTCGGGGGTTGCCGTGGCTTCACAGGTCCTATGTACCTCCACCACTCTGAATAAGAGTTTACAGGCCTATTCAATTGGCTACATTGTTACTATACCCCACACCCCGCTCTTCGTCAACACAGATTGACATTTTTACGTATTTTCAATATACTGTAACTGGTTAATACTGACAGTTGGGTTATTATGCCCTTTACCTGCAAACCGTTAATCTGAGGGAAAGTATGAAAAGTTATTCCGTTAGACCGGCAAACCCCAGAATGAAGAGGGTTCCGCTGACCAATCTCGTCCCGGGTATGGTCACCTCCGAGGATGTCTATACGCCGAACAATCAGCTGATCGTTCCCAAGAACACGACCCTGACGGATAAGCTCATTGCAAAGCTTGAGCTTTATTCGGTGCTGAACGTTCGAATCGATGAGATTGAAACGGAGGCACGAAAGTCGAACACCGCAACCTCCAAGATCACTCCCGCCTCCGAAGTAGAGGTCGGCGAGGAAGAACCCGAAGGTCTGTCCTATTCCGAGATCATCAAGTCCAGCCCGGAGTTTGTTGAATTCCAGGCCAATTTTGATGAGGCCATAGACGGATTCAAGAGTTCCATGAACGCCATCATCGAACAGGGCGAGCCCATCGATGTCAATGAGGTGTTCCACAATACCATCGATATGTTCGATATGGAGAAGAATTCCAGCCACGGATTTTTCCATATCCTTCAGAATATGCGTCAGTACGACGACCTAACCTATGCACACAGCCTGAACGTGGCACTGATCTCCAACGTACTGGCCGGATGGCTGCACTTTTCCCCTGAAGATCAGAAGCTGGCTACCGTCTGCGGACTGTTCCATGATATCGGAAAGCTGACGATACCCGATTCCATCACCAAGAAGCCGGATAAGCTGACGGATGAGGAATATAAGATCATGAAGAACCACACAGTAGCAGGATTCCAGCTGCTGCAGAACCAGGATGTGGATGATCATATCAAGAATGCCGCTCTGATGCATCATGAGAAATGCGACGGCAGCGGTTACCCGCTGGGCATCCCGGGATCCCAGATCGACAAGTTCGCCAAGATCGTGGCCATCGCCGATGTATATGATGCCATGACCGCAGCCAGAGTATACCGCGGACCCATGTGTCCCTTCACCGTTGTGGAGATCTTTGAGAAGGAAGGACTGCAGTGCTACGAAGCGGAATACATCCTCTGCTTCCTGGAGAACGTGGTCATGACCTTCATCAACAACCGGGTCAAGCTGACCAACGGACTGATCGGTGATATCGTTTATATCAACAAGCAGCACCTGTCCAAGCCCATGGTACAGTGCGGAAGCAAGTTCATCGATCTGTCAAAGGAAAAGGATGTTTCCATCGAGTGCTTCGTATAAGAAATGGATTGTAAGATCTGCAATTTAAGAATATGTAAGAATAACAAAAGACCGGCTTATCAGCCGGTCTTTAATTGAAATTTTTTAATGTCTTTTTCGGATTCCGCTTTTTCGATCTGAGCTCCGAGTCCCCGAAGCTTCGCATCGAAATCTTCATATCCTCTCTCTATGTAGTAGATATCATCCACTACCGTGATGCCCTCTGCGGCCAGGCCCGCGATCACAAGGGCCGCTCCCGCTCTCAGGTCCGGTGCCGAGATCCTGGCACCTGTATATTTCAATACGCCGTCAATGATGGCCGTATTACCTTCCACTTTAATGTTGGCACCCATCTTGGCCAACTCATCCACATACTTGAAACGGTTCTCAAATATGCTTTCCGTTACGATGCTGGTTCCTTCGGAAAGTGCCAGCGTTGTAGTGATCTGAGGCTGCATATCCGTGGGAAATCCGGGATATGCCAGCGTCTTAACGTGGGTGTGGGATAAAGGACCCGAGGATACAACTCTTACCTCATCATCCGATTCCTCCACCTCGCAGCCCAGCTCGATAAGCTTGGCGGTAATGGACTCCAAATGCTTGGGGATCACGTTCCTTACCGTTACATCTCCCCTGGTTGCCGCTGCCGCAAACATGAAGGTTCCGGCTTCGATCTGATCGGGGATAACGGAGTATTCGGTTTTATGGAGCTTCTCCACGCCGCGGATACGGATCACATCCGTACCTGCGCCCTTGATATTGGCTCCCATACTGTTCAAAAAGTTAGCCAGGTCTACCACATGAGGCTCCTTGGCCGCATTCTCGATGATGGTCCTGCCCTCGGCAAGAGCCGCTGCCATCATGATGTTGATGGTAGCTCCCACGGTGACCACATCCATGTAGATATGTCTGCCGCTGAGCTTGTTGGCCTCTGCGATGACTCTTCCGTGTGCGATCCTGACATTTGCGCCCAGTGCCCTGAATCCCTTGATATGCTGGTCAATGGGACGGGAGCCGATGTTGCAGCCGCCGGGAAGCGCCACTTCCGCCTTCTTATATTTACCGAGCAGAGCGCCTAAAAGATAATAGGATGCTCTGATCTTCTTGATATATTCATTCTCCACCAGTAGTGTCTGGATACCTGATGCGTTGATCACTACGGTATGTCGGTCTTTGCGGTCGATCTTAACGCCGATCTCCTCCATAGCCTGGAGAAGCACGTTGATGTCTCTTACGTCAGGCAGATTCTCGATGGTAACCGTTTCATCTGTCATGACGGAAGCCGCAAGGATGGCCAGCGCGGCGTTCTTGGCTCCGCCGATCTCCACCTCGCCGACAAGAGGGTTCCCCCCCTTGATCACGTATTGTTCCATGTTGCACCTCTTTGGGTTATCTCAATATCTGTTACATTATATACCCAAGTATATGTGTTTGTAAATAAATTCTTTCTAGATATAGGCTTAGTTAAGGTATTTCAAAGGATCTACCGCCGTTCCGTTGATCAAAAGTTCAAAGTGGATATGGGGTCCCGTGCTTCGTCCCGTGTTACCGGAAAGGGCTATCTTCTGACCCTGGGAAACCCTCTCACCGGGCTTGACGAGCACCTTGCTCAGGTGTCCGTACCGGGTCTGTCTTCCGTCTGCGTGACTGATGTAGACCACGTATCCGTAGCCGCTACCCCAGCCGGCACGTTCAACCACACCACCGCTGGAAGCCACAACAGCCGTACCCACAGGCGTTGCCCAGTCGATTCCCTTATGATAGGTGGAAGCTCCCTTCTTGGGCGCTTTTCTCCGTCCGAAGGGCGAGGAGATCCGGCCGCCGGAGATGGGCTTGATATAGGTGGGCGGAACCTTGGTTCCCACTTCGACGATCTTGGGAACCGCAGGATAGGTCACCTCCTGCATCAGGATCTGGGTCTCCAGCTCCTTATCGTTGCGATAAAGCTTTTTGGCAGCCACCTTGCGATGGCCTGCGGAGGGCGCCTGCCGCACCTCTTTATCCGTGGTATACCAGTCATCGTTATAGATATACTCTATCTCAGCCTCGTAGTCCTCCTCATAGTACTGCTCCTCTTCCCTGTCAATGGAAAGGGGCGGAACGGGGGAGGTGATGATCAGTTCCTGATCTGCCTTGATGGTGGAATTCTCATCCTCCAGACTCTCGTTTAAGGCAATGAGGGTATCCAGGGGTGTCTGGGTATCGATGGCGATCTCGGAAAGGGTATCGCCGGGCTGGACCTTGTAGATCTTCTGCTCCTGCATGGGCACCGTCAGCATCTGCAAAGCCTGATCGGAATCCGAGAGCTGATCCTCGGAAAGATAGGACTCCACAACCTCGACCTTACCCGCAAAACGCAGGTCCTTAAGGCCGTAATCAAAGGCATCAAAACCAACGCCACCGGAGATCCCGTCGGTATTCTCGGGATCGATACCCTCGCCGCTGCCCACGGTAAGTACGGCTTTTTCATCCTTTGCCGCTGCCTCGGCCGATACGGTATCCGCCGTCAGTACGTTGATCTGCCGGCCGCTGTCGGGTACGAGCTGAACCTTGAAATCCTCTTTTTCCTGATAAACATTGATGGCCGCCTGAAGGACGTCCCGGGCATTATCCAGGGTCTTGACATTGACCATGGTCTGACCCACCTTAACGGAATAGGCGGGCTTATCCGTGTTGATGGCGCTGTCCTTTAAAACCTGCTCCATATTCCTTTGCATCTCCTCCGGATCGGTGAAATGGGCGAAATCATCCACCCTCGGCTCCACATATAAAGAGGGATCCGTCAGCAGGATCCCCTCGCAGTCTTTTGCGGCGTTTAGGTGGGCCTGCCTCAGGATCTCCCGGGCCTGATCCGGGTTTCTGAGCCGTCCCACCGTCTGACCGGAAACCATTACCTCAAACACATTCTCCTGACCGCCTTTCCAGGGAGTAAACCCGGGTAACAAAAACAGGGCTAAGATCACGATCATAGCCTCTGTTTTCATTCGCGTATAGGCAAGTGCCTTATGGTATCTGGTCAGATAATTCATAGATTCAGAATTCCAAGCATCTGTAAAACGGAAAGGGCAAGGGATGCCAGGGAGAACAGACAGGTAAAGATCAGAAGGGGCTTAATGCCCTTCATGCCTTCCACTCGCTTCTCCACGCCGTCCAGACGGTCGGAGATATCCCTGCTGCGTGCACTGACGGTCTCCATGACCACGTTCTGGACATTCCGGTATACCTTAACGTCCTCCTTGTGCACAAAGTCCTCGGTGCGTTTTTCCACTTCATCTACATAGACCCTCAGGCCCACAACCAGCTCCTTCACCTGATTCAGGGTCTGCTGGATGCTCTCGTTCTCGGAGCGGATGGACTGGGCGATCTCATTTTTCAGGTTACTGCGGTCCGCATCGGAAACACTGGCCGCAACGGAGCCGATCTGTTCCGAAAGATCCTTCCTGCTTGTAGCCAGGTTGTTCTCGATCTCGCTGAGGATCGCTTCGATCTCATATACAAAAGCAGGCTTCTCAGATGGCTTGGTGCTCTCCGTAAGCTGTTCCAGCATTTTCTGGGTGCTGCTCTCCGTCTCCCGGAGCTTGCCCAAAAGGCGCTGGGTCTGCTGTTCGTAGCTTTCGTCGTTTTCTTTCTTGAGGTCTTCGATCTTCTGCAGAACATCCTGACCTGTTACTTCCATCTTCTTATGGAAATCGCTCTGCTCTGCATGAAGCTGTTCCTGCATGCTGGCCTGGGAACCTGCCAGCTGCTCCACATTCTGCAGCTGCTGCTGCATCAGGGACATGCTCTGCCAAACCTCAGTCTGCCAGCTGCTGGGACGGTTCTGGGCTTCGATAGCCTGGTTCATCATTTCGGTGAACTTGTTATTGTATTCGGTCTGGGTTTCCTGGAAGGCCATAAGAGAGCTTTCCAGATTCTCCACATTCTGCAGTTCGATGTGAAGCTGGCTCATGCCCTGATACATTTCCAGCTCCCAGCCTGTGCCCTCAGCGATATCACCGGCGTTCTCCGCTGCCTTTTCGGGCTCGGCCTTACGCACGGTATCGTATTCTTCCAGCTTCTCAATGGAAAGAGCTGCCATCTGGGAGATCTGTTCACTGATCTCAGCGGTCTTCAGATTCAGGCGGCGCACCTCGGACAAAACCTGTGCCTGCTCTTCATTCTGCGCTTTAAGCTTCTGCATCTGCTTGGCCTCAGCCTCTCCGTTGGCGCGGATCAGCTCGCCTGCGTGAAATCTGTTCGAAAGCTTGTCCATAAAATTATCCATGCGTCACCCTCCTTTTTGTGCATCTTGCACAAAGAAACAGCTTAATCGTTTTCGCATTTTGTCTACATTTACTTAATATTTACAACCTGTTCATATTTTATTCATATCCGTTTGATACGATGTATTCAAGTTAAACAAGTCCTCTTTTTACGAACTACTCAAAGATATTTTTTTCATAATAGCCGCGGGGCCGAAAGGTTCCGCGGCACTCCTCATTTTAGGCTCTGTATTTCTTCATTCAGGGACAGCATCTTCGCATCAAGGTCAGATACCATCATGGCACACTCCACCAGCTCACGTTTGATATGCTCCGGCGCATTACCTTCAAACTTATAGTGGATCTTATGCTCCAGGGAAGCCCAGAAATCCATGGCTACGGTACGGATCTGGATCTCCACCTTCACGTCCAGGATCCGGTCGGATAAAAATACGGGCACCGTAACGATGAGGTGATAGCTCTTATAGCCGCTGTCCTTGGGATTCAAAATATAATCCTTAACGGATACCACCTTAATATCGCTCTGGTTGATGAGCATCTCGGCGATCCTGTAGATATCCGAAGTAAAGGAACAGATCACCCGGATACCGGCAATGTCGTT
Organism: Lachnospiraceae bacterium; assembly: GCA_024693845.1. Lineage (GTDB taxonomy): Bacteria > Bacillota > Clostridia > Lachnospirales > Lachnospiraceae > RGIG7926. Next base: position 47,105 of record JAILKJ010000063.1, read on the forward strand.
TACATACTTGACCATGTTGGGGATGGTGGTCTCGTATCCGTTCTTACGAAGCTTTTTGACAATACTCTCCGAGGATTTGATTCTGGATTTGATATGCTCTATGGGGTTGTACTGATGAACATGGGCGAACTCGTCGTTGAGTATCTCCAGCTTGGTGCCGATCTCCTTCAATGCGGAAGAATACACCAGCTGAACCTCCTGCCAACTATCGACATCATCTTTCATCTCAGGTATATATTCCATTTTTATTCCTCTCAGGTTCTTTAGTACACCGTTACCGGATCAACCGGACCGGATGTCAGTCATCCTCCAGAACCTCGATCTCCAAAAAATCAAACGCCAGCTCTTCTATGAAATGGTCCTGATAGAACCGGGTCTTGCTGTGGAGCTGAAACTCCCTAACCGTCTTATCCAGCCAGATGGGCTGGGCAAGATCAAACTGCCGGCAGGCCTTTTCCACGGTAGCAAAGACCTTCTGCGTTCTGCGCTGATGGGAATCATCTTCAATGACCGTATCAGCGATCATCCTTCCGTCCTTAAATGCCTTGGCCCACAAGCGAAACATGATCAGTCCTCAAATCCCTTGGGATTGTTCTTCTGCCATCTCCAGGCATCCTCACACATCTTCCGGATGTCGCGCTCGGCCTTCCAGCCCAGTTCCTTTGCCGCAAGAGACGGGTCTGCATAGTTGGTCGCGATATCACCGGCTCTTCTGGGTTTGATCTCATAAGGGATCTTCACACCTGTTGCCTCTTCGAAATTGTGAATGATATCCAATACGCTGTATCCCGTTCCCGTACCCAGATTGTAGATCTTAAGTCCGGGGTTCTCCGCAAGCTTGGCGACACTCTTAACATGGCCGATAGCCAGATCCACTACATGGATGTAGTCTCTGACGCCTGTTCCGTCCGGTGTGTCGTAGTCATTGCCGAACACACCCAGCTGCGGAAGTTTGCCCACTGCCACCTGTGTGATATAGGGCATCAGATTGTTAGGAATGCCGTTGGGATTCTCTCCGATCCTGCCGCTCTCATGGGCACCGATGGGATTAAAGTAACGGAGCAGGATCACGTTCCATTCGGGATCCGCCTTCTGGATATCCGTCAGGATCTGCTCCAGCATGCTCTTGGTCTGTCCGTAGGGATTGGTGATCTCACCCTTGGGGCAGCTCTCCGTAACCGGGATCTCGGCCGGTGTTCCGTATACCGTAGCGGAAGAAGAAAAGATGATGTTCTTGCATCCATTACTGCGCATCACGTCAAATAACACCAGGGAGCCCGCGATATTGTTATTGTAGTATTCCCAGGGCTTTGCCACGGACTCGCCCACAGCTTTCAGCCCCGCAAAATGGATCACGGAATCGATGCTGTTCTCATCGAAGATCTTCTGCGTGCCTTTGCGGTCCAGCAGGTCTGTCTGATAAAAACGAACCTCCTTACCCGTGATCTCCTTTACGCGGTCCAATGATGCCGCGCTGGAATTGGACAGGTTATCCATGACCACAACGTCATAGCCTGCGTTCAAAAGTTCGACTGTCGTGTGGCTGCCGATGAAGCCGGCGCCTCCGGTAACCAGGATTGCCATAGTTTGCCTCCGCTAACTTTATAAAAACATTACGCCGCGTTCCTGAGCATATTCCACATCCTTCTGGGGCCAAATGGAGGACTGAACCTCACCCAGATGGGCCTTACGAAGAAAGAACATGCAGATACGGGATTGGCCGATACCGCCGCCGATGGTGTAAGGAAGCTTACGCTCCAGCAGCGCCTTCTGGAAGGGCAGCTGTGCTCTCTCGGGACATCCCGCCTTATCAAGCTGCTCCTTCAGGGAATCCTCATCCACACGGATACCCATGGAGGAAAGCTCCAGTGCAATGTCAAGAACGGGATAGTAAACAATGATATCACCGTTCAGTTTCCAGTCATCATAATCCGGTGCACGTCCGTCATGGGGCTCGCCATTGGAGAGCTTGTCACCGATCTGCATCAGGAAGATGGCGCCGTATTCTTTGGCGGCCTCTTTTTCCCTCTCTTTCACGGTCAGATCGGGATAGCGGTCCAAAAGCTCCTGGGAGGTGATAAAAGTGATCTCCTCGGGAAGGAAGCACTCCACATAGTTGTATTCGTTTGCCATGAACTTCTCTGTGACGCGAAGGGCCTCGTATACGGATTTCACAACACTCTTAAGAGTTTCCTCGTTGCGATCTTCCTTCTCGATCACTTTTTCCCAATCCCACTGATCCACGTAGATCGAATGGATATTGTCGGTATCTTCATCCCTGCGGATGGCGTTCATGTCGGTGTAAAGACCTTCGCCTACGCCGAAACCGTATTTACCCAGGGCCATTCTCTTCCACTTGGCAAGGGAGTGTACGATCTCAGCCTGCTTCTCCCCCTGCTCCTTGATACCGAAGGTAACGGGTCTTTCCACGCCGTTTAAGTTATCATTCAGACCCGACTCCGGCTCCACAAACAAGGGTGCCGATACACGGGACAGGTTCAGCTGGGTGATCAGTTCTCTCTGGAAAAAGTCTTTGACACGCTTGATGGCTTTCTCCGTTTCCTTTATTCCCAGAGAGGATTTATATCCCTCCGGAATGAAAATAGTGCTCATGTTGTCCTCCTCTTATATATTCGGATACGGATTGCTCCGTGCTTCGCACTCTCGCAATCCTACGGAACATTCGGAAATCGTCCGGCTCCTTTGTCGCCGTACTTTTTTCCTCATGTCCCTTAGCATCCCATATTGCTTCGTGTGGTTACAAGCAAGCTTGCACCACACTCCCAATCTGGTCTGCCGTATCCTACAAATCGCAGTTCTTAACCGTTCTGGGGAACGGGATCACATCACGGATGTTGCTCATACCGGTCAGATACATTACGCAGCGCTCGAAGCCGAGGCCGAAACCTGCGTGACGGGTGGAGCCGTATTTGCGAAGATCCAGATAGAATCCGTAATCCTCGGGATTCAGGTTGCACTCCTTCATCCTGGTCAGCAGAAGGTCGTAGTTGTCCTCCCTCTGGCTGCCGCCGATGATCTCACCGATGCCGGGTACCAGGCAGTCCATGGCTGCCACGGTCTTGCCGTCCTCGTTCAGCTTCATGTAGAAGGCCTTGATCTCCTTGGGATAGTCGGTTACGAATACCGGTCTGCCGAACTCTTTTTCCGTCAGGAAGCGCTCGTGCTCGGTCTGCAGATCCGCACCCCAGGATACCTTGTAATCAAACTCATCATTATGCTGCTCCAGGATCTTGACAGCATCTGTATAAGTGATGTGGCCGAAATCGGAAGTAGCCACATGCTTCAGTCTGTCGATGAGACCCTTGTCCACGAACTGGTTGAAGAAGTTCATCTCCTCGGGAGCATTCTCCAGCACATAGTTGATGATGTATTTGATCATGCTCTCGGCAAGGATCATATCATCCTTCAGATCCGCAAAAGCGATCTCCGGCTCGATCATCCAGAACTCAGCCGCATGGCGGGTGGTGTTGGAATTCTCCGCACGGAAGGTAGGGCCGAAGGTGTAGATGTTCTTGAAGGCCTGTGCAAAGGTCTCTCCGTTAAGCTGGCCGCTTACGGTAAGGTTGGTCTCTTTTCCGAAAAAGTCCTTGGAGTAGTCGATGGCTCCTTCGGGAGTGCGCTCAATATTGTCAAGGTCCAGGGTCGTTACCTGGAACATCTCGCCCGCACCCTCGCAGTCGCTGCCGGTGATCAGGGGCGTATGCACATAAACAAAATCTCTCTCCTGGAAGAACTTGTGGATCGCATAAGCGATCAGGGAGCGGACACGGAAGACCGCCTCAAAGGTATTGGTTCTCGGACGAAGATGGGAAACCGTCCGAAGGTATTCAAAGGAATGTCTCTTTTTCTGAAGGGGATAATCCGGATCGGAAGCACCCTCGATCTGTACTTCACTTGCCTGGATCTCAAAGGGCTGCTTTGCATCGGGGGTGGGCGTTACGATACCCTTTACGATCAGGGCTGCTCCCACGTTGCATTTGGAAATCTCAGAAAAGTTAGCCAGTGCATCCGAATAAACTACCTGCAGAGGCTCAAAAAAAGTTCCGTCGTTGATCACCAGAAAACCGAAGGTCTTGGAGTCTCTTTTGGATCTCATCCAACCGCCGACGGTCACTTCCTTGCCGGCAAATTCCTCCTGCTTTCTGAACAGGTCTCTTATGTTTATCAGTTCCATATCAATTGATCCTTTCCGTCAGTTTACAGACTAACTAAACAATTATATCGCAAAAACACGCTTATTTCAAGCTTCAGTCACGGCTCCGCCATGCCGTAAAGGCCGGCAGGATCTGCTTGTAATACTTATTCGCCGTCTCCTGTCCGAAGGCATGTACCAGTGCCGTATTCAGTCCGGACTTATCCTCGTTCTCAAGCATGCAGGTGTAGAGCTTGCGATAAGCACCGGGCTGAAGCCCGTCCTCCCTCATGGCATTGCGCACCTTTTTCTTGATGGACTCGGGCACGGTCTGTTCCTTATTGCCGGTATTTTTCTTATCGGTGTTCTTATTCTCCTTATTCTCCGGCTTGGTTTCCTTATTGCCTTCCTTGGCATTGGATTTCTTATTGTCTTTCTTATTGTCCTTCTTGGCTTCCTGCTTATTATCAGGCTTATTCTCGGGTTTGCTGTCCTTCTTCGGACTGCTCTTTCCCTCCGGTTTGTTTTCCTTCTTGGCGGTTTCCTTCTTGCCGCCTTCCTTCTTACCGTTATCCTTCTTGCTCTCGGTCTTCTTACCGGCAGTCTTCTTGGCCGTCTTCTGATCGGCTTCGGAAACAGCTTCCAGGGAAAGGTTCACGTATCTCTCGATCCGGATGCCCTTCTCCTGCCAGAAATCCAGGACGGAATCGAAACCGCTGTCACGGCTGATGATGTAATACTTCTCGGCTGCCCGTTGTGCCACCAGATATCCGAGATAGGTAGTCAGCTGAAAATCCAGGTAATTCTTGGCGGTCTTGGTGGTTCGGATGAATTCCACCGCTGCCGGAGAGGAGGTCATCTTGACCATGTCCTCAAAAGGAACGGAGCCGGTTTTGGGGCCGTATAAAATGATCAGCCTGTCCGTGCTCCGAAGTCCTTCGATCCCGGCGATCCCCCTGACGCCTGTATTTTCATAATCTACCAGGTACAATGACATTTATCTTTTCCTCGCTTTCTTAATCTGCTTCAGGATCATGGTCCTGACCTGTTCCGGTTCCAGATCCAGAACAAAAGCCAGTTCTTCAAGCAGATTCTTTTCGGCAATCCTGAAATAGCGCTCATCGATGGTAGTGATCTTTTTCCCCTCAGCCTGACGCGCCTGACCACGGTTGTACATGGTATGCAGGATGCTTACCAGCTGTCGCGGATCGCAGCTGTAGATTGCCTCTTTATATGTTTTTTCACGCAGTTTGTCGGATTCGATCCAGGCTTCGTGGATCGAAGTGATGTCGTCCAGAAGATCTCCTGCCTGCTTCTTGGACATGATCGAACGGATCTGATTCTTTTTGTTTTCGACGGGGACGTACATTTTGGCCGCGTTACCACCAAGCGGTACCACCAGAAAGCACTCCTTTGCACCTCTGCCACCGGGCATTTCCATGGTCACCACGTCTTCGATCCGGCATACGCCGTTACTTGCATTTACTACAAAATCTCCCACTTGAAACATAGGCACCTCTCCTTCTCGGCCTCCGCAGCAATGCAGTATTAACGGTTCAAAACGACTATTTTTATTGTATCACAAACAGCCGCTTTTTGTCATTCTCCGTCGTCTCTTTTTGTAAAGAATTCTTTCCAGATATGAGGATGGAACAGGATCAGCATGGGGAAGAGCTCAAGTCTGCCCGCAAGCATATCCAGCATCAGAAGACATTTGGCCGGCATGGAGAAGAAGGCGAAATTTCTCGCCGGTCCCACCAGGGAAAGACCGGGTCCTATGTTGTTGAAAGTCGCCGCCACAGCGGTGAAGTTCGTCACCAGATCGTGCTCATTTAAGGAGATCAGTAGTACCGAGATCCAGAAGATGAAAAGATAGGTGATGATATATACGTTCAGGGACCGGAGCACGTCATGCTCAACGGGCTTATCCTCATACTTGATCTTCTTGACACTCTTCGGATGGATGTAGGAGAGCATCTCCTTTTTGATGGTGCGAACGGCGATGATCCCGCGGGAGACTTTCATACCGCCGCCGGTACTGCCGGCGCAGGCTCCGATGAACATCAAAAGCACCAGTATGGTCCGGGACAGTCCCGGCCACAGGTCAAAGTCCACGGTGGAAAAACCGGTGGTGGTGATGATGGATCCTACCTGGAAAGCAGCATCGGTAAGGCCTTCAAAGGTTCCTCCATACATATGGCGGATATCAAAAAAGATGATCCCGATGGCCACCAGGATGATGATGATATACCAGCGGACCTCCTCCATGGAAAAGCCTTTTTTGAACTGTCTGAAGATCATGTAGTAGTAGAAGTTGAAGTTCACACCGAAGAGGATCATGAATACCGTGATGATCCATTTTTGCACATAGGTGTAGCTTGCAACGGAATCGGCCAGCACGCCGAAACCACCGGTTCCCGCGGTACCGAAGGAAAGGGTGATGGCATCAAAGGCTCGCATGCCGCTGAAGAACAGAAGCAAAAATTCTGCCAGTGTCATGCAGAAATAGATCATGTACAGGATCCTGGCAGTGGTCTTGATCTTGGGAACCAACTTGCCCACAGAGGGCCCCGGGCTCTCCGCACGCATCAGATTCATACTGCCGCCGCCGCTCATGGGAATGACAGCCAGCAAAAATACCAGCACACCCATACCGCCGATCCAGTGGGTAAAGGACCGCCAGAACAGGGAGGCATGGGTCAGTGCTTCCACATTCTCCAGGATGGAAGCTCCCGTAGTGGTAAAACCGGAAATGGTCTCAAACAGAGCATCTCCGTAGTTGGGGATCTCACCGGATGCAAAAAAAGGCATGGCCCCGAACAGGGACAGAAGGATCCAGGAAAGAGCCGTGGTAAGACAGCCTTCCTTCAGATAGAACACATAGCTCTTAGGTCTTTTATAGGTCATCAGCAGTCCGAACAGACCGCAGAGAGACGCAACCGCCACATAATAGACCGCTACATTCTCGTGATAGATCATGGCAACCAGCCAGGGAAGCACGAGGAAGATGGCTTCGATCTTCAAAACTCCGCCGAGGACGTAACGTATCATTGATTGATTCATGTTTCTGCTCCAAAATCTCTTTTATAAAAGTATATCCAGAATATCGTTAAAACCGGTATTGACCGTAACCACGATAACCGTATCTCCCACACAGATGGTATCGGTACCGCTGGGGATCAGGATCTTGCCGTTGCGGTTGATACAGGTGACCAGAAGGCTGGGCTTGAGCTTTAAGTCCATAAGGGGAACGCCTGTGACGGCGGATTCCTCCTCTACCTCGAATTCCAGCGCCTCTGCCTTGCGGTCCACAAGATAGTAAAGGGTCCTGATGTTGTTCTTGCCGATGGTATTGGTCATGGCGCGGACATAGGCAATGATGGCCTCGGAGGTGATGTATTTGGGGAACATGATACTGCCCAGATCCAGCTTGCCGATAACGCTCTTGAAGTTGATGCGGTTGATCTTGGTGATGACCTTGGCATTGGAAAACTGTCTGGCAAACAGAGTCAGGATGATGTTCTCCTCATCGATACCCGTAAGCGGGATAAAAGCTTCCACGGAATCGATGCCCTCCTCACGAAGAAGATCCTCGTCGCTGCCGTCACCGTTGATGATGATGGCTTTCGGAAGAAGGATGCTCAGCTCCTCACAGCGCTTTTTATCCTGCTCGATGATCTTGACGTTGATACCGTTTTTCAGCAGCTGATCGCCGAGATAAATGGCAGCACGGCCACCGCCCACGATCATGGCATTTTTCACCTGACGGATATTGAATCCGATCTTGGAAAGGAAAGACTTGGCCACCTTGGGGGTGGAAACAAAGGAGATGACATCGTCCTTCTGCAGCACGAACTGACCGGAGGGAATGATAACATTGTCCTCTCTTTCCACTACGCAGACCAGCAGATTGGATTCCACCTTCTGGTTCAGATCGATGAGGGAAAGGCCGTCCAGCTGGCTGTTTTCGGGGATCTTAAACTTGACCATCTCCGCCTGTCCGTGGGCAAAAGAGGCAACCTCCAGTGCAGAGGGCAGAAGCAGGATACGGCTGGCCTCGATGGCAGCCTCCAGCTCCGGATTGATGATCAGCGCAAGGCCCAGCTTCTCTCGAAGGTAGGCCGATTCTTTACTGTAATCGGGAGTCCTGACTCTGGCGATGGCTGCGCAGTCCGCAACCTGCTTGGCTACGGTACAGCACAGAAGGTTCAGCTCATCGGAACCCGTCACCGCAATGAACAGATCCGTATCCGCGATACCCGCTTCGATCTGTACACTGTAGCTGGCGCCGTTACCAACCATACCCATGATATCGTAGGTATTGGTCATACTCTGGATGATATCGGGGTCGGTATCGATGACCGTGATATCGTGACCTTCCTTGCCCAGCTGTTCCACCAGCGTGGCGCCCACCTTGCCGCAGCCGACGATCATAATATGAAGGCCCTTCGCAGCGGGCTGGGATGAATGATAAAACTTACTAAGCAGCATAACTTCTTTCCTCGTGGTTCTTTTCTGATTTTACCTCTCAGTGATGATGGCCTCCGCCGCCGTGGGAAAAACCGCCGGAAGAGACATGATGGCCTCCGCCGCCACCGCCGGAGCTGCTTTCGATCTTCGTCTTGTGAACACTTTTGTGCAGGAAAAGATCCTTTATCTCCTCGGTCTCGGGAGCACCGTTGGTCACGTAGGTATAGGGTGTTGTGGTATCCTTTGCCGCTGCCTTGAAAAAGTGCACGCAAAAGTATATGGCCGATACGATGAGGGCAATGATGACTGCAATACCCGCAGGCACCTTCATAAACCCTATGCCGGGGGTCAGATGCTTTGCCACCTCATCCACATACAGGCTGTAAGCCCTGTAGGGATCATCGTTTACGATAGAGCAGACCTCGTCCAGCAGATCGTCGATCTGGGAGCTGGAATAGCCGCTCTCCGCCTTACCGGAGGTGGACAGCCAGGTATCTCCGTTGTAATTGCCGAAGCTGTACCAGTTATCTACCAGCAGGATACCGTCTCCGTGGGGCTTGTCATAGCCGAAGAGATTCTCGTCGTAAAAATCGTCCGCCCAGTCTCTGAGCCCGGTCCACTGTCCCGTGATCTCTCTGTTCAGTGTGACCAGGATGATGTCACAGGCACATTCATCCTGCCTCTTTGCGATCTGTGCTTCCAGCTTGGCCTCCTCTTCATCTGTAAGAAGCTCGCCGTAGTCGAAGACTCTCGCCGTCTGCAGGCATTCCTTATTGGTCCTGACGATCTCGGGCTTTTCTCTGCTGCCCAGCGTTGCCGCCACGATACCCGTGATCACACCGCAGACGATCAGCAGGATAAAAAATATCTTAAAGTGTTTAAAATACAGTTTCATTTCCGACTTCCCTTTCTTATGGGATACTTTACATTTACAGACTGGAGATCACGATATTCCACATGGCCAGGAGACTGAGGATCCCCGTAAATACCGTTGCGGAATAGATCAGCATCTTGATCACCGACCGGGGCGGCGTACCCACCATCTTACCGGTCTGACCATTGATGTAGAAGGGATAGGTCTTATCGTGATATTTGTAATAGTAAGTCCACACCGGGAACATCGAATATGTAGTATCCTTGTGTTTATAGCTGCAGCCGTCGTTTCGGTTGGTCATGGACGCATAACCCGTGATAGTCTGCTCCGTGATGCTCTTGGCATCCTCACGGCCTTTGGCGATGGCCCTCTGCAAAAGCTCTTCGCTTGGCATGTTATACTGCTCAGCCAGAAAGCCGGAAAGGAACTTGGGCTGGAAGGGCTGAAGCTTGCCGTAGTCATAGGGCTCCATCAGATCCATGATGGGATCGGGCTTGGCATAGGAAGCGTCGGCGGGCATTTTTTCAATGGGGACCCGCATGGTGCGGCGCACATCAAAGGTGGAATCCTCCGTATAATGATAGCTGCCGCTGGTCCAGCTTCTTACCTTGTGACCGGTGGCCTGAATGGTATAACGGATGTCGAAATCAAACAGGAAAAAGGGCACATAGGTGCCTTCCATGGTAGACAACTTTGCATCCGACAAAAAATCGTCCGGAAGAAAACACTGCTTGCCGAACTCTTTTTTCAAAATGTCCTCTGCTTCCTTATGGCCTTTCTCAAAAGGCAGGATCAGCTTCGGCTCATACTCGCCGCTGGTCCTCTCCTCCACGATCACGTAGCTGTCGCAATACTCGCAGCGAAGGGCGGCATTGTACTGCTCGATCTTCAGCTCACCGCCGCAGGCAGGACAGTTGAACATGCTCTCGGAAGGCACGCTCTCTTCGTTTTCTTCACTTTCACAATAGGGGCAGTACATCTTCTGTCTTTCCGGAGAAAAGACGGTGTTACCGCCGCAGCTTTTGCATCGAAATATCATAACGGTCTCCTCTATGCTATTATTTGACCAGTGCAGGCTTTTTGTCAAGTTTCTCGAAGTCTGTCTTCAGGTTGGAGGCACCTGTCTTTTGCGCCATGGCTGCAAATCCCTTCTTTGCGGCAATGGGCATGGCGGCTATCCGGAGCATTCTGTGATCCGAGATCTTTTTCATGATGGCTTCGGCATTTTGGTAGCCGTCCTTTTCCGCCGCACTTTTTACAGTCTGCAAAAATACCAGCTTAGCGGCGCTGAGGGCCAAATGATTGCTTTCCAGGGGAAAGGCTTTTCTCCCTTCCCGCTTTATGTTCTCGAAGTGTCGGGTTTCAATCCGGATGGCTTCCTCCAGGCGTTCTCTTGCTTTTGTCTGCAGATCCGGCTCTTTTCCCCCCGCTGCCTTCACCGCCTTCAGATGTTCGATCTTAGCGGCTCTTTCTTCCATTCGTGCATCCGGGGACTCTTCCCTGTCACCGTAAAATTCCGTCTTCTTTGCAATTTCCTTTCCGGCGGCATCTGCGAACTGGGAGAGCTTTTCTGCCTGGTGCTTCATCTTCACCATTCCGGGATCCCTGTCTTTTACATGTGCCTTCAAATAAGCATCGGCCGCTTCCTTCATATCCCTGACCACCTGAGTGATACGGTTTACCGGCGTGCTGCCCGACAGGCCGGCCCCTTTCTGAAGCGACATGAAAAAACGCTCCGCTGCGGGATCCTTTTTCATACCGGAGGCCAGCTGATCCGCGGATTCCATGGTCTTCCGGCTTAAATCCGAGATCACGTCGATGGTGCTTTTTAACTCTTCGTCCGCTGCCTTCCGCTTTTCCTCCCTCTCCAGCTGTCTGTCTGTATAGCCCTTTTTATCAGGGGTTTTGACAGGCTCCGGGCCTTTGGCAAAATAATTGTTTTCCCGCATGGCAAAGGATAAAAGATCGCTGACCAGATTCATCTTTTCCGCCCGGTCTCCCGTGGCGGGGATCCTGGTCTTCTTCATATAGCTCCGACATACTTCGATGAGCTTTTTATTCTGCTCTGCGATCTTCTCATCGGAAGCATCGGAATGCATCAGACGATCCAGCTTCAGGATCTCCACCTTTACGGGACCCAGCCTTGAGGCAGGGTTGCTTAAGATCTTCTCCATCGTATTTAAGGACTTGTTTTTTGCCTTTTCATATTCGCCCTCGCCGGTGAAGGAGATCTGAAGGGTATTATCCAGAAACCAGTCCCGCACCATCTTGTGGATCACTTCCACTCTTTCCTTTTGCTTCGATCTGTCTCCGTACACGGTGTCCACCAGTTTCCCCAGCTGGCTGTAGCCGGTGATACGGATGGTATTGTATCTTTCATCGGTGATATAGACGCCGTCGGGCATCTCGGAGATACCGCTGCCGCGGTAGTATTCCCCGTTTTCCGCATTATAGAAGCCTGTCTGATGGGCTTTGGCATCCTCCCTGATCTCTTTCTGGGACAGATCGATATTGGCCAGCTCCATGCTGTGATCCGTGGTGGAAATGATGATCCTTCTGGCGCCCCGGACCCTTTGCAGCGGAAAAACGAAATCCGTATGATCCTGGGCCATGGAGCAAAACACCGTGGCGTTCAGGTTCGGGATCCCCCGCAGATCATTTTTGCCCAGGAGAAGCGCCGTTCCGGCTCCGGGAACCGCATCCCGGTCAAACAGCTCCATCTGCACATATTCAAGATATTTCTCGCAGGCGGGGTTTTCCTTTTTATGCTCTTTGACATAGTCCTGCATCCAGCGGTGGATGTAATGGACACTTTCTCCCGCCGAGACCGCGCCTCTGCTGTGACCGGTGATCAGCAGATAGATGGGCTCCGGCTGACCTTCTCCTTTGGCCCACTTATCAAAATGCTCCGTCAGGATCTTTTTTGCCAGATTCCTGACGTATACTCTGGTATTCTCAATACTGTAGTCGCCGATATTTACCAGGTTCGGTCCTTCCAGCACAAAACGGGTCTTGTTCACGGTTTTCCCGTTTTCCAGTGTAAGGTCCTTGGATTTATACCGGATACCGGAATACTCCTTTCCGGTTTCATCGATCAATATCTTGCCGTAAGCATCATCCAGGCTTTGGGAGATCTCTTCCTTTGTCAGCTCCTTAACTTCCCTCTTTCCGTGCTGGCCCATATGCTCCCGCCGGGGCATGGCATAGCCTGTCCCCGCCAGATCAAACTCAATGACATGATGACCTTCGTAGGCAAGGCGGTTTCCCCGGGCATGGTGGATATTCACCCGCCGTTCCTGCTCGCTGCCCTTATGCTTTTCATCTATGAGATCATAGATCTCCTCTCCGTATACCTCCTTGATGACCTGGCGGTTATTTTTCTCAATACCACGCTCCCGCTGCCCGCGGTTTTTCTTCGTGTTCTCGATCTGCTCATCCGTCATCCGGCTCATGACATAGGTGGGGAGATTCCGGATCTTCTGTTTTTCCTCTTCGGAACGTTTTTCGTGAAGCTCCGCCTCCAGAAACAGGGACTTGCGGACCTCCAGCCTCTGACCCTTTTCCACCATAACTTTGGAATCAAAGTCTCCTGCCTTTCGGGAGTTTTCCTTCAGCTCCTCATCCTCCGGATACTCGCCATAGTTGGGCCTGGCTCCCAGCACCTCGTTCAGCTGATCATAAAGCGACTGAGGAAATGTTTTGAACTGCCACTGTTTCGAGAAGAATTTGGAGATATCCAGCAGGGCCGTATACCTGTCATCCATGGTTTCGATCTTTTTGTCCCGGATCCGGCCGATCAGGGAAAGACCTGCCCGGTTTTCCGGCTGCATGGTTCCCACAGCCTCAAAAAGATTGGACAGAAACTCCATATCTCCCACAGTCCAGCCATTTTCCAGACAGCCCAGCATGAAATCACACTGCCTGTATTCCATTCCCTCTGTCTGCTGCTGCAGCTCAATGGCACTCATCCGGGCTTTGACAATGGAACTGTATTTATAGGCATACTCCTCCACACTGCGGGTGGAAAGACCCCCCTCAGCCCGAAGCGCCTTATATCCGTTCTGCAATGGCTGCAGTAATTCTTTGAGTTTTTCCGATAATGCCATGAGACTCTTCAAACAAAGACAGGGCGATGCTCACGTCGCCCTGTCTGATACTGTTCATTTAAACTTTTTACTTGGAAGCATTGTAGGCCTTCTTAGCCTCTTCAATACCGGCCTTCAGTCCTGCAAGACCTGCCTTAGCCGCCTCGGTACCTGCCTGTGCCAGATCCTTGGCAACTGCTGCAGCCTTATCAGCCGCATCCTTCAGACCTTCCTTGAGCTCATCATCCAGAATGGACTTCTTGGCATTCTTCTCATTGATGGCTGCCTGTGCCGCTGCCAGCCTTGCAATGGGTACACGGAAAGGCGAACAGGAAACATAGGTCAGACCTACCTTGTGGCAGAACTCAACGGAAGAAGGATCTCCGCCGTGCTCGCCGCAGATGCCCAGCTTGATGTCGGGACGAACCTTGCGGCCCTTCCTTGCTGCCATGGCAACCAGCTGTCCCACACCGTTCTGATCCAGTCTTGCAAAAGGATCGGACTCATAGATCTTCTTCTTGTAGTACTCTTCCAGGAACTTGCCTGCATCATCACGGGAGAATCCGAAGGTCATCTGGGTCAGGTCATTGGTACCGAAGGAGAAGAACTCAGCTTCCTCAGCGATCTCGTCTGCCAGAAGGGCAGCTCTGGGGATCTCGATCATGGTACCGATATGATACTCGATATCGGAGTTCATTTCCTGCTTAACAAGCTCAGCGGTCTCAACAACCACGTCCTTAACATACTTCAGCTCTTTCTTCTCGCCTACCAGCGGGATCATGATCTCGGGAACGATATCATAACCCTTCTCGGCCTTAACCTCGATAGCAGCTTCCATAACGGCTCTGGTCTGCATCCTTGCGATCTCGGGATAGGTGACTGCAAGACGGCATCCGCGGTGACCCATCATGGGGTTGAACTCATGCAGGGAATCACAGATCTCCTGAACCTGCTCAGCGGTCATCATCATCTGTACTGCCAGATCGTCGATATCTGCGGGATCGTTGGGAACGAACTCATGCAGCGGCGGATCTAAGAAACGGATGGTAACCGGCCGTCCTTCCATGGTCTCGTAAAGCGCCTTGAAGTCGCCCTTCTGGAAGGGGATCAGCGCGTTGAGTGCCTTTTCTCTCTGCTCCACGGTCTGGGAGAGGATCATCTGACGGATCTTCGGGATACGATCCGGATTGAAGAACATATGCTCCGTACGGCAAAGGCCGATACCCTCTGCACCATAGCGAATTGCATTGGCAGCATCCTGAGGCGTATCCGCATTGGTACGAACCTTCAGCTTGCGGAACTTGTCAGCCCACTCCATGATCCGTCCGAAGTTACCGGAAACGGAAGCCTCAACGGTCTTGATGTCACCGTAGTAGATCTTACCGGTGGAACCGTCAAGGGAAATATAATCACCCTGGTGGATCGTCTTGCCACCAAGCTCGAATACCTTGTCATCCTCACTGATGGAGATATCGCCGCAACCGGATACACAGCAGGTTCCCATACCGCGGGCAACAACGGCTGCGTGAGAGGTCATACCGCCTCGAACGGTCAGGACACCTTCGGATGCATGCATACCCTCAATATCCTCGGGAGAGGTCTCCAGACGAACCAGGATGGTTCTCTCGCCTCTGCTTTCATGGGCGTTCTTGGCATCCTCTGCCGTGAAGTAAACCTTACCTGCAGCAGCACCGGGAGAAGCGGGAAGCGCCTGTCCGATGCACTCGCCGTTAGCCAGAGCTTCGGGATCGAAGGTGGGATGCAGCAACTGATCCAGGGACTTGGCCTCGATACGAAGAACTGCTTCTTCCTCCGTGATCTTACCTTCATCTACAAGGTCGCAGGCGATCTGAAGAGCAGCCTGAGCGGTTCTCTTACCGCTTCTGGTCTGCAGGAAGTACAGCTTGCCTTCCTCGATGGTGAACTCCATATCCTGCATATCTCTGTAATGCTCCTCGAGGGTATTTGCGATCTCCATGAATTTCGCAAAGCACTCGGGAAGATCCTCTTCCAGTTTGGTGATGGGCTGGGGTGTACGGATACCTGCCACAACATCCTCGCCCTGTGCATTGATCAGGTACTCACCGAAGATACCCTTCTCGCCGGTAGCGGGATTACGGGTAAAGGCTACGCCGGTACCGGAGGTGTTGCCCATGTTACCGAATACCATGGACTGAACGTTTACTGCGGTACCCCAGTCGCCGGGGATGTCGTTCATACGACGGTAAACGATGGCACGCTCGTTGTCCCAGGAACGGAATACGGCTTTGACAGCCTCCATCAGCTGAACCTTGGGATCCTGAGGGAAATCCTCACCCATCTTGTCTTTGTAAATGCTCTTGAACTTAGCGATAACCTCTTTCAGATCATCGGCCGTCAAATCCATATCATACTGTACGCCCTTGGCTTCCTTGATCTCATCCAGCACACGCTCAAACAGTGACTTGGGAACCTCCATAACCACGTCAGAGAACATCTGGATAAAACGACGATAGGAATCATATGCGAATCTTGCATTATCGGTCTTTCTTGCAAAGCCCTCTACGGATACATCATTCAGACCCAGGTTCAGGATCGTATCCATCATACCGGGCATGGATGCTCTTGCGCCGGAACGAACCGATACCAGAAGCGGATTCTCGGTATCACCGAACTTCTTATTCTGCTTACCTTCCAATACCTCGAGTTCGTCGAAGATCTGTTTCTGGATCTCTTCGGATATCTTCTTGCCCTGCCGGTAATAATCGGTGCAGGCCTCGGTAGTAACGGTAAAGCCCTGAGGGATAGGCAGACCAAGATTGGTCATCTCTGCCAGGTTGGCACCCTTGCCGCCCAAAAGCTCCCGCATGTTTGCGTTTCCTTCTTCAAAACGATACACAAATTTAGACATACTCTGTCCCCCTTAAATGATAATCTTAAGGTGCTTGGAAAAACGATACCCAACACTATATTAGTATAACAGAATTAGACCTGTGTGACATCACATAATTTTAAGCTAAATGCACAAATTTTTTCACTTTTTTTATTACATTTAACGTAATTGTGGTAAACTGTTAGAAAAAAACGGAGGTTACACTTATGGCACAAAATCCCATCGTTATCATCACCATGGAAAACGGCGGCGTGATCAAGGCTGAGCTCTATCCCGAGATCGCACCGAACAGCGTTACCAACTTCATCAGCCTGATCCAAAAAGGCTTCTATGACGGACTCATTTTTCACAGAGTCATCCGCGGTTTCATGATCCAGGGCGGCTGCCCCGACGGCAACGGAACCGGCGGTCCGGGCTACTCCATTCCCGGTGAGTTTTCCCAAAACGGCTTTGCCAACGATCTGAAGCATACCGAGGGTGTTCTTTCCATGGCAAGGGCCCAGCATCCCGATTCCGCGGGAAGCCAGTTCTTCATCATGCACAAGACCTCACCCCATCTGGACGGCTCCTACGCCGCCTTCGGTAAGGTGATCGAGGGTATGGAGGTTGTAAATGAGATCGCGGAGACCGCTACGGATTACATGGATCGTCCGATGCAGGATCAGAAGATCGCATCCATGACGGTTGATACCTTCGGAGAGGACTACGGGGAGCCTGAAAAAGCCTGACGTTCACATCTCGTTAACAATTTATTTAACAATTCTTAATTAACATAACATTATTTGTACAAGAAGAAATCCTATACTTTGTATAACGAGATGATAAAAACGTTTAATTGAACTTTTTCATAAATGCCGGGTGAATGCTTATTCACCCGGCTTCCTCCCAAAAATAAGAGCTTTAAAGATTAAGAGCTTTCATTATCTCCTTTCAGTCGAGCAGGGCAATAACACCCCTGCTCGATTGTCGTTTCAGCCCCAATGTAACGCAGACATGCACAAAAAAGGCGACCGCAAATCTGCGGTCGCCTCTGCTTACTTTATTCAGTCTCAAATGATCTTCAGGCCTTGCCGTCGGAACCGAGTACGTTCTTGATCTTATGAGATACCATGTCCTTAACTGCCTGACGAGCGGGCTTAAGGTATTGGCGGGGATCGAAATGATCGGGATGCTCTGCAAAGTACTTGCGGATGTTACCGGTCATTGCAAGACGGATATCGGAGTCGATGTTGATCTTGCAGACAGCAAGCTCAGCTGCCTTACGAAGCTGCTCCTCGGGAATACCTACTGCATCCGGCATGTTACCGCCATAGGTGTTAACCATCTTTACGAACTCCTGGGGAACGGAAGAAGAACCGTGAAGAACGATGGGGAATCCGGGCAGTCTCTTGATGCACTCTTCAAGTACGTCGAAACGAAGCGGCGGGGGAACCAGGATGCCGTCTGCGTTTCTGGTGCACTGCTCAGCAGTGAACTTGTAAGCGCCGTGAGAAGTACCGATGGCGATGGCAAGGGAATCACATCCGGTCTTGTCTACAAACTCCTCAACCTCTTCGGGCTTGGTGTAAGCTTCCTTACCAGCCTCTACAACTACCTCATCCTCGATACCTGCAAGAGTACCAAGCTCAGCCTCTACTACTACGCCGTGAGCGTGAGCATACTCAACAACCTGCTTGGTCAGAGCGATGTTGTCCTCGAAGCTCTTGGAGGAAGCGTCGATCATAACGGAAGTGAAACCGCCATCGATGCAGTCCTTGCAAAGCTCGAAAGTATCACCATGATCCAGGTGAAGTGCGATGGGAATGTCGGGATGCTCAATTACAGCAGCCTCAACCAGCTTGGTCAGATAGGTGTGATTAGCATATGCTCTCGCACCCTTGGAAACCTGAAGGATCACAGGACTCTTAAGCTCATCAGCTGCCTCCGTGATACCCTGAACGATCTCCATGTTGTTCACGTTGAACGCACCAATGGCATAACCGCCATTGTAGGCTTTTTTGAACATTTCAGTTGTTGTAACAAGTGCCATTATTTATACCTTCCTTTCTTTAATTATATCACAAACCACAGTGACGATTATACACGATATATCGCCAAAATGAAATATCATTTTTGAATTTGTCTATATTTTTCTCTTATTTGCCTGAGGCGGAACGATAAGGGAAAGGGCCCTCTTTTTGTTATGGAGGGTGACACTTTTATGTTCGCCGCCGAACTCTCCGTCCAGGGTCCAGGCAACACTCTGCTCGGACTCAAACTGAATATGGGGCGTCTTGAAGCAGTAGATCATATGTGTATTGATCCTGCCGCTGACCAGAGCCACCATGATCTCGTTGAGCTCAACCACGTTGGAGGGCTTTTTGATCAGAGTCACTTCAAACAGTCCGTCATCCAGCTCCACGTTCTCCCCGGTGATATTCTGGAATCCGCCAACGGAAACGGAATTGGTCACCATGCCGTAGAGGAACTCATCCTCGATGAGCATGTTGTTGGCGCGGATGGAAAAACGATAAGAAGGGTAGGTTCCGACTCTCTTGGCCCCTTCCAGGATATAGGCCATATGGCCCAGGACATTCTTCATCTGCTGATCCGTCTCATAGGACACATCGGTAAAAATGCCGAAGGCAGCAATGTAGACAAAGGTATCGTCATTGAAGGCGCCGATATCCGTCTGAAAAGGAGTTCCCTTCACAGCCGTCTCCGCGGCCTTGATCATATTGCCGGGAATGGAAAGACTCCTGGCAAAATCATTCGTGGTACCGGCAGGGATGTATCCCACCGGAATTCTTTTTTTGCGCCGCATCATACCGGTAACAACCTCATCCAGAGTCCCGTCACCGCCGCTGCAAACCAGAAAGTCGTATTCCCCCGCATCCCGAACCACTTTTTCGATGGCATCCCCCTGCTTCTTCGTGGCATAGACCGTCACGGAATATCCCGTGCTTGAAAGCTTATCCAGGATATCCACCATGTACTGCCTTATCATGGCCTTTCCGGCATGCGGATTATAGATGAATAGCATTTTTTTCTGATCTTTCATATCCGTCTCCCCTTTGACAGGACCGGTGGAAAAAAGACCGCTCCGTAAAACGGTGCGGCCCTCAGATTCCTTTTACTCATGCCCTGCCGACAGATTCAGTTCTCTTGACCGGTCAGATACATCTCAAGACTTTCAACGGCCTCTTTTTCATCGACACCGTCTGCCTCGATCCGAACTTCCTGGCCCATATCAAGGCCAAGGCTCATCATTCCCATGATGCTCTTTGCGTTAACTCTTTTTCCCTCAGAATTCAGATAGATCTTGCTGTCGTGCATACTTGCTTTTTGTACCAAAACGGCAACCGGTCTTGCTTCAAGGCCTTTCTCGAGTTGGATCGTAACAGTTTTTTCAGTCATAGCTGTCTCCTTAAGATTCTTTCACTGTTTTCGTTTTCCCCAAGATCACCGTTTTTGCTATTTGCGATAAGACACCCCTATCAGCCTTCCCGCAGTGAATCTGCCAGCTGCGACAATTTCCGAAGTCTGTGATTGACCCCGGATTTGCCCACGGGCGGATCCGACATTTTCCCCAATTCCTCTAATGATGCCTCCGGCATTTCCAGACGCAGCAGCGCCATCTGCCGAAGAGATGATGACAAAGTATCCAGGCCCTGCATCCTGTCGATCAGGCGGATATCCTCCACCTGTCTGGCAGCCGCCGTCACCGTCTTGGTGATGTTCGCCGCCTCGCAGTTCACCTTGCGGTTGACCCGTCCGCGCATGTCCTTGTAGATCCTGGTATTCTCAAATTCCAGCAGAGCCTTGGGGGCGCCGATCACCTTCAAAAAATCCGCGATCCCTTCTCCGCCTTTGAGATACACCACATGGTACTTCTTGCGTTTTACATACTTACCTTCCAGTGAAAATGCACCCATCAGTTCCAGGATCTGATCTGCCGTTTCCCGGGAAGGTGTTGCCAGTTCCAGATGATAGCCCGATTCGGGACTGCTCATGGAACCCAGACATAGAAAATAACCCCTTAGGCACGCTCTCTTGCAACAGGAGGATTTGCAAAGCCTCTGATCCACCGTGGTTCTGAACTCACCGGTTGATCCCTTAAGACGGAGCAGCTGCATGGCTGATTCCTGTCCGCCGGTAAAAAGCTGATAGCTCATCCTGTCCTTTTTAGGCTGAGTCCGTACCGATACACCAATACCTACTTTAAGACTTTTCTGAAATAATGTAAAGTACTTTCTTGCCGCATAAGCATTTTCCGTCGATATGACAAAGCCGGGATCCTCCTGATCGTCATATCCGAATTTTCCCAGACAGAGCGACATGGCAGAAAGCTCCGCCAGCTGGCAATGTCTTGCCGGCGGGATCTGACTGGATAATTCCTCTTTGATCCGGGATGAAAATGACAAGGCCTGACCTTCTTTCTTCAACGTTTGATATCTCTGTGGGTAAGGGTCAGACCATAGTCGCCCTTATCCTTGAGTTCGTCATACAGCCTCCGGGAGAGCGTTACCGATCTGTGCTTTCCGCCGGTACAGCCGATGCCGATCACAAGCCTGTTTTTGCCCTCTTTGACGTAGTTCGGGATCAAAAAGCTGATCATGTCCGTAAGCTTTTTGAGAAAGTCCTCCGCCTCGGAAAAAGAGCAGACATAATCATATACCTCTTTGTCCAGACCCGTCTTGGTCTTAAGCTCATCAATGTAAAAGGGGTTAGGCAGAAATCTGACATCAAAGACCAGATCCGCATCAGAGGGAAGTCCGTTCTTAAATCCGAAGGACACGATGGAGATCATCAGAGAATTATAATCCTCGCTGTTGACAAAGATCCGGTCCAGCTCACTTTTCAGATCTCTGGTCAGAAGAGAAGATGTGTCAAAAATGTAGTCCGCCTTTTTATGCAGCCCCGCCAGGATCTGTCTTTCCTTGCGGATACTGTCAGCCAGACTGCCGCCTTCCACCTCGATGGGGTGCTTGCGGCGGGTTTCCTTATAACGCTTGATCAGCGTTTCATCGCTGGCATCCATGAAAAGGATCTCATATTCGATATTGAGACGGGCCAGCTCTTCCAGGGCTTTTTGTACATCGCCGAAGGTCTTGTCGGAACGGATATCCAGGCCCACGGCAGCTTTCTGGATCTCGTTGCCGGGAGATGTCAGAAGGGAGCCGAAGGTAGGCACCAGGGGAAGAGGCAGATTATCCACGCAATAATATCCCGCATCCTCCAGCATTTTCATGGCGGTGGCTTTTCCTCCACCGCTCATTCCCGTAACCACTACAAGCCGCATACAGTTCCCCTTTTAATAGCTTATTATTTCAAGTACTCAGAAATCCCCGAGACAGATCACCTCAGGCTCAAGCCGGACACCCAGTTGTTTCCTGACCCGCTCCTGAACCTCTTCCATCAGTTCCTTCACATCCTCTGCCGAGGCATTTCCGATATTGACGATAAATCCGCAGTGCTTCTCGGACACCTGGGCGTCTCCCACCCGAAGGCCCCGAAGCCCCGCATCCATGATCAGTTTTCCGGCAAAATGTCCCTCCGGTCGCTTGAAGGTGCTGCCTGCGCTGGGATACTCCAGGGGCTGTTTTTCCCTGCGCCGCCTGTTATACTCCTCCATCTGATCCCGGATCTTCCGGGGATCGGAGGGAGTAAGCTTCATGGTGACCCGGGATACCGCAAAGGGTCTGTCCTTAATGATGCTGGTGCGATACCCGAATTCCATGGTGGCGTTATCCAGGTTCATCTCCTCGCCCATCCGGTCGTACACGGTCACATTCTCCACCACCTGCTTCATCTCGCCGTCGTAGGCACCGGCATTCATGACGATGGCTCCGCCCAGGCTGCCCGGGATGCCCGCGGCAAATTCCAGACCGGAAAGGCCGGCTTTGGCAGCTTCCTGTGTCACCAGCGGCAGGGAGGCTCCCGCTCCGGCAATGATACGCTGCCCGTCCACTTGGATGTCACACAGCTCATCCGTCATCTGCAGGATCACGCCGTTATATCCACGGTCACCCACCAGAAGGTTGCTTCCTTTTCCCAGAATAAAATATTCCTGTCCTGTCTGACCCAGATACCGCAGGCAGGCACGCAACGCTTCGGAAGAGGGAACCCTGACAAAGATCCTGGCGGGGCCTCCGATCTTAAACGAAGTGTGCTTGCTCATCGGTTCTGCAAACAGTATGTTCTCCTTGGTTACCTGACCCTCCAGAAAAGCGGTCAGTGTCCTGTCATCCTTCAACTACTTAGCCTCTTTCCCGAATCATAATACGAGCTTTGCAGCTCCGAAGATCCCGGCATCATTTCCCAATGTCGCCAAAACAAACTTCACATCACGGCTGGCATGGAAAACAGCCGGCATATAATTTTTCTCGATATAGGGCAGGATCACCTCGCCTGCTTTGGAAACGCCGCCGCCGATGACAAAGGCCTGGGGATTGACCACGCCTGCAACCGCTGCAAGGCCCTTGCCCAGATACTCACCGAAGGTTTCCGCTACGGCCAGAGCCGCTTCATCGCCTGCTTTTACCGCATCCCATACATCTTTAGCCGTACAGGTCTCTGCGTTCAGGCTGCTCTTGGTTCCCTTTGCCAGCTCTCTTTTTGCCAGACGTACGATACCGGTTGCGGAAGCGTACTGCTCAAGACATCCGTAGTTACCGCAGCCGCAGGCCTCCGGCTCTCCGTCCTGTACATGGATGTGACCGATCTCACCACCTGCACCGCAGCTTCCCGTGAGCATCTCGCCGTCCATGATGATACCGCCGCCGACACCGGTTCCCAGGGTTACCATGACAGTGGAATCAAAGCCCTGGCCGCCGCCCTTCCACATTTCTCCGAGAGCAGCCACATTGGCATCGTTGCCTGCCTTCACCTTCATGCCGGTAAGCTGGCCCAGCCTGTCGTTTACATTGAATTCATCCCAGTTTAAGTTCACGCATTTATGAACGATACCCTTGGCATCCACGGGGCCGGGAACGCCGATACCGATACCTGCCACATCAGAAGCGGCAATGGACTTTTCCTCACATTTGACCTTGACCGCCGAAGCGATATCCGGCAGGATGTTCTCCCCGCCGTTTTCCGTTCTGGTAGGGATCTCCCATTTGTCCACCACTTCGCCGCCGGTGGTAAAAAGACCCATCTTGACGGTGGTTCCACCTACATCTACACCAAATACATACTCTGCCATTTTTTCCTCCTTATTCGTCATCGTCACGGCCTCTTGCCAGACCTTCCTGAACTCTCTTATACAGCTCCTGTGCTGCGTTATAACCCATCTTCTTCTGACGGTGGTTAACCGCTGCCGACTCACAGATCAGCGCCAGGTTACGGCCGGGGCGGATGGGGATGGTATGGGAAGCCACCTTGTTCCCCAGATAATCCACATACTCTTCCTCCAGACCCAGTCTGTCATATTCCTTGTCCTTACTCCAATCCTCGATGCGGATGACAAGGTCGATGTTACTGGTATCCTTAACGGCCTGCACACCGAACAGGGTCTTCACATCCACGATACCGATACCTCGAAGCTCGATAAAGTGCTTCGTTACACTGGGTGCCGAACCGATCAGTGTATCATCGCTGACCTTGCGGATCTCCACCACATCGTCCGTTACCAGACGGTGTCCTCTCTTGATCAGCTCAAGAGCTGCCTCGGATTTACCGATACCGCTCTCACCGGTGATCAGAACGCCCTCACCGAAGACATCCACCAAAACGCCGTGAACGGAAATACAGGGTGCCAGCTTTACATTGAGCCAGCGGATGATCTCCGCGGTAAAAGCAGAGGTTGCCTTCTTGGTCACCATCAACGGGATCTTGTGCTGAACTGCCTTTTCGCGGAACAGCGGATCCGGCTGCAGCTCACGACAGAAGATGATCACCGGGATGGGGTTAGACAGAAGCCTCTCAAAAACCTCTTCCTTCCGCTCCTCGGGCAGACCGTTCATGTAGGTGTATTCCACGAATCCGATGATCTGCACACGGGTTGCCTCGTAGTGCTCGAAATATCCCGCCAGCTGCAGAGCCGGACGGTTGATATCGGGCTGGGTCACCTTGATGCCCTTGATCTCGATCTCGGGCGTCACGTTTTCGAGTTTGAATTTCTCGACGATGCGGGTCAGACTGATACTTGCCATACCTGTTCTCCTTATGATTTTATCTGTTAGATATTATTATAACTATCATGATCCCCCTTCGCAAGAACGGGGGATTTTAATTTTTGTGAAAAAATGCGTAGATCTGTTCGGCGCAGGATGCACTGATCTCGGGAATGGCCGAAAGTTCCTCTATGCCGGCAGCTCGGATCGCATCCAGGGAATCAAAATGCCGCATCAGCGCCTTTCTCCTGGCAGGGCCCACACCCTTGATGCCGTCCAGAACGGAGGTCACGCTGGCCTTGCTCCGCAGGGATCTGTGATACTCTATCGCAAACCGGTGGGCCTCATCCTGAATCCTGGTAATGAGCAGGAAACCTTCACTGTGGGGATCGATGGGCATTTCCTTATTTTGGTAAAAAAGTCCCCTTGTCCTGTGATGGTCATCCTTCACCATACCGCAGACCGGAATGTCCAGTCCCAACTCCTGAAGCACCTCCAGGGCAATGTTCACCTGGCCTCTTCCGCCGTCCATCAACAGAAGATCCGGGAACCTGGTGAAGCTTCCGTAAGCATCGTCTAACTTTTTATCTTCCCGTTCCTGCCGCTCGGAAAGGCCGTGGGTAAAGCGTCTGGTCAGGACCTCCCTCATGCTGGCATAATCATCGGGTCCTTCCACGCTTTTGATCTTAAACTTGCGGTAGTCGCTCCTTCTGGGCTTCCCGTCCACAAAGACCACCATGGAACCTACGGATTCAAAACCACTGGTGTTGGAGATATCGAAGGCCTCCATACGGCTGATGCCTTCAAGACCGATCAGTTTTCCGATCTGCTCCACGGCCCCCGTGGTCCTCTCCTGTTCCCGGCGGATCCTGTCCTTATCCTGGGCAAGTACCAGGGCTGCATTTTTCAGTGCCAGCTCCACCAGCTTTTCCTTCCGGCCGATCTTAGGTACCGCAAAATAAACTCTGCTTCCCTTCCTTCCGGAAAGCCATTCCTCCAGAAGGGGGATATCGTCGATCTCATGGGATAAAAGCACGGTCCTGGGCAGATAGGGCGTTCCGGCATAGTACTGCTTCACGAAACTGGAAAGGGCCTCCTGT
The DNA here is from genome assembly GCA_024693845.1 of Lachnospiraceae bacterium. Lineage (GTDB taxonomy): Bacteria > Bacillota > Clostridia > Lachnospirales > Lachnospiraceae > RGIG7926. The sequence continues at coordinate 72,755 of JAILKJ010000063.1, forward strand.
ATGCTTTCATCCTCGGTATTTTTCATGTAGTAATGTTCCCGTCCGATCAGTCTGCCGTCCCGGACAAAGAACACCTGGGCCACCATGGCCTTGTCATCGCCCGCAAGAGCGATCACATCCTTATCTTCGCCGCCCAGATCCGTGATCTTCTGCTTTTGGGCCACGGCACGGACGGATCCCAGCAGATCACGCCACCGGATGGCTTCTTCATAGTCCATCTCTTCGGAGGCTGCCTGCATTTTTTCCTCCAGCTCCTTAAGGATGGGGCCGTAATTGCCACTGAGGAAGTCCAGGGCCTTCTTTACGTTTTCGCCGTAGACCTCCGGGGGTATATTTCCCCTGCAGGGAGCATCGCACTGATGCATGTGATGGTTCAGGCAGGGTCGCTCCTCCGAAGGGATCTTGCGGTTGCAGGTCCTGATCCTGTAAAGCTTGGTCAGAAGATCAATGGTGTCCTTCACTGCGCCCGCACTGGTAAAGGGGCCGAAATACCTGGACTTATCCTTTTTCATCGTGCGTGAAAAGAGCACTCTGGGATAAGCCTCACCCAGAGTGACCTTGATATACGGATACGTCTTATCATCCTTGAGCAGCGTGTTGTACCTGGGCCTGTGTTCCTTGATCAGATTGTTCTCAAGCACCAGTGCCTCAAGCTCCGAATCGGTAAGGATATACTCAAAATGATCGATGAGCGAAACCATCTTTTGGATCTTGGCGGTCTTTTTGGTGCTCGCCCTGAAATAGGAGTGGACACGGCGGTTTAAGTTGATCGCCTTACCCACATAGAGGATCGCATCTTTCGCATCGCGCATGATATAAACGCCCGGGGAATCAGGCAGTTTTTTCAATTCCTCCGCTATATCAAACATAGGATCCGCCGCTATCTCTTACTGCTCATTTCCTTCGCTGTTATCATCATCTTCCGGACCCAGATCCACCTTTCCGATCAGGTTGTTCAGGAAGTTTTCGCCCTCCGACAGAAGACCCGCATCGGGATCCGGTTCAGACTGCGTCCCTTCGGCCTCCGATTCGGGCTTCGATTCATTGACCTCCGCCCCGGGCTGAGGCTTCTGACCGACCGCAGAAATGCTGTACTGGGTGGTACTGGTGGCCTTGACCGAATCATCATCGATCACCGCCTCGAAGCTGGCCGTAGTTTCCTTCGTCACCTTTTCGGTATTCTGCGTATTCTTATAGGCCTTGTCCAGATCGATCTGCTCTTCCTGTCCGTCAATAACGACAGTTAGCGTCTGTTTACTATTTTCATTCACTTCCTCAGCTTCTTTTTCCTCCTTGGATTTGGAATCCTTTCCGGCGTTCTCATCCGGCTCCGGAAGACCCTTTTCCTTGCGGTAGATCTTCATGAATTCCTTACCGGTGATGGTCTCCTGCTTGATGAGCTTGGCTGCGATCTTATCCATGATCTTGCGGTTTTCCTTCAGAAGCTTCTTAGCTTCCTTATAGCAGCTCTTGAGGATCTGCTTCACCTCTTCGTCGATCTCGGCAGCCGTCACGTCCGCACAGTTCAGTGCCATATGCTGGTCAAGATATCTGCTCTCCATGGATTCGAGGGCCATGAGACCGAACTTCTTGCTCATACCGTAGGTGGTCACCATGGATCTGGCGATCTTGGTCGCCCTCTCGATATCGTTGGAAGCACCGGTGGTAACGGTGTCAAAAACGATCTCCTCAGCAGCACGTCCGCCCAAAAGACCCACGATCATATCATGAAGCTCTGCCTGGGAATTTAAGTATTTCTCCTCCTCCGGCACCTGCATTACATAGCCGAGAGCTCCCATGGTACGGGGCACGATGGTGATCTTCTGCACCGGCTCCGAATTCTTCTGCAAAGCGGCGATCAGGGCATGTCCCACCTCGTGATAGGAAACGATCTTCCGCTCTTCCTTGCTCATGATGCGGTCTTTTTTCTCCTTGCCGACCAAAACAACTTCTACCGCATCGAACAGGTCCTTCTGGCAGACTGCCTTGCGCCCGCCCTTGACTGCATTGATGGCAGCCTCGTTTATCATGTTGGCCAGATCGGAGCCCACCGCACCGCTGGTAGCAAGGGCGATCTCCTCCAGATCCACCGTCTCATCCATATGAACGTCCTTGGCATGTACCTTCAGGATATCCACACGGCCCTTCAGATCCGGCTTATCCACGATGATACGACGGTCAAAACGACCGGGACGCAGAAGGGCCTTATCCAGGATCTCGGGTCTGTTGGTGGCACCAAGGATCAGAATACCCTTTGAGGTATCGAAACCATCCATCTCGGAAAGGAGCTGGTTCAGCGTCTGCTCACGCTCCTCATTACCGCCGCCGTACTTGGAATCCCTGCTCCGTCCGATGGCATCGATCTCATCGATGAAGATGATACAGGGGGCCATTTTGTTAGCCTCCCGGAACAGATCGCGGACACGGGAAGCACCCACGCCCACATACAGCTCGATGAAATCCGAGCCTGCCAGGGAGAAGAAGGGTACATGTGCCTCACCGGCCACCGCCTTGGCAAGCAGGGTTTTACCGGTTCCCGGAGGTCCCACAAGAAGGGCTCCCTTGGGAAGCTTGGCACCGATCTTCGTATATTTGGCAGGATTATGCAAAAAGTCCACCACTTCCTGCAGTGATTCCTTGGCCTCGTCCTCTCCGGCCACATCCTTGAAGGTGACACCGGTCTCCTTCTGCACATAGACCTTGGCCGTGGATTTGCCCACACCCATAAAGCCGCCGGATCCGCCGCCCATCTTTCGCATGGCAAAGGACAGGATGACCCAGACAAGGACGATGGGCAGGATGTAGGTCAGCAGGATCGACATCAGAAGTCCCGAGTTGTCGGGGATCTTCTGCTTGTAGCTGACACCGTACTTGTTCAGAAAAGCGGGCAGATCGTCGTCATTTACGATACCTGTATAATAGGTCACACCGCTCTGCCGCTGGTTGGTACCGTAGATGTACTGCAGCATGGTGTCGGTCTCACTCTGCTCTTTTTTCTTATCCTCGCTCTTGGGAATGATATCGATCTCCCGGTCGGTGATCACTACCCTTTCGACCTTGCCTTCCTTCACCATGTTCAGGAATTCGTCGTAGGTGATCTCCTTGCTGGAGTCCGCTCCCAGGGAGCGCATCAAAAAGCTCATGACGAGAAGGGTAACAAGCGCCGCTACCAGGAGCAGGAAAAAGCTCTGTCTCCTGGGGGAACCGTTGCCCTGGCCCGAACCCTTGTCACCGCCGTTATTGTTTCCGTTACCTCTTTGTCCGTTTTCGTTGTTCATAGTTCTCTCTCATCTCTGATTCATTTTATCTACAATTGCCTGAAGCTTTGCCTCGTCCATACTGCCGTTGCCGAAACTTAAGCAGTTACGGATGGGCGCGAATGCCAGCATCGCCTCATTCATTTCCTCAGCGGCACTTCCCAGACCTTCGCCCTGGGTCGTGTTCACCTCTTCCATCCTGCCGGCTTCGATGATGGGCCCCATCAGTGACTTGGCATGCTCATCCTTCATTACATCGCAGAAGGTGGAGTCGATGGTATAGAAGACAGGAAGCTTCTTGGAAGCTGTCAGCTTCACTTTTGCCCTGCACCGGATATCACGGCTGGAAGCACCTACCAGGATCTCATATTCTCCGCTCTCCGCATACCAGTCATTGATCTTGGTTTCATAGTAGGCAAAAGCGCGCTTATCCAGCGTAAAGGTCGCCGTCTTGGTCTCACCCGGTTCAAGGGTTACCTTGGCAAAGCCCTTCAGCTCCTTGACGGGGCGGATCACGTCGCTTACGGGATCTGCCACATAGAGCTGTACGATCTCACTTCCTGCCACCTTTCCGCTGTTGGTAACATCTACGGAAACCGTAAGGGTATCCGTATCGGAAAGTGAGTCTTTACTTACCTTTAAGTTAGCATATGCAAACTCCGTATAGGAAAGACCATGGCCGAAGGGGAAGAGAACCTCCATCTCCTTCGTATCATAGTAGCGATATCCCACAAAAATGCCTTCCCTGTATTCCACAACATTTCCCTCACCCGGGAAGTTAAGGAAGGACGGATTGTCGGCAAGCTTCAGAGGGAAAGTCTCAGGCAGCTTTCCGCAGGGATTGAAGCGTCCGCTGAGAACCTCCATCTGCGCAAGACCGATGTTTTCGCCGCCCAGATAACTCTCTACGATTCCCTTCACTTTATCGATCCAGGGCATCTCCACCGGTGATCCGTTGTGAAGGACCACGATCACATTGGGCTGTACCTTGGCCACTTCTTCGATCAGCCTGTTCTGGCAATCCGGCATCCGCATATGCTGTCTGTCATAAGCCTCGGATTCGAATGCATCGGGAAGACCGGCAAAGATCACTGCCACATCCGCTGCCTTTGCAGTCTCCACAGCCTCGGCAAGAAGCGCCTCGTCCGTCTTATCTTCTTTATCGTCATAGCCCTGAGCATACACGATCTTATCCTTAAAGCCCATATCCTCTGCGGCCTGAATGGCACCCGTCACATCAAAGCAGGTGATATGGCTGCTGCCGCCGCCCTGGAATCTGGGGGTCTTTGCATACTTACCGATGAAGGCAACCTTGCCGGCCTGCTTCTCTTCGAAGGCGATGGGGAGGATGCCGTCATTTTTCAGAAGAACGATACACTGCTTGGCAATCTCTCCGGAAAACTCGTGCTGCGCCTTTCTGTCAAATACGGCGGAGGCATCTTTGCTTTCCTTATAACGGAAGACGATGTTCAGGATGTTCTCAACCGCAAGATCCACCAGCGCTTCATCCAGTTCACCCTTTTGTACCGCTTCCACGATCTGCTTGTCACGCACGCCCTTGGAGGAAGGCATCTCCAGATCCAGACCTGCCCGGATCCCTTCCACGCGATTGCAGACAGCGCCCCAGTCACTCATAACGTAACCGTCAAAGCCCCACTCATCCCGGAGGATATCCGTCAGAAACTTTCTGCTCTCTGAGGTATGTTCCCCGTTGATCTTGTTATAAGAGGCCATGACCGTCCAGGGCTTTGCCTCTTTCACCGCCTCTTCAAAAGCGGGAAGATAGATCTCCCGAAGGGTTCTCTCATCGATCTTTGCATCCACCGTAAGACGGCGGGTCTCCTGGTTGTTGCCCAGGTAATGCTTAATGGAAGTGCCCACATTTTTGCTCTGCACACCATTGATATAAGCAGCGGCGATCTTACCTGCCAGGTAAGGATCCTCGGAATAATATTCGAAATTACGTCCGCAGAGAGGGGAGCGCTTGATGTTGACAGCAGGTCCGAGTACCACGGACAAATCCTCTGCCTGTGCACTTTCTCCCAGGGCCTGACCCATTTTGCCTACCAGCTCTGTATCAAAGCTGGCTGCCGTCGCACATCCCGCAGGGAAGCAGACCGCAACGATACTGTCGTTCACGCCCAGGTGATCCCCCTCCATATCCTGTTTGCGCAGTCCGTGAGGTCCGTCGGAAACCATGCTGGCGGGGATCCCCACCCGCTCGATCTCCTCTGTATGCCAGAAATCCGAGCCGGAGCACATGCGCGCCTTCTCCTCCAGCGTCATTTTGGATACGATCTCTCTGATCTTTGCTCTTTCCATAGTTTTCCCCTTTCTTGTTTGAACTTATTTTGCGTGATTGTTCAAATGTACATCCATCTGCGGATAAGGAATGCGGATGTCATTTTCATCCAACGCAAGCTTGATCTTCTCAAGCATAACCCCCTTGGCGGAAACCCAGTCCGCACATTTGACAAAACAGTAGAGCGAAAGCTCCACGGCGGAGTCACCCAGCTGGCTGACATAGACCCACATGGGCTCCTCCTGTACAACGTAGGAATCCTCGTGGAGCACATTCAGGATAACCTCTTTGGCCTTCTTCAGATCCGCATCGTAGGCAATGCCCACCTTCAGATCCACGCGGCGGGTAGGCGTCTCCGTATAGTTGATAAGAGAGGTGTTGGCCAGGGCTCCGTTGGGCAGTACCACTACGTGCTTTTCGATGGTAAGGAGCTTGGTATAAAAAAGCTGGATCTCCGTTACGGTACCCTCGTTCCCGTGACCGTTCTCTTTAATGTAATCTCCCACCTTAAAGGGCTTAAGAAGCAGGATCAGCACGCCTCCCGCAAAGTTGGAAAGGGAACCCTGCAGTGCCAGGGAAATAGCCACACCCATGGATCCTAAGATGGCTACGATACTGGCCGCATCCACACCGAAGTTGATGGCGATGGTAAAGATCAGCAGGATGGTCAAAACCGCTTTGACAAAGGAATCCAGGAACTGGACAACCCCCGCATCAGCCTTGCCTTTTTCCAGGGATCTTTTCAGGATCCTTCGGATCAGCTTGATGACCTGGATACCCAAAAACAGAGTGATGATGGCAAACACAATGCGGATCCCCAGTCCAAAGGCCTTTTCCGGCAGCTGGTTCATGTATTGCTGGAAAAGTCCGATCCGCTCCGTTACATCTTCGGGAACGGCTTCTTTTGCTTTCTGGGTCACATCCTGTGCCACATCCTGAAGCTTTTCCGCATCTATGATCACATCCGTAGCACTCAAAAGATACATATCCTAACCTCACTTATCTGTGCGAAGCTGCCCGGCCAGTTCTCTGTAATCCCGGCAGAACTGTTCATGATGACCTTCGATAAAAGCGACATCCTCCCGGGCCGAAGCATCCTCCAGCTCTTTGGCGCTCTCACTCAGCGCTGCGGCGCCGATGGTCTTGGCGGAGCTCTTCAGGGAATGTACCAGTGTCCGATATTCCTTCCAGTCCTTCGCCTCAAAATATCCGCTCAGTCTCTTTTCCTTCTCTTCCTGCTCCGTGGAAAAGTCCCCCAGCAGTTCTTCATAAAAACCACGGTCCGAGCCACAATAGAGCAAAGCCGACTCCGTATTCAGACCTGCCTTTACGGCAAGATCGATGAGATTGCCGCCTGCCTCCTTGAGTTTTTCCATATCTCCCCCGGGGAGGAACTCCAGGATCTCCTCTTCCTCCCGGGAAGCCGTCTGCCCGGCGGGCACTTTTGTCTGAACCTCTGAATTCTCTACCCGGCTTACGATATCGGAAGGCAGGTATTTTTCCAGAAGGGCTTCCATCTGCTCCACTTCAATGGGCTTGGAAAGATAATCGTCAAAGCCTGCGGAAAGATAACCTTCCCTGGCACCCACCACCGCATTGGCGGTAAGGGCGATCACGGTGCAACCTTCGGGAAGAAGGTTTTCTTCCTTCATGATCTTCAGCGTCTCCACGCCGTCCATGCCGGGCATCATATGATCCAGAAGGATCACCTGATAGGATTCCTCCTTCAGACAATCGATGGCTTCCCGGCCGGAAGTGACAAGGCGGGGCACGATGCCGTTGAGCTTCATCAGGCTTCTGACCACCTTTAGGTTCATCTCATTGTCATCCACCACCAGGATCCGCGCCTCAGGGGCATAAAGATGGGTGCTGTCCAAATGAGGGTTGTGGGCATTTGCCATTTTTGCGGAATAATCTCCGATGGGAGTTTCTTCCGCGATCTCCTGCTTCAGACAGAAGGAAAAGCAGGAGCCTTCTCCGTACACACTCTCTACCTTCAGTTCGCTGTTCATCATCTGCAGCAGCTTGGTGACGATGGCCATGCCAAGGCCCGTGCCTTCGATATGACGGTTGCGGGTCTCATCCAGTCGCTGGAAGGAGGCAAAGAGTTTTTCCCGATCCTCGTCCCGGATACCGATACCCGTATCCTTTACACTTACCTCCAGGATCACGCAGTCATCCTCGCGGCTGTTATCCTTAAAGTACAGATCCACACTGCCGGTTTCCGTATATTTTACGGCGTTGGACAGAAGGTTCATGATGATCTGACGGATCCTCACATCATCTCCCACAAGACGGGAAGGGAGGCTTTCGTCCACGTGAACGGAGAAGGTCAGATTCTTGCCTGCGGCCCGCTCCGAAATGGAATTGACAAGGTCGTGGATCAGGCCGGCCAGATCATAGGTGACATACGTCAGCTCCATCTTGCCGTCTTCGATCTTGGAAAAATCCAGAATGCTGTTGATCAGCGACAGAAGGGTCCTGCCCGCCGACTGAACATTCTCCGCATACTCACGGATATTCTCTTCTCCGGACTCCCGGAGGATCATTTCATTCATACCCAGCACCGCATTGATGGGCGTCCGGATCTCATGGGACATCTCCGCCAAAAATGTACTCTTGGCCTTGTTGGCAGAGTCGGCGGCCGATTTTTCCACCTTCAGTACCTGTGCCTCATATTCCTTCTTCTGCTCGCGGATCTTCAGATCTTCCATGTTCCTGCTGTAGATCTGTTCATTGCGGTACGCGATCAGATAGAAAAGTGCGATCAAAAAGAAGCAGACCACGAAGACAAGAACGCTGATCACCAGCTGCTCCCTGACATCCGCCAGCAGGGTATCGTCCTCCACCACGATCACGGCATACCACTGATTTAGGACAGGATGAACGAAGACCGTATGTCCCTTGCCGTCTATCGTCATGTTGAATCTGCCTTCCCTCTCGGATATGATGCGGTCCATGAAGATGTCGCCTTCATCCAGATCGTAGCAGTTCTTTCCGGCAAGGCTATTGTCATGATGGGCAATGATAATGCCGTCTTCATTGACAAGAAAACCATAGCCCATGTCGTTCAGGGTGATCTTCTCGATATAGGACTGGATGTAATTCATGGTCACATCCAGGGAAAGTACGTCCTCTCCGTTACCGAGCATCTTACTGATGGAAATGATCACGGCGCCGGTCTGGGCATCCACATAAGGCGAAACGATGGTCATCTCACCATTTGCCTTCCTGGCACTGATGTACCAGTCTCTGGTAGTCGGGTCATAATCATCGGGGGGTTCCCAGCCCACGCCGTCCAGATATTCTCCCTGGACAAGGCCGTAGATACCGGTATAGTTCTCATCAAACTGTGCCGCCTGATTTGCAGATTCTTCAAGCAGATAATTGAGGATCCTCTCATTACCGTCTCCTCTTCCCACCATGTGTTCCACGGAATCGGCGGTTACCCAGAGCACGCTTTGGGCCGTATTCAGATAGTTCTCCAATGCTGCTGCGGTGCCTTCGATCTTATCTTCGCCCACTTCATAGATATTTGCGACGGAGATCTTATAGATCAGGCTCCCGGTATAGATCACCACAAAAGCCATAAGAGCAAAGGTGATCATGAGCGTCAGAGCCAGATTCAGCTTTCTTCTCTTCATCTCAAACTGCCTCCGAGATGTATCTCCTGCTTCTTACAAAAACGCATAGTTAACAACACTATCACTATACTCTAAAATCGGCTCTCTGTCACTCATTTTCTATGATGGAACCCCATTCTGAAACAAGGAAAGGCCCCGCCGATACGAATACCGGCAGGGCCTTGAAATCCTTAACTGATTCAGCTTTGCATCCGTCATCCTTCTATGGCGATATAATGATCCTCTTCCTTCTCGGGCTTTGGAGCGACCTTGGGGATCTCCAGCTTCAAAAGTCCCTCTTCGAATTTCGCTTTGATATCCTCCTGTTTGACGTCCTTGCCAACATAGAAGCTTCTCTTGGCGGAGCCGAAGTGACGCTCACGAAGAACATATTTACCGTCATTGTCCTTCTCGCTGTTTTCCTGATTGGTCTCGGCGCTGATGGTAAGGTAACCGTTCTTCAGCTCAGCCTTGACGTCCTCCTTCTTCACACCGGGAAGGTTCATGATCAGATCGAAGGCATCCTCCTTTTCCTTTACATCGGTCTTCATCAGACCTGCGTCCCTGACAGGGGTCATAGTATCGATCCCGAAGGGAACCGTAAATAAGTCATCCATAAAATCTCTTCCGAAAATACTGGGCATCAACATAAGTCATCTCTCCTTTCCCTTATGGGCTGTTGCCCTTTTGTTTTGTTCTACATGTAATATAACGCAAAAATTAGCACTCGTCAATGGCGAGTGCTAATAATTTCTGTGAAAAATCTGTGAACGCTGTTTAGAGCTCGAATTTACCTACGATCTCATGCATCTTGTCTACCTCCTGATAGAGGCCGCGGCTCATGTCCACGCACTCCTTGGAAGTCTTTTCGGTCTCATCGGCGAAGCCTTCGATCCGTCCGATGCTGCCTGCTACGTTCTGCATGATCTGCGTCTCATCCCGGATGGCATCCGCGATCTGCTCGATGCAGCTGTTAACCTCATCGTTTCTCTGTACCACGCTCTTCATGGCTTCCACGACTTCGTTAACAAGACGGTTACCTTCCTCAACGGCTTGTACGGACTCCGTGATGAGCATGTCGGAGTTGGTTACCGCGTCAGAGGTCTGGTTTGCCAGATCCCTTACATTATCTGCTACCACCGCAAAGCCCTTGCCCGCTTCACCGGCTCTGGCAGCCTCGATGGAGGCATTGAGTGCCAGGAGGTTGGTCTGGGCAGCGATATTGTTGATGATCTTGATGATCTCAGCGATGCCCTGGGACTTCTCAGAGATCTTCACCATAGCCTGATGCAGCTCTACCAGCTGGTTATAGCTGATATCCACCTCCTGCTTGGCAGCTACGGATCTGTCGAGGGAGTCGCGGGTGAGCTGGAGACTCTCATCGAAGCGCTTTTTCACCTCACCGATCTGGGTGTCGGCGTCGTTGATCAGTCCCGTAACGCCGGATACACCGCCGGAAAGCTCTGCCGCTTCATTGGAAACGTTCTGGGTTCCGGAATATACGCTGTCCGCCGCCTGCAGGATCTCACGCATAGACTGGTTGAGTGAATCGGAGATCATGTTGATGGAGGCCTTCAGCTGCTGGAAGTCGCCGATATAGTCCATATCCACGCGGGTATTCAGTCTGCCCTTAGCCAGGGAATCCAGCTTCTCGGCCACATCATCAATGTACATCCTGATCGAGGTGTTGGACTGCTCGATGGCCTTACAGAGGGTACCGATCTCATCATTTGCCGTATAACCGGCCGTATAACCAAGCTCGCCGCGGGACATGTTCTCAGCCGCAGTTGTAAGCTCCGTCAAAGGATCCAGCAGGGGATACATGTATTTACGCGTTGTCTTGACGCTGACCACAATGGCGATCACGCTCAGAATGATACCGCAGAGGGTGAAAAGGAAGGCTCCGCCGTAATAGTGCAGACCCGTATCCACCACAACGACCGTAACATCCAGATCCTCGATATGACGGCCCGTATATACACGGAAGATGCCGCTGAAATCGGAACCGATGGTCTTCTTAAGCGTTGTGCTCGTTACGATGCTTTCGGGGATCGAGGCATCCTTATAGGAGGTCATGACCTCTTCTCCGTTTGCATCCACATAAGGCTTGAAGTCCGGATTCTTATGGGCCAGAACCGCACCTGCTCTGTCAACAAGGATAGCGTACTTCGTGGATTTCTCATCGAATACGCCGGAGATGATGGTCTGCAGATCATCCGTAAACATATCCACGGCAGCAACGCCGATGATCTGGCCGTTTTCATGGATCGGCGTGGAGATCGTGATCATGATCTTGCCGGTCTCGGCATCCACATAAGCCTCGGAAATCGCCGTGCCATCCTTAGATTTAGCATCCTGATACCAGCCTCTGGTCGTGGGATCATATTCCCCGGGAGAAGGCGCCCAGCCGCTTCCGAAAAAGCTCCTGCCGTCCTCCAGACCTACGTAATAATCATAGATACCGGCTGCCTCATTACGCCTCACCAACTCTTCCAGGAAGGAAGTAAGGTCATAATTCTCATCCGTCAGCATGTGGTTGTACTCGAAGGTCGTCTGCATGGTTTCGATCTCTGCGATCCTCTGCAGATACCAGCTGCTTACCTCTTCCTCCACATACTCCGTCTGCGCATCCTGCAGCAGATTGGTCCTGTTAAGGATGAAGCCGAGAGCCACGCCACCCAGGACTACGAAGAAAGAAACGGCTGTGATACTAAGTGCAATAAGCACAAAGCGCATCAACCGCATTTTAATGGAACCCGTTCTTTTGATCACGATAATACCCCCCCTTTATCGATATACTTTCAGGCAACATTTTATCATAACCATGCTGCCCGTGTAAATCAGTATTGATAATCCTCCGCTGCCATAAGGGTCTGCTTCTTGGAATACAGATATACCTTATCTCCCTCTGCCAGTACCATTGATCCGGAGGGCAAAAGTGTCCGCCCACCGCGTTTCACCATGACAATAAAAGTCTGCCGGGAGATATCCAGCTCCCGGATCTTATTTCCGTTCCAGGGGTGCTCTTTTGTCAGAACAACCTCCTTCATATTCAGGGTCTGCCCGGCCTTGCGGGCAGCCTTGGCGCCGACCACCAGAACATCTCCAGCCTGCAGGATCACCTCGCCGCGGGGGATCAGATACTGCTGGGAACGGATGATGAGCGCCACCATAAGGTCACGGGGAAGACCCAGCTCGGAGATCTTCTTGCCGGTCCAGCTGTCACTTTTGGCAAGCTCCATTCTCACAAAATGGATGTCATCGTTGCGCGCCATCTCGCCCGATTTCTTCAGAACCGAGTACTGCTCCACGAAGCCGGCGGAAATGATACCGGTGGGGATCGCCACCATGCCGACGCCGAGGAAAGAGATCAGAATGCCGAGGAATTTACCCATCGTAGTGACAGGATAGATATCGCCGTAGCCTACGGTCAGCAGGGTTGATGCCGACCACCAGATGCCGGAAAAGGC
>JAILKJ010000074.1 GCA_024693845.1 Lachnospiraceae bacterium
CTATATAGCCTTTGATCTCTCTCAAGGCATCGGCGTAGCCTTCAAATCCCTTGCCGTAGATCTGGCTGCGGCAGGCCGGTTTGGTCACCGATACTGCCCTAAAGCCTTCCCTGGCCGTAATATCGGAAAGATGCACCTCGATCTTCTCGATCATATCCACACTGGCCAGCGCATCATGCAAGGCATAGCTGTAATGGGTCAGGGCCCCGGGGTTGATGATGATACCGTCGATCTTCTCCCGGTAAGCCTGCTGGATGCGGTCGATGAGTTCTCCCTCGTGATTGGACTGAAAAAATGTCACATCCAAACCTGCTGCCTTCGCTTCCCCGGTAATATAACTTACCAGATCATCATAGGTTTTCGTCCCGTAGATCTCCGGCTCCCGGATCCCCAGAAAGTTCAGGTTCGGTCCGTGCATCACCAGTACGCGGAAGGGCTTGTCTTTGTCTGCCTCCCGAAGGTTTCTGCGTCGCTCCTTCTCTTCCTCATAGGCCTGCTTTGCCAGTTTTACCACGCCGCTGTGATCAAGGCCGTCCACATCCACGATCATATCTGCCGTTTCTTCATAGATGGGTCCCCGTTCCTTCAGCATCTCGTCGATCCTGCTTCTGGGATCCTCCACCTGCAAAAGCGGTCTGTGGGTATCGTTCTTCAGTCTTTCATACAGGGTATCCGCTGTTGCCCGAAGATACAGGATCATGCCCTGCTTCTTCATGATGCGGCGGTTCTTCTCCCGAAGGACGATGCCACCGCCGGTGGACACCACATAGGACTGTCCGGCGTCAAAGAGCTTCTTCAGTTCCGCAGTCTCCCTCTCACGAAAGCCTTCCTCGCCCTCAGCTTCAAAGATCTCTTCGATGGACCAGCCCGCCGTTTTCTCAATGCAGGCATCCAGATCGATAAAAGGCATCTTAACCGCATAGCTGAGCCGTTTTCCGATACTGGTCTTTCCGCAGCCCATGTAACCTGTCAAAAAAATGTGTTTCCCTCTCATACATCCTCCTGCAATTTTTCTCTGATCTGATCCAGCAGCTTCGGATCCGTTTCGATCTTCTCGCCGCCTCTTCCCCTCCAGAGTTCATAAGCTATCACACCCTGGTACAACAGCATATCCAATCCGCCCATGGCGGTTTTGCCCTGCTCTCTCAGCTTTCGCATGAACACGGTCTCCATGGGCTTGTAGATCAGGTCCACGCCTGCGCTGATCCTGTCAAAAACCCCTTCCGTATCCCCGGATAAAATGCACCCTTCCATATCCGGTGCCAGCCCCACGCTGCTGCACTGAAAAGCCAGATACCTGCCGCTCTCATCCGGGATCTCTTCGGTTAGTTTCCCAAGGCTTACTGCCCGAATACTGCTTTCGCCTAGATTTTTGCCTCCTTCATTTGCAAGGTAGCCCAGCAGATCCTCCCGGATACTCTCCGCCTTATCGATACTTCTGTTAGCGATCACTAATTCCGCGGCGCCTTCCCTTGCGCAAAGGAAGCTGACGGCTCTTGCCGCTCCTCCTGCCCCCAGGATCAGTACTTTTTCGCCCCTGATGGGGATCCCTGCCTGATCCAGCGCCATCTTAAGACCCAGGATATCGGTATTATATCCGATGTAGCCCTCCTTGCCCCTGACCAGCGTATTTACCGCACCGATGGCAGATGCCAGGGGATCGATGTCTTCCAGGAAGGGGATCACTTTTTCCTTATGGGGCACCGTCACGTTCATACCCACAAGTCCCAGGGCAAAAGCACCTTTTACGGCACTTTCCAGATCTTCGGGCTTTACCTCAAAGGGAAGATATACCATGTTGTTATCTTCCGCACCGGCCAGCGTATTATGGATCATGGGTGACTTGGTATGTCTGACCGGATATCCCAAAAGCCCGGCGGCCTTCGTCTGTCCGTTTATCGTCATTGTTTCCCCTCCGCCTTTTGCTTTTCATAATAAAAATGCATTACGATCTTTTCAAGCTTCCGTTTCAGTATGATCTGGATCTCCTCATGGGCGGCGATCTGTCCTACCAGGATCGAATGGATCCCGGCCCGTTTGGCTCCCCAGACATCCGTAAAGAGCTGGTCACCGATGAGGAGGGTATTTTTCTCATTGCTTCCCATCATCACCATAGCCGCCTGATACTGCTTAGGGCTGGGCTTGTTTGCCTTGTAGATGTAGCGGATCCCCATGTCGTCGGCAAAACTCTTGACCCGTTGTTCCTTATTGTTAGACAGTACCATGATCTCAAAGCCGAGGCTCTTCAGCTTTTCGCAAAGCTCGATGCTCTGCTCATTGGCCGGCGCCCCGTGCTCCACCAGGGTATTGTCAATGTCATAGATGATGGCGATGTAGCCCTTCTGCCGCAGCTGCTCGTAGCTTATGGTGTAGGCACTCTCCGCCGTCTCATCCGGATAGAAACGTTCCAGCATGCTGTTTCCCTTCTGTAAAAAGAGGCGCCCTGTAAAGGCGCCTCCTGCATCATTCGTTCGTTATGCTTTATGCCTCATCCTTATCCAGAACCTTTTTAAGCTCTTCCATAAAGGTGTTGATATCCTTGAACTCCCTGTACACTGAGGCAAAACGTACATAGGCAACCGCCTCGAGATTCTTGAGCTTCTCCATGACCAGCTCTCCGATCACGCTGCTGGGGATCTCTTTTTCCTCGCGGTTGAAGATATCGGTCTCCACCTCGTCCACCAGATGGTTGATCTGATTGGCACTGATGGGACGCTTATGGCAGGCGCGAAGCACACCGGCCTCGATCTTGGAACGATCGTAGGTCTCCCGGTTATTATCCTTTTTGATGATGATGAGCGGAATGGTCTCAACCTTCTCATAGGTGGTAAAACGCTTTCCGCATTCGTCGCAGACACGGCGTCTTCTGATGGAGTTGTTCTCCTCCGCCGGTCTCGAATCGATCACTCTGGTGTTTTCATGTCCGCAAAATGGGCATTTCATGCTGCTTCCTCCTGCATTTTTGTTTTAATCATTATCCCCTCGGATGCGCTTTGGAATAAACATCGCGAATCCGGTTATGATTCATGTTGGCGTAGATCTGTGTCGTAGAGATGTCCGAATGACCCAGCATTTCCTGAACGCTTCTCAGGTCCGCTCCGTTCTCTACCAGATGAGCCGCAAAGGAATGTCTTAAGGTATGGGGCGTGATATCCGCCGTGATCCCTGCCTTCTTGGCATAATACTTGATCAGCTTCCAAAAGCCCTGACGGCTCATAGGCTTGCCGGAACAGTTGGCAAAAAGCACATCTGAGGTCTTATCCTCCAGCATGCTCTCCCTGACGCCTCCCAGGTATCTGGTGAGTGCGTTCCTGGCCTGTCCGCCGAAGGGGATCATTCTTTCTTTATGGGCATCCCTGCACATGATAAAATTCATGGGAAGATTGACATCGGAAACACGAAGCGTGATCAGCTCGGTCACTCTGATGCCGGTGGCATACAAAAGCTCGAGCATGGCCTTGTCGCGGATCTCCTTGGGAGAATCACCGCTGGCCTGATCCAACAGCCTTACCACTTCTTCCATCGAAAGGATCTCCGGCATTTTCTTCTCGATCTTGGGTGCCTTCAGCACCAATGCCGGATCCGAATCCACACGCCCCTCTGTCATGCAAAACTGGAAAAATGCTTTCAGTGACGCAATGTTGCGTGAGATCGTCGCGCTGCTCATGTTCTTCTCGTTGAGCGATGCAATGTAATCCTTCAGATCCTGCTGGCCGATATCGCCCGTCTTCGTGATCCCTCGTTCATTCATGAAGCGTACGACCTTCTGCAGATCCCTCTGATAAGACAGCTCGGTATTGGTTGATGTCTTCTTTACATTATGTAAATATGATATGTAATCTTGGACATCCCTCTCCATACAATCACAAACCCCGTTGTTTTTCAGATTTTAACCATTTTGGTCAACGCGTAAGATTTTATGTAATCTACCCGCGCAAGATTTATTATATAGGGAAAATCAGAGAAAAGCAAACATTATTTTGCCCTATTTTTCGGCGTTTTTTTCGTATATTCGGGCAAAATCGCAAGATGTGGAAAAGGGGTTTTTCCGAGCCACCACATGTTGTAAAAAAGTTGTAACAAAAAAATAATATTTACATAACTTTTTGTAACAATTTTAGTTATCGTCAACAAATAACCCGCACGGTAAACCGCGCGGGTCAGTGTTATCCACAGTATTTATTATGATATGCCAGGATGGCTGCCACCGTCTTGGCGTCCTGCATTTTTCCTGCGTAGATCATATCCAGAAGGTCCTTCACCTCGCAGGCAGTCACATTCAGGAACTCGTCGTCATCCAGATGCTGGTGGCTCTTGATCAGGTGATCCGCCACATAGACATCGATACGTTCGTTGCAGAAGGCCACCGTGGTGTAAACGGAGATCAGAAACTTCATCTCCTCCTTCTCGCACCGGTATCCGGTCTCCTCTTCCAATTCCCGAAAGGCGCAGTCGATAAAGGGCTCCTCTGTATTGTCCCTGCCGCCGGCGGGGATCTCCAGAGTATATCGCTCCAGCGCGTTCCGATACTGCTTCACCATCAGGATTCGTCCGTCATCCAGCACCGGTACCACGGCTGCAGCACCCTTATGGCCGATGAAATCCCATTCTGCCGTCTTGCCGTTCGGGATCTGCATGGTATCCGTATAGACGTCTAAAATGGCGCCGTGATGCACCAGACGTCTGTCAAGTCTCTTATATTCGTCCATTCCTTCCGGCCTCAGTCTTCATCCTCGTCATCAACGACACTGGCTACAACGGAAGAAACGGTTCCGGTCACGGTTGCCACCACTGCAAAGATGATGAGCAAAAGTCCGCCTCCCAGCAGAAAGAACATAGCACCTGCAGCATTTTCCATAATGGTTCTCCTTTCGTTTAGGCCTCAGCCAAAAGCTTCTGGGCACTGGCGATCTTCACACAGAGCGTAAACAGTCTGGTCGCCATCTTCAGATCATCGATAGGCGGGAATGTGGGGGCGATTCGGATGTTGGAATCATGAGGATCGTTGTGATACGGCCAGGTTGCCGCAGCCTCAGTCATCTTCACACCTGCCTTCTTAGCCAGGGAAACGATCTCCTTGGCACAGCCCTCCATAGCATCAAAGCTGATGAAGTATCCGCCGTTGGGCTTGGTCCATTCACCGACTCCCAGTCCGCCCAGCTGCTCTTCCAGGATCTCTTCCACTGCCTCAAACTTGGGACGGATCACGTCCGCATGCTTCTTCATATGCTCCGTCATGCCGTGGATATCCTTGAAGAAACGCACGTGGCGAAGCTGATTTACCTTATCATGTCCGATGGTCTGGTTCTTAAGCTGCTTCTTGATATCCTCCAGATTGTTCAGGGAAGTCGCAAGACAAGCGATACCGCTTCCCGGGAAGGTGATCTTGGAGGTAGAGGCAAACTTATAAACCATATCCGGATTGCCTGCTTTTTTACACTCTGCAAGGATCTCTACCAGATAATCCTGCTTATCGTCATACAGATGATGGATGCCGTAAGCATTATCCCAGAAGATCCTGAAATCGTTGGCAGCAGGCTTCAGCCTTGCCATCCTTCTTACGGTGTCATCGCTGTAGGAATAACCCTGAGGATTGGAATACTTAGGCACACACCAGATACCCTTGATGGCCTTATCTTCCGCTACCAGCTTCTCAACAAGATCCATTTCGGGGCCGTCTTCATGCATCGGAACGGGGATCATCTCGATACCGAAATACTCGGTGATGGCAAAATGTCTGTCATATCCGGGAACGGGGCAGAGGAATTTCACCTTATCCAGCTTGCACCAGGGAGTATGTCCCATGATACCGTGGGTCATAGCTCTTGCCACCGTATCATACATTACATTCAGAGAGGAGTTACCGTAGATGATGATGTTCTGCGGATTGTTCTCCATCATATCGCCGAGCAGCACCTTGGCCTCGGGAATACCGTCAAGCAGTCCGTAGTTACGGCAATCTGTACCGTCCTCACAGGACAGATCCACCTTGGAATTCAGGGCATCCATCATGCCCATGGACAGATCCAGCTGCTCTCTGCAAGGCTTTCCGCGGCTCATATCCAGCGAAAGGTTCATGCCCTGATACTCCTTATATTTCTCCTCCAGGCCCTTCAGCTCGGCCTGCAGCTCTTCCTTGGTCATTTCATCATATCGTTTCATAAATTGCTCCTCCTCATGAAAGCCATCTGTATTATTCTACTACAATACGCGCTTTCAATCAACTGTCATATATGGCCCATATCGTTAAAAAGCTCCATACAGGGGATCACCATCTCACCGCTCTTTGCGTAAAAGCTGACGATGGAGACGGAGCACAGCCCGTAAGGCAGGCTCGTCAGCACAAAAGGAAAGGGCAGGGAAAAAAGCTCTGCCAGCATCACTGCTCCGGATCCTCCGTGGGCAAAGATCGCTATGGTCTCCTCATTTTCCTCTTTGCAAAAATACAGGCCATCCTTTCTGATCAGTCCTAACTGCTCCAGAAAGCCGTCAAATTCCGCAGCCACTCTCCGGTAATCCTTCAGGCAGGCATTATCCCTGAAAAAGGGATGTCCGTCCCATTTATCGCTACCCACATATTCCGGATTCTCCGTCAAAAGCCTGTAGGAAAGGCTCCAGGGATGCCCCTCGGACTGCAGCTCGTTCTGATTGTGGATCGGATTGTTCTCACCAAAGCCCCAGTCGATCTCATGCATGAAATCCAGTTTGTTGATGGGAAGACCCAGCGTATCAGCCGTGTATTGTGCAGTCTCCATGGCACGTCCCATGGGGGAGGCGAAGATCCTTGAGATATGCTCTTTTTCCAGTCTTTCTGCCGTCTTTTCAGCCTGACTGTGTCCCGTCTTTGTCAGACAGTCGTTGTCATAGTCCGGCTCTCCGTGGCGGATCAGTATCAGTCGCATGCAACTCTCCTTCATCCTGTGAAAAATCCCCGGCAGCTTGTACCGGGGATTAGTTTCTTCAGTGGTTTACTTAGCGAAGTCAGTAACGCGGGATTCGCGGATGACATTAACCTTGATCTGTCCGGGATACTGCATTTCAGCTTCAATCTGCTTGGCAATATCTCTGGCCATAAGTACCATGTCGGCATCTGTCACCTTCTCAGGAACTACCATGACACGAACCTCTCTACCTGCCTGAATAGCAAAAGATTTGTCTACACCTTTGAAATTGTTGGTTATTTCTTCTAATTGTTTCAGTCTGGTCGTATAGGTCTCCAGTGTCTCTCTGCGGGCACCCGGTCTTGCAGCTGAGATGGTATCAGCAGCCTGCACTATACAAGCGATCAGAGAAGTTGCCTCTGTATCGCCGTGATGGGATTCCACTGCATTGATGACAATGGGGTTTTCCTTATACTTCCGGCAAAGTTCGCCGCCGAGCTGAACATGAGATCCTTCTCTTTCCTGATCAACGGCCTTTCCGATATCATGCAGAAGACCTGCGCGCTTCGCCATACGGACATCCAGACCCATCTCGGAGGCGATCAGCCCCGACAGATGTGCAACCTCGATGGAATGCTTTAATGCATTCTGTCCGAAGCTGGTTCTGAATTTCATACGTCCAAGCAGCTTGACGAGTTCAGGATGGATGCCGTGTACACCAACTTCCAGGGTGGCATTCTCTCCCTCTTCCTTCATCATGGCTTCTACTTCTCTTTGTGCCTTCTCCACCGTCTCTTCAATCTTGGCGGGGTGAATGCGTCCGTCAACGATCAGCTTTTCAAGGGCGATTCTCGCCACTTCACGTCTGACGGGGTCGAAACTGGATAAAACAACGGCTTCCGGGGTATCATCGATGATAAGATCCACTCCGGTCATCGTCTCAAGGGTTCTGATATTCCTTCCCTCACGACCGATGATACGGCCTTTCATTTCATCACTGGGGAGCTGAACTACGGATACCGTAGTCTCGGATACATGATCTGCAGCACAACGCTGAATGGCTCCGATCACGATCTCCTTAGCCTTCTTATCGGCTTCTTCCTTGGCCCTGCTCTCCATCTCCTTGATCATGACAGCAGTTTCGTGTTTTACATCTTCTTCAACAATTTTCAACAAATGCTCTTTTGCCTGCTCTGAGGTCAGACCTGAGATTCGTTCGAGTTCCTGTAACCTTTGTTCATTCAGACTTGCAATCTCTTTCTTCTGCTTAGCCAGATCCTCTTCTCTTGCAGCAAGACTCTGTTCCTTACGCTCGATAGCATCGGTTTTCTTATCGATATTCTCTTCTTTCTGCTGGATTCTGCGTTCTGATCTGGCGATCTCTCCGCGGCGCTCCTTGATCTCTTTATCCAGATCATTCTTCGCCTTAATGGATTCCTCCTTGATCTCAAGCATCTCTTCACGCTTCTTCGCTTCAGCGGTCTTGATAGCCTCGTCAATGATGGATCTCGCCTTTTCATCCGCATTACCGATCTTGGCTTCCGTTTCCTTACGGAATCGGTCAGTCGCGATCTTGGCAGTTACCGGAACAGCAATCACAAGAGTTACGATCACAGCAATCGCAGCAATTGCAAATTGCATTACAGGATACCTCCTTATTTAATTTGTTTACAACAGTTCTATATTATACAAAATATGGTGTTATGTCAAGTTATTTAGAGCCCGTCTGATCTCTCCGATGGCAAATCCTTTCGAAGCCAGAAACCGCATTAATTTGGCTCTTTCCCGGGGTTCCTCGGGGCATCCGTCCCTGCATTTCTTCCTGATCAGCTCGTAAAGAAGCTCCTCATTCCCTTCCCTCAGCTCTTCCTGAGCTTCTTCCATACAGATGCTGATGATATCATCCGAAATGCCCTTCTGCTTCAGCTTCGCAGCGATCACACCGGTGGTATATCTGCCGGATAAGGAGGCAATGTAATCCCGGGCGTAGGATTCGTCATTGATATAGCCGAAGCTCTTGACATAGGCAAGGGCATTATCCTCCAGAAAAGGCGGATAACCGCCCTCCCTGAGCTTGCGGCGAAGCCCCTGCTCCGTATAGGCCCGCTTGGTAAGAAGGTTCATGGCACGCAGCCTGACCCGCTTGACCAGCACATCCTCCGTAAGCAGACGGTAGGTCTGCTCAGCAAGCTCCTCACCCTCTTTGATATGATATTGAGAGAGTTCGCCTTTATACAGCAAAAAGGCGAACTCTCCGTCCAGGTATAGCTTTACCTGTTTCTTGTTATATTCTTCGATCCCGGTAACCAGCATGTATCCTCGCTCCCGTAATATCGGCCGCTTCCGGCTCTTTCAGCTTATGCCTTCTCGCTTCCTGCGGTCGCCTTCGTCTCGGAGTCCCCGGCTGCCTTGTCTGCATCGGACTGCAGGCCGAACAGATCACGTACCTTCTGCTCGATCTCGGCACAAACCTCCGGATTATCCTTCAGATACTGCTTGGCGTTCTCGCGGCCCTGACCGATCTTGTTGCCTTCATAGGCATACCATGCACCGCTCTTGTTCACAATGTCGTTGTCTGCAGCCAGATCCAGGATGTCACCTTCCTTGGAGATGCCCTGACCGAACATGATATCAAACTCAGCCTCCTTGAAGGGCGGAGCGATCTTGTTCTTAACCACCTTGACTCTCGTACGGTTACCGATGGCTTCTCCGCTGGACTTCAGCTGCTCGATCCTGCGCACATCCATACGTACGGAGGAATAGAACTTCAGGGCTCTACCGCCGGTGGTGGTCTCCGGGTTACCGAACATCACGCCCACCTTCTCACGCAGCTGGTTGATGAAGATCACGCTGCAGTTGGACTTGCTGATGACTGCCGTAAGCTTACGCAGCGCCTGGGACATCAGACGGGCCTGCAGACCCACATGGGAGTCACCCATATCCCCGTCGATCTCGGCCTTGGGGGTCAATGCCGCAACGGAGTCCACTACGATGATATCGATGGCGCCGGAACGAACCATGGTCTCGGTGATCTCCAACGCCTGCTCACCGCTGTCCGGCTGGGAAATATACAGGTTGTCAATATCCACGCCGATGTTCTTGGCATATACGGGATCCAGCGCATGCTCCGCATCAATAAAACCTGCGATACCGCCTCTCTTCTGAACTTCGGCGATCATATGAAGGGTTACCGTGGTCTTACCGCTGGACTCAGGTCCGTAGATCTCCACTATCCTGCCCTTGGGAATACCGCCAAGACCTAATGCCAGGTCAAGACTAAGGGAACCTGTGGGGAAGGTCTCCACATTCATGGATGCCACGTTATCCCCCAGTTTCATGATCGAACCCTTACCGTACTGGCGCTCGATCTGTGATAATGCCGCTTCTAATGCTTTCTGCTTCTCAGTATTCATGCTCTCTCTCCTTACTGAACATTCGTTCGATGCTTCAAATATAAAACAAATGTTCGATTTTGTCAATAGGTTCGTTTGTTTTTTTACACAACAAAAATATCACGACACCTGTCCATTAAATGTCACTTTATAAACATACTATTCTTCACGACAAAAGCAGAAACATCCGGAGCAGACCCGCCCCGAACCATCGGCCTGATCATACGGCCGGATAGGGGTATTTTAACACATGTAAAGTGTATACGCAATAAAAGCAGGAATACCCGCCTAGGTGTTCCTGCTTTTATTTTGTGATCTTTTGTTTTTTGCCCTTCAGGCCCTTTGATCTCAAGATCGTTTTATAGAGGCCCAGCTTCTTCCCCGGAACCTTTACTTTGGCTTTTTTGTGGATTCCCTTAAAGGCATTCTTGCCGACACTTTTCTTCGTCAGCTTTGTGGTTTTGATGCTGATCTTCTTAAGCTTCTTACAGCCCGAAAAAGCATTTTTCCCGATGTTCTTTACATTCTTTCCGATCGTCACCTCGCTAAGACCGGGATTGTTCTTAAAGGCATTTTGAGCGATGGCCGTGACCTTATACTCTTTTCCGGCTATGCTGACCTTATCGGGAATGTTCACTTTAACCGAGCCGCCTGCGGAAAGGGATTGATAGGTTACCGTGGGACTTTTCCCCAGGGCCGTGATCCGGTAATAGGCCTGACCCGAATCATCCGAAGTCACCTTGCCCACAGCCGGCACAAAGGGCTCCGCGGTTTGCGCTTCCTGCTGCAGGATATCTGCTACGCTCTGTCCACCGCTGCCGGGTTGCTCCGCGATCACTTCTCCCCCGGGATCCTGTCTGCTTTTTTCCACCTCATACATGACCTCGGCATACCTTCGTCCGAAGGCCCTGCATTCCGATGCATTGAAATGAATGTCTCCCGGCGTTTCATCTGTCTCGGTCAGATTGTTGGAAGAAACGACATGGTACTGCTCTCCCTTCAGCACAAGCTCATCGATGGACTGGTTCATATCTGACCAAGCGGTACCCTGCCGCACCTCTCCTGCCAAAAAAGGGATCCCTTCCGAAAGGCCTGCATCCCTGACCAGGTCATGGTAGATCTTATCCACTCTGTCGCCCCAACCGGGCACATTGAGGTCATTTTCTCCCTGATGCAGGATAATCCCTTTGATCACGCCGCTTCCCTGAGCCAGTCTGGCACATCCCACCAGCCTTTGATAGGGATTGCCGCCGAATCTGTCCACATCCACAGGACAGACCTGCAGATAGCTTTGATAGCCCTCTTTGTCAAACAGCTGGATATGGACCCCCGGCACATCCACCATCACGATCCCCACCCGGATATCCGGATTATCCGCTCTCTTAAGCTCCAGCATTCTTCGTCCGAAATAATCCGCCAGGGAAAGGCCGGCTCCGGAATACCCCGAAAGAGGCGGCGTTGCCTTATACCAGTTTCCCAGGCTTCTGCTTTCGGGATAGTAATCGGATTCCACATGATTGCAGGTACACATCATCAGGTATCCGTCATCTCCCTCCAGGTCCTCCTGTGCGATCTGCCCCACACCGGTCATGTTGCTCTGTCCGAAAGCAAGATAGATATGGAAGTTCGGATCCGGACCTCCCGACGAAGGAGCAGCCCCATAGACAGGAACCGTGAAAAGTACCGCCAACGTGGTCTGTACAAGGAGCAGCAAGGTCAGCAGACCCGCTACTTCCCCGAATATGCATTTTTTATGTGTAAAAATGCCCGTCTTCATCTCTTATTATCATTTCAACTTAACGCTCTTAGCAAGCCCCTTCTTGTACAGGAAGCTGCTGTAGGCCTTCTTCTTTGATTTGGGCACCTTCACGGTGGCATTCGAAGCGATGCCCTTAAAGGCATTACTGCCTACATTCTTTTTCGTCAGCTGCGTTGTCTTGATGTTGACGGTCTTCAGGTTCTTGCATCCCTTAAAGGCCTTCTTCCCGATCTTCTTTACCTGCTTCGGGATGTTCACACTCTTAAGAGACGTGCAGTTTTCAAATGCACTGTCTTCAATGGATTCAATGTTCGATCCCATGGTGACCTTCTTCAGCTTCTTATAGCCCTTGAAGGCTCCCTTGGCCACCTTGGTAACCTTATAGGTCTTTCCGTCGATCTTAACGGTTGCGGGGATCTTCGCCGAAGTAGCTTTTTTATCGGCGGTACTCTTCTGATAAGTTACCTGCAGCTTACCCGCCTGATTCTCCGTTACCTTATAGGTTGCCTTGGAAGATTTATCCTTCAGCGTACTGCCCTTGGCAGGAATCTTGTCCTGAACGGTGAGCTTAGGGATCACAACGTGTTTTCTGTTAAGCTCCTTATGGCAAACAGAGCAATAGATCACTTCGTCATATCCGCCCTCTGCCGTCTCGGTTGCCGCCTTCTTATTCTCCTGTACGCTCCCTGCAGGCTTATGTACGGTGGAAAGAGGAATCACAAGATCTGCTTTCTTTACCTCCGTAAAGGCTTTACTGTCTTCATAAAGCTTACCGCAGACAGTACACTCATAATATGCCTTCATTCCGGTCTTTTTACAGGTAGCCCCTTCTTCCGGGTGGAACTTCAATACGTGAACCTCGATGTTTTCGGAATCCACCTGCTCCATGTTTTCGGTGCTGGCTTCATTACCGCTGATGGTGATCTTGGCTTCCTGTCCTTCACCTGTCCCTTCGGAAATCTTACCTGAGATCACAGAGGTCTCCTCATTGCCGTGTTCATCGGTAGTTACCCTGGTAATGGAGATGGTGTCTCCTGCCTGGGCTGAGAATTTCACATCGCCGTCACCCTCTATGATAACGCTGGCGGTGGGAGCATTCTCTTCGGTGCCCGCTTTCATGCCCGCAGTAATACTATTACCGGCCGTCTCAACGGCAACATACTTATCTTCCTCCAGCATACTCATATTGATCTTTTCGTTGCCGGAGGTATCTTTCTTTTCAATCTTGTTGAGCTGACCTGCGGGCAGGAATACCACCTTCTCCGCTTCTCCGGTATCCCCTCCGGACTGGGAACCGTCCATGATCAGTCCCATATGGCTGGTAGTGAAGACTTCCTCCTTTTCCACTCCGTCCTCCAGCACCAGATTGCCGTCTTCCACGGTCGCCAGCGGCTTAACGGTATTCTCGCTGACAGTGGAGAGCTTGTAATTATCGGAATTGGTCTTCATCGCCTTCATACGATACTTCATACGGTACTTCATGCGATATTTCATGCGATACTTCATTCTGTACTTCATGCGATATTTCATGCGATACTTCATGCGATACTTCATGCGGTACTTCATTCTGTACTTCATGCGGTACTTCATTCTGTACTTCATGCGGTATGTCAAAGCATTTTTGATCTGCTCATAGGTATCGCCATTGGCAACTTTCTGTTTGAAGTCGGCTTCATCCAGGTCACTCCAGGTATAATCGGAATCAAGCGCCGTATCTCCGAAATCATCCCAGAGTGCAACATCATACTCATCATAAGGAGCGGCAGCATATTCCGCATCGGTAGCGATCACGCCATCCCTAAGCATAGCCTCCTCGCGCTCAGGGTCCCAGGGATCCGCATTATACTCATCATTCGAAACCAGCTGCCCCGCTTCCTTCGCCTTCTGATACTCGGCCTCCTGCTCATCATCCCAGGAATCTTCGTCATCGCCAGCGGGAAGTGTTCCGGCTGCTTTCATTGCCTGATACTCGTCTTCTTCCTCCTGCGTCCAGGGGTACTTTTCGTACATCTTCTGATCCGCCTGCGTCCATACCCATTCAAGGTAGGCCTCTTCATCCTCATCCGTCCATTCATCGGAATCCGAATCCGAGATCAGCCAGTCGGCATCATTATAGAACCCATGATCAAAATAGACAGCCGAGTATACATCATACGGGATAAAGCTGATCTCACATGGTATATCACCCGGATCTACGGTTCTGTACGGAGCCGTTCCCCAGACCATACTGCCAACACCGTCTCTGCCGCCGAGGTCATAGTACCATTTGGTATACTTGCCTTCCGATCCGCCTCTTTCGGCCACAATGCAGCTGTCGTAATCCGGCCAGTTACTGTCATAGATATGGATCAGCGTTTGATTCGCATCCGTCTTTTCCTCAAGCTTATAGGCCAGTACAGCGTGTCCTCCCTCGGGCCCAAACAAGCCAAGCACCACCGGTCTTTGCGTACTTCTCAAAGGGGAAAGCTCATATTTGAGCGCTTCCATCGTGTCCTGAATGCCCGTGTTCAGGGTATAGCAGAGCTGTACTCTGACATCATACTGGGAGATCTGAAGCTGCTCGATAAAGCGTTTCATCTCATCATTCTTCTTCTCCGCATTCGGGGCACCTTCTACTCTGACCTCGTAACCGTTCACAAATTGTGCCGGCTCAGGATTTGTGTATCCGAAGGAACTGTTTTCGTAGTCCTCCATATCCACATCGTTATCCGCAACATGCAAAAGCGCACTCGCCGCAGACAGTCCGTAGCAGCTTCCGCCCCATTCATCATCATAGAAATAGTGCATGAACCCGCCCTTGTTTCCGAAGGCTTCCGTATATCTTTCCTTCGGGATATGATACAGACTGCGATATCTCAGACCGTTGAAGGTATTGTCAAAAGCAAAGGCATAGCTGTCCGGCTTCCCCGTATAGGGAAACGCGCCCGTCAGCGTAAAGTATCCGGGATCCTTCCTTCCGCCATCCACCTTAGCAAAGCTGCCGTCGGTATTGCTTTCTGACCATTTCGTTCCCTGTCCTCCGACCAGCTTATTGCTGCAATCCGTAAAAACGGTATCCCTGTGCGCTGCGCCTGCGCCGATCGAAAGATCCTTGTCAGCATAGATCGTCTCCAGCATCGGATTGCCGGAGAACATATCCTCCACATCCGTTGCATCGCTCATATCAAAGCCGGAAATATGCAGGGTTTTCAGATTATCATTGTTTGCAAACATCTGTGCAAAATTGCCTGCCGAAGATGTATTCAGCCCGCTTACATCCAGTTCACTGAGGCCTGTATTGTTAAACATGCCGGAAAAATCCGTCACATTCGAAGTATCGATCCCCGTCATCTTCAGATCTTTCAGGGAGGTGCATCCTTTGAACATATCTGTCGTCTTGGTCATAAGGGAAGTGTCCATTGCGCGGATATCCAGCGTTTCCAGACTTTCACAACCGGAAAACATCCCTTCAATTGTCTCACGTCCGGTGGTGTAATAAATCGGATCCGTATCGACTCCCTTTACCCCATCCAGGATGGTTATGCCTGTCAGGTGTGCGGCGGAATTGTCATTATATCTTGCCGCACCTTCCCTGACATCCGGCGAAGCACCGACGATGGAATTGACCGCAACCTTATACATGCCCTCCACCATCATAGTCTCCGGAATGGTAATATCCGTTTCTGATCCGGTATATCCATCCAGGATAATGGTTTCCTTGGTGCCGTTACCGTCCAGATCGTATTCTGGGCGGCTGTACCAGTCCGTGCAGGTTGTAATATATCTGTGCGTAAAATATCCGGGATTTTCTTCTCCTTCATCAATCCGGGCATAGGCAGCATCCGTCACTCCTTTATTAGCATAGGAGGTTCCTCTTTTTCCGACCAGGCTTTCGCAGCCGCTGAACATGTCCTCGGAGCAGCCGGCTATATTTCCGGATACGGTTTCACTGAATTCAAACGATTGTTGTACATAGATCGTCTTAAGGCGCCAGCAGTCTTCAAACATACGATCAAAGTTTTCCACGTTAGAGGTATCAAACTGATCGAGCCCAAGCTCTGTCAGACTCGTACAGCCTTTAAACATCTCGCTCGCGTCGGTAACTATCGGTACAACCATATCGGTAAGTCCCGGGTCAACCAAAGACTCACATCCTCTGAACATTCCGCTTACGTTTGTCAGGTTATTAAAAAAATACGAATAGTAGGCAAGCCTGACCTTCTTCAGGGATTTGCATCCTTGGAACATTCCGCTCATGTCTGTCACAGAATAAGTGGAAAAGTCCCTGTCAACGTCGAACCTGGTAAGATTTTCACAACCATCAAACATATGGGACATATTTTCCACATTATTAGAATATGTATCCAAATGCAGAGCATCCAGATCTTCCAGATTTGTGCATCCGTAGAACATATAGCTGGCATCTTTAGTTGCGCAAACACCCTCCTGAATTTTGATCGTAGTAAGCCGGCTGACAGGCGTACCCTCGTTCGGATTCACATCTCCCTTCGGAGCGAGTCCGAATCTTCTGATCTGTACACCAAACAGCTTGTCTCCTATTCTGACGTATGCCGGTACTGTAATACTCGTTCTGTTACCGGCTTCTGATCCCGTATACCGTTTAAGCGTCAATGCCTGTCCGGAAGGATCAATACCGTATTCCCAGTCTCCAAGACCGGTTTCATATGGCTTATCCGCAATATCCGTAAAGTAACCGGGAGAGCTCTCCCCGCCGTCCAGCTTACCGTATTCGGATCCGTACTCATCTACAACATAACTTTGCGTACCCTTTCCGCCGACCAGGCTATTACACCCCTTAAAAGTGTCTGTACCGGAAGTTACTTCGCTAAAATCAAACCCCTGTGAAACATAGAGTTTTTCAAGGTTTCCGCAGCTGTCGAACATATTCTCCGTGTTGGTAAGACTCTCAGATGAAAAGCTGCTCAGATCCAGCGTATCCAACCACCAAATCCCTCTGAACATGCTGTTCATGCTGGTTACCTTTGATGTATCAAGCCCTGCTACCGCCAGATACTTCAGTCTGCTGGTGTCGCGGATAAAATCCGTCAGATCCGTTGTGTTCGAGGTATCCAGGCCTGTCAGATCCAAATTCTCCAGTTTATCCATTCCCGAAAAAACACCTGATGCATTTTCCGGCACTTTAACCCCTTCCTCGACAGCTATGGTGACCAGTGACTCCGTGGTGTCGCCTATGTTTTCATATTGGGACTGCTGATCCTCGGTAAGCCTCGATGCAAGTTTTTTAACGCCCTGCACGGTTACGGCTGCCACCTTATCGTTAGCCATTCTCATATATGCCGGTATAACTATACTATTCGCATTTCCGATATAAAACAGAAGGTTGACTACGTTATTATTTTCATCATAGTCAAATGCCCAGTCATCGCTCGATGTTATATATGACTGTGCAGCAGAGTTCGTAAAATAACCATTTTGCTCTTCTTCGTCCACTTCGATGCCGTCGATCCGCGCATATTCGCCGTCTGTATGATCCGGATCGTACGTAGTGCCATATCCGCCCACAAGGCCGGTGCAGCCTTCGAACATACTTGTGGTAACCGTATTCTCACTGATGGTATAAGAGGAAGGTGCATATATCGTTTTCAGATTGCTGCAACCTCGAAACAAGCCCGTTATATCGGTGATCGGCCCATAGTAGTCAAACCCCTCGTTATTCAGATCCAGATTGGTCAGATCCACGCATTCCAATGCGCTGCAGCCTTCAAAGATATTAGCTGGGGATTCCTGCACTGTACCATTTTTATAAACACTTACACCATATTCATAATGCTGATTGTTAATATCCCGGGCATTTACGCCGAAGGATACTTTTTTGACACGGTTACCGGTGGGCTCGGGATACCCATCCTCAATCTCAGATGCTGTCCGCTCACGCCAGATATTTCCGATGAGAACCGTATAATCCTCACCGCTTATAGTCATACTGCCCGGAATGATGATATTTGTGGCTGATCCGATATATCCGCTAAGTTCAACGACGTGAAAATCTCGGTCCGTCGATGCTGTCAGCCAGTCTCCCGGTTTAGTCACATAGGGCACATTTTCGGAAACGCTTCCACTAAGCGTCTCAGCCGGGAGATTGTCTTCCTCATCCGGAAGAGCTCCCTCACTTTGCACATCCTCTTCCGATGCAGCGTCATCGGCTTCATCCGCCTCGGAAACGATCACTTCCTCTTCTGCTTCCATGTCAGATGCCGCATTATCGCTGATGACATCCCCCTCACGGCCGTCATCGGGTGCATTAAGCGTCACCTCATCCGCATAGACGATCTCTCCCAGCGGCATAAGCGCCGTTGAGACACAGAGTGTAACCGCCATGAACATGGCAAGCAGCTTTTTCCCTTCTCTTCTGATCATCATTATCTCCTCCTGATTTAAGGCCTTTCCGGCGCATTTAAAACCGCATTTTTGATAAAAGGGCAGAAAACCCCATAATTACTGAAATTATACCTTTTTGAGGAATGGACTGTCAACGCTCCGTTCGCAAAACCGCGCCTGCGGCGCTCTCATTTTGCTCAACCGTTGGTTTCGCAAAATAAAAATGACCCGTTCACGACTCATGCGTGCAAGCACGCAGAGCCGCAATCGGATCATTTTGCTTTGCTCATTCCTTATCGATCAGTTATTAATTAACTTATCATCCTCATTGTTCCAGCTGTAGAGCTTACGAACTTCCTTACCGATCTGCTCAGCGGGATGCTCAGCTGCTTTCTTGCGCATAGCCTTGAAGTGTACCTGACGGCCTGCGGGAGACATGTCAAGCAGGAACTCCTTAGCGAAGGAACCGTCCTGGATGTCGGACAGGATCTTCTTCATAGCCAGCTTAGTCTCAGGAGTGATGATCTTAGGTCCGGTGATGTAATCACCGTACTCAGCGGTATTGGAGATGGAGTATCTCATGCCTTCGAAACCGGACTGATAGATCAGGTCTACGATAAGCTTCATCTCATGGATGCACTCGAAGTAAGCGTTTCTCGGATCATAACCTGCCTCGGTCAGAGTCTCAAAACCTGCCTGCATCAGAGCACAAACGCCGCCGCAAAGAACTGCCTGCTCACCGAAGAGGTCAGTCTCGGTCTCGGTACGGAAGTTGGTCTCCAGAAGGCCTGCTCTTGCGCCGCCGATGGCAAGACCGTATGCTCTTGCGATATCCCATGCCTTGCCGGAAGCATCCTGCTCTACGGCGATCAGACAAGGAGTACCCTTACCTGCCTGATACTCGCTTCTTACAGTGTGGCCGGGAGCCTTGGGAGCGATCATTGCTACGTCAACATTTGCGGGGGGCTTGATGCATCCGAAATGAATATTGAAACCATGAGCAAACATCAGCATGTTGCCCTCTTCCAGGTTGGGCTCGATGTCCTTCTTGTACATATCTGCCTGAAGCTCATCATTGATCAGGATCATGATGATGTCAGCCTTCTTTGCTGCCTCTGCAGCGGTATATACTTCAAATCCCTGAGCCTCTGCTCTCTTCCAGGACTTGGATCCCTCGTAAAGACCGATGATCACGTTGCAGCCGGACTCCTTAGCGTTCAGTGCATGCGCATGTCCCTGGGAACCGTAACCGATCACTGCGATAGTCTTGCCCTCCAAATAAGACAGACTGCAGTCTTCCTGATAAAAAATCTTTGCATCCATTGACATTGTTACTTCCTCCTCTGATATGATGATTGTTCTGCGTTATATCGCATCTATATGGAACTGTCGGATCGGCAGCTTTCCATTCTCTTTACGGAAGGTGTACAACCCCTTCACTGCCTCTTACCAGGGCTGCGATGCCGGTGCGGGCCAGCTCCAGGATCTCATAGCCGTCAAGCAACTTGACGAAGGCATCCACCTTCTCCTGGTTTCCGGTGATCTCCACCATCACGCAATCCGTGGATACATCAATGATCTTCCCGCGAAAAATGTCCGCTATGGAGATCACGTTCTGTCTCTCGGGAGCCGCGCACTTTACCTTCACCATGGCAAGCTCACGGTAAACGCTGGTGTCAGGCTCAAGCTCCTTGATATCCCTTACATCCTCCAGCTTGGCAACCTGCTTCTCGATCTGATCCAGGATCTCATCATCTCCGCTGGTCACAATGGTGATCCTGGTATACTGCTCCTGGGCAGTCACACCTGCGGTGATACTCTCAATATTGTAACCTCTTCTGGAAAAAAGTCCGGATATACGGGAAAGCACACCGGAAGTATTGTCCACGAGGATCTGAAATACCTTTCTTTGCATCTTATTACCCTTCTTTTCATCAAAAATGCCTGTTTCGGCGTCACTTTCTACATTATAGCGAAACAGGCACTTTTTTTCAACTGATTTCCTCATTTTGTCTGGGGCCGCGCCTGATCTCCTTATCTTCTGGATAATACTTCGAAATCGTCTCCCAGTTCTTCCTTAGTGATCTTCCTTCCCCAGTGGATCGAGCTGTTGAAGTTGCCTTCCGCCACGGTCAGGGTATTTCCCTTACGTGAGATCACGATAACCGAATGCCAGGGAAGACGGATATGATCGCCGGGCTGGATATTGGCGAAGCTGTAATGCCGTACCAGCTTGGCACCCTTGCCGAACACCTTATCCGACATAAGAGCAGCAAAGCCGTAGCAGCCGAAACCGTACATACCGCAGCCGTATACATCCGGCGCACATTCCCAATAGTAGCCGCCATTCGGATCGTCATTGGTCCAGGGTCTGCCCTCGTAATACTTGCCGTTCTTCTGCTTGTATAAAGCCTTCTTCACAGCCGAAGGCGATTTGAGCGAATAGCAGTTCACGGTGCACTTTACCGTCTCACCGGTCTTCTTGTCCTTGGCAATGATGGTGGTCTGTCCGGGTGCTACAGCTTTGACAACACCCTTGGCGGACACTTTTGCTATCTTCTTATTCTTCGAAGTCCATTTTACGCTCTTGGCACCCTTGGCCTTGAGCTTCGCGCTCTTTCCGACCTTGATATTGACGGTCTTATCCAGCGTGATCGCCTCAGCCGTCGTAGAAACGGGCAGCACCGGAAGGATAGCCCCCGCATCCGACACCGTCAACACGATCGCAAGTACTATCGTGATGATTCCTCTTTTCAAAAATGCTTTCATGTCATTCTCCCTCATGCTTTGATCTTCTGTTTCTTACCTTTCACGCCTCTGGCTTTCAAAAGCTTTTTGTAAGCGGAAAGCTTCTTGGCGGGTACTTTAAACGCAGCATTGGCATTCAGTCCCTTAAACGCATTTGCGCCCACCGTTTTCTTGGTCAGTTTGGTCGTCTTAATGGTGATTTTCTTCAGATTTGCGCAATCTTCAAAAGCACTCTTTTCGATCTTTTTAATGTTCTTCCCGATCACGATCGATGTGATCGTCACATTTCCGGCAAAGCACTGGGATGTGATCGCCGTGACCTTGTATTTTTTCCCGCCTATCTTCAAATCCGCAGGTATCGTAACTTTCTTTGCGCCCTTCTTTATGCAACCCATATAGGTTACGGTTTTGCTCTTACCCGTAGCAGTGATCAGATAGGCACCACCGGTCTTGTCCTTGACCTTGCCGCCCTTTTTCGGGTTCTTTACACCGGAAGCCATAGGTGCGTCCTTGTACTCTTCTGCGATTTTATCGGCTTTGGTCGAGCCGAGCGCAGCGATGTCCTCAACGTCCCTGGTCTGTTTCTGGAAAGCAGTATTCTTGAATACAGCCGTATAGGTTGTTATACCCTTTTTCCCTGCAGCAGCCGGCGTTTTAACAGCACTTGTTGCGGTCACCGTTTCCGAAATGACATGTGCACTGTCATTTTTGCAAACCTTTTTGGCTATGCAGGTCTTGTGATCCGCACTCCACTCATAGACCGCCGAACCATAATTATGTCCGGTCGCAGCAACACTCTCCGTCCTGGTTCCGTGACAGATCGCGCAGGTAAAGGTTTTCACACCTTCTGTCTCACAGCCCGGTGCCTTCGTGATCTTGCCGACATCATATTTGTGTGTACAGGCAAAAGTGACCTCCGCAGTAAAATGACTGGTAGGGATTGCACTGTTCACATGAACCGGCTTCCCGTTTATCGTAACATTTGCATTCGTACCGGCCGCTGTGCTGCAAACGCCATCGGAGAATGTAAAGCCCTCATCGGCATCCACCTCCACAGATGCCCAATAAAGCTCACCTTCAACAAAAGCAGCAGGCGGAGCCATAGACGCATTGTAATAGCTGATGCTGTAGGAATAACCCTTTCCTGCACCCGTCGTCGCAGGTGCCATCCCAACCACGGGTTCGGGTACCTGAAGAGCAACGGAAGAAATCGTATCTACCGGAAGTGCATAATCCTTTGTCCGGGCAGTAAGAGTGGTTTGATCCGCTCCCAACGTGAATTTTGTATATCCTTTCCACTGCTCCACAGTCATGGAGTTCTCCAATGCCTTCACAAATGCCTGCCTATTAAATCCATGTCCGCTCTTAGCCGTCAGCGTAAGCTCTCCATAATACGTATGACCGCCTACAAATTTGGACACTTCTCCATCCGTAACCTTATCCTTCCAGACAAGTGTCGCGTTCTGGACATTGGCATTATCCGTTGTCAATGTAGCAACCGCCGTATTTCCGTTAACAGGAACGTGGAACCCCGAAACATTCACTTTCTCAATATCATTCAGATAAAGATCGCGCCCCGCAATATTGGTGCGTCTGCTCCAGTAATTCGGATAAACAATAGTCGTACGGGATTCATCGTTGACCCATATTTCCGCATCGCTGGAAAATCCCCAATCCGGTCCGACGGTAACATAAACAAAGTAGGAAGGGCGCTGTCCCACTGCGTATTTAGTAATCACTTTTTCCCCATCATTTTGATCCAAAACCGCTATCCGAACGTTAACATGAGAATTATCACAGGTGAAAGAAAGGTCCGGTGCCTGTCCGACAACGATATTATCAATCCCGGGAACAGTAACATTTACCACGGAGACCGTCTTTGACGCGGGGGGATTTCCAAGATCCTCAAAAGCTTCATCATATTTAAGGGTGTTACCGGTATAGGTAGAGCTGACCGACGTTCCGTTGATCTTAAGCTTCGGAGAAGCCGTAAATACATAGCCATCCTTCGGTGTCAGCCGTATTTTAACCTCAGGTCTTGTGTTATACCTGGCATAATCCAGGCTATAATCGGTATTAGCATCTTTCCATTCACAGCTAACATTCAAATGCGTTGAATTTACGGTGAATTCCGTATCCAGCTTTGTGCCTACCGTATGCGTCAGATCCAGTCCGGAGATCTCAATGGTATCGGGCACCTGTGCCTCCAACGTTCCAAAAGGTATATTCGTATTCAGGTTGTGGTGCCCATAAGGATCCCCATTCACCTTCAGCACAAAATCGGAAGCAATCTCATACCCTTCTTTCAACGTTACCGTAATGAAAAGATTCGGGCTCATGCCGACCTCCCAGGCCGAAGTGACAACCGCATAATCGTTATTCGTATCCTTCCAGACAAGCTTAGCCGAAGCAATAGCGGGCGACGTGCAGCTGTAACTCGTAGAGGGCGCCTGTCCTACAACGGGATTCAGATCCACATCCGTCAGATTGATCTCGCTTACCGGTGTAGCGGCCTGGACCGTTGTATGTCTAAACGGAGCCAGCACCACTCCGGCCAGCAAAACCAGCATGCCAAGCAAATATTTGTGACTTTTTTGTGCCTTGAAAAACATCGTTAATCCTCCTTTTTTCGATAACGATCTTAAGCAAATACCTCTTCCATCTCATGATACAGCGCCTTCAGATTCTCATCGGACAGATCCGCCTCATTGAGGATCGTGTACCGGTCGGGTCTCGTGGCTGCCGCATCCTGCCAGGCTCCCACAAAGATCTCCTCCGTGATCTTCCAGTCGGAAGGCTTCACGGGAATCCCGTACTTCTTGATCACCCGCGTGATCTTCTCCAGGTTGCGCTGCTGAAGCTTGCAGGCTCCGTAGCTTCCGATGGCGACTGCGATCCCGTGCGGCACCTGCGTCTGCTCGCTGTAATTCTCTTCCAATGCGTGACAGAACAGATGCTCGCTGCCTGAGGAAGGCCTTGAGGAGCCTGCGATCTCCATGGCCAGGCCGCCCATGACAAGGGCCTGGGTCAGCAGCTTGATGAAATCGATCCCGGTCACATCCTCCAGGTCATTAAACAAGATGGTATTCAGCGCCATCTTCGAGAGCATGTAGGCGAAATCATCGCCTCCGCTATTACCTCTCATCCAGGAAAGCTTCCAGTCGTTCAACGCCGTATATTTGCTGATGGTATCGCCGATCCCGGAAAGGATCTGCCTTCTGGGTGCACTTTTGATGATGGTCGGATCCACGAAGATCGCTTCGGGGATCTCGCAATGAAAGCTTCTTCTTGCCTTACCCTCTGTCACCAGAACTGCCACGGGCGAAGCCAGCGAATCGTTGGACAGCGTCGTCGGCAGACAGATATACTGCACCTTGCCCACAAAGGCCGCAAACTTGGCCAGATCCAGCACGCTTCCGCCTCCGAGGCCGATCACCAGCGTGATCTCCTGCATCGCCATGTATTTGGCAAGATCCGTAGCCTCATCATAGGAGGCTTCCTTCATCAGGTAGAGCTCGCTCTGGTTAAAGCTGCCCAGAATCCCCTCAATATGGGATGCAAAAAGCGACTTAAGGTTCTCCTCCGTCACCAGGAGCATCTTTTTTCCCGAAAGACCCGGCTCCACATCCTCCATGGCCTGCGGTATCCTGGAAAAGATCCCCTCTTCCACCATCAGATGGTAGGGAAGGTTATACTCTTTCATCCTCTTCTCCTGTCTTATTCACTCTCCGTGCATCTGGTCAGAGCCAGAACACCGGTACGTGCCACCTCCACGATGCTCACGGATTTGAGCATATCCAGAAGTAGCTCGATCTTCCTGGGCTCATCACAGATCTGGATCATCAGATGGGTCTTGGACATATCCACGATATCCGCCCGGAGGATATCGCAGATCTCCATGATATCCTTGCGGTTGGTACGGTTATACTTCACCTTTAAAAGCATGAGCTCGCGGCTTACAGCCTGCTCCTCTCGGAAGGTACGGACCTTGATGATATCCAGCTTCTTATTCAGCTGCTTCTCGATCTGTTCAAGGGTTCTCTGGTTTCCGCTGGATACGATGGTCATGCAGGAAACGTTCTTATCATCCGTCTCGCCCACGGCAAGAGAATCGATATTAAAGCATCTTCTGGAAAAAAGCCCCGCCACCTTACAGAGTACGCCGGATCTGTTCTCCACCAAAACGGAATATATCTTTTTCATAGCATTAATCCTTTCTCTGCCAGGTTATACGAGATCCATGGGATCGATCACTACTTCCATCAGGCAGGCATCCTTGGATTTGAGGAAGTCGTCGATCTGCTTCGACATCTTCTTGGGATCTTCTACTCTG
>JAILKJ010000005.1 GCA_024693845.1 Lachnospiraceae bacterium
ACAGCATTTCTGGTCTGTTTCTTCGTGTTTTCATTTGTTTTAATAAGTTCCACCATATTATCTTCCGCCTTTCCGCAATAATCCTCGCCAGATAGGCGCTGACCGGACAAAAGCTCATTGATACTGATGGAAAGCACTTTACACAGATCCGGCATGATGGAAGTATCCGGCATGCCCCGTCCTGTTTCCCAACGGGAGATGGCCTTATCGCTGACTCCGATCATTTCAGCCAGTTGTCTCTGGGTAAGACCCTTTTCTTTTCTGATATCAGATATGAACTGTCCGGTTTTCTTTTGATCGATCATTTTTTCTCTCCTATCTGCGAATTATCAGTTACAGTTTAAGCGTAGGATAATTACAGGATCATTGTAACCTATAGAACGTAGAATGGTGTATATGATATGCAAAAACCGGCATCTACGATTCGTAGATGCCGGATGATAACGGATTGCCGCTTTCATTCTGTCCGATTCCTCAAGCAGCTCTGCAGGGGTATAATATATAGTTGACAGCAACTCATCTTGGATCCAGGAGTTTACCATGAACGCATCGGATGTTTCAGCAAAAACGAAAGTAGGAAAACTATACGATATACACTGCCCCGCCTGCGGCGCCCCCGCATATTATGACATCAGAAAGGGCACGTATAACTGCAGTTACTGTGGAAAGAGTGTCGGGATCGATAAGGCAAAGAATCAGAAGAAGGGTTTCCGTGATGTAAGCCACAAGAAAATGCGGGAATCCATCAAGAAATTTGAGCTTCAGAGGGCAACCTGCACAGGCTGCGGCGCCGAGGTGGTCTTCGAGACCGGTGAGGCTGTGGCAAACTGTGCCTTTTGCGGCAGATCCCTTGTGAGAAAAGCCTTTGTAAATGCTGACATCATCCCGGAACTCATCATCCCCTTTGCCATCACCTGGGATGAGGCAAGAGGTATCCTTGGGGACTGGTGTGCAAAAAACAGGCACAGGAAAGAAGCCAGGGCCATCAACAGCCGGCTGGATGATCTGAAGGGGTTCTATCTTCCCTACGAACTGGTCAGAGGGCCCGTGAAATGCGATGTTTTCCGTATAGACGGGGGAAGTATCTACGAATGCGGCGGCTTTGTGGACCGGGTATTTGTAAACTGCTCGGCGAAGCTTGACAACCGGGTCCTGGATGCCATGGAACCCTTTGATCTGGAAGATCTTAAGGAATTCGACTTTTCTTATATAGCCGGCCATCAGGTCAAGACCGGGGATATTGACAGCGATGAGCTTGTCAGGCGCGTGGATGTCGAGGTAGGCGAGGACTATAAGCCGGTAATAGCAAAGACCCTGGAGACCAGGGCGGTAAATGTCACGGCTCATTGCGGTGATGTCCAGAGAATGCCCGTTCTATTGCCTGTTTATTATCTTGCCTTTGAAGAGTACATGGTGGCGGTAAACGGCCAGACCGGCAAAGTCAGCGTCCGTGCCTCCAGAGATTCCAGATATCTGCTCCTCCCCTGGTGGTTAAAGGCCATCCTTGCAACCATTGCCGGGTCTGCAGGCGTGGCCTTGGGACTCTTTGCCTTCGGAGTCGGAAAGGATCTGATCTTTACAGCTACCGGGTGCCTTGCGTTGGTGCTGCTGTTTGTGTTTTTTACGGCCTACAGCCAGCAAAAAGAAGATTCCTTCGGCCTTGAGTGTTATCGTAAAATATTCACCTCCAAGGGCGGGCCCTTTGTACGTGAAGGCGATAAACTGATCCAGTCCAAAAAAGAACTGAAAAAACCAGTGACCACACCGATCTTTTTTATGGATCTGGTGGGGCGGCAGCAGGAAGTGGAGATCCGCTTTACGACCCTGTACAGAGTGATAAGAGCCCTTGCAATCACCTTCGGCGTTGTGTTCCTTCCTGTGATCATCGCGCTTTTGATCAACGGATTTAACTTTTCCATACTCAATCCGGCAGGCTCCGCGGTGTGGTTCTGCATCACTGTGCCTCTTTCACCGGTATTCCTGATCAAATACGGCCGGATGGACATCTATGACAACCCCTGGATCTACCTCGTGGACGAGCATGGAAAAAAGAAGCGTTACAAGGCCAAGCATTCCAAAGCGGATTGGGAAGATACCCTGGATTTCCTGAAGGAGTGGGTAAAGCCCCCTCTTTTGTGGTTTACGCTGCTCATGATCCTGTTATTTTGTTCCATGGTCTATCTGACAGCCTTCGGATGGGTGGAATGAGCAAGCAGTCTTTCCGTTTCGGTTATTGCATCGATAGATTTTGCCACAGCTGAATCAAGGAAATTCGTGTATTCCTCACGAGAGAACCCTATAAATGGATACTTACCCGCTTCAAGGGTCGGAAGATAGTACATCATCTTGATCTTAGCCGGTATAGCGCCCTTGGGTAGATAGTCGATATAGTCAGGGAAAAATTCCAATCCCTGAATCTCGGTAAAATAACCCGAATCAGGATGAGAATCAAGGTATTCCCGCTCTATCACAAAGAAATCCTTCATTCGGTCTTTTCTGTCGGGAAACAGCCTTTTGAAATTGTCCCAGT
>JAILKJ010000016.1 GCA_024693845.1 Lachnospiraceae bacterium
TAAGGATGTACTGGGAACTTTTACCACCAGCTTTTCCACCTCCAGCGGCAACCGCAGCGGCAATCTGGCCAACGGTGCTTCGAAGATCAACGGAACCCTGCTTTACCCGGGGGACTCTTTTTCCCTGTATGAGACCGTCAGTCCCTTTACAGTGGATAACGGTTATTTCCTGGCGGGCGCTTACAGCGGCGGTCTGGTCATCGATTCTCTCGGTGGCGGTATCTGCCAGGTTTCCACCACGCTGTACAATGCGGCCCTGCGTGCGGAGCTGGAGATCACCCAAAGATCCTGCCATTCCATGATCGTGGGTTATGTGGAGCCCAGTGAGGATGCGGCCATCTCGGGTACCGAGAAGGATATGTGTTTTGTGAACAATCAGGATTATCCTATCTATATAGAAGGCTTTACCACCCCGGACAAGCATATCACCTTTACCATCTACGGTAAGGAGACAAGGCCTGCAAACCGGAAGGTCAGCTTTGAAAGCAAGGTGCTTTCCCGCACCGAGCCCAAGGGCGAGAGAGTTGTGGCAGACGGAGGCCAGAGAGCAGGCTATGTCAGCGTGCAGGCTGCTCATGTGGGTTATACCGCCGAGCTTTGGAAGGTGGTAACGGTAGACGGTAAGGAGACAGAGAGGACCAAGGTCAACGAGAGCCAGTACAACGCTGTTCCCAGAACGGCGGCAGTGGGTACGGCTACCTCAAACCCTGCGGCGGCAGGCGCCATCTCGGCGGCTATCGCTTCGGGATCCATCGACCAGTGCAGGGCTACGGCAGCGGCCATCAACGCCGGAACCTATAATGATCCCAATCAGGTGGCGGCCATGGAAGCACAGGCAGCACAGGACGCGGCTCTTGCAGCCCAGCAGGCAGCCATTGCGGCCCAGCAGGCAGCCATAGAGCAGCAACAGCAGCAGGCGGCGGCAGCGGCAGCCGCAGCAGCGGGAGCACAGTGATCATGCAGAACAGACAGGTAGGAAAGGGCGCAGTTTCCAAGAGTTACTGCGCTCTTTTTTTGACAAAAGATACGGAAAACGGCTTTGAAAACAGACCGGTCACGGCAGAGGACAGACAGGAGATCAGGCAGATGCTGAAGGCAGGACGGCCCGATCTTTTGGCCATCGGAACGCCGGGAGGATATAAGGCCGCAGGATTGATCAAGGAAACGGGGGATAAGAGGGAGGAGATCCTTCCTTCCTGGCTTTTGGAGGAGGCGGCAGCAGTTCCCTCGGGAAAAGAGCTCCTTCCCGGGATCCTGGAAGCACTGAGGGAGGCGGATACGCAGTCCGCGGTCATTTTTCCCGCTTCGGATAAGGGAATCTTCGGAGCGCTTTGGGAGATGGGTGAGGCTTTGATGTGCGGGATTGAGGCGGATCTGATGCGCATTCCCATGAAGCAGAGCGTCATCGAGGTGCTGGAGTGCTACGGTCTCAACCCCTATGAGGAAGACTCTGATGGCGTTTTTCTGCTGGTGTGCAGGGACGGATCGGAGGCAGAGAGACTGCTGAAGGAAGCCGGGATACCGGCAGCCCTGATGGGAAAGCTGACGGCAAAGGCCGACAGGGTGTTATATACAACAGAGGGTGTGAGATATCTGAACGCGGTCAGATGAGCCTTTGTCAGAGCAAAGAAAAAAGGCACCGTCCCCATGGCTCATATGTCCACAAAAACAGTGCCTAGTGCGCGATCAGGGGCTCGAACCCTGGACACCCTGATTAAGAGTCAGGTGCTCTGCCAACTGAGCTAATCGCGCTCAAAAGCGTTGTCTTTTCCGCAACGCAAGTGTTATTATAGTATATAGGCAAACAAAATGCAAGCACTTTTTTAATTCCCTTTTTTTCTCCGTTTTTTATGCAACGAAAAGGGCTGAAACAGGGTATTACAGACAGATAACAAAACAACATTTCGACCACATCGAACAGAAACAGGAGAACGGTTATGCCCAGAAAAAAGCTTTACGATAAAGAAATGATCCGCCGGTACGGAGGAAAGTATGCCCGTGGTAACGCAGGTTTTTCCCTGAGTATGAATCTTTTCCGCGGTACGGGAATGGCGTCGCTGATCACGCCCCCTATCGACGGGGTTACCGGGCTGGGAAAACCCACCAAGGTTGACCATGCCACCTATGTGAACGAACTGTACAGCGAGGTCAGTCAGAGTGCGGAGGTTTTGGAAGAGAAGGTCTACGGAGATCTGCACATGTCCTCCGGCAAGTCTGCCATCATCAACGGCTGGGGAGGAGATCCCGAAAGCAAAAACAAGCTCTATGCCGTTATGAAGGAAGACAAACAGAGGGTTGACGGGTATGTTAAGGGATTGTTCGGCGATGCCAAGCCCTTTAGCGAATATATTGCCTATAACAATTATTTAGCCATTCCGGAAGGGGATTTTGCGGAAGGATATCTGGATAATCCTTACCTGCATTATCTGAGCAACACCATTATCGGCGGAGGTCCCAAGCTGGGACAGATCGAAGAAAACGGTGAGGTGCTCAAGGATGCAAACGGTCTTCCCGTCATCGATTTCAAGACGGCCAGAGAGGGGCTTCAGGGTGAGCCTTACAACGGCGCTTTGGGCGTATATAATGAGCTTTGCGCTGCTTCCCGCCAGCTCTGGGAAAGGGAGTTTGAGAGACAGACGCTGGTAGCGGGCGGTTATACGGCCCAGCAGGAAAAAGCGTATCTGATCCGTCTGCATGATGATTTTAATAAGATGCAGACCGCCTATATGCACGCCTGCGAGGTGGAGGAGGCAAATCCCGATAAGTACGATGACACCTTTATGAACAACTCCCTGGCTGAACTT
Organism: Lachnospiraceae bacterium; assembly: GCA_024693845.1. Taxonomy (GTDB): domain Bacteria; phylum Bacillota; class Clostridia; order Lachnospirales; family Lachnospiraceae; genus RGIG7926. The sequence goes on from JAILKJ010000016.1 coordinate 2,805, forward strand.
ACCGGCGTGAAGGTGGGCGAGGACCGGGGTATCTATGGTGTGATGGGCTATATAGAGGGCATGCAGAAGGCCATCGAAAACGGCTGGGGGATCGGCGAAATGGATCCTCTGGGTTATGTGGGCTATCATGAAAGATACCTGAAAAAGGAGCTGGAGAATAATGCCCACCATATCAGCACCTGTGAAAAAGAGATCCAAAAATACGAAAAGGAGCTGGAAACCCTTCAGGATCCTGCCCGGATCGAGACCACCAATGCAAGGCTGACAGAAAGCCGCAATAAGCTGGAGGCTTATAAGGGGATCAAATCCAATCTGGAGCTGATGCAGACCGGCTTGCAGGACCTGAAAAAAGAGGTATGGGATAAGAAAGTCACCAATGCCGCAGAGAAGCTGGAAGTTTTTCAGAAGATCGAACAGTATCGTGAGTCTATCCGAAATATCAAGATCGCTGACAAGCTCACCAACGATAAGGAACTTTTTTACGGATCTGACACCGGCAAGATGCATCAGACCCTTCTGGACAACTGCAAGGATCGTCTATTGGCAGGTGTTGGGGCGTCCAATGAGCAGGAACTGGTGACCACCAGGAAAAACAGTTTTATTGCCCAGGGACAGGAGGCAGCCGGCCGCCTTGCCGAGCTGGATCAGAAGGAAGAGGAGCGTCTGGCCGAAAAGAGAGAAGAGTTCGGGGCCGACTATGATCCTGTAAAAAGTGAAGCCGATCCGGAAGATCGTGCCGATTATTATGCCTATATGGAAGAGGCACAGTATCAGGAATACAGAGTGGTACTGGGCAAACTGGCCGAGCGTTTTGATGAGATCTATGATGTGAAGGATGCCCAAAAGTTCATGGACAGCCTGATCGATAAGTATGACCTGACCGTGGAAGACGGTGTCCTGAAAGCAGACGGCAGGGAGGTTGCGCCGGGCAGCAGGATCGACAGGCAGATGACAGAGGAGATCGCCACATTCACACAGCAGCAGAAGGAAAAGAGCCATCAGAGGGATCTGCAGGATCAGTCGGATATCAGCCGCGGTCTGGCACCGAATCCCCTGTATGCACAGAATCCGCAAAATGCCGTGGAGGCGCCGGATGCAGAGAACATCAGAGCCTATATTGACCTGAAATTTGAGGCACAGAGACTGGCGGACCGGCAGAAAGCCGGAGATTTTACCGCGGATGCGGATCCCATCAACCATCCGGGAAGGATCGAAGGGGGAGAGGAAAAGGATCCCTTCGCCTATGTAAAGCAGCTGGAGGAGCAGGCCGCCGCAACCGGTAATTTCAAGCCCTTTGTTAAGGCGTTCAACGAGCTGACTTTGCAGTATACGGAAGGAAGAATGAATCCGGAGCAGGAGGAAGCCTTCGAAAACTACAGAGACAGCGTGCTTCAAAAGGGCGGAGATTTTCTCAAAGGCTTCATTACGGAACAGACGGCTGCTTATCTGGACCAGTCCATCGCACTGGCCCAGAGCACGGAGATTCTGGCGGAAGAGATCCGAAACGGCAGTGTTTCCGTGGACCCGAAACTGGAGCCCATCAAAGATGATTATCGCGTCAGCAAGACCGTTGCCGGTCTTATGCTCAAGGACGGTTATCTGAAGCGGATGATGAATGCCGCCATGGAGAACAATCTCCACTTCGGTGAGCATGTTGCCGGGTACGATGAGTTTGTTCTGGCGGCAGAGAAAAACCTTATGAACAAGGAGGCAGACGGCCTTTCCGTTTCCCAGAGGAAACGCCTGAGGCAAGAGGGAGAGAGGGAGTTTTCCCATAATCTGACTGTCTACGGACTGGATACGGATGCGCAGCTTCGCATTACCGACAATGTAAATCAGGAAAGTCTTTATGAAGAGTATTTAAAAAGCTTTCAGAAGGCCAGCGCATATGCCGAGGAGATGGAAAAAATGCGTTCGGAGGCAGCGGTGAAGCTGGATGGTCTCCGGGAACTGGAGAAGCTTCGAAGCAATAATTCGCCCCAGTTTACGGCTATGGTAAAGGCTCTTGAGAATGTCAGCAAGCTCAGCATGGACAGCACACCGGCCCAGGTGGATGATACTCTTAACGATCTTCGCAAGGCATCCGAAGCATACAAGGATAAGATCGATCATCAGTTTATGGCGGGAACCTTCAGTACCGGAAGCCGCCGCTATGCCTTCGCAGATGATCTGATCACTTTTTCAAATGACAGGAGCCGGACCCTGGGCGAAAAGGGAGCGGGAGCTGTTGCGCAGAATGGAATAATCGGCGATCAGCTGGAGAATACTTATAAACGCATGACGGCCCAGGAAAAGAAGGTCTGTGATCCCATTAAGCCGGGAAAAGCAGCCAAAGAGGCCCTCAAAGCAAAGCAGGAACAGATCAGGAATCTGAAATTTGATGAAAAGACAACGGTGGAAGCAGCCAGATATCTGTTGGGGAAGGAGCTTGCCGAGCTGGTAGCCATCAAGACCGTGGCGGACACTTTTAAGGGTCAGGAGCCCGAGAAATTCGTGGGATTCCAGGATAATAAGCTGGTGACCACCCGTATGAGCAATAACCACGAAAAAACCTTCCTTACGCCGGAGAAGCTGGAAACGGCCAAGGCCAAGGTCATGCAGCAGAAGCCCTTCCAGAAGCTGGTCAACTCCGCCAAGACCATGGAGGATCTGAAAACGCTGAAGACCATGGCTTTGGATAAGAACGCCAAAAGCCTCATGGTGGAGATGAAGAAACATGATAAGGCTCCGGAGATCCAGCAGCAGAAAGACAAGAAAGTGAATCAAGTGAAAGGATTGTAAAATGGAATACCTGGAAGCGATCGTTAACAACAGTATCATCATTACGGCGGCAGGAGGCTGGTGCTGTGCCCAGGTCTTAAAGACCATCACCCATCTGATCGTGCATAAAAAGCTGGTCTGGGAGAGGCTCCTGGGGGACGGGGGAATGCCCAGCTCCCATTCCGCTACGGTGTGCGGTATGGCGGGAGCGGCATTTTTCACCTGCGGACCTGCGTCGCCGGAATTCGGCATCGCACTGATCATCGCCATCATCGTGATGCATGATGCGTCCGGCGTCAGACTGGAGACCGGCAAGCAGGCGGTGCTGTTGAACAAGATGATGGAATCCTTTGCCAGACTGGGGGATCCCGGCATCACTGCCCAGGAGCGGCTGAAGGAATTCGTAGGTCATACCAAGTTGCAGGTTCTGATGGGAGGACTTTTGGGGATCTTGCTTTCGATACTGATCAACTACCGGTGATCACCGGATGATCAGAGAAAAATATCAGCCGGGGAAAGAGACAAAATGGAAGGAATCATAGATACCCACGCCCATTATGACGATGAGGCGTTTGATGAAGACAGGCAGATGCTTTTGGCATCTTTGGCGCCCGCCGGGATCAGTAAGGTGATCAACGTGGGCGCTTCTCTGCGTGGTTGCCGGGATTCTTTTGATCTGGCAGATAGCCATGATCATATCTATGCCGCACTGGGGGTGCACCCCTCGGAAACCGGAGATCTGACAGAAGATGACATGGATTGGATCGCCAAAAAAGCGCAGGATAAGAAGGTGGTAGCCATCGGCGAGATCGGTCTGGATTACCATTTTCCCGATGATCCCACGCCGGAGCATCAGCAAAAATGGTTCATCCGCCAGCTGGATCTGGCCAGAAATCTCCATCTTCCGGCCATCATCCATTCCAGGGATGCGGCTGCGGACACCCTGGAGATCTTGAAGCGGGAGGACTTCGGAAGGATCGGCGGAGTCATGCACTGCTATTCCTATTCAAAGGAGCTGGCAGAGGAATACCTTAAGATGGGAGTTTTCTTCGGCATCGGCGGAGTGCTGACCTTTAAGAACGGAAAGAAGCTTAAGGAGGCGGTGGCAGCCCTTCCCATGGAGGCACTTTTGCTGGAAACAGACTGTCCCTATCTGGCTCCCGAGCCCAACCGTGGCAAGCGGAACAGCTCCCTCTATCTTCCGCTGGTGGTGGAGGAGATGTCACGGATCAAGGGCATTTCCCGGGAGAAGGTCATCCGCATCACCTCGGAGAATGCACAGAGGCTGTTTCATTTTTCCCGATAAACCTGACAAATACTTAGAAAAGCGAGATCATTTTATATGACATATCTGGTAAACCCTTCGAAAACCGTTGAGATCCTGACCAAATACGATTTTCGTTTTCAGAAAAAATACGGGCAGAACTTTCTCATCGACTCCCACGTTCTTGATCGCATCATGGATGGGGCGGCGATCACCAAAGAAGATTTCGTTCTTGAGGTGGGTCCCGGCATCGGCACCATGACCCAGTTTTTGGGAGAAAGAGCCGGCAGTGTGCTGGCGGTGGAGATCGACGACGAGCTGATCCCCGTGCTGAAGGAAACCCTGGCGGATCACCCCAACGTATCGGTGCTGCATGCGGACATTCTGAAGGTGGACGTGGCCAAGATCGCCGATGAGTACAACGGCGGCCGTCCCATCAAGGTGGTGGCCAACCTGCCTTACTACATCACAACCCCCATCATCATGGGGCTTCTGGAGAAAAAGGTGCCCTTTGAATCCATTACGGTCATGGTCCAGAAGGAGGTGGCCGACAGGATGCAGGCAGCCCCCGGCACCAAGGATTACGGCGCGCTTTCCCTGGCGGTGCAGTATTATACAAAGCCGGAGATCATCGCAAACGTGCCGCCGAACTGCTTCATGCCCAGACCCAAGGTGGGCTCCGGGGTGATCCGGCTGATCCGTCATGAGACCATGCCCGTAGTAGCCGCCGATGAGGCAAAAATGTTCGCCGTCATCCGTGCTGCTTTCAACCAAAGGCGCAAAACCCTGGTAAATGCCCTGGCCGGCGGCGGTGTGGCCGAAAAGGACAAAACCCTGGAGGCACTTTCGGCCATGGGACTCAGGGAGGATATCCGCGGAGAAAGGCTCTCCGTAGCGGAGTTTGCAAGGCTTTCGGAGCTGCTCTGAGATGCCTTTATAAACTGCCCCGGTAAGAGGGGTTTCCTTTGACTTGACAGGGTGGCTATGGTAAAATAATTTCGTATGTTCATTTAAAGTATTCAGTCAGTTAGGAGAGAAAAACTGTGGACAAGTACGAATACAGGATCCGCGCCGAGGAGATCAATTCACTCATTGAACAGGGAGAGTTTTCCGAAGCGCTCAAGATAGCCGAGACCATTGATTGGAGACGGGTAAGATCCGTCGTGATGCTCTGCAAGGTCAGCGAGCTTTATAAAATGAACCGTCAGTATGAGGAGAGTAAAGAGATCCTCCTGATGGCTAATGATATCAAACCCAATTCCAGAAAAGTGATCTATTCTCTTTGTGAGCTGTCCATCAAGCTGGAGGAGACGGTACAGGCCGTGGAGTACTACAAGCAGTACATCCAGATCGCTCCCAGGGATGCGGATCGTTTTATTCTTCAGTATCGTCTGTACGAGGCCCAGGATGTATCCCTCGAAGAGAGGATCGCCGTCCTCGAAGAATTCAAGAAACGTGATTATCAGGAAAAATGGGCGTATGAGCTTGCCTATCTGTACCACAGGATCGGGCTTGCGACGCGATGTGTAGAGGAGTGCGATGAGCTCATCCTCTGGTTTGTTGACGGCAAATATGTCATCAAGGCCATGGAGCTGAAGATGCTCCACGCACCGCTGACACCGTCCCAGCAGGAAAAATACAATGCCCGCTTCATGGAGCAGCAGGAGGCTATCGCCCTTGCCGACGAGACGGTGGAGGAAGAGGATAATGAGCCTGTTCCCGAACCTTCCATGAGCATCAGCGTTAAGAAAGTGGAGCCTACGAAGGCCAAGACCACCAGGATCTCCAAGCTTCGCGTCAGGAAGGATCCCGACAGTGAGGAAGAGATCTGGGAGGAAGAAACAAGAGAGCCTGAAGCAGATCAGATACCCGAGCAGATCCCGCAGGAAGAGCTTCTTTCCGAGGAAGAAGATACAGAGGATGAGGATATCAGGATCGCACCGGATGCCGGAAGAGCACCTACCATCGATCTCGGCGGTGCCATCAAAAACGTGATCATCCCCCAGCGAAATACGGATGAGCTTTCCAGACAGGCCATGGAGGATGCCCTTGCCTATGAAAGAGCTTATCAGCAGGCGGAAGCCGTCAGGGATGCATCCGAGGAGGACGAGGATGCGGATATGAAGATCGCGCCGGACCGCAGGGCAGCGGAACCGGTGGAAGATGAGGACATGCGCATCATCACTCCGGATGCGGATGAGATCCAGGTTCGCACCATTGATGCGGGCAACCGTTTTGATACCATGAACCTGGAGGAGGAGACTACGAAATACCTGGCAGGGGAGATCGTTAAGCTCATGGCTGAGGAGGATATGGAAGCAACCGATGCCACAAGAGCTCTTCCCATGAACTCCATTTTCCATGACAGCATCGATACCCTTGAGCCCCACATGATCAGCAAGGCCATGGAGATGGCCAAGGAAATGAACGATAAGAGGCTTGCCGAGGAGGCTGCTCAGTCAGTGTCCGATGAGCAGGCAGGCGAGCAGGATGATACGGCAGTAAATGAGGAGTATCCCGAAGGAACCGTAAGCGATGATCTTGAGGAGATCACCTACGAGGAAGAAGTATCGGAAGAAGAATATCCTGAGGAGGAGTACCCTGAGGAGGAATATCCTGAAGAAGCCGTAACCGAGGATCTTGAAGAGATCACCTACGAGGAAGAGGCTTCCGAAGAGGAGTATGAGCAGGAATATCCTGAGGAAGAATATCCCGAGGAGGAGTATCCAGAAGGAGAGTATCCTGAGGAGGGTGTGACCGAGGATCTCGAGGAGATCACTTACGAAGAAGAGGAAGAGGCCTCCGGAGAGGAGTATGAGCAGAAATATCCTGAGGAAGAATATCCCGAAGAGGAGTATCCCGGAGAAGAGTATCCTGAGGAAGCCGTAACCGAGGATCTTGAAGACATGGCCTACGAGATGGACTTCTGGGAGGAAGAAACGTCAGGCGACGATCTTGAGGAGATCACCTATGAAGAAGAGATCCCCGAAGAAGAAATTACTGAAGAAGTAACTCAAGAGGAGGAGACAAAAGAGGAATATCCCCAGGAGGCCGTGACTGAAGACCTCGAGGAGATCACTTACGAAGAAGAGAATCCTGAAGAGATAACGGAAGGGCCCGAAGTAAAGCCCCTTGTATTTTCCCAGAGCAAGCCCCTTCCCAAGGAATTCATTGAGGCGGTTCAGATCGTAGCCATGGAGGCAGCCAAGGAGGCAGCGGCAGCAGCGGCTTCGGCAGCGGCAGCGGCGGCAGCCAAGGAGGCGGCATCGGCAGTGGCACAGGAAGCAGCCACCCAGGCGGCGGAGGTAGCCACCCAGGCAGCAAGACAGGCTGCCATGGAAGCAGCCCATGCGACTGCGGACGCCATCCGTGAGATCCAGCCTCTGCCCGATGAGAGTGAAGAAGCGGAAGAGGCAGCCGCCGAGATCGAGGAAAAAGAAGAAGCGGCGCCCGAGCAGCCCATGGTGGAGAAACAGATCACGGGCCAGCTGAGCTTTAAGGATATCATTGCCGACTGGGAAGATGCCAAGAAGGCCAATGAAGAGAAGCATATCGAAGAAATGAAACAGAGAGTCAAGGAGCAGACAGGTCCCCTGTTTGCGGATTTTGATGCGGCAAGGGCTTCCAGAGGAAGCGATCTTGACATGTTAAGCCCCGTGCTCGATGTCTTCCATGAGACAGAGGATCTGGCTCAGGAGGTAGAGCAGGCTCTCAATGAAGAGATACAGGAATCCGAAGAGGTTTATTACGGTGCGGATCCCGAGGAGGAAGTTTCGGAAGAACCTGTTGCTACAGCGGAAGAGGCTGAGGCCGGGGCCCCGGAAGCTTCCGGGATCGAAGAAGCAGAAGAATCTGAAGAAGGTTTCGAGGTTGCGGAAGCTGAAGAAGCTGTATCAGTGGAAGAAGCTGAGGAAGCATCCGCTCTGGCAGATAAGCCCAACAGCTTCAATACCGCCGAGATCAACGGACTGGAGGATAAACTCCTTTCCGCCCTGGAAGGCCAGCATTACGACACCTCCAATCTGCAGGCCGAGATCCTTCAGAATATACTGAAGGAGGAGGAGAAGGCAGAGGAAGAACCGACTGATAAGCCCGTGGCAGAAGAACCGATGGTTGAGTCCGCAGTGGCGGCAGAACCGGTGAACAGCGCGGCAGTGGCATCCTCCGGAGCTACCAGTGCAGCAGAGGCAGTAGCCCTTGCCAAGGCTCTGGCCAAGGCGGAAGCCATGAGAAACGCCCGGGAGCAGGAAAGCACCACCCCGGCAGTTGAGACAGTGCCCACAGCACAGCCGATAGCAGTAGCTGTTGAAGAACCGGCAGAACCCGCAGTAGCGGCAGAACCGGCATCGGTAGTTACAGCACAGCCGGCAGAGGAATCCGTGGCCACAGCTGCAGAAGTCCCTGTGGCAGCAGAACCCGCAGTAGCGGCAGAACCGGACCAGGAAGCAGCCCCTGAGACTCAGGTCGAAGAGGAAGGCAGACTGCTGACCCGGGAGGAAAAAGACAAACTGGGCAGCGTTGCTTCGAATAAGGAGATGCAGCAGAGATTTGCCAGAGCCATCGACAATGTTTCTCTGGTACCGCTTACCGGCAATATCCTTCTGATGGGAGAAAAAGGAACCGATGCAGAGTTGACCGCAAGGGATCTTTTAAGGATCATCGGAACGGATCATCCCTCTGTGCTTGAGGTCATGGGTGCCTTTACGGCGGAAGAGATCTCCGGCAAGGACATCGAGACTACACTGTTCTCCCTTGACAGAGGATCTCTGATCATTGAGCAGGCAGGTGATCTTTCCACGGATGTCTGCAACAGGATCTTTGCAAAAGCCCAGACGCTGAGCAGCATCCTGCTGATCTTTGTGGATACGCCGGAGAACATGGAGAAGCTCTATCGCAGCTATCCCAAGCTGGGGGATTATTTCACGAACCGTGTTCAGATCGATGTGCTGGATAATGATGGCCTTGTGAAGTTTGCTCAGGCATATGCCAATGAGAAGGAATACTCGATCGACGAGATGGGTAAGCTTGCCCTCTACAACAGGATCGAGGATAAGCAGCGAAGTGATCATGCAGTGACCGTTGACGAGGTAAAACAGATCGTGGACGAGGCTATCGGAAAGGCTGATAAGAAGAGTGTGGGCCATCTGATGGACATCGTTTTTGCCAAGCGGTATGATAAGGAAGACATGATCGTGCTGCGGGAAAAAGATTTTATGGAGTAAGGAAAGGGGTCAGACATGGCAAAAAAAGTAGTGAATCCGGTATTTTTGACAGATGACGATCAGTATCTGTTCGCCCAGGGAACGCATTATGAGATCTATGAGAAGTTGGGCGCACACGAGACCACGGTAGACGGTCAGAAGGGCGTGTACTTCGCTGTCTGGGCACCCAATGCACAGTATGTGAACGTGGTGGGTGATTTCAATGACTGGGATATCTACAAGGATAATATGCAGCGCCTGGGCGGCGGGCAGATCTTTGCACTGTTCATTCCGGGGGTGAAGAAGGGAGATCTTTACAAGTATGTGATCACGACCATGACCAACGAGAAGATCTACAAGGCCGATCCTTTTGCCAATTATGCGCAGCTTCGTCCCGAGACCGCTTCCATCGTAACGGACCTGAACGACTTCAAGTGGACCGATGATGCATGGCAGGAGGCCAAGGCAGACAGGGATGTGCAGAATTCTCCCATGGCGATCTACGAGTGCCATATCGGTTCCTGGAAAAAGCATCCCGTAAACGATCCCGAAACGGAGGGAAATGGCTTTTACAATTACCGCGAGTTTGCGGACAGTTTTGTGGAATACTGCAAGGATATGAAATATACCCATGTGGAGCTGATGGGCATCGCAGAGCATCCCTTTGACGGCTCCTGGGGCTATCAGGTGACCGGTTACTATGCACCGACTTCCCGTTACGGCGAGCCCACGGATTTCATGTATCTGGTCAATACTCTTCACAGGGCCGGGATCGGTGTGATCCTGGACTGGGTGCCTGCCCACTTTCCCAAGGATGAATTCGGTCTTTCCATGTTTGACGGAACGCCGCTTTTTGAGTATGCGGATCCCCGCAAGGGAGAGCATCCCGACTGGGGTACCAAGGTATTTGACTTCGGTAAAAATGAGGTCAAGGACTTTTTGATCGCAAATGCCATGTTCTGGCTTAAGAAGTTCCATATTGACGGACTTCGTGTGGATGCCGTTGCTTCCATGCTGTATCTTGACTACGGCAGAAGAGACGGAGAATGGGTTCCCAACCGCTACGGCAACAACAAGAACCTGGAAGCCATCGAATTCTTCAAGCATCTGAATTCCATGATCAAGACGGACTTCCCCGGCTGCATGATGATCGCAGAGGAATCCACGGCATGGCCGCTGGTGACCGGCGAGCCGAGAGAGGGCGGTCTGGGCTTTACCTTTAAGTGGAACATGGGCTGGATGCATGATTTCTGTGCTTATATGAAGCTGGATCCGATCCTCAGAAAGGGAGCTCATTACAATCTGACCTTTGCCATGAGCTATAACGAGGCTGAGAACTATATCCTGCCCATCTCCCATGACGAGGTAGTGCATCTGAAATGTTCCATGCTCAACAAGATGCCCGGCTTCTATGTGGACAAGTTCGCAAACCTCCGTGTAGGCTACACCTTCATGTTCACCCATTGCGGCAAGAAGCTTCTGTTCATGGGTCAGGATTTCGGTCAGGACTGCGAGTGGTCCGAAGAAAGAGAGCTGGAGTGGCATTATCTGGCTGATCAGGAGCACGGCAGCCTGCATAACTACATGAAGAACCTGCTTCAGATCTACAACAAGTATCCGGCTCTGTACGAAAATGACAATAACTGGAAGAGCTTTGAATGGCTGAATCCCGACGACAAGGAGAACAGTATTTATTCCTACGTCCGCAAGTCATCCAACAATAAGAACAACCTTCTCATCCTTCTTAACATGACGCCGATGGAGAGGAAGAGCTATCGTGTGGGAGTACCGAAGAAGAAAAAATACAAGCTCCTGCTTAACAGCGATGAGCAGCAGTTCGGCGGAACCGGCATGAAGGTAGCCAAGGAGCTTTCCGCAAAAGCGGAGGATTGCCACGGCTGGGAGTATTCCATCCTGGTGGATCTGGCTCCCTATGCGGCTCACGTATACGTATACTAAAGAATTCAAACGGAAACACCCCGCCGAAATTGTTTCGGCGGGGTGGTTTTTCGGAATCCTTACCTGATAGTGATCTTTACATTTTTCTTTATGATCTTTGATTTGTACTTTTCATTTCCTGCAGCTTTTACCTCGATCTTCAAAGTATATACACCTTTCGGGATCTTTTTCCGGACCGTGATCTTTTTGGAGGAAGAATTGACCTTAAAGAGCTTTTTGAATGCGGCCTTTTTGCTCTTTCCTTTTTGTACACTTACCAGTCTGTAGGTTACTTTTCCCTTGGCATTTTTAACGGTGATGACCTTTGAAAGCTTGACATTGACTTTCTTCTTATCCGTTTTGGTTTTTTGCAGGGTGAGCTGTTTTGTTTTAAGCGTTATGGTATTGGCTGCTTTTTCCGTCTTCTGCGTTTTGGGCGGGGTTACGGTGGGTGTATCCTTGGGGGCCTCCTTCCAGGAAGCATAGACATCCAGGTTCAGCTCACTCTTTGATACATTGGAAGCATCGCCTTCCCAGTTGGGGCGGCATTTCGTTGTGTTCAGGTTCGTGAAGGGCTGATGTGCCCCCTCTTCATCAATATAATACCAGCCGTCAAAGGTGTAGCCGCTTCTTAAGGGAGCGGTTTCAAGACCTGCCTTTGAAAAAGTGTTCTCATCCCAATAGGCCTCATAGATCCAGTTCTTCTGTCCCAGGATCGTACCGCCCTCGGCGTGGTAAGTGATGGTATAGTTATCTTCAAAGTTGGGATAGACGGTAAACTGTGAAACACCGGGTTCCGTAATGGCCCATTTGCCGGGGGTAAAGCTGATGGTAGTGGTGCTCATGCCGTTGTCACCGAAAACGCGGGCTTCCTTTGGGTTATCAAAACCGAGATAGGGTGTGGCTTCCCAGCAGGTAAAGTGCCTTCCGGCGGAGACAGGATCGTTGACTACCACCTGATAGGCTTCGTTTCCGTTGTACCAGACCGGACAGGTTTCAGCAGGGCTTTTTGCTCCCTGGAAGGTGATGTCGGTTACATCTTCATGGCGATGGATATCCCAGTTAATGGTCCATTTTGCGGGATACCAGTAGGCTTTGTAGCGCAGGGTCTTGATCTGGGTCTGGGAGATCATGGCGCCTTCGGCATCATAAGTGTTGCCGCTGATGGTCTGATAATCTCCTCTATCGGTCAGGAAGGCGGCATAGTTTTCCGTGTTGTTGGTGAAGGAGGTGTAGCCTTCCGTTAAGTAGAAGGTTTCATTTTTCTCTTCTCCGGGTTTATAACTGATCTGAGCCGTATTTTCACTGATCTGACCGGAGGCCGTAAACCTGGGTGTCGCTCCAGGGGTGAAATCATAAATGTCGCTGATCACCATACCGGCGGTCTTCAGCTTTACAGCACACGCTTTGCCAGTGTTTCCGATGGGTTGTGTGTACTCATCATCAAACACATTAAAGGAAACCGTCTCCCCGGGCATGACCAGGTATCCGTCGACGTTCTTGGGTAGCGACTGGATATAGCTGCCGTAGTTGTCATGGGTTATGCTCCAAGTCTGTCCCCAGGAAGGGGGATAGGCGGCTTTGACCGAAAGATTGCCGGAAAGCGCACCTGCCGGCAGAAAGGTCGCCAGCAGAGCCATGATCAGGCACCATGCTATGTGAAGTCGTATTTTGGATAATGCACTTTTTGATCTCATTGCGTTACCTCCTTTTTAAGATGGATCCTATTGGGTTTACTATAGCATTTTTCCGGGGATAAAAGCAAGGCGCCTCAAAAAGGCGATTCATGGAGCTTTCCGCCGATATCCCGGGTCTTAAAAAATGAGCTTCTTGCCAGCAAGGAGTTTAACCGTATGATGAGCGCCATTCAGGCCAAAAACGAGAAGCATAAGCCGGTATTACAGTAATACGGAGCGTTAAGAAAAAAACTTCTTTCTTCATATGGAAATATTTGTTATACTTATTAGAACAGTGTCAACAAATACGAGGAGGAAACACAGATGTACCGCAAGGTTGAAACCAATCTGAATTTTGTGGAAAGGGAGAAGGAGACCGAGAAGTTCTGGTCGGATAACAGGATCTTCCAGAAAAGTATGGAGATCCGTGAAGGCTGCCCGACCTATACCTTTTATGACGGACCGCCGACCGCTAACGGCAAGCCCCATATCGGTCACGTTCTGACCCGTGTTATCAAGGATATGATCCCCAGATATCGTACCATGAAGGGTTACTACGTACCCCGTAAGGCAGGCTGGGATACCCACGGACTTCCGGTGGAGCTGGGTGTTGAGCAGCAGCTTGGCATCGACGGAAAGGAGCAGATCGAGGAGTATGGTCTGGATCCTTTCATCCGGAAGTGTAAGGAAAGCGTTTGGGAATACAAAGGTATGTGGGAGGACTTTTCCAAGACCGTCGGATTCTGGGCGGATATGGATGACCCCTACGTAACCTATCATGATGATTTCATCGAGTCCGAATGGTGGGCCCTTAAGGAGATCTGGAATAAGAAGCTCCTTTACAAGGGATTTAAGATCGTGCCCTACTGCCCCCGCTGCGGTACGCCCCTGTCTTCTCACGAGGTTGCCCAGGGCTATAAAGCGGTAAAAGAGCGCTCCGCTACGGTACGGTTCAAGATCAAGGGTGAGGATGCTTACTTTCTGGCATGGACCACGACTCCCTGGACCCTTCCTTCCAACGTTGCACTTTGCGTAAACCCGAATGAGACCTATGCAAAAGTGAAGGCAGCAGACGGCTACACCTATATCATGGCACAGGCTCTGCTGGATACGGTGCTGGGAAAGTTAGCAGAAGCTGACGATGCCAAGGCTTACGAGGTACTGGAGACCTGCACCGGTAAGGATCTGGAGTATAAGGAATATGAGCCGCTGTTTGCCTGCGCAGGCAGGGAGGCTGAAAAGCAGCACAAGAAAGCACATTTTGTAACCTGCGATACCTACGTTACCCTGACCGACGGTACCGGTATCGTTCATATCGCTCCCGCCTTCGGTGAGGATGATGCCAGAGTGGGCCGCACCTATGAGCTGCCTCTGGTCCAGTTCGTAAACGAAAAGGGCGAGATGACGGAGGATACCGATTATGCCGGCAAGTTTGTCAAGGATGCGGATAAGGATATCCTCATCGATCTGGATAAGGAAGGCAAGCTGTTCGATGCTCCTAAGTTCGAGCATGACTATCCCTTCTGCTGGAGATGTGATACACCGCTGATCTATTACGCAAGAGAATCCTGGTTCATCAAGATGACCGCTGTGCGTGATGATCTGGTAAAGAATAACAAGACCGTTAACTGGATCCCGCCTTCCATCGGAGAGGGACGTTTCGGCAACTGGCTGGAGAACATTCAGGACTGGGGTATCTCCCGTAACCGTTACTGGGGAACTCCGCTGAATATCTGGCAGTGTGAAGAGTGCGGAGAGATGGACTGCATCGGTTCCCGGGCAGAGCTGGCTGAGAAGTCCGGCAAAGCGGACGCCGCATCCATCGAGCTTCATCGTCCGTACATCGACGAGGTGACCATCACCTGTCCGAAGTGCGGTAAGCCCATGAAGCGTGTGCCCGAGGTTATTGACTGCTGGTTTGATTCCGGGGCCATGCCTTTTGCACAGCATCATTATCCTTTTGAGAACAAGGATCTGTTTGAGCAGCAGTTCCCGGCAGCCTTCATTTCCGAGGCTGTGGATCAGACCCGCGGATGGTTCTATTCCCTGATGGCGGAGTCAACCCTGCTGTTTAACAAATCTCCTTATGAGAACGTTATCGTTCTGGGCCTGGTTCTGGATGAGAACGGACAGAAGATGAGTAAGAGCAAGGGCAATGCCGTAGATCCCTTTGATGCACTGGCTACCTACGGAGCCGATGCCATCCGCTGGTATTTTTACATCAATTCGGCACCCTGGCTGCCCAACCGTTTCCACGGTAAGGCCGTACAGGAGGGGCAGCGTAAGTTCATGGGTACCCTTTGGAATACCTATGCCTTCTTCGTACTGTATGCCAACATCGATAACTTCAATGCCAATGACTACAAGCTGGAATACGACAAGCTTCCGGTAATGGATAAATGGATCCTGTCCCGCCTTAATACGGTGATCGGAGAGGTGGACAACAATCTGGAGAATTACAGGATCCCCGAAGCCGCAAGGGCACTGGATGATTTCGTGGACGAGCTGTCCAACTGGTATGTACGTTCCAGCCGCGAGCGTTTCTGGGCAAAGGGCATGGAGCAGGATAAGATCAATGCGTATATAACGCTTTACACCTGCCTTGTGAACCTGGCCAAGTGTGCGGCACCCATGATCCCCTTCATGGCGGATGACATTTACAGAAACCTGGTATGCACCAATGATGCAAGTGCGCCCGAGAGTGTTCACCTCTGTGATTTCCCGAAGGCGGATACGGCTGTGATCGATAAGGAGCTTGAGGTCAACATGGATGAGCTCAGAAAGCTGGTTACCATCGGTCATGCAGCAAGAGAAGAGGCCAGGATCAAGAACCGTCAGCCCATCGCAGAGCTGTTCTATCAGGCTGAAAAGGAGCTTCCCGACTTCTATGCGGAGATCCTTGCAGGCGAGCTGAACGTCAAGAAGGTGACCTTTGCTGCGGATACCTCAGCTTTCATGGGCTATACCTTCAAGCCGCTCTTAAAGACTCTGGGTCCCAAGTACGGCAAGCAGATCGGTGCCATCAAGGCTTATCTTGAGACCATCGACGGAAGCGCCGCCATGGATAAGCTCAACGCCGGTGAGAATCTGGAGTTTGATGCAGACGGCGTGGCTGTCAGCCTGGCTAAGGAGGATCTGCTCATCGAAACGGCTCAGAAGGGCAACTTCGTATCCAAATCTGATAACGGCATGACCGTGATCCTGGATACGGCTCTGACTGACGAACTGATCGAAGAGGGCTATGCGGCCGAGTTCATCAGCAAGGTACAGAATATGAGAAAGGATTCCGGTTTTGAGGTGATGGATCACATCAGGATCGGTATCAAGGGGAATGATAAGATCGCGGATATCGTTGAGAAGAACCGCGCTCTGATGACCGAGAAGCTCCTGGCTGACGAGATCGCAAGAGAGACCTCTTTTGCCAACGAGAAGGAGTGGAAGGTCAATGATCAGACCGTGACGATCTCCGTAGAGAAGGTCTGAAGCCGGAAATCATTAAGAAAAAATAAAATTTGTCTGACGGCAGGCCGGAATTGTTCGAAATAGTTGACAATTCCGGCCTGTTTTGTGGTAAAATATTGTTTTAAGGGGATTGAACAAATGTGTCGAAACGGAATTTGACATGTATCAAATGTAATGGAGGCAGGTTATGGACAAGAAGAAGCAATTTAAACTGATGTTCAGGATGATGGTGGTATCACTGGTACCGCTGGGTGTATTGGCACTCATTGTGCTGATCATGACGGGCAGAGGTGTTCAGCAGGGTGTTTACGATGAGTTCCTCGGAGGACTTCGCAATGATACCCACATGCTGGAAGCTTTCTATCAGGGTGTTGCCGAGGGGGATTATTACCTGAATGACGATGGAGACCTGATGAAGGGAGACCTGAACGTTACCCAGAATCTGGATCTGATCGATTCCTGTGTAAAGGATACGGACATTGCCCTGACACTGTTCTACGGGGATACGAGAAAAGCTACCACGCTGATCAGTGTGGAGAACGGACAGAGAATGATAGATACCCAGGCTTCTCCGCAGGTAGCAGAGAAGGTGCTTGGCGGCGGTGAATATCAGGCCACGGATCTGGTGATCAATACCATGCCTTATATGGCATATTATATTCCCATGAAGAATTCCGACGGCAGCATCGTTGGCATGTATTTTGCAGGCGCACCCAGCAGCAACGTCAAGGCTTACATCCGCAACCGCATTATCCGCGTGGTTATCGTGGGAGCGATCCTGTTCATCGTGGGTACGGTGCTGGTGATCTATTCTTCCAACAAGATCATCCTTTCCGTTAATGAAACCAGCCTGGCTCTTGAGAAGCTTTCAAACGGTGATCTTTCGGTTGATATCAATGAAAGACTGCTCAACAGGAACGATGAGATCGGAGATATGGGACGGTCGCTGCAGTCGACGCTGGAGAAGCTCAGATCGACGATCGCGGACGTTACTTCATCCGTTACCGAGCTTCGGCATGCTGGAGAGGATCTGACCGAGGTGGCATCCCAGAGTACCAGTACCACAGAGGATATCAGTTCTTCGGTGGAGGGTATTTCCAACGGAGCGGTTTCCCAGGCCGAGGAAGTGGAAAAGGCAACCATGCTCATCTCCAACATGGGAGATCTGATCGGACAGATGGTGTCCAATATCGAGGCACTTTACGAGGCTTCCCAGGAGATGGACAGAGCCGGCGGACAGGCCAGAGAGAATATGCAGAAGCTTCGTGAGTATAACGACAATACCACAAGAGCCATTGAGAGAGTTTCCGAGAATGTCCAGAAGACGGATAAGTCCGTAGAAGCCATTTCCGTGGCACTGGAGATGATCACCGACATCGCGGATGAGACCAATCTTCTGTCCCTGAATGCTTCCATCGAGGCAGCAAGAGCCGGAGATGCGGGCCGTGGTTTTGCGGTAGTTGCCGCTCAGATCCAGAAGCTGGCCGAGGAGTCTTCCATCAGTGCAAGCCGGATCGCAGAGATCATCCAGACTTTGTCAAGGGATTCTTCCGATACCCTGACCGTGATGGAGCAGGTACAGTCGGATGTGGCCCGTCAGTCGGAGGTTATGAACACCACCATCGATCAGTTCGCTGTAGTGACCGAAGGTATTGAGGCGGCCAATTCCCATACCGGTCAGATCAATACCGATGCCAAGAGCTGCGACAAAGCAAGAGAGGGCGTTGTGGATATCATCCAGAATCTGTCGGCCCTTTCCGAAGAAAATGCAGCCTCCAGCGAGGAGACCACGGCAGCCATGGTGGAAATGGATGCCACCATCGAAGGGTTGTCCAAATCGGCCAAAGTCCTGCAGTCTCTTGCCCAGGAGCTTGAGGAGGACATGGGATTTTTCAAGGTCTGAGACCGGATGAAACGGTAAGATATCAATATATTGTATAAAACAAGCATGAAAAGAGCGGAAATGACCAAAGTTTGATTGTATTTCCGCTCTTTTTTGTGTATAATTAGCAGTGTGTGTGTCAATGATCTGCCGCAACGAGGGGGCAGAGCAGATAAATCTATCCACCCACTAAGGAGGAAACTATGGCAGCAAAGAAAACTACCGTACCTGCGTCATCTACCTTTGACAAGGAACTGTTTAAGCGAAGTGTGCTTTACAATGTACGTACCCTGTACCGTAAGACCATGGAAGAGGCTACACCCCAGCAGATCTTTCAGGCGGTTGCTTACGCAGTAAAGGACCAGATCGTTGAGAACTGGATGGAAACACAGAAGCAGTACGAGAAGAAGGATCCCAAGACCGTTTACTATCTGTCGATGGAGTTTTTGATGGGCCGTGCTTTGGGTAATGACCTTATCAACATGCAGGCTTATCAGCAGGTGAAGGAAGCTCTTGAGGAGCTGGGATGCGATATCAACATGGTTGAGGATCAGGAGCCCGATGCAGCTCTGGGAAACGGCGGTCTCGGAAGACTTGCAGCCTGCTTTTTGGATTCCCTGGCAACCCTCGGTTATTCCGCTTACGGCTGCGGTATCCGTTATCGCTACGGTATGTTCAAGCAGAAGATCGTGGACGGCTTCCAGGTTGAGGTTCCCGATAACTGGCTGGTAGACGGCAATCCCTTGGAGCTTCGTCGTCCCGAGTATGCCAAGGAGGTTAAGTTCGGAGGCTATGTTTCCGTACATCAGGATGAGACCGGCAGAAGCCACTTCCGTCAGGAGGGTTATCAGTCGGTAACTGCCATCCCTTATGATATGCCTATCGTCGGCTATGGCAACGGTATCGTAAATACCCTGAGGATCTGGGATGCACAGCCGGTTGAGTGCTTCCAGCTGGATTCCTTCGATAAGGGTGATTACCATAAGGCTGTTGAGCAGGAGAACCTGGCTCGCAACATCGTTGAGGTCCTTTACCCCAATGATAACCACTATGCAGGTAAGGAGCTTCGCTTAAAGCAGCAGTACTTCTTCATTTCCGCTTCCGTACAGGAGGCAGTTGCCAAGTACATGAGAAATCATGATGATATCAAGAAGTTCCATGAGAAGGTAACCTTCCAGCTCAATGATACCCATCCCACCGTGGCAGTGGCAGAGCTGATGCGTATCCTGATGGATGAGTACTTCCTTACCTGGGACGAAGCATGGGCGGTAACCACCAAGACCTGTGCATATACCAACCACACCATCATGTCCGAGGCACTTGAGAAATGGCCTATCGAGCTGTTCTCCCGCCTGCTTCCCCGTATCTATCAGATCGTTGAGGAGATCAACCGCCGCTTTGTTCTGGAGATCGAGACGAAGTATCCCGGCAACCAGGAGAAGATCCGCAAGATGGCCATCATCTATGACGGACAGGTGAAGATGGCTCACCTTGCCATCGCAGCAGGCTATTCCGTAAACGGTGTGGCAAGACTGCATACCGAGATCCTGAAGAATCAGGAGCTTCGTGATTTCTACGAGATGATGCCCGAGAAGTTCAACAACAAGACCAACGGTATCACCCAGCGTCGTTTCCTTCTCCACGGCAATCCGCTTCTGGCAGAGTGGGTAACCGCTCATGTGGGTGCAGACTGGATCACCGATCTTCCCAAGATCAAGAAGCTGGCCGTTTATGCGGATGATGCCAAGGCACAGCATGAATTTTTGAATATCAAGTATCAGAACAAGGTTCGTCTTGCAGAGTATATCCTTGAGCACAACGGT
Organism: Lachnospiraceae bacterium; assembly: GCA_024693845.1. Lineage (GTDB taxonomy): Bacteria > Bacillota > Clostridia > Lachnospirales > Lachnospiraceae > RGIG7926. Next base: position 22,811 of record JAILKJ010000016.1, read on the forward strand.
ATTGAAGTGGATCCCAGATCCATCTTCGATGTTCAGGTCAAGAGACTGCATGAGTACAAGAGACAGCTTCTGAACATCCTTCATATCATGTATCTGTACAATGAGCTGAAGGAGAACCCCGAGATGGACTTCTATCCCAGAACCTTCATCTTCGGTGCAAAGGCAGCGGCAGGATATAAGAACGCCAAGCTGACCATCAAGCTGATCAACTCCGTAGCGGACGTGATCAACAATGACGAGTCCATCCACGGTAAGATCAAGGTGGTATTCATCGAGAACTACAGAGTTTCCAATGCAGAGTGGATCTTCGCGGCAGCTGATGTTTCCGAGCAGATCTCTACCGCATCCAAGGAAGCTTCCGGAACCGGTAACATGAAGTTCATGCTCAACGGTGCCATCACCCTGGGAACCATGGACGGTGCTAACGTAGAGATCGTGGAAGAGGTCGGCGAGGATAACGCATTCATCTTCGGACTTACCTCCGATAAGGTCATCAACTATGAGAATAACGGCGGATACGATCCTATGGAAATCTTCAACAACGATCCGGATATCCGCAAGGTACTGATGCAGCTGATCAACGGTACATACGCTGCAGATACAGAGCTGTTCAGGGATCTTTACAACTCACTGCTGAACACCCTGTCCACCTCCAAGGCAGATACCTACTTCATTCTGAAGGACTTCAAGCCCTATGCAAATGCACAGAAGGAAGTGGAGAAGGCTTACAGAGACGAGAAGGGCTGGGCAAGATCCGCGATCCTGAATATCGCACACAGCGGCAAGTTCACTTCCGACCGTACGATCCAGCAGTATGTGGATGAGATCTGGCATCTGGACAAGGTTAGCCTGCCTAAGAAGAGAGCACCCAAGAAGACTGCTGAATAAAAACGTAACCAAGTAAGAGGTCAGAGGGGATATCCAAATACCCTAAAGGGCATAAAGGAGGATACGGATGAAAAAAAGACTGGTAACGCGAAGCGATTTTGACGGACTGGTTTGTGCCATGCTTTTAAAGGAGCTGGACATCATTGATGAGATCAAATTTGTTCATCCCAAGGATGTTCAGGACGGCAAGATCGAAATTACCGAGAATGATATCACCACGAACCTCCCCTTTGACGAAAGAGTGGGTCTGGCTTTTGACCATCATGAAAGTGAGCTGACCCGCAACCAGCAGAAAAAGAATCTGGACAGATTCATCATCGACGGAGATGCCAAATCCGCAGCCCGTGTGGTTTACGACTACTATGGCGGCAAGGAGAAGTTCAAGAGGGTTTCCGAGGAGATCATGACGGCTGTGGATATCGGTGATTCCGCAGGCTTTACCCGGGAAGAGATCCTGGATCCCAAGGGCTGGGTATTGATCAATTTCCTGATGGATCCCAGAACCGGTCTCGGAAGATTCCATAATTTCAGGATCTCCAACTACGATCTGATGATGGAGCTCATCGATTACTGCGTGAACCACAGTATCGATCAGATCATGGAGCTTCCGGATGTAAAGGAGAGGGTGGACCTGTACTTTGAACAGCAGGAGCTGTTCAAAAAGCAGCTGCAGGAGATCGTGAAGATCCACGACAAAGTAGCTGTCATCGATCTGAGGGATCTGGATACGATCTATGCCGGCAACCGTTTCATGGTATATGCTATGTGGCCCGAGATCGAGATGAGCGTTCATGTGGCCTGGGGATTCAAGAAACAGAATACCGCAGTCATGATCGGTAAATCCATCATCAACAAGGCTTCTCAGGTGAACATCGGAGACCTGTGTCTTTCCTACGGCGGCGGCGGACACGCCAATGCAGGTACCTGCCAGCTGGATAACGACAAGGTGGATGAATGCCTTCCCCACATCATTGATGTATTAAACGGGGTGGCTGAGATCTGAGAATCGAATTTTTACGATTTGAGACCTCTGAACCGAAATTGAGATCAGAAACACGGCTTCGTGATGAAGCCGTTTTTTTTGCTGAGAAGACCCGTGAAAAAATGCGATCATCATACATAGTTTCCAAAACCATGTTTGATGGTTTTTGATATGGTTTTCGTTGACTTTTATTTTTTTCTGATATATAGTAACAGGGAAAGATTCTTACAGAGAAAGGAAAGATCATGGCCGATTATGTATTGAGTGCCTGCTCCACAGCGGACCTTACCAAAGAACATTTTCAAAGAAGGAAGATCAGTTACATATGTTTCCATTATGAGCTGGACGGAAAACAATATCCCGATGACCTGGGAGAGACAATGTCTTTCAGCGATTTCTACGACGCCATGCGGGCCGGTGCCATGACCAAGACCAGTCAGGTGGGACTGGGGGAATATATCGACTACTTTGAGCCCATGCTGAAGGAAGGTAAGGATATCCTTCATGTATCGCTGTCCTCCGGTATCTCCGGTACGGTGAATTCCGCAAGGCTGGCCCAGGAGGAACTTCTGGAGAAGTATCCCGAAAGGAAGATCTTCATCATCGATTCCCTGGCGGCCTCCTCAGGCTACGGCCTTTTGCTGGACAAGCTTGCCGATCTGCGGGACGAGGGCATGAGCATCGACGATCTGGCTGTTTGGACCGAGGAACACAAGCTGGAGCTGCATCACTGGTTCTTTACTTCGGATCTGACCTATCTGATCCGGGGCGGCAGAGTATCCAAGGCAGCCGGTGTCGTGGGAGGTCTTTTGAATATCTGTCCTCTTCTGAATGTGGATCTGCTGGGAAGACTGATCTCCCGCGCCAAGCTTCGCGGTAAAAGTAAAGTTATCCAGGCAGCCTGGCAGAAGATGCAGGAGCATGCTGTTGACGGCCTGAATTACTCCGGTAAATGTTATATTTCCAGTTCCGACTGTATGGAAGACGCCAAGGCTCTTTCCGATCTGATCGAAGCCGGTATGCCGAATCTGGACGGCAAGGTTCAGCATTACTCCATCGGAACCACCATCGGTGCCCACACCGGTCCGGGAACCGTGGCCCTGTTTTTCTGGGGTGACAAGAGAGCCGACTGAGTACATTTTTCATCGATGACCCAAAGGCATCTGTTTTTATAAAGCAGATGTCTTTTTATGTAGAAAAAAATCCTAATTGTGGTACAATGGTAAACGGGTGGTTGCGTCTTGGCAACTAAGTATTTTTTCGGATGGTAAGATACAAATGAACAGAAATAAAAGAATCATGATGGCAGTTTATGCCTCTTCCCTCGGTAACTCCACTGTCGCATTGTTTCTCGTTGCGGCCATGGAGATCTTTATGCTGTGCTACTCAGTCATAAATGTAGACCTGTACGGATCCTATCTGCACAGATACCGTTTATTCTACATTGCACTTCTTTCCGTGGCGCTGATCAATATCGCTCTGAACCGGTATGTGAAAAAGGATATCGAGAAGCGTTATACGATCCTGAATATATCCAATCCTCTCTGTGCGATCTTTTTCTATGTGTGGACGCTGGGGATTACCTATTCCGACGTGCGGATCGGCGGGGTGATCGAACCGACGGTATATATGACATCCTCTCTCATCGTTCCGCTGAGTTTCTATCTGTATCCCGCTGTCTATGCGATAGCCGTGCTGATCACGGATCTGATCATGCTGTATATGTCGGTCACCATAACGGGCTCCGAGGCGCAGATCATCAACCTGAGCATTTTCTTTGTTTTCCAGATGATCCTCGGCGTTGTATTCCTGCGGACCAAAACCCGTCTGGCAGAGAAGATCGTCACCGAGATGGATAATGCGGATACGGATGCCCTGACCGGAAGACCCAACAGACGGGCTTATGAAACGGAGATCAAGAAGCTGTCCAAGTCAAGGCTTGCGGACGAGCTTGTTTATATGACCATTGATATCAATGCACTGAAGAATACCAACGACACTCTCGGTCATGAAAAGGGCGATAAGCTGATCATCGGTGTGGCGGAGTGTATTGAGGAAAGCCTTTGTGAAAAAGGAAAGATGTTCAGGGTCGGCGGCGATGAATTTGCGGTCATCCTGCATGCCACCCCCAGTCAGCTCAAGGAGCTTATGGGAGCCTATGAGGTCCGTGTCAAGAACTGGGCCGATAAGAACAAACTCCCTTTAAGTACCTCTTACGGATATGTATGTCATCTTGAATTCCCGGACAAGACCATTACGGATCTGGCCAAGATCGCCGATGATCGGATGTACGAGAACAAGAACCGCTTTTATCAGATGCATGAGAATATCCGGAGAAGATAAGTAACAGGAAGGAGAACAGAATGATCCAATTATACGAGGAAGGCATTTATCTGGTAAAAGGAGAGAAGATCATACCCGACGGACCTTCGGCAGCGGAATTGCTGAAAGCCGAGACCGGTAAGGCGCCTTCAAAACAGGAAGCGGCAGAGGGGACCATCGCCTACGGGATCTTAAAAAGCCATAATACCTCCGGCAACATGGAAAAGCTTAAGATCAAATTTGACAAGCTGACCAGCCACGACATTACCTTTGTGGGTATCATCCAGACCGCAAGGGCATCAGGTCTTGAGAAATTCCCCATCCCTTACGTGCTGACCAACTGCCATAACTCCCTTTGTGCGGTGGGCGGAACCATCAACGAAGATGACCATATGTTTGGCCTTACCTGTGCCAAGAAATACGGCGGTGTTTATGTTCCGCCTCATCAGGCTGTCATTCATCAGTTTGCAAGGGAGATGCTTGCAGGCGGCGGCAGGATGATCCTGGGTTCCGATTCTCACACCCGCTACGGCGCACTGGGTACCATGGCCATGGGAGAAGGCGGACCGGAGCTGGTTAAGCAGCTGCTTTCCCAGACCTATGATATCAACATGCCCGGCGTTGTAGCCGTATATCTGGAAGGCGAGCCTGCCTTCGGCGTAGGCCCTCAGGATGTGGCTCTGGCCATCATCGGCGTCGTATTTGAGAAAGGCTATGTAAAAAATAAAGTCATGGAGTTCGTAGGCCCCGGCGTAGCAAGCCTGTCGGCTGATTTCAGGATCGGCATTGACGTAATGACCACCGAGACCACCTGCCTGTCTTCCATCTGGGAGACCGATGAGAAGATCAAAGAGTTTTATGATATCCACGGCAGGAGCGCTGACTTCGGCAGCGAGCTTCATCCCGCAGACGTTACCTACTATGACGGCTGCATAAAGATCGATCTTTCCAAGATCAAACCCATGATCGCAATGCCCTTCCATCCCAGCAACACCTATACCATCGATGAGGTGAATGCCAATCTTACCGATATCCTTGCCGATGTGGAGAAAAGAGCCCTTGTCAGCTTAGACGGAGCCGTAGAGTACTCTCTCCGGGACAAGGTAAGAGACGGCGCTTTCTATGTGGATCAGGGCATCATTGCAGGTTGTGCCGGCGGCGGCTTCGAAAATATCTGTGCCGCAGCGGACATCCTGAAGGGAGAGTATATCGGCTCTGACGGCTTTACACTGAGTGTTTATCCGGCTTCCATGCCCGTCTATATGGAATTGATCCGCAACGGCTGCGCAGCTACGCTGATGGAGACAGGTGCGGTATTGAAGACCGCCTTCTGCGGTCCCTGCTTCGGAGCAGGCGATACTCCCGCAAACAATGCTTTCTCCATCCGTCATTCCACGAGAAACTTCCCCAACAGAGAAGGTTCCAAGCTTCAGAGCGGACAGATCGCATCGGTAGCCCTGATGGATGCAAGATCCATAGCGGCCACCGCGGCCAACAAAGGAAAGCTTACTCCCGCAACCGCCTTTGGCGGAAGCTTCACCGGATATCAGTATCACTTTGACGAGAAGATCTATGCCAACCGTGTCTTTGATTCCAAGGGCGTTGCAGATCCGGATGTGGAGATCCAGTTTGGTCCCAACATCAAGGACTGGCCGAAGATGGTGGCATTGACGGATAATCTGGTCCTTCGTGTCGTATCCGAGATCCATGATCCCGTGACCACCACGGATGAGCTGATCCCCTCCGGGGAGACCTCTTCCTACAGGTCCAACCCTCTGGGACTTGCGGAGTTCACCCTTTCCCGTAAGGATCCTGCTTATGTGGGACGCGCCAAGGAGATCCAGAAGGTTGAGAAGGCAAGAGAAGCTTATCTGGCAGGAGAAAGCGATGAAAAGCCCTGTCAGGCGCTGGAAGGCTTCCATGATATCATGCAGACCATCAAGGCATCCTTCCCGGAGGTTTCTTCGAAGAACACCGGTATGGGATCCACGATCTTTGCGGTGAAGCCCGGAGACGGTTCCGCCAGAGAGCAGGCGGCAAGCTGTCAGAAGGTACTGGGCGGCTGGGCCAACATCGCCAATGAATATGCAACCAAGAGATACCGTTCCAATCTGATCAACTGGGGTATGCTTCCTCTGCTGATCCCCGAAGGAGAGTTGCCTTTTGCTAACCTGGACTACATCTTCCTTCCGGGCATCCGTGAGGAGGTTGAGAAGAAGGCGGATAAGATCAAAGCCTTTGCAGTGAAAGGCAGTGAGCTCAAAGAGTTTGAGATGACACTGGGCGAGCTTACGGATGAAGAAAGACAGATCATCCTGAAGGGATGTCTGATCAATTATAACCGGGTATAAAACAAACCAGGAGGGTATAACTATGGGAGATGTATTGAGCTTCAAATGCCCCTGTTGTGTGGCACCGCTGGAGTTTAACGGGGATCAGGGACAGATGACCTGCGAGTACTGCGGATCCAGCTTTACGATGGAGCAGGTGAAGGCAGCGCAGCAGGCAGATGCACTGGAGGGAGATGCGTCCGAGATGACCTGGTCATCCTCCGAGCCGGAGATGATTCAGGATGCGGACGGCAAGGTCGAGGGATACCTTTGCCCTTCCTGCAGCGGCGAGATCATCGCAGACGAGAATACGGCTGCAACGGAATGTCCTTTCTGCGGCAACCAGACCATCATTCCCCAGTCCTTTGAAGGAATGTACAAGCCGGACGGCATCATTCCCTTTGCCATCGACAAGAGCCATGCCGAGGAGAAGCTGCGTGAATTCTATAAAGGCAAGAAGCTTCTGCCCAACAGCTTTACGGACAACAATCATATCAAGGCCATCAGCGGCGTATACGTACCCTTCTGGCTGGCTAGTGCTACCGCAAACGGTACGGTGGTCTTCGACGGTGTGAAGAACAAGACCGAGAAAAAAGCCAACGAGACCGTTACGATCCAGGATCACTACAATGTGACCAGAGCCGGAAGTCTGGACTTCAAACGGGTTCCCGCGGACGCATCCTCCAAGATGGACGATGCACTGATGGATTCCCTTGAGCCCTACGATATGGACAAGATCGTGGATTATGACGCGGCATATTTTTCCGGTTATATGGCTGACAAGTACGATGTTAAGGCGGAGGATATCAAGGATCGCGTGAACAAACGTATCCGCACCACCTTCATCAATGAGATGCGTTCCACCGTTTCCGGCTATGACAGCGTGGTGAGCAAGAACGATTCGGTGAAGGTCAACGACGGAAAGACGGAATATGCTTTCCTGCCGGTATGGATGCTCAGCACCAAATACAACGACGAAGTGTACACCTTTGCCATGAACGGACAGACCGGTAAGATCTCCGGTTCGCTTCCCATCGATCAGGGAAAATATTGGAAAAATGTTGTCATCACCCTTGCCATCGTAGCGGCGGTCATCATGGCCCTGTTCTATTTCGGCGTGATCGGTGCTGGCGGTTTTGCTCTTAAGAGCCTTTGCATCTCCGTAGTGATCGGCGCTATCGTAGGTTTCATCCGGGGCGCTATCCTGAAGGGCTCCATGAGCAACGTACATGAACAGAGTGCAGCTGCCCGGTATGCGGTGGAGAACTCACTTAAGATCAAGACCAAGACCGATACCTTCATGTACTCCAAGAGAGAAGTTAAACCCAACAATAATTAGCATTGCCTTACCATAAGCATTTCGGAAGGGAGATGGTATTTTGGAAGCAGTTGCGGAGCATATTCAGGAAGAGCTGAATGTGCAGACTGTCTTTACCATACCGATCGGCGGCGGCTTGCCCGTGGCGGAATCCGTGGTGGTCACCTGGATCATCATGGGAGTACTGATCCTGCTGGCATTTTTCCTGACCAGGGGATTTAAGACCAGAAATATCAGCAAAAGACAGGCAGCCGTGGAGGTTGTCGTGACCAAACTTACGGGTTTGGTGGGCGGTATGCTGGGAGAAGAGGGAGAAAGCTATACCACTTATCTGACAACCGTCCTTTTGTATATCGGTATTGCAAACATCATCGGGATCTTCGGGTTCAAATCCCCAACCAAGGATCTGAACGTGACACTGGCTCTGGCGCTGATGAGTATCATCCTGGTGCAGATCGCCGGGATCCGGGCCAAGGGAGTCAAAGGATGGCTTAAAGCGTTTACACAGCCCATAGCTATTGTGACACCCTTCAATATCCTGGATCTGGTGACCAGACCGCTCTCGCTCTGCATGCGACTGTTTGGTAACGTGCTGGGTGCTTTCGTGATCATGAAGCTCATCGAGCAGGTACTGCCTGTTTTCCTGCCGGCGGTATTTTCGGTGTACTTCGATCTGTTTGACGGTCTGCTGCAGGCATATGTGTTTGTCTTTCTGACCAGTCTCTACATCAAAGAGGCTGTGGAATAAGGGTAAGAAGTAAAATATCTACGAAGAATCATAAGGATAGGAGGAAACAACATGAACTCACTCATTGCAATTGGTGCAGGTATCGCAGTATTCGGTGCTCTCGGTGCCGGTGTCGGAATCGGTATCGCTACGGGAAAGGCCGTTGAAGCGGTTGCCCGTCAGCCGGAAGCCGACAGCAAGATCATGAAGAACCTGATCCTGGGTTGTGCACTGGCAGAGGCTACCGCTATCTATTGTTTCGTTATTGCGATCATGATCATCATGTTCTTTAAATGATAGACGTTGAAAGGATTCAACTATGTTAAGAATTGATATCAATCTGATCTTTACCGTTATCAATATCCTGGTCCTGGCCATTGCCATGAAGATCTTTCTGTTCAAACCCGTTAAGGATATCATCGACAAGAGACAGAAGGAAGCCGACGAGGAGTATGAGAAGGCGACGGTTGCCAAAAACAAGGCGGATGAGCTCAGACAGCAGTATGATGACTCGCTTTTGAAGCTGGAGGAAGAGAAGAAGGAAACGCTGCGCACCGCCCGTAAAAACGCGGACTCGGAGTATCAGCGCATCATCGGCCTGGCGGAATCCAAAGCGGCCACGATCAAATCCGATGCCCAGATCCAGGCAGAGTCCACCCGTCAGCAGGTGCTCAAGCGTGCCGAGCGTGAGATCGCCGACATGGTCCTTAACGCTACGGAGAAGATGACCGGCGAAGCGGTAGGCGGCAAAGAGATCAACAGCAGTCTGTATGATGAATTCTTGAGTAAGGCAGGTGAGGAGCAGTGACGGATAAGGTAAAATATTATGCCCAGATGCTGATCACCAACGGCATTCCCAAGTCTCTGATGCAGCAGACCACGGAGATCCTCGAGGCCGTACCCGAGATCCGGCTTGAGTTCGAGAACCCGGCGGTTTCCATCGAAAAGAAACATACGGTGATCGACAAGGTCTTTCCCAAGCCGGCCCGCAACTCCTTAAAGCTGCTCTGCGACAACGGAGATTTTTCTCTGTACGACGATGTGCTGGAGGCATATGATGAGCTGATGGAAAAGCCGTCCAAAACGGTGACAAAGGCTTATCTTACCTATGTGGACAAGCCCTCCGACGAGCAGATCGAAAGGATCCGCTCCTTTGTGGAAAAGGAGACCAATTCCGAGAATATCGAGATCGTTCTGCGCAAGGATGATTCCCTGGGCAGCGGTTTTGTTCTCAAGATTGGGGCCAAGGAATACGACTGGAGTGAGAGCGGCAGACTGGACCAGCTCAAGGAAAACCTGATCCGTTCCGTTTTCCGGATCAGTAAACATAGCTTTTCCGAGGAGGGTATCATTTCGATCCTCCGCAGCAGCGTGGAAGATTTCGAGCTGCAGGCCCAGGATATGGAAGTGGGCCTTGTGACCTGGGTGGGAGACGGTATCGCCAACGTAGACGGTATCGACCACGCGGCATACGGCGAGATCGTCATTTTTGACTGCGGTATCAAGGGTATGGTACAGGATGTCAGACGTGACGACATCGGCGTTATCCTGTTCGGACCCGATACAGAGCTGTACGAAGGCAGCAGAGTGGTACGAAGCGGACGTATGGGCGGTGTCCCCGTGGGAAAAGAGTTCCTGGGGCGTATCGTCAATGCTCTGGGTGATCCCATCGACGGACTGGGTGAGATCGACTCCGACGGATTCCGCAGAATGGAGAATCCCGCACCCTCCATCGCAGATCGTAAATCAGTATCCGTTCCCATGGAAACGGGTATCCTTTCCATAGATTCCATGTTCCCCATCGGACGTGGTCAGAGAGAGTTGATCATCGGTGACAGGCAGACCGGTAAGACGTCCATCGCCATCGATACGATCTTAAACCAGAAGGGCAAGGATGTGGTATGTATTTATGTGGCCATCGGCCAGAAGGCTTCCACCATTGCCCAGCTGGTCAATACCCTGAAGCAGCATGATGCCCTTTCCTATACCACTGTGTATTGTGCTACGGCGTCGGATCCGGCTCCCATGCAGTACGTGGTACCCTACAGTGCAACGGCGCTGGCAGAGTACTTCATGCTCCGCGGCCGGGACGTACTGATCGTTTATGATGATCTTTCCAAGCATGCGGTGGCTTACAGGGCCATCTCCCTTTTACTGGAGCGTCCTCCGGGACGTGAGGCATATCCGGGAGATGTATTCTATCTGCATTCGAGACTCCTGGAGCGTTCGGCCAGGCTTTCACCGGCAGCGGGCGGTGGTTCCATCACGGCGTTGCCCATCATTGAGACCCAGGCCGGAGATGTATCCGCATACATCCCCACCAACGTGATCTCCATCACGGACGGGCAGATCTATCTGGAAAGCGAACTGTTCAATGCGGGACAACGTCCTGCCGTGAACGTAGGTCTTTCCGTATCCCGTGTAGGTGGTGCCGCACAGTGGCCGGCTATGAAAAAAGCAGCCGGTTCGGTACGTATCGATCTGGCGCAGTATCGGGAGATGGAGGTCTTCACCCAGTTTTCTTCCGATCTGGACGAGAGCACCAAGAAGCAGCTGGCACACGGACGTGCCCTGATGGAGCTTTTGAAGCAGCCCATCGGAAAGCCTCTTTCCATGCCCCAGCAGGTGATCCTTCTGGTGTCCGCAGGGATCGGGGTCTTCGATAAGATCCCCGTGGAAAACATCTCCGTTTTCAGGGAGGAGCTGCTGGAATACTTTGCGGAGAATCACTCCGATATCATAAACGAACTGGAAAACCAGGGTGTTTTAAACGACGATCTTCGGGCAGCCATTGAAGAGGGAGCAACTACCCTTGCCGAAGACATCAGCGCTGAGGATGTGCCTCCCGCTGAAGAGGTCTCGACGACCCTTCCCGAGACGGAGGCCGTATTTGTAAAGAACAACTAAACCTGATACGGGATAACGACATTGGCTAATGCGAAAGAGATTCAAAACCGCATAAAGAGTATTCAGGATACCATGAAGATCACCAAGGCCATGTACCTGATGAGCTCCATGAAGCTTCGAAAAGCCAGACAGAAGCTATCGGATACGGAGCCCTATTTCTTCGCCCTGGAAGAGGAGATCACGGATATCCTGCTGCATTTTCCCGCACTGGAGGATGTGTTCTTCGATAACCGGAGTGAGGATAAGCGGGAGACCGTTAAGCATCGTGCCTACATCGTCATGACGGCCGATAAGGGAATGGCAGGGGCCTATAACCACAACGTGCTCAAACGGACCCAGCAGCTGCTTAACACGCTGAAGCAGCAGTACGGCGATGACAAGGAGAGAGAGAACAGACTCTTTGTTGTCGGAGAGCTGGGGCGGGCATTTTTCCGGGGACAGGGTTACCCCATAGAGCCGGATTTCTTCTTCTCTGCCAACAATCCCACTATGCACAGGGCAAGGCAGATCACGGGACGGATCATGGATCTGTATGTGGGAGAGGAACTGGACGAGGTCTTTTTGATCTACACGAGAATGGTCAACTCCATGAAGGAGACCGTAGAGGTAGAAAGACTTCTCCCCCTGAAGACAAGTGAGTTCGTCCGTAAGGAGATCCAGGATAAGATCGATCAGGGCCTTCTGAATCCGGAGGTCATCGACGAGAAGGACGACTGGTATCTGTTCTATCCCACTCCCCGGGCCATCCTGGAGAAGCTGGTGCTCAACTACCTGACGGGCTTTATCTACGGTGCCATGGTAGAGGCTCATGCCAGTGAGGAAAACGCCCGGATGATGGCGATGCAGTCAGCAACGGATAACGCACAGCTCATGCTCAATGAGCTGTCGGTGGAATACAACAGGGTCAGACAGGCGGCGATCACCCAGGAGATCACGGAGGTCATCAGCGGTGCCAAGGCCCTGAAGAAAAAGAAAGAAGCTATGAAGAAAGGATAGATCATGGCAGAGCAAATCGGAAAAATCGTACAGATCTCAGGTCCCGTGGTGGATGTGGAATTTGCAAACGGACATCTGCCCGCGATCATGGATGCACTGGAGGTGCATTACCGTGGAGCCAGACTGGTCATGGAGGTGGCACAGCATATCGGACATAATGTTGTGCGCTGTATCATGCTGGGTCCCAGTGAGGGCCTTTGCAGGGATATGGATGTCATTGCGACGGGATCGGGCATTACGGTTCCCGTGGGTGAGAAGACTCTGGGAAGACTGTTCAATGTGCTGGGAGATACCCTTGACGGCGGCGAGAGCCTGGCAGAAGAGGAACACTGGTGCATTCACAGACAGCCCCCCACCTTTGAGGATCAGAGCCCCGTGGCACAGATGCTGGAGACGGGTATCAAGGTCATCGACCTGCTGGCACCCTATTCCAAGGGCGGTAAGATCGGTCTGTTCGGCGGTGCCGGCGTAGGTAAGACGGTGCTGATCCAGGAGCTGATCAACAACGTGGCAACCCAGTCCGGCGGCTATTCCATCTTTACCGGTGTGGGCGAGCGTTCGAGAGAGGGAAATGACCTCTGGAATGAGATGAAGGAATCCGGAGTACTGGCCAAGACGGCGCTGGTGTTCGGACAGATGAACGAGCCTCCCGGAGCCAGGATGAGAGTGGCGGAGACCGGCCTTACCATGGCAGAGTATTTCCGTGACGTGCAGAACCAGGATGTGCTTTTGTTCATCGATAACATATTCAGATTTATCCAGGCAGGCTCCGAGGTTTCGGCCCTGCTGGGCAGAATGCCTTCTGCAGTGGGATATCAGCCTACCCTGGCCAACGATCTGGGCCTTCTGCAGGAGAGGATCGCTTCCACAAGGAACGGTTCCGTTACCAGCGTACAGGCTGTATATGTGCCGGCGGACGATCTGACCGATCCCGCTCCGGCCACCACTTTTTCCCATCTGGATGCCACCACGGTGCTTTCCCGTAAGATCGTTGAGCAGGGTATCTATCCTGCCGTTGATCCCCTGGAGTCCTCCTCCCGTATCCTGGAGGCGGAGATCGTGGGCGCGGAGCATTACAGAGTGGCCAGAGGCGTTCAGGAGTCCTTGCAGAAATACAAGGAGCTGCAGGACATCATCGCGATCCTGGGTATGGAGGAACTTTCGGAGGCCGACAAACAGACCGTTTACAGAGCCCGTAAGATCCAGAGATTTCTATCCCAGCCCTTCCATGTGGCAGAGAACTTCACGGGCGTAAAGGGCGTTTTCGTTCCCGTTGCGGAAACCATCAGGGGCTTCGCCTCCATTCTGGACGGAGAGATGGACAAGTATCCGGAAGCTGCATTTTTCAATGTGGGAACCATTGATGACGTGATCGCGAAGGCCAAAACACTGGAGTGAGGATATGAAAACATTCAGGCTGAGAGTCCTGGCCTGTGACAGGGTATTTTACGACGGAGAGTGTCGTATGCTGATCTTTCCTTCCTTCGACGGAGAGATGGCTGTCATGGCGGGACATGAAAGAATGAGTACGGCCATAGAAGTGGGGGAGATCCGCTTTCAGGATGAAAAGGGAGAGTGGCAGTCCGCCATAGTTTCCGACGGTCTTTTGAAGGTTGAAAAGACCAAGGTAAGCCTTTTGGTCTATTCAGCGGAACGTCCCGACGAGATCGATGCCTTCCGGGCGGAGGCGGCGATGGAGCGGGCAAAGGAGCAGCTTTCCCAGCAGCAGAGCATTGTGGAATATCATATTTCGAGAGCCAACCTGGCAAGGGCCATGGCAAGGCTCCGCGGCGCAGGCAAACACATGCCTGATGCCTGACAGAGGCGATTTACATGTATTTGGGTATCATACTGTTGTGGATCATATTGAACGGCCGGATCACGGGAGAGATCCTGATCTTCGGGATCATGATCAGTGTGGCAGTCTCGCTGTTCTCCATAAAGGTCATGGGTTATTCTATGAAAAGTGACGAGAGGTTCCTTCGGAATCTGCCGCTTTTCATAGGATATATTTTTGTGCTGATCTGGGAGATCATAAAGGCAGCACTGGCGGTGGCATTTTTATCCCTGGGAAGGACAAAGCCGGATCCCCAGATCATGGAGTTTCACTCGGGACTTACAAGCGATCTGCAGAACGTGATGCTGGCCAATTCCATCACCCTGACGCCGGGGACCATCACCGTGTTCCAGGAGGGTGACCGTTTTGTGGTACACTGCCTTCGAAAGGAATACGGCGAAGGCCTTGAGGACTGCATTTTTGTAAGGATGCTCAGGAAGTTTAAGTAGAACATAAGGAAAGGAAACTGCGAAATGTCAGTTGAAGCAGCTTACCATTATCTTTATATGACGGTGCTGATCCTGTTTGCGCTGCTTGCCACGGTCATGATGATCCGTGCCATCATCGGACCGCGGATCACGGACAGGGTGTTGTCGGTGAACATGATAGGTACCATTGTGATCAGCTGTATCGCCGTGCTTTCGGTGATGCTGAAGGAAAGCTATCTGGTGGACGTGGCGCTGATCTATGCCATGATCAGCTTTATATCCGTGCTGATCCTGATCTCGGTCTATCTGCCCAACAGACAGCTTCGTGACAGCAGTCTGAAGGAGCAGACCGGTAAGCAGTCGGGCCGCGGATCCGGCAAAAGAAAGCGGGGGAAGAGCAAATGACGGCAGAATGGATCAGATTTATCATTACGGCTGTCCTGATGGCAGTGGGGCTCTTCTTTTTTGCAACGGCCGTTCTGGGTGCCAACCGTTTCGGCTTTGTGATGAACAGAATGCATGCTGCCGGCATCGGTGATACTGCGGGATTGTTTTTCGTGATCCTCGCGCTCTTTGTGGCATCGGGGGTTCATGCGGACACTCTCAAGCTTTCGCTGATCGTGTTCTTCATGTGGTTCACTTCTCCCGTATCGTCTCATTTTCTGAGTCAGATCGAGTATTATACGAACCCGGAGTTATATCGTTTTATGAAAAGAAAGGAAGAGCCTTAATGGGAACAACTGAGATCTTCAGGATCGTGCTTCTGGTGCTGCTGATCGCCTGCGCCGTGGCGGTGAACCTGACGAAAAACCTGATGCAGGCCGTGATCATCTTCATGTCCTACAGCTCCATCATGTGCATCCTCTGGATCCTGATGCAGTCACCCGATCTGGCCATCACGGAGGCGGCTGTGGGTGCCGGTATCAGCGGGACCCTGTTTTTGATGACGCTGAAAAAAATAGAAGCCGAGGATGCCGGCGAGAAAAAGAGGAAAAAGAAAAGGGCGGGAAAACGATCATGAAAAAGGCCTTTCACAGATTTTACAACCTGATCGCCGTGATCTGCTGTCTTTTGCTCATCGGCGTGCTGCTCTATGCGGTATCCATGCTCCCCCACTACGGGCAGGAGAATCCCCGCAGTGTAGAAGTGGTGGAGCGGTATGTTCATGACGGTCTTGAGGAGACCGGCGCCACCAATATTGTGGCGGGCATGATCCTGGATTACCGTGCCTTTGATACTCTGGGAGAATCCCATGTCCTCTTCACGGCTCTGATCTGCGTGATCATCCTGCTGGGGAAGGACGTCAAGAACATGCGTCGGGAATATGACGGATACTACACCGTGGAATATGAAAGCTATCATAAGCTGGCGGATGATAAGATCCTGCGGCTTGTGGGTTATATCCTGCTGCCCTGTCTGTTTCTGTTCGGGATCTATATCCTGTTGAACGGACAGCTGTCTCCCGGAGGAGGTTTCTCCGGCGGGGCCATCATGGGTGCGGCTCTGATCATTTTTGCCGCGGCCTTCGGATTTGAAACCGTGGATAAGGTCTTTACGGAAAAAGTGCTGAAGGGCGTGACTTTTGTTTCCCTGGCCTTCTACAGCTTTGCCAAGGGCTATGTATTTTTCACCGGAGCCAACGGCCTGGAAAACCACGTACCGAAGGGAGAGCCGGGGATGATCCTGTCAGGCGGGCTGATCCTGCCGCTGGATATTGCGGTGGGTATGGTGGTAGCCTGCACGATGTACGGTTTCTACAGTTTGTTCAGAAGAGGGAGTATCGGACATGATCACACATTTATGGATCAACAATGAAGAAGCGGTAGCCATCATCCTGTTCGGCATCGGTTTTACCATGCTGCTTTTTCAGAAGAATCTGCTCAAGAAGCTGATCGGCATGAACATCATGGATACGGGAACCTTTCTGTTCCTGGCTTCCATGGGATATATCGAGGGCCGCAGACCGCCCATCGTGGAAAACGGTGTGCTGGAAAGATCGGCCTATATCAACCCCGTGCCTGCGGGGCTGGTGCTGACCGGTATCGTGGTATCGGTGTCGGTGACGGCCATCATGCTTTCCCTTACGGTGCGGCTCTATAAACGGTACCACACCCTGGACATCGACGAGATGTACGAAAGATCAAAACACGCGGCGGAGGACAGATAAATTGGAATTCATTACGAATTTTCCGCTATTTACCATAGTGCTGAGCCTCTTTTCCGGAGTGCTCTGTTATATGCTCAAGCCCAGAGTGGCCAAGATCTATACCTTGGTCTATGAAGGATTCCTGATCCTTCTTGTCAGTGCTGTTCTGTATTATGTGCTGGCTACGGGACAGGCCTTTACCTACGTGATGGGTGAGTTTCCCGCACCCTGGGGAAATGAGATCCGGGCAGGTGTGCTGGAGGCCATGATCGCCCTCTGCTTTCTGATCGTAATGATCTGCTCGGTCAGTGCAGGCTTCCGTTTTTTGAAAACGGATATGGACGAAAGTAAGCTGAACCTGTATTTCACCCTGGTGAACCTGATGACGGCGGCTCTCATGTCTCTGGTGTGGACCAACGATCTTTTCACGGGATACGTTTTTCTGGAGATCCTGACGCTGACCAGCTGCGGCGTTCTGATCGTACGGGAGATCGGAAGGACCTCCCTGGCGGCAGTGCGCTACATGATCCTGAACCTTCTGGGTTCCGGACTCTTTTTGCTGGGCGTTGTGCTGTTGTATGATCTGACGGGGCATCTTCTGATGGTGCCCATGAAGGAGACCATCGCCGAGCTGGCCACGGATCCTGCCGTCCTGCCGGTGATCGGTGTCGCGGTGGGGATCCTTACCATCGGTCTTTCCATCAAGAGCGGTCTGTTTCCCTTCCATTTCTGGATGCCGGATACCTACGGCTGGGCCACGCCAACTTCGGCGGCACTTTTGTCCTCCCTGGTTTCCAAGGCATATATCTTCCTGCTGTTTAAGACCTACTACAGAGCCATCGGCATTGATGTCCTGCAGCAACTTCCCATCCGTCATGTACTGCTGGTGCTGGGGGCCATGGGTATCGTGGTGGGCTCGCTACAGGCGATCCATACCAACAACTTAAACCACATGGTGGCCTATTCCTCGGCAGCCCAGATCGGATATATCTACATGGGTATCGGACTGGGCGGTGTTGCAGGATACACGGCAGCCATGTTCCATGTTATGGCCCATGCCATCACCAAATCCCAGCTGTTTCTGACTACACCCCGCCTGGCTGAGGTAGCGGGGGGGAACCTGAAATTCCAGGATCTGCAGGGAAGCGCGTTAAAGACCAGAGTCGCCGGTTTTTATTTTACCATCGGTGCCTTTTCCATGATCGGTATTCCCATTTTTGCCGGCTTTTCCTCCAAGCTCCAGTTTGCCTTAGCGGCTGTGACAGGAGCCGGGATCAAAAGGATCCTGATCGTTATGTTGGCCCTGGCTGTCAGCTCCATGCTGAACGCCCTGTATTTTGTCATGACCCTGATCCGGATCTATACACCGGACGGAGATAATAACAGAAGTGTGATGACCCATCATCACATCAATTACCATCTGCCCATGCTGCTGTTAACGGCGGCTAACCTTTTGCTGGGCCTTCGCTGTGATCTGATCGTGGATCTGATCGGAAAAGGCCTTGCCATGTTCGGGTAGGAGGAGGAAAGAAAGATGCTCCAAGTGTTCGCCATCCTTTTTCCGGCCATATGCGGGATCGCCATCAGTGTGTTTTTAAATGACGACCGTCTGACGGATGAAGGGATCAAAGCGGAAAGAATGAAAATAAGAAACCGCCTCTACACGGCGGTGATCCTCATATGTGATCTTCTGGGTATCCTGCTGGTCTGCACTCCGCAAAAGACCGTTTCCTGGGATATCGTAGGGGGCGCAGGGATCCTTTTATCCCCGGACAGCTTCGGGAAGCTCTGCCTTTGTGTGGTGCTGATCCTGTATACGGCAGTCTGCTTTTACAGCTTCGAATACATGAAAAAAGAAGAGCGCCACGAATATTTCTTCGCCTTCTTCTTCGTTTCCCTGGGAGCATTGCAGGCAGTCTGTCTGTCCGGCAGTCTGGTCTGTTTGTATGCTTTCTTCGAGCTGGCCACCTTATCTTCCATGCCTCTGGTGCTGCATGAGATGACCAGGGAATCCGTTGCCGCCGGTAAAAAATACTTGTTTTACTCCATCGGCGGTGCCCTGATGGGTCTTTGCGCTGTGCTCTTTGTGTGCAGCCTGACGGAGGGCGGAGCCGGCTTTGTTGAAGGGGGCTTTATGACAAGTGCCATGATAAGCGGCCGGGAGAGCATGTTCCTGGCGGCTGCTTTTCTCGGGATCCTGGGCTTCGGTACGAAGGCCGGTATCTATCCCATGCACGGATGGCTCCCTACGGCGCATCCCATTGCGCCCGCGCCCGCTTCGGCCCTGATGAGCGGTATCATCGCCAAGGCCGGTGTCATCGCTCTGGTAAGGCTGGTTTATTACAGCATCGGTCCCTCCCTTCTTCGGGGAACCTGGGTGCAGAGAGGCTGGATGCTGCTTTCCATGATCACGATCCTGGTGGGATCTTCCATGGCCTTTTTGGAAAAAGAACTGAAAAAACGACTGGCCTATTCTACGGTCAGCCAGATCTCCTATATCCTGCTGGGTCTGTCCCTTTTGTCCGAAGAAGGACTTCGGGGAGGCCTGCTGCAGCTGATGTCCCATGCGGCATCCAAGGGGTGTCTCTTCCTCTGTGCCGGGGCCATGATCTACCTGACCGGAAAGCGTCAGGTTAAGGATCTGCGGGGCATCGGAAAAGAGCTCCCCGTGACCCTATGGTGCTTCACACTGGCGTCCCTGTCCCTGGTGGGTATCCCGCCCATGGGCGGTTTTATCGCCAAGTGGACCCTGTCCGGAGCGGCACTTTCCGAAGAGATGGGCGTCTGGTCCGTTGCACCCGTAGTCGTACTTCTGATCTCCGCCATGCTGACGGCAGGTTATCTGCTGCCCATAGTGATCGACGGATTTTTCCCGGGCAGGGAGTTTGCCGCGCAGCCGAGGCGTAAGGAACCCCTGTATCTTACCATCCCCATGCTCTTTCTTTCCGGGGCGGCACTGCTTGTGGGGATCCTGGGAGGGTATATACCATGAGTCCACTGTTTTTGCTTTTGCCCATCTTAATACCCGTGATCGGCGGCTTTTTGCTGATCCCCCTGAAGCCGAAGACCAGCCGCGTCAGAAACATCTACAGCGAGTGTGTTGTGGTGCTGACCAGCATCCTGGTATGGGTGGCGATCTTTACCCTCGATCGGGAATCCGTGGAGCTGTACAGCTTTACGAGAGGCTTTTCCATCGACTTCATGCTGGACGGCGCCGGTATGCTCTTTGCCGGTATGGTGTCCCTTATGTGGCCGCTGGTAATGCTCTATGCCTTTGATTACATGGAAAACACAGGCAGGAAAAATGTCTTCTTTGCCTTTTACATCATGACCTACGGTATCACCCTGGGTATCGCATTTGCCTCCAACATGACGACGATGTATACCTTCTTTGAGATGCTGACTCTGGTCACCATTCCGCTGGTCAGCTATTATGAGAGCCGGGAGTCACGCTATGCGGGAAGAAAATACGCGGCCTTTTGTATCGGCGGCGCATCCCTGGGCTTCTTTGCCGTCATTATGACAACCCTGTACGGAAAGGGAGGCAACTTCATCCTGGGGGGTTCCCTGATCGAGGGATTCGATCCCGTGCTGATGCAGCTGGCCTTTCTGTTCGGCTTCTTCGGCTTTGGCGTAAAGGCGGCCGTTGTGCCATTGCATGACTGGCTTCCCACGGCCTCCGTGGCTCCTACCCCCGTAACAGCCCTGCTGCACGCCGTGGCAGTGGTCAATTCCGGTGTCTTTGCCATCGTACGTCTGACCTATTATACCTTCGGAACGGAGTTTCTGGATCATTCACCCGCCGGGGATCTGGCACTTTACGTCAGCATTTTTTCCCTGCTGTTTTCCGCCTGGATGGCGCTGGGAGAAGGACACTTTAAGCGTCGACTGGCCTATTCCACCGTCAGTAACCTGTCCTATATGCTCATGGGTCTGATGCTGATGAGCAGCGCGGGTCTGGAAGCCGGACTTTTGCACATGTTGTTCCACGGCATCATCAAGATGTCCCTTTTCCTCTGCGCCGGCGCTTTCATGCATGTGACGGGGAAGGAATATGTGAAGGATACGGTGGGCGTCGGTAGAAAAATGCCCGTCACCTTTGCTTTTTATACCATGGGAGGCATCTCCCTTACCGGTGTGCCGCTGTTCTGCGGCTTTGTGTCGAAATGGAAGCTTCTCTCCGCAGCTTTTGAGAGGGGAGATATCGGCGGCTATGCCGGGATCCTTGCGCTTCTCATATCGGCGCTGCTTTGTGCGATCTACACGCTGGGTATCAGCATGCGGGCCTTTTTTGCTCCCAAGGGAGAGGATCTCTATGAAAGATCTGACATTAAAGAAGCCCATGCACTGATGCAGATCCCCATTATCGTATTCGGGATCATCAATGTGGTCCTGGGAATCTATCCCGCACCGATCCTTAAGTTTGTTGAAAAGATCGTCGTGGGACTGATCTGAAGGGAAAGCTGACAGAAAGCAGGTTTAAAATGAGTCTGATTCTACTGATCATCATCATACCGATCCTTACCGCCCCGGTGGCTTATCTCATCGGGCGAAAAGAAGAGTCTCGGCCGGAGTATCTTGCCACCGGTGTATGCACACTTATTCTGGCGGCGGTGATCGCCCTTGCCATCCGAAGGCCACAGGCAGCCCTCTGCCTGATCCCCCGGACTTTCTTTTCCTTTGATCCTTCCAAGCTTCATCTGCTTTACGGTCTGATCACGGCATTTATGTGGTTTGCAACGGCTATTTTTTCCCGGGAGTATTTTGCAAAGGAAAGAGAGCATCTGGGTAGATACTGGATGTTCATGCTCATCACCCTTTCGGCCACGGAGGGAGTGATGCTTTCGGCGGATTTCATGACCGCCTTTGTCTTCTTTGAGATCCTTTCGTTTACGTCCTTTACCTGGGTCATCCACGAAGAGACAGGGGAGGCGGTCAGAGCGGCCTATACCTATCTGTTCATTGCGGTATTCGGAGGCATGGTCCTGTTTGCGGGGCTGGCACTTTTGCAGCATGCGGCAGGAACCCTGTCCTTTGCAAAACTTCCTTCGGCCATCGCAGCCTGCTCTCATCCCGGCTATGTGATGGCAGCCGGCATATGCATCCTCTTTGGTTTCGGTGCCAAGGCAGGTATGTTTCCGCTGCACGTATGGCTTCCCATGGCTCATCCCGTTGCACCTTCTCCGGCTTCGGCCCTTCTGTCCGGTATCCTGACCAAGGTGGGTATCTACGGTATCCTGATGGCGGTGAGATATGTGCTTTGTGACAGCGAAGAATTTGCGATTCTGATCTTTGTCCTGGCGCTGATCACCATGGCAACAGGTGCGCTTCTGGCGCTGTTTTCCGTGAACCTTAAGCGGACACTGGCCTGCTCCTCCATGTCCCAGATTGGATTCATTCTGTCCGGTATCGCCATGATGGAGTTTTTCGGATCTGCGGGAGAGACGAAGAAAGTGGAAGCTGCTTTTGCGGGTGTGGCCCTTCATATGATCAACCACTCTATGATCAAGCTGGTTTTGTTCATGGCTGCCGGCGTGGTAGTCATGAGACTGGGAGCCCTCAGACTTGACGAGATCAGGGGATGGGGCAGGAACAAAAAGGCGCTGAAGCTGGCCTTTGGCCTGGGTGCCCTGGGCATCAGCGGTGTGCCGCTGTTTGGCGGATATGTCAGCAAGACTCTGCTCCATGAAGCCATTACCGAAGGATCCCATGTTCTGCCCGGCGTTGCAGCGCTTCTGAAGACGGGAGAGTGGGTGTTCATCGTCAGCGGAGGACTTACCTTTGCCTACATGCTCAAGCTTTTCATCTGTCTGTTTTGTGAAAGCAACAGTGATGCCCAAAAACAGGAAAGCTTTAACAAAGATGCTTCCTGCATGAATAACTGTTCGGCCGCTGTGATCCTGTTTACAGCCCTTCTGATGCCTCTGCTGGGACAGCCGCCCATAGCGGGATTCCTTGCAGGGATCTGCGGTGATCCCGGAGTCCGGGTTGCCTACGGCAGTATCTTTTCTCTTGAAAGTCTGCTGGGCGGAGGACTATCTCTTCTCATCGGAGCGGGAGTCTACCTTTTGATCGTAAGAAAGCTGCTGATCAAAGACGGCAGCTATGTGACGCTGCGTCAGGCCCTCGGCAGGGCGGATAAGGAAAGCGCAGCTGCAAAAATGTTTGCCGGCTTTTTCAAGGGTGCAGGCACAGTACTTTCCGAGGCGGTAAAGCTCATTGCCTACGGACTGGATGCGCCGGTGGATCTTTTGAAATACTTCTTATCTGCCGAGCAGAATAAAAACGACCGGCATACGCCGGTCTACGGATTGTTCAGTGCAACTCTGACTTCCAGCAGGGATGAAGCACATCCCATCTCGGAGGGCTTTTCCTTTGCTCTCATGATGACCTGTATCGGAATTCTGATCATCCTGTTCGTGCTGGTATTTACGGTTCTATAAAAGTAAGCATATGCTTACTCCTCATCCTCCTCGGTTTCCGGTTCGTCCTCATCTGCCATGGCAACGGTAAAGGTGAACTCGGTGCCGACGTCCTCGGTGCTGATCACGTTGATGTTCTCGTTATGGGAGCGGATGATCTCACGGACTATGGCAAGTCCCAGGCCGGTGCCTTTCTTATCCTTACCGCGGGAGCTGTCGCTCTTATAGAAGCGGTCAAAGATAAGGCCGAGGCTTTCCTTGGGAATGCCGATACCGGTATCCTTAACGGAAACCAGAAGTTTATTCTTTTTCACAGAGGTCTCAATAGTGATCACGGAATCCTGATGGGAAAACTTGATCGCATTGTCAAGCAGGTTGTAAAGGACCTGCTTTAATTTTTCCTTGTCGCCGTTGACCACCATTGTATCACCCACGAGGACCAGATCGATCCGGATCCCCTTTTGCAGGCAGGTACCTTCGAAGGTGGCGATGGTGTCGCGGATCACCGCATTGATATCAAAATCGCTCCGGTCCAAGGCCATGCCTTTGGTGTTAAGATTGTTCAGCTGCAGAAGCGAGTTGGTGAGCTTGGTCAGACGCTCCGTCTCGTTAAGAACGATCTGCAGATATTTTTCATGCATTTCCGGAGGGATCGTTCCGTCCAGCATGGCACGAAGATAACCTCTGATGGAGGTCAGGGGGGAACGGAAATCGTGGGAAACGTTGGCAATGAATTTTTTCTGTACGTCTTCCGACTGGGCGATCTTGCCGGCGATGAAGCTCAGGGTCCCCGCCAGATATCCCATCTCATCATAGGAGTCCACCGAGAATTCATAGTGCATGTTGCCATCGGCATACTGTTCGGTGGCATAGATGATCTTGCGGAGCGGGCGGTAAAACATCTCCGTAAAGAACAGAAGGATGATCAGGGACAGAAGAAAGATCAGTCCCATGGTAATGTAAACGATGGTAAGGAAGCTGTTACTGCGCTCCGTAAGAGAGGAAAGGGGTTTTAAAAAGATCACGTATCCCTGGATCCTGTAACCGGAGGTGATGGGTGAAAAGACAATGAGCTGCTTTTCCTTAAAACGTCGGAAAAAGTAACCGGTGGTGTAATAGGTATTCTGAGTGATCTGGGGTGTGAAATCCTCGATGACCTGAGGCTGTGAAAGATCGGAGATACCTTTATCCGTCAAAAGAACGGTGCCGGAAGGGTTGACGATCCAGATGGAGGCACCCATGTATACGGAAAGACTTTTCAGTTGATCGTAAACGGCCTCGATGGTGGTCTCGGACTGATAAAGGGAAGCGGCATAGCTTTGGGATATCATTCCTGCTTCCGCATACAGACTGGCCGCCTCTTCCCGAAGGACCCGCTCCCGGATGAGCATGTCGGAAAAGGTGGCTACCACAAGAAAACTGAACAGACCGAAGATCACATAGGCCAGAAGAAATTTCAGATATAATACTTTTTTCAACGCAGTACCTCGAATTTATAGCCGATGCCCCATACGGTGGAGAGCCGCCATGCGGGATGATCGCTGATCTTTTCGCGAAGGCGCTTGATGTGGACATCCACGGTACGGGTGTCGCCGATGTACTCGTAGCCCCAGATTTGATCCAGCAGCTGTTCTCTGGTGAACACCTGATTGGGAGAGGAGGCAAGGAAGTACAAAAGCTCCAGCTCCTTCGGAGGCATATCCACTACATTATCCTTATAGACGACGGAGTAGTTCGTCAGATTGATCTCCAGATCTTCAAGGGTGACCTTCTTGACGCCATCGCCCTCAGCAGGTGAATCAGTGCCGGGTTTATAGCGGCGGAGCACTGCCTTGACCCTGGCAACCAGCTCCTTGGAATCGAAGGGTTTTTCCATATAGTCATCGGCACCCAGTTCCAGACCCAGCACCTTGTCAAAGATCTCGCCCTTGGCCGAGAGCATGATGATAGGCGTTGAGCTGTCCTTTCGGATCTGCCGGCATACCTCGTATCCGTCGATCCCGGGCAGCATCAGATCCAGCAGGATCAGGTTCGGCTGAAAGGTTTTGACACATGTCAGAGCAGATTCTCCGTCAGGAGCAATCTGGGTCTCAAAGCATTCCTTAACCAGATAAAGGGAGATCAACTCTGCGATATTCTCATCATCATCCACGATCAGGATCTTTTGTTTGGTAGCCATATGAGGTCCTCCTGTTGCCTTTATTTAAACGTTACGATCGTAACGCCCGCATCGCCCTCGCCGAATTCGCCGAGGCGGTATTCCTTGACATGTTTCTGTCTTCTGAGATGATCATGGACGGCCTTACGAAGGGCGCCCGTTCCCTTTCCGTGCACGATCCTGACCATCGGGATATGAGCCATGTAGGCATCGTCGAGGTATTTATCCAGCTCATTCACGGCTTCATCCGTGGTCCGTCCGAGGAGGTTCAGCTCCATGGGAACGTTACGGGCTTTGTTCATCGCTATGCGGCCGACACTGCTTTTGCCGGCAGGTTTAACGTTAGCCGTTTCCTCGGCGATCATGATCAGGTCATCGATATGCACCTTCGAGCGGATCACGCCGCAGGTAACAAACAGATAACCCTTCGGATCCGGTTTGGAGGAAACATGTCCTTCCAGATTCATGGATAACACTTTTACCGGATCGCCGGGAGCGATGGTGGCAGGATCCGGCTTCTGCCCCTCCCGCGAGCGGGTCTTTTTCTCCCCGGCCGAAAGAGCCGCATTGCGGTCGTTGATCTTCTCGCGGAGAGCGCTGCGCTGCTGCTCCATTTCCCGCATGGAAGTATTCTCACCGTACTTGCGGAAAGACCGGATCGTATCGTCAGCCACTTCCTTGGCATTCTGCAAAATATCCCTGGCCTGTTCGTTGGCCTGTTGCAGGATATGTTCCTTCTGCTTTTCCAGACTTTTCTCTCTTTTTTCGAGATCCTCCAGACGCCGCTTGATCTCTTCATCCTGCAAACTGATCTGCAGGGTCTGTTCTTCCATTGTGATGCGTTTGTGCTCAAGCTGCGAGAGAACATCCTCGAACTGTTCCTGATCACGGCTCATGCGCTTCCGGGCGGAATCGATGATGTCATCGGAAAGACCGAGACGTTTGGAGATCGCAAAGGCGTTACTTTTGCCCGGGATCCCGATCAGCAGCCGGTAGGTGGGCATCAGGCTTGCCACGTCGAACTCGCAGCAGGCATTGATCACGCCGGGGGTCTGCAGCGCATACATCTTGATCTCGCTGTAATGCGTAGTGGCGATACAGAGAGCCCCGCGCTTATGCAGCTTCTCGAGGATCGAGATCGCAAGGGAGGCACCCTCGTCGGGATCGGTCCCGCTGCAAAGCTCGTCAAACAGACAGAGCGTACCCGGCGCCGCCTGCTTGAGGATATCCACGATATTCGTCATATGCGAAGAAAAAGTGGACAGATTCTGTTCTATGCTCTGTTCATCACCGATATCCGCATAGATCTTCTTGAAAACAGGCAGAATGCTGTGATCCAGGGCGGGGATGAAAAGCCCCGCCTGCGCCATAAGGCAGAACAGACCGATGGTCTTGAGGGAAACGGTTTTGCCTCCCGTATTCGGTCCGGTGATGATCATCTGTCTGATATCAGAAGAAAGCTGAACATCGATGGGCACAACCCGATCCTGCGGAAGGAGGGGATGACGGCCCTTCTTGATATGCATCTGTCCGTCTTCGGAAAAGTCCGGGCAGGAGGCCTTCATGGAAAGGGCCAGAGCTGCTTTGGCAAAAATGAAATCCAGCATTGTCATGAGCTCGCAGTTGCGTTTCAACGCCTCCACCTGATCAGACAGATCGGCGGAAAGGAGAGCCAGAAGCTTTTCGATCTCTTCCTTTTCCTCCTGCTGCAGCTCACGGATCTTATTGTTGAAATCGACGATGGCCGACGGCTCTATGAACAGCGTCGAGCCGCTGCCGCTTCTCTCATGTACGATACCCGGAATGCTGGCCTTATGCTCGGCCTTGACCGGGATACAGTAGCGTCCGTTCTTCTGTGTGATGACGGGATCCATCAGATAGGTCCGCGCGGAGCCGTTGACAAGCGAGGACAGATGGTTGTGGATCTTGTCCTGCAGCGAAGACATCTGACGGCGGATCTGCCGGATCGCCGGAGTGGCGTCATCCGCGATCTCTTCCTCGGATAAAATGCACCTGCGGATCTCCGCAGCGCTCGGGGTCAGCGGCATCAGTTCTTCGAAAAAGCCGCTTAAGGAATCGGTTTTCACATCCTCATCGGAAACCTCCTGCAGGTCGGGACCGGCGGATCTTCCGAAGGC
Organism: Lachnospiraceae bacterium; assembly: GCA_024693845.1. GTDB lineage: Bacteria > Bacillota > Clostridia > Lachnospirales > Lachnospiraceae > RGIG7926. Next base: position 50,410 of record JAILKJ010000016.1, read on the forward strand.
CTTGACGCGGGCTACGTTCTCCAGAAAGGAGGCCAGCGCCAGGAGCTCGCCTGCCTGCAGCACGCCGCCGATGGAAAGACGGGAAAGCTGCAGGGAAAAGTCCCTGTTATTGCCGAAGGAAGGGCTGTTCGGCCCGGAAAGGAGTCTCGAAACCGCATCCTGCGTCTGCTCACGGCGGAGCAGGATCTGGGAAAGCGAATCAGCAGGCTTTAAGGATCTGCAGAGATTCCGTCCCGGAACGCTGTCCGCCTCGGCCTCCAGCCGGGCCAGTATCTTATCAAATTCGAGTATCCGAAGTGCTTTTGCGTTCATAGGAATAAGTATAGCATAATAGCTGGAAAAATGGTACAATGGGATCACGTGAGCCAAAAGAAAAGGGTGATCAAATGGATCAGGATTATAACAGACCGGAGTTCGTCCGGGAAACAATAAAGAAAAAACCCGTAAACATGAATAAGCTGCTGCGCCGCACGTTTCTGACCATCGCCATGGCGGTGATCTTCGGCGCCTTTGCCTGCCTCACCTTCCTTTTGATGGAGCCGGTCATCGGCAACATCATCAATCCCAAGGAGATCCCCAAGGTTTCCTTCCCCGAGGAAGAGGTTCCCGTGGATCAGCTTCTGACGGAGGAGAGCAAGGCACAGAAGGATAAAGAGGACCAGCAGGCGGTTTTGGCAGAGGCCAAGGAGGTAGCGCGAAAGACGGCAGAGGAAAGCCGCCAGTACGAAGAGGAAGAGACCTCTCTTCAGCGCTATGCGAACATATATGAGGAGCTCAGCAATCTGGCAGCCAATGCCAGAGGCTATCTTGTTACGGTGGTTTCCTCCCAGGAGAGAGAGGACTGGCTCATGGGCAGCTACGAATCCCAGAAGAGCTTTTCCGGCCTCATCGTGGCGGATAACTCACAGTCGATTTTCATCCTGGCGGATATGCAGGGAGAGAACGCGGACAAGTATTCCATCGTCTTCCAGGACGGCAGCTACGTGGAGAGCCAGATCCTGCAGTTTGACAGTCAGACGGATCTTGCTGTTTTTGCCATTGATAAAAGTGCCCTCCCCTCATCCATCCGCTCCTCGGTCATGCCGGCGCCCCTCGGGAATTCCTATGATACCAACCTGCTGGGTAAACCCGTGATCGCGGTGGGCTCTCCCCAGGGTATTTCCAATTCCCTTGCTTACGGAGTCATCACTTCAAATACCGCCAAGTTGCAGCTGACGGATGCGGACTATGGAGTGATCCTTACGGATATAGCAGCCTATCCTTCCGCCAGCGGATATCTTCTGGATCTGAAGGGAAATGTGGTAGGCGTTGTGCTGCAGAAGGCTCAGAACGAATCCTACGGCGGACTTGCCGTAGTGGGGATCTCGGAGCTCAAGGCGCTGATCGCCAAGCTGTCCAATAATGAACCGAGAGCCTATCTGGGTGTCAGGGGAAACAGTGTTACCCGTCTGATCCACGAACAGATGAATGTACCCTACGGCGTTTTTGTTACGGAGGTCGAAGCAGGTTCTCCCGCCATGCAGGCCGGGATCCGGAACGGAGATATCATCGTTCAGGCAGGGAACATCTCGGTGTCCTCCTTCACGGAGCTGAGGACGGCACTTTTATCCTGTGATCCGCAGGATACTCTGCAGGTTAAGCTGCTTCGCCAGACCGGCAACGAGTATCAGGAGATCTCAACAGAGGTATTTATCACAACAACGGAATAGGAGGAGTTATGAAATATATCAGCGATTATAAGGAAGGGGACCGGATCGGAGGCGTTTATCTTTGCAAAAGTAAACACTCCGCGGTAGCCAAGAACGGTAAGCCTTATGAAACCCTTACGCTTCAGGATAAGACAGGCTGCGTTGACGGCAAGATCTGGGATCCCAGCAGCGCGGGCATTTCCGATTATGAATGCTTTGACTATGTGGAGCTTGCCGGAGAGGTTACCGTTTTCCAGGGCGCGATCCAGTTCAATATCAAGCGGCTGAGAGTAGCCGGTGAAGGCGAGTTCGATCCGGCGGATTATCTTCCGGTCAGCAAAAAGGACATCGGACAGATGTTTGACGAGCTCAAGGGGATCATCGATACGATCAAAAACCCGTATTTAAATAAGCTTCTGAATTCCTTCTTCCGGGAGGATGAGGCTTTTGCCAAAGCATTCTGCAATTCCTCAGCGGCCAAAAGCGTTCATCACAGCTTCGTGGGAGGATTGCTGGAGCATACGCTTTCCGTCACCAAGCTCTGTGACTATTATTGCAGCAGCTATCCGGTTCTGAAGAGGGATCTTCTGCTGACAACGGCGATGCTGCATGATATCGGCAAGATCCGCGAGCTGTCCGCTTTTCCCCAGAACGATTATACCGATGAGGGAAATCTGATGGGACATATCGTGATGGGCTCCGAGATGGTTTCCGCAAAAGCTGCCGCTATCGAGGGATTTCCCAAGACGCTGCTGGGGGAAGTAAAGCACTGCATCCTGGCGCATCACGGCGAGCTGGAATTCGGATCGCCCAAGAAGCCTTCCCTGGCGGAGGCCATGGCACTTCACATGGCAGATAACACCGATGCCAAGATGGAGACCTTTACGGAGCTGTTTGAGCAGACCTATGAGAAGGGCTGGCTCGGATTCAACAGACTGCTGGACAGCAACGTCAGAAAAACAGGAGAGGTATGAAAACCCGAAAGGAAATAAAGATAAAGGAGTAAGGAAAATGAGTGATTACAAGCTGAATACCAAATGTGTACAGGCAGGCTACAGGCCGGGAAACGGGGAGCCCAGACAGATCCCCATCATCCAGTCCACCACCTTTAAGTATGACACCAGCGAGGATATGGGAAAGCTGTTTGACTTAGAGGCAAGCGGATACTTCTATACCAGACTGCAGAATCCGACCAACGATTATGTGGCTGCAAAGATCGCAGAGCTGGAAGGCGGCTGTGCCGCAATGCTCACCTCCTCCGGACAGGCTGCTAACTTTTTTGCCCTGTTCAATATCTGTGAGTGCGGCAGTCATATCGTATCTTCTTCTTCGATCTACGGAGGCACTTTTAACCTGATCGCCGTAACGATGGCAAAGATGGGGATCGAGGTAACCTTCGTTTCTCCCGACTGCACCGAGGAAGAGCTCAACGCGGCATTCAAGGATAACACCAGAGCGGTCTTCGGAGAGACCATTGCCAATCCCGCACTTACGGTTTTGGATATCGAAAAGTTTGCAAAAGCTGCCCATGATCACGGTGTACCTCTGATCGTAGACAACACCTTCCCTACTCCCGTGGGCTGCCGTCCCATCGAGTGGGGTGCCGATATCGTAACCCATTCCACCACCAAATACATGGACGGTCACGGAGCCGCTGTCGGCGGTGTGGTAGTGGATTCCGGTAACTTTGACTGGATGGCACATGCAGATAAGTTCCCCGGTCTGACGACGCCCGATGATTCCTATCATGGTATCACCTATGCGGAGAAGTTCGGTAAGGAGGGCGCTTTTATCACAAAGGCAACCGCCCAGCTGATGCGTGACTTCGGCTGTATCCAGTCTCCCCAGAATGCCTTCATCCTGAATCTCGGTCTGGAATCTCTCCATGTGAGAATGCCCAGACATGTGGAGAACGGACAGGCTGTCGCTGAGTTCCTTGAGAAGCACCCGAAGGTAAAGAAGGTAAGTTATTCCGGACTTCCCTCGGACAAGTATTATGAGCTTGCCCAAAAATACCTTCCCAACGGCGGCTGCGGCGTAGTTTCCTTCGAGCTGGAGGGAGGAAGAGCTGCGGCAGAAGCCTTCATGAAAAAGCTGAAACTGGCAGCGATCGAGACCCACGTGGCAGATGCCAGAACCTGCTGCCTGAATCCTGCCACCTCCACCCACAGACAGATGACGGACGAGCAGCTTGAGCAGGCAGGTATCCCTGCCGGATTGGTACGTATGTCCTGCGGTCTTGAGGACAAAGAGGATCTGATCGCAGACCTTAAACAGGCGCTGGAGTAAGATAACCGTTTGACCGAATAGACATTTGAAACGACCGAATAAACCGGATGCATTGTTTTTCTTCCGCCGGCGTGGGAGAATGAAAATGGATCCGGTTCGGTCTGAAAAGGAGGGAAACCTATGGCTGAAATGGTGGATATTGAAGTCATCCTGGATGACCATTATCTGGATCCCAAGATTTCGATCTATACCAAGAGTGAAACAAAACAGGTTGAAAATATCATCTATGCCATTGAGAATACGTCCTACCATCAGTATCCTCCGCTTCCCGTACACAGGGATAAGAGCTACAAGGTCATATCCCAGAGGGATATTTACAGGATCCGTACGCAGGGGCGTGATGTTATGGTGGATACCAGGGATGAGTCCTATCTTCTGAAGGGCTCCATGTCTGCCGCCGAAGAGATCCTGGATGAAGAGCGTTTTTTCAGGATCTCCCAATCGGAGATCATCAACCTGTACAAGGTAGATACCTTCAGCTTTGACCAGACGGGTACGGTGGGAGTTGTATTTGATAATGCTGTGACAAGCTGGGCGTCAAGAAGATGTGTGAAACCGCTTCGTGACAAACTGGCCAAACGGTTCGGCCGGATCTAGCGAAAGGAGGACCTGAGATGAGTCTGAAACAAAGATTTATATATAAGGCTTCGATCGGTTTTGCGCTGGGTGTATTTGTCACGATCATGTTTTATCTGATCCATCTTTTATCCGGTGGTTATTCCGAGAATATAGTAGCAAAGGATTTTCTGTCTGAGCTGGTGATCCAACTGTTTTCCGGCGGGATGATGGGCGTTATCGGCAACGGAGGGTCTGTGATCTACGAGATCGATCACTGGAGCATTATCCGGACAACCGTAACGCATTTCTGTCTGGCCTTCTTTACCTTCCTTGTACTCGGCCTTCTGAACGGATGGCTGGAGCCCGGGCTTACTCTGTTCAATATCATTATGATCCTTAGCTGGATCACGGTGTATTTCATGATCTGGATGATACAGTATCTGATCTACAAAAAGGAAGTCGATCAGATCAACCGCGGCGTAAAACTGCTCAAAGAAAGCAAAGAAGCGTCATAAGTTTTATCATGTATATGTTAAACAACACCCCGGCCTGTGAAAGGCCGGGGTGGTTATATTATAGCATTGCCGTACTTCCTCCCAAGCGGATGATTTCTTGCTTGAGCTTTTCGATCATGATTGTATTATTCTTTTCCATTTGCTTCATCTCTTCGCTGAGGGCTTTGATCTCCTCATTCTTTTCTCTTTCCTTTTCTGCTATCGCAGCATTCACAGCCTCTTCTTTTTCTTTTTCAAACAGCATACCCACTCTGGTCATGGCGATCCTCCTTCTGATCATGGTTATCATTTCATCCGTAAATACTTTGTTTCCCCATATGGCCATTCCTGACAGAAGAAACTTTCTTTGATCATCATCTTTTATCTTATCCGTTAGTGCTAGCATCCTTTTGCCGAGAATCCTTTTTTCTTTAGAGCTCGGTGCGGAAAGCGGAACAATTATGTACTTCATCAGTTCCTCCTCATTCAGCACCTCCCCGGCAAAAACCTTTTTCTCAATTGTTTCTACTATCTCATCCTTGGGAAGGTCCGACAGAAATGCTTCTTCAGTCTCAAGACGGATGCCCCCGATATCAAGGACCGGTTTCGTCCGGCCTCTTTTCACGTCACCGGTATATACTACAATGATTCTCACCTTAGACGGAATCCTGCCCTTCCATTTCTTTCGCAGCTGATTCAAGTGTTCCTGTGCTTCCGAGGATAATCTGTCATCTGCCTTCATCCCGGCATAATAGGTAAGGATCTGTGTGACATACCGAAGATACTTGATCTTATTATAGCGGTCATATTTGCTTTCGTTATCCAATACACAGATGGAAGCGTCTTCCAGCAGATAGATATTGTCTGCAAACTGGTCTCTTGCCAGAACCTCCGGCAGCTCCACATTCAGAGGCCGGCTGATCCTCGGAATCTGAATACCGTATACAGCCAGTGATTTCCCAGCCATGCTCTGTGCAAAATACTTGGACAAAATGTCCCTGTTGTGATGCGATACGCCTTCCTGCATAAACATCGCCCCTTTCCTTTGATGTACGGGAAAGATGCGACATCAATTTATCTCTCCCGCCTGCATTGTTACTTTGGAATCTGCAGCGAGAGAATTAGAACATTAAAAGAATGTCAGAATATAAATGAATTGTCAGAATTTCCTTCGCTGTGACTGTAGAATAGCATAGTCTGAGGGTTGATACAAGAGGAAATACCTCATATAGATAGCAGTACGCCGAAAAGATTACTTTTTATTATTTGCGGTAGCCGCGTATCTTCAAAAAAAGATTGATGTATTCCAACAGCAGATATGCTTCCTGCTGGTCTTTCTTTTGTAAGATTTCGATTATCGTATTTGGGATATAAGCGATAGAATCATCGATTTGTTTTCCGCGAATCAGATAGTCCAAGGAACAGTCAAGTATATCGCAGATGTGAACAAGCTTGGGAATTGAAAAGGAAGATCGCCCACTTTCAACGGCGCTTATATGTTTTACAGTTACATCAAGTAATTCTGCAAATTCTTCCTGTGTCATACCGCGGTCATGTCTAAGAAGACTGATGCGGTCACCGATATCTTTGTAGATTTGATCCATATCGTAATACAAACCTCCTTAAAACGGTTACAAAAACTGCAGTTGTCTGATCCGTTCTATTCCTTTATTTTACGGACGAAAACTTCTTTCAAAAACTATAAATACGTATTGTGAGGGAAACCTCGTAGGTGTATAATAAATAGCGTAGTTGTGTATGATTTTTGAACATAGTAATAGTTCGGATTGATTGTTTTGAATATTTGAATATTTTCATAAGGAGGTCAGCGATGGGATTACTACACAGCGATAATCCAAAAGAAAAGGATCACAAAGGTGTTTTAGGTGCTTTTTCAGTCGATGTCATCAAGTGGGAACCGGAAGACGATGTGCAGGCTGGGATTGTGGCGCATAAGTTTGAGTATGAGGATTTTCCCAACGGCTCTTATTTGATCGTCAATCAGTCACAGATGGCTGTTTTCACCAATAACATGACCGCCGGCAATTCCCTATCGGCAAACGGAGAGGGACAGGCGCAGGTATCCACCTTCATCGGACCGTGCAAGATCAAGCTCGAGACGGGTGACAGCAGGTTTGCTCCATTCCGCAACATTTCACATTCCCTGACTGGCGGAGAGTCCGCATTCCACAGCACGGTCTACTTTATCAACACGACATTCATGAATGAACTCAACTGGGGCACGCAGGCGCCGGTTGTATTGCAGGATCCGGAGGAAGAGGTCAATGTTCATGTAAGGGCCTTCGGTCTTTTTGGCGTGCATATCGAGCAAGTGGATACGAATGAAGCCGTGATCGATGCGAGGAAATTCCTGCAGAAGATCGTCGGTACCAGGGCAGACTATACCCGTTCGGAACTGGTGGATTTTATGCGCGCCAAGATTCTCGAATATGTACCCGACCTTCTGGCAAAGAACATGATCAATGAAGGGATAGGCATTTTGCGAATCAGCACCAAGCTCAAGGAATTTTCGGAGACGATCTACAGCGAGCTGAAGGACCACTTCAAGGAGTTCGGCCTGACGCTTGATAATTTCTCCTTCCATAATATCAATGTTCCGGATTCCGATCTCAATGCGCTCAATGAAGCGAAGATCAAACGGAAAACAGCCCGTCTTGAAGCTGAGGGCACTGCGGCAAAAATGGATATCGAGTCCGCTGCAAGAGCCAGGATGCGAGAGCGCGAAGGTTATACTTATCAGCAGGAGCAGGCATACGGCGTTATGCAAAATGCCGCTTCTAATACCGGCTCTGCCGGGGGCTTCATGGGAATGGGCATGGGCCTTGGTATGGGCGTCGGAGTCGGCGGTGCCATGGGAATGGGAATGAATGACATCACCCGCAGTACCATGTCTGCCATACAATCTCCTGGCGGTATGCAGGGGATGCAGCCTGCGCAAAGCGGTGGCATTACCTGCAGCAAATGCGGCAAGATCAATCCCGATGGAGCACGTTTCTGTTTGGAGTGCGGCGAGAGCTTTGCACCGGCAGGTGCAGTTTGTCCTTCCTGCGGGAAAGAACTGGTTCCTGGTGCCAAGTTCTGTTTAAACTGCGGCGCGAAACTGGTGCTTCAGTGTCCGAGCTGCGGCGAGGAGCTGCCGGCAGGTGCGAAATTCTGTCATAAATGCGGCGGGCAGATCTGAGGCTGCGGAAACTGAGCCTGTTTGAAAGGAGAGATAGTCCATGAAAAATCAAAAGTTTTTTTTGTTCGGAGAGATCATGCTGGGTGTGATCTGGTTGATCGCAGGTCTGATCTTTGCACATTTTGAGACGTTCGGAAATTCCGAGGGACTTTACTGGACGGGGTATGTCTGTGGGATCGTTGCGATCGCGGTTGTCTGCCTTGTCACCTATCTTTGGGAGGTGCGGACCAATGCCGCAGTCGTGGAAGTCGGCTTCATGTCTGTTTACTTCGGTTTTATTTATCTGTTCCTTGCCCTTGCCTGCAATATCGTTTGCATGGCAAAGCGTTATGACCAAGGCATCAAGGTTGCGCTTTTCATCAATCTCGTTTTACTGATCCTGTACATTGTCATGGTCTTTTATGCAAATAAGAACGTTACGCGGGTGACCGGGCAGCTTGAAGTGATGGCCGAAAAGACTGAGGCTTCCGGAAACATCAAGAGCATGATGGCAACGGTGCTTGGACTAGCGCAGAGTGAGACAGTAAAACAGAGACTCCGTGCATTGAAGGAAAAAACGGATTATTCCGACAATCTTTCCCAGTTTTTTTCCGCTGATAAGGAAGACGAGTTTTATGACTGCATGACAGGGATCAAGCAGGCTCTTTTAGAGGACAGGAGTGATGATGAGATCTTGTCCATGATCGATGCGGCAGAAAAGATCTGGATCCAGCGTAATTCCCTGGTTTCATCTGCCAAGTAAACGGAGATTGCCCTATGGATATGCTAGCATTAGAGTGCCCCGGATGCGGCAGCACGAACATACAATTTGATGCAAAATCCCGCAGGGTCATCTGCAACCAGTGCGGAGCGACAAATACCTATTCCCGTACAAGTTTGAATGCGAGCGGAAAGGTCGTCTACGGCAAACGGAACGCAGTCACCAATTTCCTGGATGCCAAGTTTGACCTTGCAAGGCATTATGCCTTAGATGTACTCAACATTTCCCTTGATCATGTGCCTTCTCTATTCATTGTGGCTTATTGCGATGAGTTCCGTGAAGGACGAAATGGAGAGATGCAGCGTTTTTTTTCCCAGATTCAGAACGTCCAGATTGAATATGATGAGTTGGTTGATCTAAGGCAGCTTTTTATGTCTTCCATCCAGCGGATGCAGGAATATGAGGATGAGGTGCTCGGACTGCTCGGAAAGAACATGCAGGCGCCGGAGGATGAGCAGGAGCTGATGGAGTTTCTGGATATATTCTGTCCCTATCTGATTAGCAAGCGCACGTCGTCCTCTTTTCTTGGCGGGGAACTTTTAAAGCAGTATAAGGAAGCGGTACAACGTTACGGGATTCCGAAGACCTGTTTTGCGTTGCTTAAATCTATCGAAACCAACCCGGAATCGCCTTATGTGGGAAACACCTTTTATCTTCGGGCAAAGGCAGAATACTTTTTTGAGCATTATGTAAAGACAGTGGGAGAGGTACTTTCCCTGATGCCGGAAGGGGCATATAAGGAAAAATTCCTGCGGGCCTATCAACAGAAGGTATCTCAGTATCAACAGTCTATGAATGTATAAGAAGGGAGGATTATTATGAGTGGAGTTGTTGATTCTGCAGCGATCAACGCTTTGAATTCGCGAGTTAAAAAAGTGGAGGACCGTACCACCAAGTTGGAAGGTATGATGGGGGACGTTAATGAAAATCTCCGGGAGATGAAGGGCTCGCTTCGGAATGTAGATACATCCTTAAAGCAGTTGATCGACGGCTTTAATCGAATGATGAACGAGCAGAAACGCACGGCCGACCTGCAGGGAGCTTTGACAGAGCTTGTCCGCGTGCGTCAGGAGATTGAGCAGCGGTTTGGCAATTACAAGATCGTCCGGGAAAATATGCTCGGTATCCTGCAGGCAACAGATGTGGCTCTTGTCAAAAAGACAACAATCTCAAGGATCTCGGAAGAACTCATGCTTTCCACCCCTGATTATTGGTTGGCACCCTGCCTGGTGGCGGTGGCTGCTTGGATCGGAAATGACAGGGATCTGGCAGATCGCGCGATCCGGGAGGCAATTAAACGTGATGAGGAAAAGACAGCCCTGACGATGGCGTTGATCTGCCGGCGTAATAACAGGGTGGATACCTGTTTTGAATGGCTTTCCATTTATTTCAGAAATCAGAGTGCTGCGAATTTTTCAGAGGGCAGTTTTGCCTATATCGATGCCTATGTGAATGGCATCTTCGGTGATGATGACAAACATATGTGTGATGATTACATCACAAGATGGATCAATGAAATCCGCGGTAACAGCTCTAACTTCGAATCGGAGCAGGAGGAAATGTGGAAATCCTACTGCGAACGTTTTAAGATGCGGATAGGTGACCAGTATCCGCTTCTTGCACAAAATATCGTGGAGTTTCCGCAGATTGATGCCTATCTCGGTCGTATCGAATCGGTGGATTCTATCGCCGGCACCTTTACGGGGATCCGCGAGGCTTACGTTGATCAGGATAACCTCAAGAAAAAAATTGACAGTAACCTGATCTCACTGATCAATCGTTTTGACGGCAATGAGATTCCGCTTCGAAATGAGGAAAGATTCCTATTGAGGGTAAAGGAGTTTAATGGAGATGTTGAACGAGCAAGGGCAGTCTGCGAGCAGGAAGAACGTGACCGGAAGGAACATACCCTTAATCTTGTGGAGCAGATGACCCATGCAATCATCTCTGACGATGATACGATCCCTTCCCAGAAAAAAACAGCCGTATCGTTTCTGAGCGGTTATATCAAGAAGGGATTTGATACCTATATCAATGAAAATAAGCAGAGCTTCCCCGAGCAGGTAACCATCAAGATGGGCGACTGGTCCGGACAGACTACAGACGGTTCAAACATTCCTGCTCTGACGTCCCAGTATGAATCATACCTTCGTCAGTCCTGTGAACGGGAAAAGGCAGCGGCAACGACAAATAAGCCTCAAGGTCTAATGATCGGAGCGATCGTTGTAGGCGTGATTTCCTTGCTTCTTTTGTTTGGGGTTCCGTTCCTCGGAATCGTGGGCCTGATCGTAGCCGGCGTGCTTGCCTTTAACATGAACAAGGAAAAGAAAGAAATGGCACAAAAGATTCTTGACATTAATGCGAAGTATGAAGTCTTGATTGAGGACGGAAAAAAGACAATTGCCCAAACCGCAACGCAATGGGTAGAGGCAAAAGAAGCCGTCGATCGATTTAATAATTCGCCGACAAGAGAGATCATTGCTTCTTGATCCGAAGCATCAAACTCGACAGATTAGCAGAAAATAAGGGGGTTTATCAATGGACAACATGGGAGAAATAACGGAAATGAACGAACTGGATGAGCTTGAGTCAATGTTCGGCCAGAGTGAAGCGGATGTGGCAAAGGTGGAACAGGCCGTACTGAGCCAGAATGATGCAGTGCTTGAAGGGTTTGCAAGCTGTTTTCCTGAATGGGATCTGCACCCGCCGGTATAGTAATAGGGAAGTGGACTTCCATCCGATAGAAGTGCGCTCCACCGGGTATATTTATATATAAACACCCCGGCCTGTGACAGGCCGGGGTGATTTAGTTTCTATCAGGTTTCTTCCTTGGGGCGGCGGTAGAACATCTTGTACTCCGTTTCCCCGAGGTCTTCATTTATCTCTTCATCGATCTTTAAGAAGCGCCGGTTCTCATAGAAGCGGACGGCGCCGAAATTGTTCTCAAATACGTGGAGCTCTATCACATCGTACAGCTCGGCAACATAGGCAAGCAGCCTGGTGCCGATCCCCTGTCCCCGGTAATCCTTTTCAACAAAGATCCCGCTGATATAACCCTCGTCCACACCGACGAAACCAACCACTTTTCCGTCGATCTCATAGACATAGGTTTCGGTCTGGGGAATGAGACGGGAGACATATCCGAAATTCCTGTCCCAATAAGAGGCGGGGATGAAATCATGAGCCTCGATATTGCCGTCATACCAGATCCGCATGACCTTTTTAAGATCAGGTTCGTAGTACTTTCTGATGATATCCATATGACCTCCGCATTATCCTTTGGAAAGCCGGCCGGCATGGGCCCGGCAGCGTGGGTATCTTACGAATGATTATAGCATCTGCGGAGAGGAAAGAACAGACCTATTTTATATAGCTTTCGATCTGTGGTACAATGAAAAAGTGTTGTACGGGCAACATTAAGAGAGATATCGAAAGGGGTATCATATGGCTAAAACAGTGGAATACAGATGTCCTTCCTGTGAAGGTCTGATGCGGTTTCTGCCGGGAAGTGAAACGCTGGTGTGCGAATACTGCGGCACGAAGATGACCGTTGAGGAGATGGAGGAGAGTCAGAAGGGCGATAAAAAGGTGCAGCTCGAGGGCTTTGATTTTGCTTCTCTCAAGGATCAGGCAACGGATGAAAACGCCATGGCCCTTCCCGTATGCTATTGCGAATCCTGCGCCGCAGAGCTGATCGCAGACCTTGAACAGGTGGCCATCAGCTGTCCCTATTGCGGCAGCAGGGTGATGCTGTCGGACAAGGTATCGGGGCCGCTTCGGCCGGACGGTATCATTCCGTTTCAGTACGAATCTTCAGCACTGCCGGATGCCGTGAAAAAATATTACAAAGGTAAAAAACTCCTCCCCAAAGACTTTTTTTCAGCCAGCCGTATCGGCCAGGTGACGGGGATCTATGTTCCTTTCTGGATCTTTGATGGAAAGCTTAAGGGGAGCCTTCGGTACAAAGGGACCAAGACATCCTCAAGCCGGAGCGGGGATTATATCGAGACCAGAACGGACTATTACCGGATCACAAGGGATGTTTCAATGGAGTTTGCCAATCTCCCGGTGGATACCAGTAAGAAAGTGGACGATGCGCTGATGGACAGCCTGGAACCCTTTGACCTGACCAAGGCCGTTCCCTTTGATATGGCTTATCTGGCAGGGTTTGCAGCGGACCGTTTTGATACGCCCAAAAGCACTACGACCCGGCGGGCACAAAACAGGATGACAACTTCGGCGGCCTCCCTGGCCCAGGCCCAGGCAGGAGCCGGATACGGTAACGTGACCCGGGAAGGCGGCAGCCTGAAGACGGATCTGAAAGCAAAATACATGCTGTTCCCCGTCTATCTGTTTGATGTGAAATATAATGATGAGACCTACAGCTTTGCCTTTAACGGGCAGACGGGAAAGGTGGTAGGAAAGCTTCCGGTGGATAAAAAAGTAAGCCGAAGCTACTTTTTGACCAGGATGCTGATCCCGGCGGGACTCATTTTTCTGTGGTCATTGCTTACTTACTTTGTGGGATATTAAGGGTTGTCTGAGGGATACGGGATGAGAGCGAAGAAAGAACGCAAAAATATACGATATGGCATGGTTTTGGAAGGATGCTTTATGGCGGCATTTTTCCTGGGCCTGATGCTGCTTATGACAAGAAGTGTTTTTGCCGAGAAGCTGTGGAATGAAGACTTTTACAGGGCAGTTGACGGAACCGGCGATCTGAGCGATGCCCAGAGAAATGATCTGGACAAGCTTTGTATCGAGTTCATGAAAAATTACCACATGGATCTTTCTCTACTGGCAGTGAGCAGTGAGAGAAGAGAGGGAATGAGCCTGGAGGAAGTGGGCCGCCAGTATTATGAAGAGTGTGGTTTCGGTTATTCCCTTTCCTATGACGGCTTCCAGATGGTATGGGATGTGGGCAGCGGTGAGGTCTGCATCGTGGCCATCGGAGATGCGAAAGGGAAGGTGGATGAAGACTACCTTGCCTTTGTAGAGAAAACCGTGCCGGATTATCAGGAGGAGTACGGAAGCTTCGGGCCCCTTTATGCTACCTATCGGTTCCTGGATAACTACCTGAAGGAGGACGTGGCAGATCAGGATGCCGGTGATACGGGAGATGCACAGGAATCCAAAGAGGAGACGGAGCAAGGTCTGGAGGAGGAAACCAGGGTGATCGCCCAGAGCGATACGGCGGAAGGATCCAAAGAAACCGGGGAAAGCCAGGAGGCCGAAGATACAAACGCCGGGGAGGAAGAGCTTTCCGAAGAAAAAAATACAGCGACGGAGCTTCCCGGTCAGTCTACGGCAGGAATAAACCCTGAGGAGAAGGGTAAGCGTGTGGTGGACCGGGCAGGCCTGTTTACGCAGGAGCAGCGGGAGGAGACGGAGAAGTATCTGCTGGAGCTGACGGAAGAGCTGCAGAAGGATATCGTGATCTTTACGGATACCACCTCTGCAGGACAGGAGCATAAGGTTTATGCGGCGGATTTTTACGATTACGGTGGATACGGCTTCGGACCGGAGTTTGAGGGTGTCTGCCTGTTCGTTTGCATGGATCCCGAGGACAGGGGCTGGTGGTGCTGCTGTACCGGAAGCGAAACCATGGGTCTTTATACCGAGACCATCGCGAATCAGATCGATGACATGCTCTATCCTTATATGAAATCCGGAGACTATTACACGGGTATCAGAGGATGGATCGAAAATATACGCAGGATGTACCAGAGCGGATCACCTTTTCTGGAAAGCTGGGCAGTGGAAGAAGTAAGCGCGGACTCACGTTTCCGGGATGAAGGTGCTGACAGAGTGGTGGATGATGCATCGTTGCTTAAACCGGAGCAGATCAGAAAGCTGGAAGAAAGGGTAAAAGAGTTAGCAGATGCTTACAATGTGGATATCGCCATCCACACCGTTCCCGGAACAGGACCCCTGGAGCTTAAGGAGTATGCGGACAGATACTATCGTCACATGGGCTACGGCAAGGGCGAGGACTATAAGGGAATCTTGCTTTGCGTGCAGCAATACGCGGACTATACACCCCATCTTGATATCAGCTTTTTCGGGGAAGGATACGAGGAGCTGACGGAGGAGGCATACAGCAGACTTACGGGTCGTACCCTCAGTCTGATCAGGGAAGGGAAATACGAAGACGGATTAAACCTCTTTTGTGATATGACGGAGAACTACCTTAAAAAGGGAAGGGTTCCCAGATCCGGTCTGTCGTGGTTTTTAAGGCTTCTGTTTGCCGTGATCGTCGGTGCGATCATCGGAGGCATTGCACTGGGCAGGGCCAGATCCTCCATGAAAACGCCGGCTGTCAGCGAAAACGCGGATGCCTATCTGGTGAGCGGATCTCTGTCGGTGAAGGGTGGAAATGATACCTTCCTCAGCTCCACCACATCCAGACGTTATGATCCCCCCTCCTCAAGCAGCGGATCTTCTTCCTCGAGATCCTCTTCTTCCTCTTACTCCTCGAGCTATTCAGGTTCCTCGGGCCGGTCCCACTCAGGATCGGGCAGGAGTTTTTGACATCGGGGATCGGAAGGTAATGAAACAGAGCCGATCAGCCGAAATACATTTCAGAAAACGGATCATGCCACAGAGGATACCATATGAAGATCAATTTTGAGGAAATGCAAAAGATGCAGAAAAGCCAGAGCAGCGACAGCACGCTACTGCAGACAAAGGCCATGGGAGCCTATGCCAAAGCTTCGATGAAGGCTGAAGGCGCTGCGGTCAAAGGAAGCGGTTTTTCGGTGGATCTTTCCGGCAAGACAGCAGCCATCGGCGGCTACGGAAGACAGAAGGATGACAGAACGCAGAGTCTTGAGGATATGGGTTTCAGTGATGCAGCCGCTCTCGATGACAAGATGCTGGTATGCGCTTCCACCATGTCCGGAGAGGACTATAAGAAGATGGTAGAAGAGGGCGTGAAGCCCGGAAAGACGGAGCCCGGAGATGCTGTCAATATCCTGGATCATATCAAGGCGGTCATGGCCCGCTCAGGTCAGGTGATAGACGGTTTTAACGGCGAAGGCGATCTGGATAAGGAAGCACTGGTGGAAATGACGGGATCAGAGGGCAGTGCACAGGCTCTTTCCAGAGCGCTCCGCCAAAGAGATCTTCCGGTCAGCGAAGAGAACGTTAAAGATATGCTTTCCGAGAAAGAACGCGCCGATGAATTAACAGAGGTTTCGGATGGGATGAAGCAGTACATGCTGGAAAACCATCTGGAGCCCACTTTGGATAATCTCTATCTGGCCCGCTACAGTGCATCCGGCGTAAGAAGCGCTTCGGGTGGATATTTTGCCGAAGATCTTCACGGTTATATAGGAAAGACTACGGAACATGCGGATATCGGGGAAATGCAGGAGCAGGTGGATAAGGTGATCCTGCAGGCTGATCTGATCCCTTCCGATGAGACAAGGGAGTATTGCAGCTTCCTTATGGAATCGGATATCCCCCTGACCGGGGATAATCTTTCCGATCTTAATACCCTTTCGAAGATCTCTCTGCCCATGAGCAGCGAGGAGCTTTTCTCCTGTATGGCGGATGCCATCTATGAAGGAAAGAGTGCAAAGGATGCAGATCTGACGGGCGAGAGCCTGATAGGCAGAGCAGAAAAAATACAACAGGAAACCATTACGATCTCACAGCAGGCGGCGGATGAAGTGATCCTTTCTCAGGAACCCTTCACGATCCGCTCCCTTTCTGCTGCCCAAAGAAGGATCGAAACCGGGGCGGAAAGTAAGAGTGAGCTTACCGAAGTGAGTGAAGACAGGCTCCTTTCTGCGAGAAAGACCCTGGCCGAGGTACAGCTTCATATGACGGTGAGTGCCAATATGCAGCTGCTGAAAAGGGGCATTGAGATCGATACAACAGAACTTACTTCACTGGTAGAGGATCTTAAGGAGGCAGAAACAGCACAGCAGCAAAGGTGGAACCTGTCCCTTCCGGATCCTGAGCAGGATAGGATCTTTGCACAGACCATGGCGCAGAGAGAGGATCTTTTCTCTATGCCGGCAGCCGTTCTGGGCCCCATCGCAGATGGTTTTGAGAAACTGAGTCTTCCCAGGGTTCACGAAGCAGGCGCAGCGTTGCAGGATACCTTCCGCAGAGCAGGCGAGAGCTATGAAGCACTGATGACCGCCCCGAGAGCGGATCTGGGAGACAGGATCGGGGACGCTTTTTCCAATATCGATGATCTGCTGGCAGAGCAGGAGCTCCCTGCTACCGAGGATAACCGGAGGGCAGTCAGGATCCTGGCTTATAACAGAATGGAACTGAGCCTCGAAAATATCGCAAATGTCAAGGCAGCCGATCAGGTAATGCAGGGACTGCTTACCAAAATGAATCCCGCAGCTACTCTGCAGATGATCCGCGACGGCATCAATCCCCTTGAGCAGACCATCGAAGAGCTGGACGAATACTTTGACAGACAACAGCTGGACGCGGAACAGACCAGCGAACGCTTTTCCGTTTTCCTGTATGAACTGGAACACTCCGATGGTATCACACCCGAAGAGAAGGAAACCTACATGGGCATTTACCGTCTGCTTCATCAGATCGAGAAGGGTGACGGCAAGGCCATCGGAACTGTGGTAAACAACGGACAGGAGTTGTCTTTTGCTAACCTTCTTTCGGCGGTCCGCACTTCCAAGAAGGGAGGCATCCGTGCTACGGTGGATGATTCCTTCGGCGGCGCTAAGGGAAGCGTGACCAAGAGCATTTCCGATCAGATCGGAACTTACTATGCAAAGAAGGTCGGCACTTTGACCGAAAGAATAATGCCTGAGGCGCTCAGGGAGCTGGGAGCAGATATGGCTACCACCCTGGATGAGCTTTTGGACAGTGAGATCATCGCAGAGACCAAAACCGCCGAGGAGCTTCGGATGGAATCCTATCATCAGCTGCAAAATGCATATCTTGGCGGCAGCGGGGCGGCAGAGCTTCTGCTGGAGAGCGGCATCATTCCGACTGCGGATGATCTGTCGGCCATGACCGAGATCCTGAAGGATAAGGGCGGTGTGTTCAAAGGCTTTAAGGAGCTGGCAAAGAGGATTGAGAAGGCAGCATCCGAAGATAAGGAGGATCTGGGCAGCGAGCTTGCTTCCGGGATCGATGATCTTTTGTCCCTGCCCCTTCAAAGTCTTACCGACGAAGTCAGCGCAAAGCGGGCTTACGAGGAATTTACCACAGGAATTTCCGATTATCTGCAGGAAGGTCTTTATCAGGATGAGACGGGTTACCTGGATGTTAAGGCCATCAACCTCTGTGCAAAGCAGCTTACGGTTATGAATAAACTTAGCAGGCAGGACCACTTTGAGCTACCCGCCGTGATCGACGGAGAGCTTACGGCTGTCAGCCTTCGTTTTGTAAGGGACAGCGGCAAGGCGGCCAGTGCAAAGATCACCATTGAACTTTCCGACGACAGGCAGATACGGACGGAACTTTTCATGAACCCGGATAAGATCACCGGTATCGTTGGGACTACGGATGAGGACCTGGGAGCCAAGTTGGAAAGGAAAATGAAGGATTTTGGCGCCAAGGTGCTTGCCGAAACCGGAAAAGATGCCGATATAAGTATTGTATATAGCGAAACACTTGCAGCCATCCCGGCTTCGGGAGCAGGGCAGCGGGAAGCGGGCGGCAGCCCCAAGGAGCTGTACAGAACGGCTAAAATGTTTTTGGAAACGCTTAA
The DNA here is from genome assembly GCA_024693845.1 of Lachnospiraceae bacterium. Classification (GTDB taxonomy): domain Bacteria; phylum Bacillota; class Clostridia; order Lachnospirales; family Lachnospiraceae; genus RGIG7926. The sequence continues at coordinate 69,104 of JAILKJ010000016.1, forward strand.
TACGCTTTCGTAAGCACATCATAAAAGAGAGGTAATCTTATGAGAATCAAGTATAACGCATCGGCAGTCATCGCAGGTTCGGCCCTTTCCACCACAGAGAACAAATTCAACGTTTCTTCCGAGAGACTTGCAACAGGCTACAAGATCAATCATGCCAAGGACAATCCTTCGGGAATTGCCATCAGCAAGAGAATGAGCGCTCAGATCAAGAGCCTCGGAGAAGCACGTCAGAATGCAAGTAATGCTGTTTCGGTGGTAAATACCGCCGAGGGTGCCATGATGGAGATCCAGTCCATGGTACAGCGAATCAACGAGCTGTCCGTTCAGGCAGCCAACGGAACCAAGACCGATCAGGACAGAGCAGCCATTCAGGCAGAGGTAAAGCAGCTTAAGGAAGAGATCCAGCGTATGGCTGAGGAGAACGAGTTCAATGGTAAGAAGCTGTTGAACGGCGACTGTGATCTGAAGGGTTATACAGATACAAAGGGAGTTACCGTAAGCTACTATTCCGACGAGACTCCTGTGGGTAATTACAGCATTCATATCAACAACCTGACCAAGGAGAACGGCAAGCTGGCCCTGAAGGACGGCGACGTGGATGACATGACAGTAGGCGGTAAGACACTTACCCCTACCTATGACGGAAATAAAGTGACCTTCAAGGGTGCCAACGAATTTGAGCTCACCCTGGAACTTGCCGAAGATCTGAGTGTACCGGCAGCGGGCCTTGATACACAGATCGATGTGACCGGAATGGGAGCCATGCGAGTACAGATCGGTTCCAATGAGGGTCAGGTATTGGGGATCAGAATTCCCGCTGTTACACTCAAGGCCATGGACCTTACGGATATCGATATCTCCACCATCGACGGTGCCAACGAAGCTATGGAGCTGTCCCGTCTGGCCAATGCCTATATCTCTTCCGTACGCGCCCGTATCGGTGCCTATGAGAACAGACTTGAGCATACCGAGAACAGTCTGGATGTCACCACCGAGAAGATGACCGGAGCCATCTCCCGCCTGCTGGATACGGATATGGCTGATGAAATGACCGAGTACAGCAATATTCAGGTACTCAACCAGGCCGGCGTTTCCATCCTGGCACAGGCTAACCAGAGACCCAGCGAAATGTTGCAGCTTCTACAATGATACTAGACCGACAAAGAACAAGATGCTCCATGCTTGCATGAGAGCATCTTGGGCCTTGTCGGGTGAACAAAGATGAGCAAAAAAGCGAGGAGAGCAAAGCGAACCGAGCGATTTGCGAATCTTTGCAGGATTGCGGAGCAATCCGTGGTATCATTGTTTATTAGACCGACAAAGATGAGCAAAAAGGGAGAGGTTCAAGTATGACAGATGAAAAAAGACAGGAATACACGTTGCGGATCACCCAGGCCAATCAAAGCCAGCTGGTCGTGATCCTGTATGATCTGTTTTTTGAGTATACCGGGCAGGCCGTAGAAGAGCTTTCGAAGGGAAACAGACAGGCATATTCCGAGCAGCTGGACAGAGCACAGGATGTGCTCTCGGAGCTGATCCTCTCCCTTAACATGGATCAGGATCCCGCGCCGGCCATCTACAGAGTTTACCTCTATGTCAGCGCAAGGATCGGACAGGCCAGAGGAAGCCTGAAAAGTGAGGGCTTAAAGGACCCTCTCAGAATGATGCACAGCCTCTGCGACACCTATCGTGAGGATGCCAAGTCCGATACCTCCGGCCCTGTGATGGACAACAGCCAGAAGGTCTATGCGGGACTGACCTACGGCAGAGACTCTCTGAATGAGAGCATGGATGAAGGAAGCGGAAGCCGCGGCTTCTTTGTGTAAGATATGAGTGACAACGAGTTGGGATCATGAAATTCATAAGGAAAACCACAAGCGGTTTTAGCGGATAAAACGAGAGGCAGAGCGAATGATTGCATTCAGAACTGCCTTTCTTTTATTTAAAAAACAAAGGGATTTCCTTATGAATTCAGCAGATATTTGGCGAAACATCTCGTCTTGCGTGTTTTGCGGATCATCCGGTGTTGTGCTATACTATGCCGTAAGAGAAGAAGCTTGTAAATGCTGTAGCTATTGAGAATGAGCTTGATTCCACATAGCCGATTTGACCGGTGTGACCAAATATGAACAGTGATATGTAGAGGTTAGCAATGGAAAACAAAAGAAAAGACAAACCCTATACCGGAGCGCGGCTGAATGCCCTCTCTATCGGATGCGCGTTATTGATCCTGTTTCTGGTATCGGTTACCATATGCGCCGCATGGCTGATCCTTCGGATGAACCAAAGCGGTTTTCTGGTTACGCTGAAGGCAGAATGGCCAAAGCTGATCCTGATCACTTTAATTGAGACGGTGATCTTCTGGACAGGTATCATCATGGTCTATACCACATCCGTCCAGCTGGGGATCAAGCTTCGGATCATAGGCATTATCTGCGGATGGATGCCCGTCATTCATATCATCGTTCTTTTGATGATCATAGACAAGGCGGCAAAGGAAGCATCCTTTGAGAAACGAAAGCTTCGCGTCAACAAAAAAAGAGCCGGAGAGCAGCTCTGCAAAACGAAGTATCCCATCCTTATGGTACACGGAGTATTTTTCCGGGATTTCAAGTATTTTAATTACTGGGGCAGGGTGCCTGCCGAGCTGGAAAAGAACGGAGCCACGGTTTACTACGGCAACCACCAGTCAGCAGCATCCGTGGCAAACAGTGCCGAAGAGCTGGCCGAAAGGATCCGTCAGATCGTTGAGGAGAGCGGATGCGGCAAGCTGAACATCATCGCTCATTCCAAGGGAGGTCTTGATATCAAGACAGCCGTTTCACAGCTGGGACTTTCCGATCTTGTGGCTTCCATCACCACAGTCAATACGCCCCACCTGGGCTGCGAGTTTGCGGAATACCTGTTAAGCAAGGCACCGGAAGGACTGAAGGAAAAGGTAGCAGCCGCTTACAACAGCGCCCTTCGGAAGGTGGGGGATCCCAATCCCGACTTCATTGCCGCAGTCACGGATCTTACGGCTTCCAGATGTCGTGAGATTTGGGATGAGACAGACAGCTTTGATTTCAAAGGCAGCGGGATCTACACTCGGAGCATCGGTTCCTGCATGAAAAAAGCCGGCAGCGGCGCTTTTCCCCTGAACATGAGTTATCATCTCGTCGGATGGTTCGACGGTGCTAACGACGGGTTGGTGGGAGAGAAATCCTTCCGTTGGGGAGAAGACTATACCTTTCTGAAAAACAAAAAGAAACGAGGCATTTCTCACGGCGATATGATCGATCTGAACCGGGAGAACATCCCCGGATTCGACATCCGCGAGTTCTACGTTCAGCTGGTCGCAGACCTGAAAAATAGAGGTTTGTAAAAAATTTTTCATTTTTTTTGTAACGAAATTCGATCTGTTCCGTCTAATCTATGAGACCAAAGGAAAGGAACGCACGTTGTTACATGGATAATGCCACTGCTCAAAAGCTTTACGAAGCGTTTTATATGAAGGTGTTCTCTTATGTGATAACTCTCTGTGCAGATCACGATGATGCCATGGAGATCACACAGGAGACATTTTTCCGGGCTATCACCACAAAGCACGAGTTCCGGGGAGAGAGCGAAAGCTTCACCTGGCTCTGTGTCATAGCCAAGAACATCTTCATAGACGAGAAAAGACGCACATCCAAAATGGGCGAGGCAGTCCCGGAGGATCAGCCGGATATGAAAAAGGGTCCGGAAAAAATGCTGGTCGACTCGGACACCTCCATCAGGATACACCGTATCCTGCATGAAATGGATGAACCCTATAAGGAAGTCTTTCAGCTTCGGGTTTTCGGTGAATTATCCTTCAAGGAGATAGGATCCATCTTCGGAAAAACGGAAACCTGGGCCAGGGTTACCTACCATCGTGCAAGAATCATGATCAAAGAAAGGATGGACGGATGATGAAATACGAATGTAAAATGATCGAAGATCTTTTGCCCCTGTATAAAGACGGTGTCTGCAGTGAGGCAAGCAGCAATGCGGTAAAGGAGCATCTTGCGGAGTGTCCCGCATGTACGAAGATGCTGGATGAACTTAAGGACACCTCGGTGGATGAGCTGATCCGGAAGGAAAAGGACGATGTGATCGGATCGCAGTCCAAATATTTTAAGAGAAAAAGTGCACTGATAGGGGCTATCATCGCAGGTGTTTTTACCCTGCCGATCCTGATCTGCCTGCTTGTTGACATCGTTTCGGGTCACGGACTGAGCTGGTTCTACATCGTGCTCGCTGCCATGCTCATACCCACTTCGCTGGTTGTGGTACCCCTCATGGCGCCGAAGAACAGGATGCTGTATTCGATGTGCAGCTTCGCGGCAAGTGTTATCGTGCTTCTGGCAGTATGCTGCATCTATACGGGGGGCAGTTGGTTCTTTGTAGCCGCAGCCTCAGCTCTCTTCGGACTGACCGTATGCTTCATGCCCTTCATCGCCTGCAGAAGACCGGTGAACGCACTCCTGGGAAATAAGAAAGGCCTGACCATCATGGGTTCCTATACCCTCACCTATTTCCTGATGATCCTCTGCATCGGCCTTACTGTACGCGCACCCCATTTCTTTGCCCTTGCCTTTACCATCAGCATCCCTATCATTGCCATGGCCTGGATCACCTTCCTGATCATCCGTTACCTGCCGGTAAACGGACTCCTGAAGGCAGGTATCTGCACCATAGCGCTGAGCCTGTTCAGCCACTACGGAGCCAGAGCGATCGTCTACGCATGCATGCTGATCACCGGTACGGTAGAGGAGATTCAGGGTTATTCCGGCTATACGATGATCGCAGGACTTGTGATCGGCGGAATCCTCCTGATCTTCGGCCTGGCAAAAGAAGGCAGAAAGACCATCGTCGAGTAACCTTTTGACAAACACAAATCCCCTTCCCAAGCATCTTTGAAGGTGGTGGGAGGGGGATTTTTTTGCCTTTTTCGGCGTTTTTAACAAAAATGAAAAAGATGCGGATTACCTGTTTACAGGGAAAAAATCCTTCGCTATAATGCGTTTTGTATCAAGTCAATTTCATAGTTCGATCATTTCAATTAATCTCATTTCAAATTCTTATTTCGGACTTGATGCATCCCACAAACATACTCAAATATGTGAAACCGGAGGTGAAGTATTTGACGGTACTGATCGCACTTTTGCTTTCAGCTGTCGTCTTTGATCTGAAAACGTATCATATACCAAATGCCCTGATCGTGACAGGAGGGCTTCTGGGCCTTTGCGATCTGCTGGGGACTGCCGCTGCAGGCGGCTTCATGCAGACAAAAGACCTGGCTGCATACATCTTGCTTCGTTTGCTTTTAAGTGTCGCGATGCTCTTTTTGCTATGTCCTTTCTGGAAGCTGCATGTGATAGGCGGAGGAGACGTAAAGCTTGCTGCGGTGATGGTCCTATTTCTTGGATTTTCACAGACGCTGACCGCACTGATCCTTTCCCTGGTCTGGGCACTGGTGCTTTCCCTGATCAGGCATCTGCTGCATAAACTGATGCCCGAACGGGTATCTGATCTGGCAAAACGGGGCGACCGGCATATCTGCCATTTCTCGCCGGCTCTTCTTCTCGGAGTGCTATGCCTTTTGTTCCCGGGAAATCTCTTCCCGACTTTTCTCTGAATGATAGTTGATCAAAGATGCGGAGGACGCAGAATGAATGAAAAAATCGTGATATGTGACAAAGAGGCTACCTTTGTGTCCATGCTCGCCAAAAATCTGAAAAGGGTATTTTTGCCAAAGCAGCCGCAGGTACTTGTCTTTGACGATGGGGCAAAAATGTTTGCCGACAAAACGGTCTGGGAAGACAGCGTCCTTCTGCTGGGGGACAGCATGCTGGGTGCCTTTGAAATGGAAAAGCTTACGGAGGGCGCCGTAAAGATCATTCCCCTGACAGAACAACGGGGCCGCGAGGGCATCTTTAAATATCAGAGCGCAGGAGATCTTTCAAGGCAGATCCTTGAGATCATCTTAAGCAGCGATGACCTGATCGTTTCCGCCTCGGACAGGGTATCAGCAAAGGACAGTGCCTTTGTTATGGGCCTGTACTCTCCGGCAAGACCTCTGATCCAGAGCAGGATCTCACTTACCATGGGCCAGATCATCGCCGCGAAAAAGAAGTGCCTGTATCTGAATCTCGAGCCCTATTCAGGAATGGAATACCTGATGCAGAAGGAGTTTTCCCATGATCTTACGGACCTTCTTTTTTTCATCAGGAATCAGGAAAACAGACTGCCCTGGAGATTGAAGTCCCTGGTGGAAAGTGTCGGAAAGCTGGATTATATCCCGCCGGTTTTTTCCTATCCGGATCTGGAAGAGATGGAACCGGACGGAATGTGTAAGCTGATCGACAGGATCGCCACGGAGACAGATTATGAAGTGTTGATCCTGGATCTATGCGAAATGCGGGGGATCTTCACCCTTCTGAAAAGATGTGACCGGATCATCTGTCCATATCAGAGTGAAGGGCTGGCTGAGGCGAAGGTGGATCAGTATGAAAAAATGCTCGCCTTCCTGAAAGAAGATCAGCTTAAGGAACGGCTGGAGAGGGTAAAGCTCCCGGCGTTTTCCCATCTCCCGAGAGAGGTCTCCAGGCTGACGGAGAGCCAGTTGGCGGAGTTTGTAAGAACGCAGATCCTAACGGAGGAAGACAGTTAAGATGGGCGAAAGTGACAGCGTGCAAGAGGATTACCAAAGGATCCGGGACCGGATACGTCAGGAGCTTTTGACAAGGCTCGACCAGGAGATGGGACGAAGTGATGAAGAGGTGCTGGAGCTGATCGAAGAGAAGATCATCGAGGCGGGCAGGCAGGAGTATCTGTCGCTGTCTGATAAAAACAGACTGCGGCGCGAGCTTTTCTTCGGGATCCGTAAACTGGATCTTCTGCAGGAGATCATGGAGGATCCGCAGATCACGGAGATCATGGTAAACGGTCGGGAGCATATATTCATTGAAAAACAGGGAAGGCTGGAGAGGTTTCACGGCAGCTTCGAAACGACTCAGAAGCTTGAGGATGTGATCGAGAGGATCGTTTCCGCCTGCAACAGGATGGTAAACGAAAGGGATCCCATCGTGGATGCCAGATTGTCGGACGGGAGTAGAGTCCATGTGGTATTAAGACCCATCGCACTGAACGGACCGATCCTGACCATAAGGCGTTTTCCGCAGCAGCCGGTCACCATGGAAAAACTGTTGGAGCTGGGTTCCATCACAAAGGAGGCAGCCGATTTTCTGACCGGGCTGGTGGTGGCCGGATACAACATTTTTATCAGCGGAGGCACGGGCAGCGGAAAGACCACCTTCCTGAATGTTCTCTCCGGATTCATTCCGAGGCAGGAGAGGATCATCACCATCGAAGATAGCGCCGAGTTGCAGATCCAGGGGGTGGATAATCTTGTGAGTCTGGAAACCAGAAATGCCAATATGGAGGACGTTAAGCCCATCACGATCCGGGATCTTATCCGCGCAGCTCTGAGAATGCGGCCGGACCGGATCATTGTCGGAGAGGTCCGCGGAGCAGAAGCCATGGATATGCTCCAAGCCTTCAATACGGGCCATGACGGGTCACTTTCCACCGGGCATGCCAACAGCGCGGAGGATATGATCGCAAGACTGGAGAGCATGGTTTTGATGGGAGTCGAGCTGCCGCTGGCGGCCATCCGAAGACAGATCGGAAGCGGAATAGATATCATGGTCCATCTCGGAAGGCTTCGCGACAGAAGCAGGAAGGTACTTTCCGTCAGAGAGATGGAATGCACTTTGGACGGAGAGATCCGGTTACATACCTTATATGAATTTGAAGAAACCGGTGAGGATGATCAGGGCAGGATCCTGGGAACCCTGGTCAAAAAGGGTGAGCTGAAGGACAGGAGGAAGCTTTTGATGGCCGGTATGGGAGGCGAGGATGGAATATGAAAAATACAAACCGCCTGTAAGAGTCATGGCCCTGTGGTGCGCAGAGCTTATGTTGCTGTCCTGTTTGATCGGAAAGCTGTTTTACGGATCCTTTTCGGTGGGACTGATGGGGATCGCCGGGATCCCGTTTTATGTCCGCTCTAAAGCAAAGCAGCTTTGTCAGCGCAGGAAACAGGAGCTTCTTGTGCAGTTTCAGGATCTGATACGTTCCTACAGTACGGCTTTAAAGGCGGGCTACTCCGTGGAAAATGCATTCAAAGAAGCCTATGCGGATCTGAAATATCTCTATGAGGATAAGGCGCTGATCATGATGGAATGTGCCCGGATGGTAGACAGGATGAAGAACGGTCACGGTATTGACGAGCTGATGCTGGATCTGGGAAAAAGAAGCGGCCTGGAGGATATCACGGATTTTGCTTCGGTGTTTTCCGTTGCAAAAAAGAGCGGAGGCAATCTGGGGGCCATGATCGCCGATACCACACAGCGGATCTCGGAGAAGCTTTCCGTTACGGAGGAGATCCGGCTGATGTTTGCATCAAAGGCTTTGGACCAGAGGATCATGAACCTGGTACCTGTCGGGATCATGCTTTATATCCTGCTGGGGAATCCGGACTATTTTGAGCCGCTGTATAAAAACGCGGCAGGGATCGCCATTATGACGGCGGCGCTGGGATTGTATGCGGCCGCTTACTTTTTGGCAAGGAAGATCATGGATATCAGGATTTAGGAGGAACGAATGAAGATACATCTGCCGGAAAAGATACTCGATAAGCTGATCCGGAGCGATGTGAGAAACATGCTCATATTGCTGCATCCCGGACAGGATGTTCAAAAGCTTTGCCGGGAGTATTATGCAAAAAAACTGGTACAGTCTGTGCTGATCTTAACGGCCGGATTCCTTCTGGTGGGTATCATGGCGCTGGTGCATCGCAAAGACAGCGTGCTTCAGGACGGTAACAGGCTTATCAGAGGGGATTATCAGAGCGAGTCCGAAACCGTGGATCTGGTGATCACAGGTGAGGATGAAACAGCCAGAAGGCTTACCTATGAACTGCTGGGAAGGACCTATTCCGAAAAGAGGCTGAAGGAAATGGCCGGGGAGATAGAAGGCAGACTTCCCGGGATGATCCTGGGAGAGAATGAAAGTGCGGAAAACGTGACGGCTCCTCTTTTGTTGACGAATTCTTTTGAAGGATACCCTTTTGAGGTGGAATGGGAAAGCAGTAATTATGCTCTTTTGGATGATGACGGCTCTGTGAACAACACTGATCTGAAGGAAAGTGAAGCCGTTACTGTGGTCTGCAGCCTGCATTACCGGGAGTTTACCTCACAGATCACTTTTCCCGTGATCATCGCGCCAAAGCCGGTGACCGACGCAGAAAGCAGTCAGGATAGGATCCTTCGGGAGCTTCGGCAGGAGGATCTGTCCCAGCAGGAAAGTGAAGAATTCCTGCTTCCCGGAAAGCTTTTTGGGGAAAAGGTGAGATATGAGACTGCGGACCGGGGCCGTGAGTTTCTGCTGTTTCCGGTAGTGATCGTCATCACGGTGCTTCTTTACTGTCTCAGAGACCGGGATCTGTCGGAGGAGCTGCAAAAAAGAAAAACCGAACTGGAGCTCTCTTACCCGGATTTTGTGGAGAAATATGTTTTGTATACGGGAGCCGGTGTCAGCAGCCGCGGCTGTCTGGAGCGAATCAGTGCAGATGCCAATATCAGTCCCTATCTTCAAAGCGAGCTGCAGGTATTGCTTCGGGATCTGGGGAACGGGATTCTGGAATCCCAGGCTTTGGACAGTTTCGGAAGGAGATGCAAAAGCCCTCTCTATATCAAGTTTGCCGGTATGCTGATCCAAAACAGGAAAAAGGGAGGGCCGGAGCTGATGCGTCTGCTTTCGGAGGAGTGTGCTCAGGCCTTCGTGCTTCGTAAAAACCAGGCGAAAAAGCTGGGAGAGGAAGCTTCGACCAAGCTGCTTATTCCGATGATCATGATGCTGGGTGTAGTCATGGTGGTCATCATCATGCCGGCCTTTCTGTCGTTCTGAGAGGAAAGGTTTCAAAAAGGCGGAAGGCTGTGTTTTTGCCGCAGGTGCAAAAAAGGACAGCTTAAAACGGCAGGAAAACCTTCGGGAATTCAGCCGTATAGATCCGTAATCCATTAGGAAGGGAGGTGGGAGTATGTCCTACATTCGCGCAATTTGGAGGGATGAGGAAGGGATCGGAACCGTGGAACTGATATTGATCCTGGTTGTTCTGATCGGTCTGGTCCTTATCTTCAAGAAACAGTTAACAACTCTTGTTAACGATATTTTCAAAACCATTACGTCCGAAAGCAAAAAAGTGTGATTCAGTAGGCATAGACGAAGATCATCGGGCTCAATAATGCACATGAGAAAAAAACAGGAATGAGGAAGACATGCAGCAGGACAGAAATAACAAAGGACAGGGGTCCGTAACTATCTATATGACGCTGATGCTGGCGGTGCTTCTCTCTCTGTTTCTGGCACTGGTCGAAAGTGCCAGGGAGAGGGCGGTAGAGCTGGTGGCAGCCTGTGGTGTGGATCTGGCGGTCTACTCCGTTTTTGCGGAGTACAGCAGGGATCTTTTGGAAGAGTATGACCTGCTGTTTGTCGACACCTCGTACATGACGGAAGATACCTCCGGGAAGGCGCTGGAAGCCCACCTGGAGAAATATATAGAGGAGAACCTGAGCACGGGTAAGCAGAATGCAGGACGGGATCTGACAGGGACCTTTCTCGAAGAGGCAAGGATCGTTAAGAGGTCTTATGCCACCGATGAAGGCGGGGAGGTCTTTTTCAATCAGGCGGTAGCATTTATGAAGGAAAAATACGGTGTTTCCTATCTGGAAAAGCTTCAAAAGGAGCTGCAGACTGCCGGGGAGAACGATCTGTTTGAGAAAGATGTGGACAGTCCCAGAGAGGCAAATGAGGCAAAGCTTCAGGAGGCAGCCCGGGAGGGAGTGGAAACAGGAGAGACGGATAAGGACGGAAACCCGATCCGGAAGGAGGCGGAGTTTGAGAACCCGGCGGATGGGGTGAATGCCGGCAGAAGCGCCGGGCCGCTGAGTCTGGTAACGGGTGAAAAGGGTGTGTCCGACAGGGCGGTAAAAAGAGAAAGCCTGTTATCTGTCAGAGGTGTTGGTAAAAGCGGGGACGGCATGCAGGGCAGGACCTCTCAGAGCATCGGAAAGCTCTGGTTCGAGCTGTACGTAAAGGAACATTGCGGTTGCTATACGTCGCCCAAGGATGAGGGGGTGCTGACCTATCAACAGGAATATGTGATAGGGGGAAAGGATAACGACAGGGACAATCTGAGTGCGGTGGTCAAACGGCTCCTGGCCCTTCGGGAGGCGGCAAATGTGGCCTATCTGTTTTCTGATGCAGCCAAGGTCTCGGAAGCGGAGGCTCTGGCCCTGAGTATAGCAACGGCTGCGGGGGTGCCGGTGATCACGGAACTATTAAAGATCTCGCTTCTGTTTGCCTGGGCCTTTGCCGAAAGTGTCTGGGATGTGAAATGCCTGCTGGCGGGCAGGAAGGTTGCTCTGATCAAAACCGCGGCGGACTGGCATTATTCCCTGGAGGGAATGCTTTCCTATGCCTCGGACCAGCCGGAGTCTGAGACGCATACGGCGGGAGAAGATCTTACGGCACTGTCTGAAGGCAAGCTCGGGTATGAAGACTATCTGTTTTTGTTCATGAGTCTGGAGAGTAAGGATACTTTATGCAGCAGGATGATGGATATAGCGGAAATGGATGTCAGGAGCAAGGGAGATTACGGATTTTGTCTGGATGATTGCGTCGATCACATACTGGTCGAAGCTTCGGTGGGATCAAAGCGGGGAAGTTCCGCCTTTGTCCGCCGGGAGTTTTCCTATCGGTAATGGACAGGATCGGGAATATCCGTTCAAGGAGAGAAAAATGAATGATAACTTGTCAAAGAAAGGAGAATGTATTCTTCAGCGAAGCAAAACAAAACGTGCCGGATCTTTCTTTGCACGGGTATTCCCGTATTTTGCCTCAAGGGGCAGCATGACCATCGAAGCCGCCCTTGTGATGCCCTTGTTTCTGTTTGCCGTTTTGTCGATCCTGTCAGTTATGGATATGATCCGTATTTATGAGGAAACAGAGCTGAAGCTTTACAGGACTGCCCGGGACGCAGCGGTTTTCGGATACGCCGCGGAGGGCGGTAACGACTGGGTAAGGCTCAGCCTTGTTTATCCCGCAAAAGGTCGGGGAGCCATGTTTGCAAAAACATTGCTGCTTGAAAATCATGTCAACGTCCATGTGTTTTGCGGTTATACAGGTGACGATGGACAGATGAGCAAAGAGAGGGACCGGTATGTTTATGTTACGGAAGGCAGTGAGGTTTACCATACCAGGCGAAGCTGCTCCCATCTGAATGTTTCCGTTAGAGCAGTTTCATACTCCGGCGTGGGAGGTCTGAGGAACGAAGACGGGAGCAGATTTCATCTGTGCCGCTACTGCGGCAGAGGGATGAGTGGAAAAGACCTTTCGGGAACGCAGGTATACGTGACGGATTACGGAGGCCTTTATCATATGAGAGTGAATTGTCCGGATCTGAAACGGACGGTATATGTGGTTTTGTTATCGGAGGTGTCCGGAAAAAGGCCCTGCAGAGACTGTGGGGGGTTAAGAAAAGAAAGGAGATAAAAATGCTGTTTGTGATGCCGTTTCTGGGATGGAATGCCTACAGGGATCTTAAGTCGAGAAAAGTTAGTATCGGCTCACTTTTTTTGTTTGCTCTGCTGAGGGTTTTGTTGCCGCTGTGGTCATGGGGAAAGGATTATCTGACGCTCTCAGACGAAACGACCGCAGGTTTTGTGGCCGGGGCTCTGTTCGGGACAGCGCTTTTGCTTCTATCTGTTGCATCCCGGGGTGGGATCGGGTCGGGAGATGCGTTTACGGCTATGGTGGCCGGCGCATATCTGGGGCTGTATAAGGTCCTTCTGTTGTTCATGGGTGGTTTTGTCATGACCGGTGTATACGGAGGTCTGATCCTGCTGTTTCGAAAAAAGGGAAGGAAGGATACCCTGCCGCTTCTGCCGTTTTTGCTGGTTTCCGGGGCAGTGTTGAGCGTTCTTGAGCTGATGCAGATGAGATGAGAAAGGAAGAATGGTATATGGAAAAGAGAATTCTGAGGATGAATTGCCGGGGAAGCGCCTCCATCGAGGCAGCACTGTTGATCCCGCTGATCCTGTCGGTTGTCATGATGCTGATCTATCTGTCGCTGTTTCTGTATAACAGGACGGCAGCCGTTTCTTTGGCGGGCCGGGCATTGGTGCTGGGCGCGGGGATGGAAAACGAGGGAGCAAAGAAGATCGAACAGCGAATGAATGCCTTTTTAAAGGAAGGAGAAAACCATCTTCCTTTTGTAAAAAGCAGCAAGGTTACGGCCGATGTTTCTTTAATAGGGATCAAAGCAGGGATAGATCTTACCGGCAGAATGAACAGCTTTTTTCTTCCCCGGGCGGCAAGGGAACCTTCTTATTCCTGGCATGGAAGGGTAGAACGGCTGGATCCTGCTGGTTATATCTGGAAGATCAGGATCGCAAAACAGCTCGGCGCCGGAAGAAATGTCGGGATAAAGGAGGAGGAATAATGGAAAATATGGATATCAGGAGACAGCCGGACGGATGCTACCTGGTGGTAGAGGAGGTTCCGGACTTCGACACGCAGGAGGAGTTTTCCTTCCGCATGCTGACGGAAAACAGGATCGAGGGGCTGCTGGAACCGAAGCTTCAGATCTTTAACGGGGAAAGAAGCCTGTATTATGAGATCACGGGAATGCAATCCCTGGAAAACTATGCATCCGTCCATTCTCTGTCGGCCGAAGATCTTAGAAGTCTCTTCGGCCGTCTTCTTTGGCTTACCCGGCAGCTGCCGGATTATTTCCTGGATGTAATGAACCTGGTGCTGTCCCCTAAACATATTTACCTTTCCGAGGAGGGCTTCTTTTTTTGTTACGGGCTGGGGGAGCGCAAGGAGGAGAGAAGGCGGGAGGCCTTCGCCGGTGAGCTGATCGGACTGATCGATCATGAGGATGAAATGGCGGTGGTCTACGCCTATCAGTTCTATCAGTTGATGCAAAGCGGCGGGGAGCTTTCGGATGTGCTGCAAAAAGTGGTGGGCAGCAGGGACCAGGCTCCGGAGGAGGAAACCGACCGGCAGCGGTCGGAGCCCGGCCAGGAGGTCTGTATGGAAACCGGAGAAGAGAAAACAGGGGAGAAAAAGCAGCAAAGACAGAAAAAACGTGATCTGCCGGGGACACTGCTCTTTTTTCTGGTCTTTCTGGTGGGAGTGGCGCTCCTGGCTGTCCGGGAGGAGATCCCGGGCCTTGTATTCACTTTTTCCGGCGCCGGAGGGATTTTCTTTACGTTTTTCGCAGGGAAAGGTTGACTTTTGTATTTTGTTAGCATAAGCTAACAATTAAAGGGAGAAAAGGGTGACCTGATATGGATCAGCAGCTGGGAGATCTTTTCCGGGGAGCGGGCTATAAAAAACTGCATACGGAAGCGGCAGCTGTAAGTGCGTATTTTCTGGCGGAAACAGGCTATGTGAACGTAGTGATGCTCTATGACGCGGATCTGATAGAGGGAGCCGACGCAAGCTACTACCGCGAGCAGGCGCAGAGGATCACCTGGCGGTTTCACGATGCCGGACAGGCCGAAGTTCATCTGCTGACTTTGCTTTTGACATCTGACTTGCAGAAGGGCAGAGAGCTTGTAAAGGATGACAGTCATGCCTGGATCATTGATAAGAGGCAGCGGGCATTGGAGATCCCCCCGGATGCACCGGAGAATTTTTACGGGATAAGAGGCGGGATCGAAATGGTACTTTCCCGGCCCGAGACCGTGAACAGCTATCCCGAAACGCCCTTGGAATATGACGCCAATGGCCGGAGATGTATCCGGAGCATCAATCAGCGTCCTCTGGTGAACCACGGACTTTTGATCCTGAACCTGATGGGATATGCTCTCTGTATCCTGTTTGTAAGTGCCATGTATGAGTGGGGAGACCTTCGCTATATCAGGGTCAGGGACTTCGGAGAGTGGTACCGGATCTTTACCAGCATGTTCCTGCATGCGGATGTGCAGCATCTGGCGGGAAATATGATGATGCTGTTGTTTTTGGGAGATATTCTCGAAAGGGCCCTGGGACATATCAGATATTTTCTGCTGTATATGGCGGGAGGAGTGCTGTCGGCCTTTGTTTCCATGTATGCGGCTTTTCTGACGAACGATCCCATCGGAAGCGTCGGTGCCAGCGGGGCTATCTTTGCTGTCTGCGGGGGGATCCTCTGGGTTTTGCTTCGTAACCACGGCAAGCTGGAAATGCTCACAACCAAGAAGACCCTGTTTTTGATCGCATACAGCCTGTATTTCGGCTTCACCTCCAAGAACGTGGACAATGCGGCCCATGTGGGAGGTGCTGTGGCGGGCTTTTTACTGGCGATCCTTCTATATCATAAGAAACGATCCGGAAAGAACAAGCGGGAAGGAGAAGGGATAGGCTCATGAAGATCAACATGTATTACGGCGGACGGGGCCTGGTGGACGATCCCACCAATCTGGTCCTGAATAAGATGCAGACGGTTTTGGAGGAGCTCAACGTTACGGTGGAGAGGTTCAATCTCTACGAGCTTCGCGGGGCATTGACCACCCTGCCTCAGACCCTCAAGAGTGTGGACGGCATCGTTCTGGCAACCACCCTGGAGTGGTTCGGTATCGGTGGCTATATGCAGACCTTCCTGGATGCCATCTGGCTCTACGGCGATAAGGAGAAGATCAGTCAGATCTACATGTGTCCCGTGGTCATGAGTACCACCTACGGAGAGAGAGAGGCCAAGCTTTCCCTTTCCAATGCCTGGGAGATCCTGGGCGGGCTGCCCTGCAGCGGCATGTGCGGCTATATCAAGGATACGGCGATCCTGGAGAGGGATCAGGATTATCAGACCCTGATCGAGAAAAAGGCAGAGAATCTCTATCGCACCATCCGTCAGAAGGTGAAATCCCTTCCGGCCAGCAATCAGGCTGTGAAGCAGACCGTGGCACTTAACCAGGGCATGAATCTAACGCCCCAGGAAACGGAGCAGCTTTCCAGATATGCCGCCAACGAGGGTTATGTTCAGAAACAGAAGGAAGATATCAAGGAACTGACGGCTTTCTTCGGGGACAAGCTGGGAGAACAGAAGAAAAAGACCGGCAGCGGAGGCTTTTCGGATTACACCACCAGATTCCAGAGAGCTTATACGCCTAAACCCGGCGGGCGCGGCGTTTTTACCCTCCATATCACGGGAGGAAATACCCCGGTGGTCCAGCTTCATGTGGAGCCGTCGGGACTGACGGTGTTTACCCAGGAGGGGGGCAGATCGGATGTGGAGATCAGCCTGGAGCAGAAGGTACTGGACGATATCATGAGCGGCACATCGGATTTCCAGAAGGCGTTCATGACGGGAGCCATGAAGATGAAAGGAGATTTCGCCGTCTTCCGTATACTGGATGAGGTATTTTCCTTTTAAGAGTACAGGATAACAAAGGAGGAATGCTGAAATGATGGATGATAACTGTATTTTTTGTAAGATCGCAAACGGTCAGATCCCGTCCAAGACCATTTACGAGGACGAGAGATTCCGCGTGATCCTGGATCTGGGACCGGCAGCCCGCGGGCATGCCCTGATCCTTCCCAAGGACCACTACGCCAACCTCTTTGAATTGCCGGATGACGTGGCTGCCGAGGCCATGAAGCTGGCCAAGAAGCTGGGCGCTCAGATGAAGCAGAATCTCAATGCGGACGGTTTTAACCTGGTTCAGAACAACGGCGAGTGCGCGGGACAGACGGTATTCCATTTCCATCTGCATCTGATCCCCCGCTATGCGGATGACGGTCAGAAGATCGGCTGGAAGCCGGGCAAGCCCTCTGATGAGGAGCTGGAAGAGACCAAAAATGCCATCATCGGTTAGCAAAAGGAAACTAGCGGGGTGGGGATATATGGGACAGTTTGAAGAATCTCTCCGGAATTTCACCAGGGACTTTGCTTATGGCGGCGCGATCCGGCATCTGGCGGATCACGGATACACCGCAGAGCAGATCCTGAAGGAATACAAATATCCCCTATCTCTTGATACGGTGCAAAAGATCATGGACGAACATCTAAAGAAAAAGCAGGAGGAGAAATCATGCTGATATCCGGAAAAGTGTACCTGAGTACGATCTACAGACTGAAAAAGCAGGGCGGACGGGTCCGCTCCGTTGAACTGGCAAGAGAACTGGGCTATACCAAGCCCAGCGTTAGCCGTGCCGTTGGGAATTTTGAAAAGGAAGGTTATCTGACGGTGGAAAAGGGCGGTATCCTTACGTTGACCGATAAGGGACTGAAGGAAGCAAAGGAGCTGGTGAAGCGTCAGGAGCTTATTGCCAAGCTTCTGCAGATGACCTGTGGGATCGACGAAAAACAGGCGCTGCAGGATGCCATCTACATGGAGCCGGGCGCCAGCAAAAAGACTCTGGCCGGGATCCGGGACTTTATCCGACAGGTAGAGCAGCTGGAAAGCGAGCAGGCTTAGGAGGCGGATATGCCGGCAAAAAAAGATGTGGAACTGCGGCTGAAGAACGCCTTTAAGGAACTGGCGAAGGAACAGCCGGTGGATAAGATCACGATCCATGAGATCACGGAGCGGGCAGGTGTCATCCGAACCACCTTCTATCATCATTATCAGGATAAGTATGAGCTGATGGAGCAGATCGTCCGGGAGGAGATCATTCTGCCCATCGAGCCCCTTTTGGAAAACGATATGATCAACGAAGCGGTCCGACTGATCTTTTCCAATCTGATGCGGGAAAAAGAGCTGTATATGAAGCTGGCCAAGACCAGCGGACAGAATTCCTTCGAGCAGATCGCACAAAAATGTGTCATGGATATTCTGTATCGTGTTGTCGGAGGAAAGCTGAAAGCCGGGATCGATGCCAAGACATTTCAGAAGAACTGGCTTTCTCCGGAGATGCTTTCTTCCTATTATTCAAGGACCATCGCTTTCGCCGTCATGTACTGGATCGATATGGGAATGCCCTATTCTCCCAGAGAGATCGCCGATATCTACGAGTATATCATCAGTCATTCCCTCCAGGATGTGGTAGACGAGCTGCGGCTTGGAGGAGGTTGAAAGAAGGATCTGCATTGCTGCGTTAGCAGACATCACTTCAGAGTGCTAAAAAACAAGCGACAAAATGCAAGAGTTGTCTACATATAAGGGACAGGTCACGGGACAATGTTTCTTATATGTAGACGGCTCTTATTTTTTGCATCTTCCTTTCCTGAAAAAGGGCTCCTATACTTCGGCTTAGAAAAGGAAAGGATGATGTTTTATGAAGTGGCTCAGTAAAGGAATCGTTAAATCCAGATTTCTGATCTTTTTCATCAGTCTGGCATTACTGGTACCCTCCGCCATCGGCTATTTTGCCACCAGGATCAATTATGACGTGCTGGCATATCTGCCTAAGGATATCGACACGATGGTAGGTCAGGAAATCCTGAAGGAGGATTTCGGTACAGGTGCTTTTTCCATGGTGGTCATGCAGGGCATGCCCTTTAAGGATGTGGCCAAGCTGAAGAAAAACATCGAAACAGTGGATCATGTTAAAAAGGTGCTGTGGTATGATACCGTGTCCGACATTTCCATCCCCCCGGAGCTTTTGCCGGAAAGGCTGGAAAAAGCTTTTGTAAACGACGATGCTACGATGATGATCGTTCTGTTTGACACGGGCACCAGCGAAGACGAGACCATGGATGCCATCCGGGACATCCGGGTAAAGACAAGCGGACAGGCTTTTGTCAGCGGCATGTCGGCCATCGTAACGGATACGAAGGATCTTTCGGATAAGGAAACGCCTGTCTACGTTCTGATCGCAGTAGTGCTTTCGGCCATCGTGCTTTCGCTGACCATGGATTCCTACATGATCCCGCTGTTCTTCCTGTTATCCATAGGAATGGCCATCATTTACAACCTGGGTTCCAACGTTTTTCTGGGCCAGATCTCCTATATCACCAAGGCTCTGGCGGCTGTCCTGCAGCTGGGTGTGACCATGGATTATTCCATCTTCCTGTGGCACAGCTATGAGGAACAGCAGGAAAAATGCAGCGACAGAAAGGAAGCTATGGCTAACGCCATTACGGCCACTTTCACGTCGGTGATCGGCAGCTCCGTTACCACAGTGGCGGGCTTTATCGCTCTCTGCTTCATGAGTTTTACCCTGGGACTTGATCTGGGGATCGTTATGGCAAAGGGCGTAATGATCGGTGTGCTCTGCTGTGTTACCGTTCTTCCCTCCATGATCCTGATCTTTGACGGGATCATAGAAAAGACCAAACATAAACCGCTGATCCCCCAGTTTCGGATCTCCGGTTTTGTGGCAAAGCATTATCGGATCATAGCAGTCCTGTTTGTACTTTTATGGATCCCCGCGGTTATCGGATATAAAGGAACGAAGGTATACTACAAGCTGGATTCCTCCCTTCCGGAAACCCTTTCCAGCATCCAGGCCAATAAGGCTCTGAACGATCATTTTGAAATGAACACCATGCACCTTCTTCTCATCGATTCATCTCTGAGTCGCAAAGAGAAGGCAAAGATGGCGGAAGAGATCGAAGGGCTGGACGGAGTTAAGGCTGTCCTGGGGATCGATTCCCTGCTGGGACCCTCCATTCCCGAAGAACTGATCCCCAAGGATCTGACACAGGAGCTTCGCAAAGGCGGCCGGGAGCTGATGATGGTCACCTCGGAATATGAAGTGGCCTCCGATGAGGTCAACACCCAGTGCGACAGGATCGAAGAGATCATCAAACAGTATGACAAAAAAGGACTTCTGATCGGTGAGGCACCCTGTACGAGAGACCTGATCAAGATCACGGATAAGGATTTCGCCACCGTCAGTGCGGTATCCATCGGCGTGATCTTCGTGATCATCTTCTTCGTCTTCAGATCGTTGTCACTGCCGGTGATCCTGGTTGTGACCATAGAGTTTGCCATTTTTGTAAACATGGGCCTGCCCTATTATACCCATACGGTGCTGCCTTTTGTGGCATCCATCGTCATCGGTACGATCCAGCTGGGCTCCACTGTGGATTACGCGATCCTGATGACAAACCGTTACAAAGTGGAAAGAATGGCCGGTCTTCCCAAGAAGGACGCGGTGGTAACAGCCCATCAGGCATCGATCCAATCCATCTTTGTCAGTGCCATGAGCTTTTTTGCGGCGACCTTCGGCGTGGGTCTGTATTCCAATATCGATATGATTTCGCAGCTTTGTTCCCTGATGG
>JAILKJ010000020.1 GCA_024693845.1 Lachnospiraceae bacterium
TGTTTGTCCCCTTCATCGTCAGCGGCTCTGACATCCGGATCACATGAAACACATCATACCGGTCGATGATCTTCTTAAACCACTTCAGATCGTTTGTTGTACCCATCGCTCTTAATTTCAGCATCATTTCCTCCCTGACCGGCTGTACCGGTCTCACAATAATCTAAGGACCTGCCCGTCCTTCAAACCAATTTTGTTGCACCTGCCTTCTCGCTGTAATGCCCATAAATACTGGCCTCCTTCCCGTTTTTGTTGCAGTAGACCTCTGTTTTTTTCAATTTTCATTTTCTTACTGCAACAAAAACCTGATTTTTACCCAAAAGTATTGCGTTTGTGAACCCTTCTGACCCATAAAAATAGGGATATTCCAGCGTTTTTTACTGAAATATCCCTTGCGAAAATGAGTCCATTTTCTACGGATTCATAAGCTCAAATTAGCATTATCAGGCATTATAGCGTATTATTGGTTAAAATCTTGTTGCAGTTGTGTTGCACTGCTCATTTTTTTCACCTTAAAAGCCGGTTTGCCACCTCCTGAATACTGTCCATCACCCTTCTCCAAACAACCTCCTTTTTCTCTCGATCATCGCCTGAATGTCCGATAAATAAAGGCTCAGATCCTTGTGCGTGTCACATCTTTCGATCTGGTTGGAGCCGTCCGTGAACACTTTTTTGCTCACCGTTCCGGCGCCGATGGCGTAGATGGACTGCACTTCCTCCATTAGGCCCGCGAATAACGTATTATCGCGTATATAGCCATTTTACGAGGTTTTTCGACTTTTCAAAGTAAGTATTATCATGTATTATCGTGTACCAGATTTACCCCATTTGATGTACTTTTGATGTACCTGGGCAAATCTTGATGTACTACCGATCCACAAGGGATCCTTGATACTTAAAACAACTTCATATCTTCAAACAACTGTTCCAGCGAAGACCTTTTCTTCTTGTCGGTAACCTCAGCATAAATATCCAGAGTGGTCTGGATATCCTTATGCCCCATAATGGTCTGGATCACCTTTATATTCGTCTCCGCCTCGCAAAGCCTGCTGCAAAATGTGTGCCTTATATGATGGCACGTAAAATAGGGGATCATTACCGACTTTCTGCCGGCACGGACTGCCTTAGTCTTCCATTTCCTTCACCTTCTTTCCTGCATCCGGAGAGATTCGAACTCTCACAGGATTTCTCCTACCGGCATCTGAGACCGGCGTGTATTCCGTTCCACCACGGATGCTCAAGTACGGGCGATGGGAGTCGAACCCATAAACCTAAGTCACTTGCTTCTAAGGCAAGCCTCTGTTCCATTCGAGTACGCCCGCGTGGGCGCAGAGAGATTCGAACTCTCATCCTTAAGGGAGCGGTACTTGAAGCCGCCGTGTATACCATTCCACCATGCGCCCGTGTGCATCCGGAGAGATTCGAACTCTCAATCCCGCTCACGGGCCCGGGGGCTTAAACCCCGTGCGTATACCATTTCCGCCACGGATGCATATCATATTCATTTTTCAGGTTTCCGAGTCGGTGCAATCGTGTCGGGGTTTCTTCGAAATCCTTATCGCACCCCTGACGGGGTTTGGTTAATCGCAGCATTTTCTTTTCCTCCGGATTGTTTTATTTTTTGTTACTTTTCCGTCCGTGTGCCTGTAAGGACAGATATGTTATATTGTTTTCAAGAGCACGTAGCGGGATTTGAACCCGTTCCGCCAGTTTGGAAGACTGGAATGCAGCCGATTACACCTTACGTGCATCGGGGAGAGAAGTGCCTGTTTCATCTCCCCTGTTAAATTTTAATGTGCTACGGATTTCTCCGTATCACCCCTACCAGAATCGAACTGGCATTTCCGCCTTGAAGGGGCGACGTCCTCACCTGTTAGACGAAGGGGCGTAATGCCTGGTGCTGGTTTCGAACCAGCCTCTCCTGCTCTTCAGGCAGGCGCTTTTCTTCGCTTCGCTACGCATGGGTGCTGTCTAAGCTCCTTCGTCGCTTAGACGCACCGCATCACCAGATTAGCTTACCAGGCTGATTTTCCTGCCTGTAAGCCACTAAATCGATTGTACTTTCTGTGTGGTCTGATCGTTTTCATCTCTTCTCCTTAACAAAAATGGGAGCCCTTTTCTTTTCAGGCTCCCACAAAAGACCATATGCTGCTGTCCGCATCATATTCTTCTATGTTCGCCTTCTCCACTTGTATTCCTGGTCATATTTCGGTCGTGATATACTCATGGCGCTGCTAATGGTATTATCCAGTTCGGCCCAGAGGTATCCGTTGCCCGCAAAATTCGCGCACAATAACGAGGACTGCTTGGGCAGTCTATTGATCATCGTAAATTGTGTGCACCGTGTTCTCATTTGCTTTTCTATCTCCTTCTTTGTTATCCGGCGGCGAATTATGATTTTGTGTTGTTCACCGCCACTTTGTTATAATTTATTGGCATAAAAAATAGGAAGTCCGAACTTTCATGTATCAAAACATGAAGGACAGGCACTTCCCTCTATTGAGCATAATACAACATCACTATTTCCGTGTCAACACTTTTTTGAAAATTCCCTCAAAAAATTTTCACCCCTGCATCGGCACCACGAAGCCGGCATCTTCATCCTTTAACAGCCCTGTCTTCGCAGCCCACTCCTGATCTGTAGTGATGTATTCGTCCTCATTTGGATTTCCGAGCTTTTTCAGGTATTTCGTTCTGTACTGGTTATATGTACTCAGATCACTCTTGATCGTTGCATACTCAAACGGTGCATGGCTTCCCAGGATGGCTGTAAATATCATATCATTCCCCGAAGACTCCTCCAGAAAGATCCTGTAAACATGCGTATGACTATCCTTCTCGATAAGCCCAGACAGTGAAAACTTCATCAGTTCTATGATCCTGTCATCAAAATTATACTCTGACAGCAGGATCTTTTCCCGAAATGCATCCACATTATAAACTACCCTGCGGGTATAGAGCCCCTTCATAAAATCCACGATATTCTCTTCCGCACGAACATCATTGAACTTAAGATCCCCGCCCTTCATCACGTTCTCAAGTTCCCCGTCCTTTGAATCGGTTACAACAAACCACTCCCTTTTTGTCTCGTTCCGATACATGCATTTCGGCTTCAGTTTGAATTCCTCATTGCAATGCGGGCACTTCGGGACAAAAAGAGTCTTATTCAATACCTTCTTTTTGAGCTTGCTGTCTCCCGGGATAATGATTTCCGTACACATAGGGTAGTCAAAGACCTTTCCGCAGAAAGGGCATTGTGTCTCCATCATTACTGTTTCCGATCTGTTTTCTTTCATATCACTGCAATCCTCCAGGTCCATTATATCATGTTATTCATCAGCCGTTCCTTCAGCATGGTATTCCGCTTCGTCACGGTCACGTTCTTTACAGCATAGGCCAGCGCCTTCTTCGTGCCGATCATCACAAGCACTTTCTTTGCACGGGTGATACCGGTGTAGATCAGGTTACGCTGCAGCATGATGTAATGGTTCATCAATACTGGCATGACAACGATGGGATACTCACTGCCCTGTGCTTTGTGGATCGTGGTGGCGTAGGCGTGCACCAGCTCATCCAGCTCTGTCACATCATACTCGATACTCCTGCCGTCAAAGTTGACGTTCAATGTCCGGTCCGCCTCCGTCACGGATTCGATGATGCCGATATCCCCGTTGAACACTTCCTTGTCGTAGTTGTTCTTGATCTGCATCACCTTGTCGCCTTCACGGTAGGCAAAGCCGCTCCGGCGCAGGCACTCCTTCGACATCATCACCTTGCCACGCCCGCGCATAAATACCTCTTTCTCCGCAGGGTTCAATGCTTCCTGCAGGGCCAGATTCAGATTGGTCGCGCCGACCACGCCGCGCTGCATCGGGGTAAGCACCTGTATCTGATTGGACTCCACGCCGTAATATCCCGGCAGGTTCTCCTTCACCAGCTTCACGATCTGCGGCACCACCGCTTCGGCATCTTCATTCTCCATAAAAAAGAAATCCGACTCCTTACCGTTATTGATCTCCGGCATTTTCCCTTCGTTGATCCGGTGGGCGTTCATGATGATCCGGCTGGTCTGCGCCTGTCGGAAGATCTTAGTCAGCCGTACCACCGGAAACGCTCCGGAATCGATCACATCACGCAGCACATTCCCCGCACCTACGGAAGGCAGCTGGTCGATATCCCCCACCAGTACCAGACGCATCGTTGGCGGTATCGCCTTTAAGAGCGAGTTCATCAGGATGATGTCGATCATGGAACACTCATCCACGATCAGCACATCCCCTTCCAGCGGATTGTCTTCATTCTTCTGATAGCCTTCCGGTGGCTTGCACTCCAGCAGGCGGTGGATGGTCTTCGCCTCCAGTCCGGTGGCTTCCGTCATGCGCTTGGCTGCACGTCCGGTGGGCGCCGCGCAAAGAATCCTCAGCCCAAAGGATTTATATACCGATATGATCCCGTGGGTCGTGGTGGTCTTGCCGGTACCGGGGCCGCCGGTCAGCACCATCACCTTTGCCATTGCCGAACGCTTGATGGCATCTGCCTGGATCTTGTCATATTCCATGCCAGTCTTTTTCTCCACGGCAGCAATATCCACGGACAGATCAGCATTCCCGCTCTCACGCCTTGCCTGTGCCAGCTTTGTATAAAGCCTGTCCCCCGCAGGAGACGCCGCCAGCTTCTTAAGTTTCGAGGCCACACCGATCTCCGCATAATAAAATGGCGGCAGATAGACTGGATCCACCTGCTCACCGTCCTCATTCCTCTTTACCAGATCACGCTCAAGGATCAGCTCACTCTTCTTCAGCATGTCGTCCATGGTCGCGGCTACCGTACCCTCACTTGCTTCCAGGAGTTTCACTGCCGCATCAATGAGCTGCTGTTTCTCCGCATAGACATGCCCGTCATTGGAAAGCTCCGAAAGCGTGTACATCAGGCCGCTGCGAAGGCGCACGTACGACTCTTTCCCAAAGCCCAGCTTCTCCGCAATCTGATCCGCCGTCTTAAAGCCGATCCCCCAGATATCATCAGCAAGCCGGTACGGATTCTCCTTCATCACCGGGATGCTGTCATTGCCGTACTGCTTATAGATCTTCGCCGCAAAGGATGTGGACACCTGATGCTCCTGCAGAAAGAGCATGATATTCTTCACTTCTTTCTGCTTCAGCCAGGATTCTGCGATCATACTCACGCGCTTGCTCCCAATGCCGTCGATCTCGATCAGCAGCTCCACATTGTCCTCGATCACGGTAAAAGTATCCACGCCAAACTTCTGAACGATCTTCTTTGCAAACTTCGGCCCCACGCCCTTGATCAGCCCGGATCCCAGATACTTTTCCATGCCGTATACAGTCGCCGGCAGCGTTTCCTCCCAGTTCTCCGCCACAAACTGCCTACCGTATTTCGCATCCACCTTCCAGTTACCTTCCACGACAAGAACGGATCCGACATTCGCATCCAGAAGATTCCCTACTACCGGCACCAGATCGCTGTAATCCTTCACACGGCATTTCAGGACAGAGTACCCGTTCTCCGGGTTCTGATATGTGATCCTTTCCACTACGCAGCGTATCTTCGTCATATCAATACGCCCGGAACCCGTACTCACCTTCCACTGGATTCAGCTCCTTTACATCCATATTCCCGATCCGCACATAATGCCCGCGCTCTATCATAATTTACTCATCTCCCTGCTTCAACGCCTCACTCAGGCTGTTTGTTATACCTCTGGGGCCTCTTATCGCATATATGCCGTATTCGTCCTTGAGTACATTAAATGTGAACTTATCCGGCTGATATCGTTTCAAAAGCTTTATCTTCATCAGCGCCTTGATCGTCAGGTTTTCATCCTCATAATAATACGGAATATCCGCCTCCGTCACCTTGCATTTGTATAGTATGGCCGATACCGGAGCGCCCACATACATAAATACCGTATCCCCTGTTTTTATGCCACTACCCTGCTTCCAGTCGATCTCGTCCGTATCATCAAAAGCATGTATGATATCGTAATAGTTCGGATTAGCCGGTATGATCCACTCCTTCGGAGGCCGGTACTTCTGCTTCTTCTTCACGGAAGCCGTTGCCATAAAGCTCATATCGATCAGGTCGTATACCTTTTCCTCCGGTACCGATCCATCCAGAAGAACCGTGATCCAGTGCTGCTTGTTCATATGATAAGCCGGCAGGATGCCGTCCTGCTGTATAAGCATATCCCGGAAGAAAGCATCATCAATCTTCAGGTTAATGACCGGAACATATTCCGTTGAATGCAGTCCTACCTTATCACCGGCAACATCCATTACGAGCGCAAACCACTTCTTGTTATCCAAATGCCGGAAAACCGCATTGCTGTCATATTTCCTCCAGGGATATTCAGGCAGCACCTTATATTTCTTCTTTATGCAGGCGAATATATCGTCCTTCATTCCCTTAACCGTTCCTGCTTTCTTTCCCATTATTCGCTTATCCCTTTTACAATCTCACTCAGCTTCTCTGCCAGCACCTTATGTCCCTCCGGCGTCAGATGCAGGGAATCCACCTCAGACGGATAGATATGCTCCGCAGCATTAAAGAAAATACAGCCCTTTGCATCAGCCACCGCCTTATAGCAGCCTGGAAATCTCTTCGATTCCGCTATTGCCTCTTCATAGAATGCACCATAGAACGGAGATGTCCTGATCCCTGTCCCAATTTCCGGTGGAGATACCAGTATGATCTTCGGTACAAATCCCTGCTTCTCTATGGCAAAGTTCTGTATCACATCCACCAGTTCTCCCGCGCCCTCCGCGATCTGCTCCGCTGTCAGATGAAAAGTCGCCTTCAGGTCATTGCTCCCTAGCATCAGGATCACAATATCCACCGGCTTATGCGAATTAAGGCAGGGTTTCAGATAGTCCCTGCCGTTCTTCCATCCGTCGATCGGATCATCATGTATCGTCGTGCGGCCGTTACAGCCTTCCTCCACGACGGCATATTCATCGCCCAAAAGCAGCTGCAGC
>JAILKJ010000038.1 GCA_024693845.1 Lachnospiraceae bacterium
CTGGCATGATCAGGGCATCAGGACCATGTCACAGATCGAAGAGGAAGAGAAAAAGTACGGCAACGAAAAGAAGAAGGCCAAGAACAGTAAGAATCTGTCGATCGCATCCAGGTTGCCCCAGAATCAATACATGGAGCGTAAGATCGATTATGACAGCCAGGAAGAGGAGTTTTTGAAATATCAATGAACGTTTCCCTGATCTATGATGAGATAGAAAGAGAATACGACCGCCGACGCCAGGAAAACCTGCGTATCGAGCTTACCAGGAAGCAGGAGATCGCATCCGTGATCCCCGAACTTGCACAGATGATCGAAGAGGCAAGGTCTGCGTCCCTTGCCGGCCTTGTGGAAAGGCTGGAAAAGGGAGATAGTGCCTCTGCGGAGGGATCACCTCTTTCATCATTGAAACAAAAGAAAGCAGAGCTACTGAAGAAAAACGGCTATCCGGAGGATTATCTGGAGCCTGTTTTTTCATGTAAGGACTGTGAAGATACGGGCTATCTGAGAGATGTTTACGGCAAGAGGAGCATCCGCTGCAAGTGCTTTTCCGAGAAGCTGTTTACGCGGCTTTCCGAAGCCTCGGGTCTGGCACAGCTGATCAAAACGGAGAATTTTGACCATCTTTCCGACGCCTATTATGAGGGTGAGGATCTGGTAAGCTTCAAGAAATGCGAGAAACTCTGCAGGGATTTTGCATCAAATTCCGACCAATGCTATCAAAATTTTCTCTTTTATGGTAATATAGGAACCGGCAAATCGTTTTTATCCTGCTGCGTGGCAAATGAGCTGCTTAAGCAGGGAAAGAGCGTGTTGTATTTTTCCTGTGCCGCAATTTTCGACCGTCTGGCGGATCTGAGATTTTCCGACCGGGATGAGGAGAAGCAGGCGGGCAGGGATCTTCAGCAGGATCTGTATGACTGTGATCTTCTGATCCTGGACGATCTGGGAACGGAGAGAGTCAACCAGTTTACGGTATCGGAACTGTTTTCCCTGCTGAATGAAAGGATGCTAAGGCAAAAGTCCACCATCATATCGACGAATCTGTCTTTTCAGGGTCTTCACGAGATGTATTCGGAGAGGGTTATCTCCCGGCTTATGACAGGCTATAAGCTATGTAAGTTCTCGGGCAAGGATATCCGCAAGGAGAAGATCCGGGAAAGAAGTCAGATGCAGTCATCATAGAAAGGAAATCTGTCTCATGTCAGATCGCGAAGAACTTCGTAACCTGGAAACCATACCCGTGGGAAGTCTTGGTCTTATCCCAATGGCAAGCTGCCTTGCCCTGGGAGAAATGATCGATAAATACCTCGTAAGATGGAGGACCACCCGGGAGAACGAGCATAAGAATTCCCTGGCCTTCAAAGGCTATATGAGGGATTCCTACCTGCTCAAATCCAAAGTGCCCAGATTCGGCAGCGGCGAAGCCAAGGGAGAGATCTTGGAGTCCGTCAGAGGATATGATCTGTACCTGCTTGTGGACGTAGCCAACTACGCCATGACCTATTCCCTTTGCGGACATGAGAATCATATGTCACCGGATGATCATTTCCAGGATCTGAAGCGTATCATTGCGGCAGTGGGCGGCAAGGCCCGCAGGATCACCGTGATCATGCCGTTTCTGTACGAGAGCCGTCAGCACAAGAGGACGGCGAGAGAGTCTCTGGATTGTGCCATTGCTCTGCAGGAGCTGGTTTCCATGGGTGTCGACAACATCATCACCTTCGATGCACATGACCCCAGAGTTCAGAATGCAATTCCTCTGAGCGGTTTCGAGACCGTTCAGCCCACCTATCAGTTTATCAAAGGTCTACTGCATAATGTATCGGATCTTACCATCGACGCCGAGCATATGATGATCATCAGCCCGGATGAAGGCGGAATGAGCCGTGCGATCTACATGGCCAACGTCCTGGGGATCGATATGGGTATGTTCTACAAGCGTCGTGATTACACCAGGATCGAGAACGGACGCAATCCCATCGTGGCCCATGAGTTTTTGGGCAGCAGCGTAGAAGGCAAGGACTGTATCGTCATCGACGATATGATCTCCTCCGGAGAAAGTGTGCTTGAGGTAGCGGCCGAGCTGAAGAAGAGAAAGGCCAACAGAGTCTTCATCTGTGCAACCTTCGGCCTGTTCACCGGCGGTCTGGAGCGTTTTGACGTTGCCTGCCGCGACGGTCTGATCGCCAAAGTCCTGACCACCAACCTGATCTATCAGACACCGGAATTGTTAGCAAAGGATTACTATATCAACTGCGATATGAGCAAGTACATCGCATACATCATCGATACGCTGAATCATGATGCATCCATCTCGGATCTGCTCAATCCCAGCGACAGGATCCAGGCGATCCTGCAGAAATACCGCAACGGAGAGCTGGAAAATCAGTAATACTAAACTGTGATTTAGGGGGTTTAGCCATGTTTTTTCATTTCATCGGACAGGTAACGCAGTCGGAAGAGGGAAGCTTTATCAAGATCCCTTTCAATGTCTGGGAGGTTTGTGATACCCAGGGAGTCCTCAGCATCGAAGGCAAGGCTGAGGGATCGGCGTTTAAATGTGATCTGGTACCTTTGGGCAAGGGGATGTATCAGATCCCGGTCAACGAATCGGTGGAGCGTGCCATTGAGGGCAAAACGAAGGATATCCCGATCCGTTTTACCATTCCCAAGCGTAAGGCTTATATCGGCGGGGACAGTCCCTACTCCTTTGATAATCCCATCCGGCGGATCGACAGCATGAAGCTGATTACCCAGCCGAATGACGGGCTTTGCGGGCAGACCTGTATCGCAATGCTCGCCGGCGTCAGCCTGGATGAGGCCTGTGAGATCATGCACTGCCGGGACTGGCAGGCCAGCATGGGCAAGATGGTTGATACGCTCGATTATCTGGGACTGGCACACGACGGAACGATCTACTATGAGGGTGGAAACGATGTAGAGCTTCCGAAATGTGCGATCCTGATGGAGAAGATGGGACGCTACAGTCATTATCTTCTGATCTATGACGGAACCTACTATGATCCCACGGAAGGGATCCTGGAGGATTTCGACAAGGCGAATCTGGTGGGGTATCTGGAGATCCGCACTTATTGAAAACGGTTACATTAGGGTAAAGGGTTAAGCAAAAACACTGAGTATGGGGGAAGGGTATGAAAAAAACAGGCGCAAAGTATCTGACGATCAAACGGGTGGGAATTGTTTTTCTCACCCTTTTTGTCTTCCTGATCTGTTTCCCGACGGGAACATGGGCTAAGAAGAAGACCGTGGACATCATCGTTTTTACGGGACAGAGCAACATGATGGGTCACGGAAATGCGGATGAAGCACCCAAGCTTAAGAAAAATGCGGGCTATGCTTATCTGCCCGTAACCGGTAAGGGCCGGCTCTCCGAGCTCTGGGAGCCCTTCGGCAAGGATGAGCACGAGGGCGACTTCTGCAACATCTACGGAGATGAGAATCTGGTCACCGGGTCCATGGTAACGGCGTTTGTCAACGCTTACTACACCCAGACGGGAACCCCTGTGGTGGCGGTACCTGCGGGATTAAACGGTTCCGGAAGCCTGATGTGGAAGACCAAACATTACAAGGCTGTGGCCCGCCGCGTCAATGCAGCCAAGAAGGCAGCCAAGAAGAAATTCAAGATCGGTCATGTCTACATGGTATGGCTGCAGGGAGAAAGCGATGCCACCGCCATGCAGCGCAACGAAGACGGCACCTGTGAGAGCGGTATGACCGAAGCCAAATATATCAGCAATGTTAAGGGTATGTTCAAGAAGGTTAAGAACAAGGCGAAGGTTTCCAAATGCTTTGTGATCCGGATCCCCTCCTATTATGGTGACAATAAGGATCCCTACGGAACAAGCTGGAACACCTACTTCAAGAAGATCCAGAAGGCCCAGACCAATCTCTGCAAGGACAAGAATTTCGTTATGGTCTATTCCAAGACTCCTTCCCTGGGCAAGAGCTACATGCAGCAGGATTACCTGCACATCAACCAGCAGGGTCTTAACAAGATCGGTAAGGGGGCCGGAAAGGCAGCGGGCAAATTTGCCCTGAAGGATAAATAAGATTTTTTGAGGCGGATATGATAAACAGGGTAAGGCAACAGCTCGATACGTATTTCACAGGTAAGGAAGAAGTGACAAGGGACATTTTGATCTGTCTTTTGTCCGGAGGACATGTGCTTTTGGAGGACGTACCGGGTGTGGGTAAGACTACCCTGGCTAAGGTGCTGTCCCGCACAGTGGGCGCCGATTTCGGGCGTATCCAGTTCACGCCGGATACCCTTCCTTCGGATGTAACAGGTCTGTCGATCTACAATGCCCGCACGGGGCAGTTTGATTTTCAGCAGGGAGCCGTCATGCACAATCTGGTGCTGGCAGATGAGATCAACCGCACCTCACCCAAGACCCAGGCCAGTCTTCTGGAGGCCATGGCCGAAGGCCAGGTAACGGTGGAGGGAAAAGTGCACCCCCTGGGAGATCCCTTCATGGTGATCGCCACCCAGAATCCCGTTGAATTCGTGGGGACCTATCCCCTTCCCGAGGCACAGCTGGACCGGTTTATGATGCGCCTTTCTCTGGGGTATCCGAAATCCGAGGCTGAGGTGGAGATGACCCGCAGGAATCTGGAAGGCTTTGCCATGGACTCGGTGGAGCCTGTATGTACCCTGTCCGATATCCTTCGCATGAAAGAAGAAGTTGCAAAAGTAAATGTCAGCGACAAGCTTTTGCTCTACATACAGCAGATCTGCGACCTGACAAGGCAGGAGGAAAGCTTTGTTATGGGAGCCAGCCCCAGGGCGGGTGTTTTCATGGCTCTTGCAGCCAGAGCCCTGGCGTATATGGAGGGCAGGGATTTTGTAAAGCCCGATGACGTGAAGGCTGTCTGCGTCAATGTACTTCATCACCGCCTGTCTCTGACCAGCCGGGAGAAGATCAGAAAGACCGATATCGACTCCCTTCTTCGTTCCCTGATGCTCAAAGTCAAGGTTCCCATGGAGTGATGTATGACTCGAAACAGGATCGTATGGGCCCTGTTGTGGATCCTGTCACTTGTGGGGATCAGCTTTTACGGAGGCCCCGTCAGCTACGGTTTTTTTGCCGTTCTTACTCTCATACCCGTTATCTGTCTGGTATATCTTTTGATGGTTCTGGCGTGTTTCAAGATGTATCAGCGGTTCACTGTTCCCGGGATCGTATGCAATCATTCCGTTCCCTTTTATTTCATTTTGCAAAACGAGGATCTGTTTTCTTTCGCGGGTATCCGCGTCACTTTCTATTCCGATTTTTCACAGATCGACGGTGTGGATGACGAAACGGAGTATGAGCTTTTACCCCACACCAACATCAAAAAAGAAACCGATATGGTCTGCCGCTATCGCGGAGAGTATAACGTGGGGATCAAAAGCGTTATCCTCCGGGATTTTTTCTGCCTGTTCAAACTCACCTACCGCAACCGCGAGCCCATGAAGGTGAAAGTCCTTCCGGATATCATTAACCTCGAGAATCTGCAGGATGTGGATATTGATTCCGTCAGTGACAAAAATACATCTTCCTCTCTCTCCCATCCCGATGTGACCATCAGGGAGTACATACCCGGTGATGACATCAGGCGCATGCACTGGAAACAGACGGCCCGCACCGGAAAGCCCATGGTGAGAAACTATATCGGCGAGGAAAAAGAAGGTATCGGGATCCTGCTGCATTCCCACAGGATCAGCTCCGATCCGAAGGAATATCTTCCGGTGGAAAACCGTATGCTGGAGATCGTTATTGCTCTGGCCCTTTTGTTTCGGGAAAGAAGTATCCCTGCCACTGTCTGTTACTATGCCAAAGATCCGGGACTGCAGATCGTGGACAGTGCGGATTCTTTTCAGGCCCTCTATAAAGCTATGTCGGATATCAATTTTGAAGAAGGTGAGGTTTCCGGCTGCCTTTATGATGCCATGATGGCGGGGGATGCCTTTTCCAAAAAGATCCTCTTTCTCGTTGCGCCGGAAATGGATGAGGAGGTCTCAGCCGTTTTGGACAGACTCAGGGAAAGCGATGCGGAAGTGATCCTGTATCTGGTCCGCAGCGGCGTTGAAAAAGAAGTAACGAAGTTGTCACCCCATATCACGGCAAGAACGATACCGACAGACGGACAACTGCCGGATCTGTTGTAGGTAAAAATATGATACGAGCCTTGTATGAATTTCTTTTTGCCATATTGCCCGCTCTGGGAGCTGTGCTGTTCTATTCGGAGGGCAGCGCTTCGGAGCAGCCCGTAGCCGCCATGCTGATGGTTTGCGTATTAGCCTGCGTGCTCTTTTCCCTTTTTTTGCATCTGAAAATGGGCGGGAGACTTTTGTTTATCGGCATTGCCCTATCCAATGTCCTGGGGTTCTACATGATCTGGAAACGGTCCCCGGAGACCTTTTTCCTGCAGGGACAGACCTGGCTTTTGCCGGTGCTTGCCATTAGTTTCGCTTCTTTTTTGCTGGCGCTTCTGGCCACCCGCTTCACCCCGGTGCGGATCCTTTGTGTGATCGCCTGCTTTAGTTTGCTGGTGCTAACTTTATTATCCTATCTTACCGCGGGAAAGGGCGTTTTTGTCATCCTTCTGTTTGCGATCCTGTGCGTGGCCGATCAGATCGAGCTTACCTGGAAAAGAGAAGGCCGGAGGGATAAACGGATCCACATGGTGAGCATTTTTCCCTTCCTGCTTCTGATCGTTCTGATACCGGCCTTTATAAAGTTTCCCAACAAGCCCTATGACTGGGCCTTTGTGGTCAGGCTCTGGGAGAAGGTGGAGACGGGAGCCGACCTGATCCGCTTCGGCTTCATGTCGGGCACGGATTCCTTCATCGGTTTTACCGATAACGGCGGTCTGAAGGACAGCGTCGAAGAGGATAAGAGGCAGGATCTGGCCATCACTACAAAAGAGGATCTTCCCATGACGATCTATCTGTCAGGTATCGTGTTTAATACCTTCGACGGACGGGAGTGGAA
Organism: Lachnospiraceae bacterium; assembly: GCA_024693845.1. GTDB lineage: Bacteria > Bacillota > Clostridia > Lachnospirales > Lachnospiraceae > RGIG7926. The sequence goes on from JAILKJ010000038.1 coordinate 6,996, forward strand.
AAAGACCAACCACAGCGAGTTCCCCGAAAACGAATTTGATACCCTTGAGAGTCTGGCCGCTGCCTACGGCGCAGACGGGCTTCTCACGGATTATTTTAAAAGACAGCATATCGAGGTAGAGTATCTGGATGCCAAATCCAGGTATGTGTTCATACCTGCCAAGCTCCGCTCCGAGGATGCCCATGAAAAGGCCAATGTCAAAAATGACGGCGGCGATCTCGTTTTCAAAAGGCACAGTCCCTATCATTTCACTTTTTCCGGGAATTATTACAGGGCCAATACCGACAATCCGGAGTTTTACAGTTTCATGGATGACGGGAAAGAGCTGACAACAAGGGATTGGAACAATGCTCTTGCGGCCATGGGAAAAGAGCCCTGGGACGAGCATTATCCCTTCGATCTGTATCGGGAGTATCAGACCTATGTGAAGGAAACCTACAGCGATGATACGGTCCTTTCCCATCAGGTTTCCGATGCCCTGTCGGAGGTTCTGAAAGGAGATGGCGATTATGAAAAGCTCAAAAACCTGGAGGCTTATTTTCAGCAGATGCAGTATGATACAGATCCCGGTCCTTTGCCGAGAGAGGTAAAAGACGCCTCCGCCTTTCTGGATCATTTCCTGCTTAAGGAAAGAAAGGGATACTGCAGCTACTATGCAACCGCCTTTGCTCTTACGGCAAGGTCCATGGGTCTGCCCGCCCGCTATGTTCAGGGGTACCGTATCACGGTGGACGGCAAGGGCAGACACGTGATCACCTCCGATATGGCCCATGCCTGGCCTGAGGTGTATTTTGCCGGAAAGGGATGGATCGCCTTTGAGCCCACCCCCGGCTTCTACCGGCTTTCCGCATGGCGGATGTTCGATCAGAAAACCCTGGATCCGGAAAGGGTATACAAGTATAAAAGGGGTGTGCGAACGCAGGAAGAAGAGGAGATGGCTGAGGAACCGGAGCTCGAGCCTGAGGAGTCGGAGAGCCTGCGAAAAGAGGGCTTTTCCTGGCATTCCCTGATGCTGCCGGGCATCTTTGCCTTCGCATTTTTGCTGCTGTTTTTGATGGCCGTGAAACTGATCCGTTTCCTCCGGGTCCGCTCCATGAAGGCGGATCAGCAGTTTAAGTATCTGGCGGGCGACTGTCTTTCCATCTGCCGCCTTATGGGCCTTGGGATCAGAGAAGGGGAGACACTTTCGGAGTATCAAAGTAGGGTTTTGCCGGAAACCGGAGAGCAGGCACTTTCCTTTATCGATACCTATGAGAGGATCCTGTATGCGGGTTTTGACTGCAGCCGGGAGGATGCCGCTTTTGCCGGGGATTGCAGAGCCCTTCTGATGCGACTTTTGAAGAAAAAGAGAAAGCTGCATTATCTGATCCGGATATGCTTCTGAAAAAGCGCTTAATTCTTGCAAAAGAGGAGGGTATTTGGTAAAATTTTAATAGTCGTTTCACGCAGATGAAACGGTACAAATCCGTAGAGAGAAAGAAGGAGTTAAAAGATGAGCAATAAGGTTACATTTGACTATTCCAAGGCAACCGGTTTTGTGGCTGAAAATGAAGTGGCACTTCTGCAGGGACAGGCAGAGGCAGCCAAGAAGACACTGGTAGACAAGACCGGCGCGGGCAACGATTTCCTGGGTTGGATCGATCTTCCCGTAGCCTATGACAAAGAGGAGTTTGCAAGGATCAAGAAGGCAGCTGCCAAGATCCAGTCGGATTCCGAGGTTCTCCTGGTGATCGGTATCGGCGGTTCTTACCTGGGTGCCAGAGCAGCCATTGAGTTCCTGCGTCACAGCTTTTACAATAACCTGTCCAAGGATCTTCGTAAGACCCCCGAGATCTACTTCGTGGGCAACTCCATCAGTTCCACCTATATCCGTCATCTGATGGATATCATCGGCGATCGTGATTTCTCCATCAACATGATCTCCAAGTCCGGAACCACCACCGAGCCTGCCATTGCCTTCCGCGTATTCCGCAAGATGATGGTTGAAAAGTACGGCAAGGAGGAAGCTGCCAAGAGGATCTATGCCACCACCGACAAGGCACGGGGATCCCTTAAGAGCCTGGCTACCGAGGAGGGCTTTGAGACCTTCGTTGTACCCGATGATGTAGGCGGACGTTTTTCCGTACTGACCGCAGTAGGTCTTCTTCCCATCGCTGTCAGCGGAGCAGATATCGACAAGCTGATGGAAGGTGCTGCAAGCGGACGTGAGAATGCGCTTAACCTGCCTTACGAGCAGAATGATGCTCTGCAGTATGCGGCAGTTCGTAACGCTCTTAACCGTAAGGGCAAAAGTGTTGAGATCCTGGCTAACTATGAGCCTGCCCTTCACTTCATTTCCGAGTGGTGGAAGCAGCTTTACGGAGAGTCCGAGGGCAAGGATCAGAAGGGTATTTTCCCGGCAAGTGTTGATCTGACCACGGATCTGCATTCCATGGGCCAGTTCATTCAGGATGGTACGAGAATGATGTTTGAAACCGTTATGGAGGTTGAGAAGAGCCGTGAGGAGATCATCCTCGAAGAGGAGGCTGTGGATCTTGACGGCCTGAATTACCTGACCGGTAAGAGCGTTGACTTTGTTAACAAGTCCGCTATGAACGGAACCATCCTGGCACATACCGACGGTAATGTTCCGAACCTGAAGATCGCTATCCCCGAAGTAAATGAGTTCTATCTGGGACAGCTGTTCTACTTCTTTGAGTTCGCCTGCGGCGTTTCCGGATACATGCTGGGCGTGAATCCTTTCAACCAGCCAGGCGTTGAGAGCTACAAGAAGAACATGTTCGCACTGCTGGGCAAGCCCGGTTTTGAAGAGCAGAGAGAAGCTCTGTTAAAGAGATTATAAGATCATTTAGGGGCCATGTATCCATTCTGATACGCAGGATGGGTACATGGCGCTTGCTGTATTTTGGGGTAATACGATGAAGATCGTGATTTTGGAACGAAACAGTGTAGGAGAAGACATAGACGTATCCGATTTCGGACAGTTCGGAGAGTTGGTAAGCTATCCTGTCACAAGTCCGGATCAGGTGGCGGAGAGGATTGAGGACGCGGATATCATCGTGGTGAATAAATCACCCATTACCGCTGAAGTGCTCTCGAAGGCCCGCAATCTGAAGATGGTAGCGGAGTTTGCCACGGGCTTTGACAATATCGATGTTGAGGAATGCCGCAGAAAGGGCATCGCCGTAGCCAATGTTTCCGGCTATTCCACGGATTCAGTGGCACAGCATACCATGACCATGGCCCTGTATCTGCTGGAGCATCTGTCCTACTACGATAACTATGTACAGAGCGGAGCCTACGCAGCTTCCTCTTCCTTCTCCAATTTCGATAAACGGTTTGATGAGCTGGGAGCCCTTACCTGGGGGATCATAGGTATGGGCGCCATCGGACAAAAGGTGGCATCCCTTGCTTCGGCCTTCGGCTGCAGGGTGATCTTCCATTCCGTAACGGGACATAGCAGCGTGAAAGAGTATGAGCAGGTGGGCTTTGATGAGCTGTTGAGGCAAAGCGACATCTTATCCCTGCATTGTCCGCTGTCCGATCTTACGAGACATCTGATCGATGAGCCGGCTCTTGCGAAGATGAAGAAGTCGGCGATCCTGATCAACTGCGCAAGAGGCGGCGTGGTTGATACAGCAGCTCTGGCCCGGGCGCTGGAGGAAGGCGTGATCGGGGCAGCGGGTCTTGATGTTTTGGAAAAAGAGCCCATTCGGGTTGAGGATCCCCTGCTTAAGATCCGGGATCCGCAGAAGTTGATCATAACGCCTCATATGGCTTGGGGAAGCACGCAGGCAAGAGGACGACTTGTTCAGGAAGCCTGTGACAATATCAGAGCATTTTTAAACAGCGAGATGAGAAACAGAGTCGTTTAAGCAGAAGGTAAATGGCGGAAGGAATTTCCGCGGGGGATGGGTATGAGCAAAAAGAAATGGTTCGGAAGGAAAAAATTGCAGCCGGAGGAAGCCGTGAATCCGGAAGTTGACGTGATGGCTGAGGAAACCGAAGCAGAAGAAACGGTTGCTGAAGAGGCTGAGGTTGAGGAGACCGCGGTTGATGAAGCAGTGGCTGAAGATGCTCCTGCGCAGGAGAATGCTTCCGGAGATGAGGCTGTCGAAGAGTCTGAGACAGAGGATACGGACGAAACGCCGGAAGATGTGGGCGGATCGGAAACGGTGTCTGAGGAAGCCGCACCCGAGCGTCTCATGACCGAGGATGGCAAGCTGGATATTGACGCCATGTTTGCCAAGCTCCAGGAAGAAGGAGCTCCGGGAACCAAAGAAGAAGAGTTGGAACAGGTTTCCGCAGAGGGTGAACTGGATATCGATGCCATGTTTGCCAAGCTTCAGGAAGAGGGAGCTCCGGGAACCGGTGAGGATGAGCTGGAACAGGTTTCCGTAGAGGGTGAGCTGGACATTGATGCCCTTTACGCCAAACTCCAGGAGCAGGAAGGTGCTTCAGCACCTGCTACGCCGGCGGAGCAGCCTCAGGAAAGCTATGAAAGTGCCGGCGAAAGCGCCCCAGCGGATCCCGATGCAAAGGAGATCTTCCCCTTCACTTTCCGCAAGAAAATGAAACTTTTTTGCCTGGTGCCCGCTGTGGCGGCCCTGGCTATCCTTCTTGTGATCACCGTGATCACTGTCATCAGCTCCGCTACGGGACGGATGGATGAGACGCTGAAGATCGCAGCAGCAGCCGTGGAGGGCAGTATTTCCACGGAGAATGCAGGCGGACCCTACAGTCTGGAGAACGGCAGCCTTCATAAGGGCGGTGCCGATGTTTCCGATTACGGCAAGCTTCTTCTGTACCTTAAGGGCGGTACCGATCTGGAAATGAGTATCCTTGTGGAGTCCGGAAAGAAGATGACCCGTCAGATCACCACCTTTGCCGACAAAGACGGCAAATCTCTGGAAGGCACAGAGATGGATCCCATGCTGTACAAGAAGGTGTGTGACGGTCAGACCCTGTTCCTGAAGAACAGAAAGATCGGCGGAAGAAGATATTTTGTCAGATATGAGCCCATCATGAATAAGACCGGCTCGGTAGTCGGAGCCATTGAGGTGGCATCTCTTTCGGGATCCGTCAATGCTAAAACAACGCTGAAGATCCTGTTTGCGGTCCTGATCTCGGCTCTGCTCATCGCAGTGGTAACGTTGACGATCTTATATCTTACCAGATCCATGGCCAAAGTCATGGATGCCACGAAGGACTTTTTGCAGATCCTTTCCAAGGGCAATATGTCCTACGGCAGTCTCCAGGTGGATGATAACATCCGTCGCAGGAACGATGAACTGGGAGAGATCTACAGACTGACGGTTTCCCTGCAATCCACTTATCGGGATATCGTCATGGGGATCAAGGAGAGTGCCCAGAGTCTGCTGGATTCCGCAAGACAGCTTTCCGATCTTGCCTTAGGTACGACCCTGACCGTGGAGGCAGTTTATGATTCTCTTGGTGAGGTGGCAAAGGCCTCCGAGACCCAGAGTAAAAAAACCGGCGATGCCAGAGAGAACCTGCTGCAGGTAGGCGAGCAGATCAACTATATCCGCAAGGAGGTTGATGTTCTGGCAAGGCGCTCCGTGAAGATGTCCGATGCGGAGAAGGAAGAAGAAGAGATCATCCAGCAGCTGAACAAGTCCAACGACGAAACCATCAAGGCTATCACCAGGATCTCGGAGCAGTTTGTTGCACTTGATAAGACGATCCAGTCCATTCGCAAAGCAACGGGAGTGATCCAGGATATTGCGGATGAGACGGACCTTTTGTCACTCAATGCCTCCATTGAGGCAGCCAAAGCCGGTGATTCCGGAAGAGGCTTTGCGGTTGTGGCCCAGCAGATCAATGCTCTGGCTGAGCAGTCCAACGGATCCGCCCAGGAGATCGAGAAGATCATAGAGGGGTTGCTTCGCGAATCCGCCGAAATGGTGGAAAGCATGAAGCTGGTACGTAAGGCCATCAATCTGCAGCAGGAGAAGCTGGACGATACCATGGACAAGACCGAGGATGTGGCAAAGGGTGTTTCCGGATCACTGGAAAGCATCGAGTCCATCCGCGAAAAGACAGTTTTGCTGGGTCAGTTCTCAGAGGCTATTGTAGGCGTCGTGGGAGATCTGGCACAGGTAACAGCCCAAAGCCAGGCTACGACGGACGATACGATCTCCAATGCAAGCCGGATGAACAACACAATGAACAGGCTCGGAGGATCGGCGGATTCGCTTCAGCATCTGGCAGACGAGCTGGATAAGGAGCTGGCCCGTTTCACTTTGGAGTAAACGGGCGTGTAAGGAAGCAGTAATGAGGGAAACTAGCAACGGGCATCAGACAAAAAAAGACAGTTTTGTGCTTCAGGCAGGGGTGCTTGCGGTAGCGGGTATCATCGTAAGACTGATCGGTATCCTGTATCGTGCACCCCTGACACATATCATAGGGGATGAGGGGAACGGCTATTATACACATGCCTATAATATCTACACCATCATTCTGCTCATCGCCTCTTACAGTATCCCCTCTGCCATGTCCAAGGTGGTATCCCAGCACCTTGCACTGGGAGAGAATAAAAATGCCATGCGGATCGTCAGGATGGCATTTTTGTATGTGGTCGTTGTAGGCGGCGCGGCATCGCTGCTGACCTGGATCTTTGCCCCCTTCCTTGTGGAGAGCAGATCCGTCCCGGTACTTCGCATCTTTACCCCCACCATTTTTCTGTCGGGGATCCTGGGAGTCCTTCGTGGCTTCTTCCAGTCTCTTAAGACCATGGTCCCCACCTCCGTTTCCCAGATCCTGGAGCAGATCCTCAATGCAACCGTCAGTGTTTCGGCTGCCTGGCTTCTGATCCGTCTTACCACCTCGACGGACAAGAGCTTTCTTGCCATGCGGGGAGCCATGGGAAGCGCCCTGGGAACCGGCTGCGGCGTACTGATCGCATTTATCTTCCTGGCTGTTACACTCTATCGTTACAAAGACAGGATCAAAGCATCCCTGAAACCCGAAAAAGAAGACTATCACCTGATGGATAACAGGGAAGTGCTGAAGGTCATCTTAACGGTGGTGACGCCCTTCATCCTCAGCACCTTCATCTATAATTTTTCCACCTCGCTGAATCAGACCATCTATACCAAGATCATGAAGCTCCACTTCGGAATGAGCGAGGCGCGGATCGCCACGAATTACGGTATCTTCGCCGGAAAAGCAGTGGTCCTTGCCAATATTCCCATTGCTCTGGCAAGTGCCATGTCCTCTGCCATCATCCCCAGCATTTCCTCTGCTTATGCGGCAAAGGATCTGGATCGTACCAGGCAGCAGGTGGATACGGCGATCCGTGCCACGATGCTGATCTCGATCCCCAGCGCCATCGGTCTGGCGGCCCTGGCACAGCCTGTTACAAGGCTTCTTTTCCCGCAGAAGGAATCTCTGGAGACGGCGTCGCTTTTGCTGATGTCCATCAGTATCACCGTAGTGTTCTACGCCCTTTCCACCCTTACCAATGCGGTACTGCAGGGGATCGGAAAAGTGAACACCCCGGTACATCATGCAACGGCAGCCCTCATCGTTCAGACCTTTGTGCTGGTACTTTTGCTCCGTCGTTTCGGCTTCGGTCTGTACTCGCTGAGTATGGCCATGATCGTTTATTCCTTCCTGATGTGCGTGCTCAATCAGATCGCCGTCAGAAAAGCCCTGTCCTATAAGCAGGAGATCATCAAGACCTTTATCATTCCCACCTATGCGGCCATGCTGATGGGAACCTTTGCCCATGTGGCTTATCGTGTGATCTATGAAAGGGTAGGAAGCAGTGCTCTGTCGCTGCTTTGCGCCATCCTGATCGCGGTGGGGATCTATCTGATCCTGGTTTTGCGCACCGGCGGGATCACCAGAGATGAGATCCGCGGTATTCCCAAGGGAGCCGTTATTGAGAAAGTGCTGGACAAGACCGGACTGCTTCGGGCAGCCGAGGCCCGCTTTGCCCGGTATGAGAGACACAAGAAGTTCATTGAGGAGAAAAGAAAACAAAGAGGGGAAGCAAAAAAACAAAAAGAAGAGGAGAAACGTAGATCATGAGAGAGAGCGGAATCCTGCAACCTATTTTTTCCCTGCCTTCCCGATTCGGGATCGGGAGCTTTTCGAAGGAAGCCTTCGAGTTCGTAGACTTTTTATATAAGTCCGGCGTCGGCTACTGGCAGATCCTTCCCGTGGGTCCCACGGGCTTCGGCAATTCCCCCTATCAGCCCTTTTCGGCCTTTGCGGGGAACCCATATTTTATCAGTATTGAGGACCTTATTGAAGAGGGATATCTGACCTGGGACGAGGCAAACGGTGCCTTCTTCGGTTCGGATCCCGAAAGTGTGGATTACGGCGCTCTGTATGAGAACCGCGATAACCTTCTTAGGATCGCTTTTTCCCGGTTCTCGGAAAAGGGAGACCAGAAGGAATATAAGGCATATCAGAAAAAAGAAGCCTACTGGCTGACAGACTATGCCCTGTTCATGGCCATCAAAAAAGACCAGGATCAGAAGTCCTGGCAGGATTGGGAGGATGGTCTGAAAAAGCGTAAAAAAGCAGCCATCGATAAGGCCAAAAAGGAGCTGGCAGATGAGATCGAATTCGTCTTTTTCAAGCAGTATCTCTTTGATCTGCAGCTTCGAAAGCTCCATGCTTATGCGGCCTCCAAAAACGTGAAGATCATCGGCGACCTGCCTTTTTATGTATCTCTTGATTCCGCAGATGCCTGGTCCCATCCCGAGGTGTTCTGCATGGATAAGGACTTAAAGCCCACCCTGGTGGCCGGTTGCCCCCCCGATGCCTTCTGTGCTGACGGACAGCTCTGGGGCAACCCGCTTTACGACTGGGATAAGCTTGCCGAGGACGGATATGACTGGTGGGTGCGCAGGATCGAGAGAAACTATGAGTTTTATGATGTGATCCGTCTGGATCATTTCCATGGCTTCGAGAGCTACTATGCCGTTCCTTTCGGTGCGCAGAATGCACGTAAGGGAGAGATTCTGAAAGGACCCGGCATGAAGCTGTTTGATACCCTGACTAAGAAGCTTTCCGCTCACTGCACCGATGACTTTACCGGAAGCAGCCCGGCTGATAAGAAGAAAAAGAGGCTTCCCATGATCGCAGAGGATCTGGGAAACAATACGCCGGAGAATGAAAAACTCCTGGCGGATTCCGGCTTCCCCGGCATGAAGGTGCTTCAGTATGCTTTTACCAGCTGGGACAGCTACTATGTGAATCATAAACATGAGAGGAATTGCGTGGTCTATACCGGGACCCACGACAATACGCCGCTCCGTGCCTGGGTGGAAGAGATCAACGAGGGCGAGAGGGATTTCGCCCGCCGCTATATCAACTCCATGAATACCGATTACGGTGCTTTTGTCTGGGATATGATCCGCGAGGCATACCGGTCCGTTGCCGATCTTTGTATCGTTCCTTTGACGGACTATCTGACGAAGGGAAAAGAAGCCAGGATCAACATGCCCGGCAGCGGCGAAGGAAACTGGCAGTGGAGGCTGAAGCCCAACTTCCTTTCCGATGATCTGGCCCGTTCGATCCGCGGCCTTGCCGAGATCTACGGAAGGATCCCCGTAGAAAAATCCGCAAAGGAAGAAAAGAAATGAGTATGGATGACAATATCTTTCAGGGCAGGGTTCGTCTGCTCTGGGAGAAAATGAAGGAGGAAAACCTGGATGCCTATCTGATCCCCATGGGAGACTATCACGGATCGGAATACATCAGTGAGCACTTCGGGCTTATCGCTTACTATTCGGGCTTTACCGGATCGGCGGGAACCCTTCTTGTTACAAATGAAGCCGGCGCAATGCAGGCGTATCTTTGGACCGACGGAAGGTACTTCCTGCAGGCAGGCAGCCAGCTGGAAGGTACCGGCATCCTCCTTATGAAGCAGGGAGAAAAGGGTGTGCCAACCGTTGGTGAAAAGTTAGCAGATGCTAACATTGGAGACGGACCGGAGCTTCACCTGGGCTTTGACGGTAAGGTGGTCATCGCTTCCTATGCCGAAAAGCTGCGAAAAGAGATCGAAAAAAAGAGAAAGGTCCTCTTTTCTTCGGACAGGGACCTTGCAGGAGAGCTTTGGCAGCAGGATAGTTCGGACAAGCGTCCTCTCCTTCCCGCCGGCGCCATCTGGGAACTGCCGGTGGAATATACGGGGCTTTCAAGGAAGGATAAGCTGACGGTTCTTCGTGAAAAAATGTCCGGAGAGGGTGCTTCCTGTATGGTCTTTGCCATGCTGGATGAGATCGCCTATCTTTTAAACCTTCGGGGAAGCGACGTTGCTTATAATCCGGTGTTTCTTGCATTCCTGATCGTGTATGAAAAAGGCCTTACCCTCTATGTGAATGCAAAGGAGCTTCCGGAATGCTTAACGAAAGATGAAGAGATCAGGGTTAAGCCCTATGAGAGCTTTTATCCCGATCTGAAAAAAGATCTGAGCGGAGAAAAGGTCTGGTTTGATGAGGACGGTGTATCCTTCCTGGCAGCGGGGCTTATAGAGGGATCGACACAAGACTGTATCAAAAAGCCCTCTCCCGTGATCCTGCAAAAGGCAGTTAAAACCCGGCAGGAGATCGAAGGAGAAAAGCTTGCCCATATCAAAGACGGCGTTGCCGTAACAAAGTGGATCTGTGCTCTGAAAAAGCTGGAAAGGGAAGCGGAAGAAGGAAAACAGATCGTCAGCTTAACGGAACTCGGTGCGGCCGGGCAGCTGGAAGAACTTCGCAAGGAAGGTGAGCATTACCTCGGACAGAGCTTTGCTCCCATCATTGCCTTTGGCGCCAACGGAGCCATCGTGCATTATGAACCGGAGCCGGAAACCGAGGCCGGGATCATGTTTGGCAGGGGGGAATATCTTCTGGCGGATACCGGAGGCCATTATCTGGAGGGAACCACGGATATCACCAGGACAGTTAGCCTCGGCAAACCGGATGAGGAGAAAAGAAAGCTTTACACGGCAGTGCTGCGGGGGCATTTACAGCTGCTGGATGCACACTTTATAGAGGATGCGCCGGGAAGCAGTCTGGATCAGCTTGCCAGGGAGCCGCTGTACCGGCTGGGATATGATTACAGACACGGAACGGGCCACGGCGTCGGCTTTGTGCTCAATGTTCACGAGGGTCCCAATGCTTTCCGGATGAAGTATACCGCGCAAAACAAGATCCGCGAGAACATGGTCACTTCGGATGAGCCGGGTGTTTATCTGGAGGGGCGCTTCGGGATCCGTCTCGAGAGCCTGATCGTATCGGTATTTGAAAAAGAGTCGGAGTACGGCCGGTTTCTTGCCTTCCGTCCGCTGACCATGGTGCCCTTTGACAGAGACAGCATAGAAAGTGCATTTTTGTCGGAGGAAAATCTGGCGGTTTTAAACGAGTATCATGAAACGGTGTACAAAACCATCTCACCTTTCTTAAATGAAGAGGAAAGGGAGTGGCTTCGCCGGGAGACGGCACCCATCGAAAAATAACAGGGGAATAGAGAGATGCATATCCGGGGGAGAAAGGATGATGCATTAATGAAACAGAATACGATATTGGTCGTGGATGATGATGAAGAGATCCGCGAGGTAGTCAACGTGCTCTTATCCAGTGAAGGATATCTGGTTACCTGTGTATCTGAGGGAGGCAAAGCCCTTTCCTATCTGGAAAAGGAGATCCCGGATCTGGTCATTTTGGATGTGATGATGCCGGATATGGACGGCTACGAGGTATGCCGCAGGATCCGCGAAAAATCCCACATGCCCATATTATTCCTTACTGCCAAGAGCCGGGAAAAAGACCTGGTCAGGGGTTATATGGCGGGAGGAGACGACTATCTGCAGAAGCCCTTTTCCTATACGGAGCTCATAGCCCGGGTGGGGGCTCTTTTGCGTAGATACAAGGAGTACGGTTCCGTGCCGCAGCAGCAGGATGATAAGATCATCGAGCTGGGACAGATTCGGATCAATACCGACAGACTGACCGTAACCCGTGGCGGAGAAGTGATCGATCTAACCAACACAGAATACGGGATCCTGGTGCTTCTGGCAAAAAACCGGGGAAAGATCTTTTCCCTGCAGGAGATCTATGAAGAAGTGTGGGGGGATGTTTTTCTCCATACCACGGGAAACACTGTGATGGTACATATCAAAAACCTTCGTGAGAAGCTCAAGGGAGACGATCAGGACAGCGAACTGATCCGAAACAGATGGGGCAAGGGTTACTATATTGACTGAGAATAAAGGACAAAAAAAGAATATCCTTCGATCAAAGACCTGGAAGAGGATGCTTGTCGTATCGGCAGCTTCTGCCGTAGTAGCTGCTATCCTGGCCTATGCGTTCTTTCTTTTGTGTACGGACATTTATAACAATACCGAAAAATACCAGCAGAGGATCATTGCCAGCGTGCAGGCCAGCAGCAGGGTTTTACAGGCCTATGTGGATAAGAACGATGTCAACTACGCGGATCATGAGAAGATCCGGAATTGGCAGAAGGAGACGGGGAATACCATCTTTTTCTACGGAAGTAAGGAAGAGCTGGACAAGAGGATCCGCGAGGATGAGGAGTATACCAATACCGAGAGCAGACGGTTGTGGAGAATGCGGCATGCCGTAGCGATCCGGTTTGCCGATGAAACGATCTATGTTTATCTGGATAACCGGAAGCAGCGGATACTCCGGGGATTGAACACCCTTATTACCATTGCAATGGTGGGGATCGTATACTCCTTTACGATGCTTGTTTTCATGCGCCGCGATGTGGCGTATATGATGTACCTCTGTGATGAGCTGGAGCTGATGCGGGGCGGTGATCTGACCCGTTCCATTGCCATTAAAAAGAGCCATGAGCTCGGAGATATCGGTTCGGAGATAGATGCTCTCAGACAGGACTTCGCGGGCCTGATCAAGAAAGAGCAGGAGGCAGTAACGGCCAATCATGATCTGGTGGCTTCCATATCCCATGACCTTAGGACACCTCTGACAAGGCTGATCGGTTATCTGGAGATCATCAAACTGAAAAAATACGAGGGAAACGATCAGTTGCAGGACTATGTGGATAAGGCAAGCAACAATGCATTTATCATAAAGGATGTAACGGACCAGCTGTTTCATTATTTCACGGCCTTCAAGCATGAAGAGTTCGAACCAAGGCTGGAGGAGATCGAAGGCTCGAAGTATATAAAAGGGATCCTGGAGGAACAGATCGATTATCTGAGGAGCAGAGACTTTAAGGTGCTCTATACCCCTCCCGAAAGGCCCTTCATCATCCGTATCTACAAAGCGGAGTTTCCCAGGATCTTTTTCAATCTGTTCCAGAACATAGAGCGCTACGCTGACAGCAGTAAGCCGGTTGTAATAAAATGCACCCTGGAAAAGGATATGCTGATCCTGACCTTTGAGAATTCGATCCGCAGGGAAAGGGCAAATGTTGAAAGCACCAACCTGGGCCTGAAGATCGTAGCCAGAATCGTCAACATGCTGGACGGCAGCATGGAAACACAGATCAGGGATGATATTTACAGTACAAGAGTTTTTTTTCCGGTGCAGCTTAAGATGGACAGAGAAAGGGAGGATGTGCGATGAAGCAGTATATCATGTCTCTGGATCAGGGCACAACGAGTTCGAGATGTATCATTTTTGACAAGCAGGGAAATATCCGCGCCAAAGCCCAGAAAGAATATACCCAGATCTATCCGAAGCCCGGCTGGGTGGAGCATAATCCGAAGGAGATCTGGTCTTCCCAGTATTCCGTGATGATGGAAGTGCTGACGCAGCTCTCCGAGGGTGAGGAGATCGCGGCCATCGGTATCACAAATCAGAGAGAGACAACCATAGTCTGGGACCGCAACACCGGCGAGCCCATCAGTAACGCCATTTGCTGGCAATGCCGCAGAACGGCGGATGTAATAGATGACCTTAGGAAAAATGATCCCGAACTTTGCGAACATATCCGTGAGGTGACCGGATTGTTACCCGACCCTTACTTTTCCGCCTCCAAGATCGCCTGGATCCTGGATCATGTGGAAGGGGCAAGAGAGCGCGCCCGGGCAGGGGAGCTTCTCTTCGGAACGGTGGACAGCTGGCTGATCTGGAATCTGACGGCAGGTAAGATCCATGTAACGGATTATACGAATGCAAGCCGTACCATGTTGTTTGATATTCATAAGCTTACCTGGGACGAAAGGATCCTGTCATACTTTGACATTCCCGCATCCATGCTTCCCCAGGTCCGCCCTTCCAGCTGTATCTACGGCTATGCTAACTTCGGAACCCTGGGTAATAACATTCCCATCAGCGGTGCCGCAGGCGACCAGCAGGCGGCTCTCTTCGGTCAGTGCGCTTTTGAAAAAGGAGAGGCCAAAAACACCTACGGTACGGGATGCTTTTTGCTGATGAATACGGGCAGTGAATCGGTCAGCTCCAAGAACGGTCTTTTGACCACCATCGGAGCCGGATGTGAAAGTGCAGATAATCAGTCCGGGCCTGTGCAGTATGCCCTGGAGGGAAGCGTTTTCATTGCGGGTGCGGCGATCCAGTGGCTTCGCGACGGTATCCGTATCATTGAAAAAGCGCCGGAAACCCAGGCTATATGCGAGAGCGTGGAGGACACGGCAGGCGTCTATCTGGTTCCGGCCTTTTCCGGTCTGGGTGCACCCTATTGGAATCCCCATGCCAGAGGTATGATGGTGGGTCTGACGGGAGGTGTCACCCGGGAGCATATCATCCGGGCCACGCTGGAATCCATTGCCTATCAGACCATGGATGTACTGGAAGTGATGGAGAAGGAGGCAGGAGTGCCTATCCGGGAGTTGAAGGTGGACGGCGGTGCCAGCGCCAATGATTTTCTGATGCAATTCCAGTCGGATCTGCTGGGAGGCAATGTGCTTCGTCCGGTCTGTATTGAAACAACGGCTCTGGGAGCGGCCTATCTTGCCGGCCTTACCGTGGGCTATTGGAAGGATAAACAGGAGATCCGGGACAACTGGCTTCTGCAAAAGCAGTTCACCCCCCTGATCGGCGATGACCTTCGAAGAGAAAGGATACAGGGTTGGAAGAAAGCGGTAGAGGCAACGCTCTTTTTCGCAGGGGAGAATGATTAAAGCTCTTTTTCGTAGCAATACATATCCTGCTCATACATGTGGCATTCTCCCACTGTATGAAAACCGAAGACGGCATAGGAGCGGATCGCTTTTTCGTTGCATTTGTTCACCAGAAAGTGGATGCTCTTAAAGCCCCGCTGCTTCAGGACGGTCATGCCGTGCTGCAGCATCTGCCTTGCGATCCCGCGGTTCTGCATGGAGGGGAGCACCGCCAGTCTGGCCAGTTCTCCTCCCGGTTGCAGGTCGGCGCTCCAGCAGGTAAGGTTGTCCACATCTTCGTCCTCTTCTATGGAGATGGCCGCCACGATCCTGCCCTCATCCTCCATAACAAAGAGAGAATCCCGCTCAAGATCGAAGTCGATCGTTTCGTTTCCGGGATATTCGTCATTCCAGGGACAAAACTCCCTTCCGAGCTGCATTTTATAAAGAGCCAGGACCTCTTTTCTGTCCTCTTCCTTTGCCATTCTTATCATCATGATCGATTCACCTTTTCCTGTTGATAACGGAACTATCATAGCAAGACCGCCGGTTGAAAGCAACCTTTAATAAATCTGAAAATCTATGAAAAAGTGCCCGCCAACCTTGCCAGTTTTCCAGGTAAAATGCTAAAATTATTCCGAACTTAGGCAACAAGGTTTCCCACGATATGCTGGAGCAGGCGGGTATGGGCGATACCTATCTCGAGCTGAAGGAAGACGGCACCGGAAAGCTGAAGCTGTTTGATTCCGAGCTTGATATCACCTGGAAAAACGGCATTGTGAGCATCGGCTATGACTGGATCGAGTATGTGGGCAAGGTGGCAGACGGTAAGGCTATTTCCATCGGCACCGTAGATGTGGATCTTTCCGACGGCAGTGTGGGAAGTGATATTCTGGACAGTATTTCTTTTAAGTAAGGAGATTGGAATAGTGCACAAAAACCAGGATGAAATTGACAGAATATTTAGACAATATGCTCATTAAAGTCGGTTTTTTTCGCGGCATTATGGTGAAAATCATTCACTTTGCTTGATATTTATGCTATAATTCGTGTAATCGGTGCAACTTTTCGAGTACCGAAATGAAAAAGTAGTAAGGGGTGACAAACTTGAAGATCAAGAAAGAGATGATCGCCATGCTTTTGGCTGGTGGTCAGGGTTCCAGACTTGGGGTATTGACGGCAAAAGTGGCAAAACCCGCAGTTTCTTTCGGCGGCAAATACCGAATCATTGATTTCCCGCTCTCCAACTGCATCAATTCGGGCGTGGATACGGTCGGTGTTTTGACCCAGTATCAGCCGCTTCGACTGAATACGCATATCGGTATCGGTATTCCGTGGGATCTGGACCGGAATGTGGGTGGTGTTTCCGTACTTCCTCCCTATGAGAAGAGTGAGGATACAGAGTGGTACACCGGTACGGCCAATGCCATTTATCAGAATATCGAATTCATGGATACCTATAATCCCGATTATGTGCTGATCCTTTCGGGTGATCACATTTACAAGATGGATTATGAGGTAATGCTGGATTATCACAAGGCTAAGGGCGCAGAGGTGACCATCGCTGCCATGCCCGTTCCCATGGAAGAGGCCAAGCGCTTCGGTATCCTGGTTACGGATGATGATCGCAGGATCACGGAATTCCAGGAGAAGCCCGAGCATCCCAACAGCAATCTGGCCAGCATGGGTATCTATATCTTCAACTGGAAGACGTTGAAGGAGTCCCTGATCGCCAATGCATCGCAGTCGGGACTTGATTTCGGCAAGCATGTCATTCCCTATTGTCATGAAAAGGGCTCACCGTGCTATGCGTATGAGTTCAACGGTTATTGGAAGGACGTGGGAACCCTCAATTCCTATTGGGAAGCCAATATGGAGCTGATCGATATCGTTCCCGAGTTCAACCTGTATGAGGAATATTGGAAGATCTATACCAAGTCCGATACCCTTCCTCCCCAGTACATCTCCGCCGAGTCCGAGATTGAGAAATGCATCATCGGCGAAGGTGCCCAGATCTATGGTAAGGTTTATAACTCCGTGATCGGCTGCGGTGTAACCATCGGTTCCGATACCATTGTCCGTGATTCCATCATCATGAATGAAGCGGATATCGGTAAGGGCTGTGAAGTGAACAAAGCCATCATCGCCGAGAATGCACAGATCGGTGACAATGTTAAGCTCGGAATCGGTGAAGAGGCCGAGAATGACAGCGCACCTCATATTTACAACCACGGTCTTGTAACAGTAGGTGAAAAGTCCGTGATCCCTTCCGGCGTCAGTGTAGGTAAGAATTCGGTTGTTTCCGGTATCACGGAAGTTTCCGATTACCCGGACGGTAATCTGCCCAGCGGCAAAACATTGATCAGGGAGGTGGCAGAGGTATGAGAGCAATCGGAATTATCTTAGCCGGCGGTAACAATCACAGAATGAGAGAGCTTTCCCAGAAGCGTGCCATTGCAGCTATGCCCATTGCGGGAAGCTACCGCAGTATTGATTTTGCATTATCCAACATGACCAATTCCCGGATCCAGAGGGTGGCCGTACTTTCCCAGTACAATGCCAAGAGCCTGAACGAGCATCTTTCCTCCTCTAAATGGTGGGACTTCGGTCGTAAGCAGGGAGGTCTTTCCGTATTCACTCCTACGGTGACCAACGAGAATAATTCCTGGTTCAGAGGAACCGCGGATGCCATTTATCAGAATCTGGATTTTCTGAAGGAATCCCATGAACCTTATGTTGTTATCGCATCCGGTGACTGCATCTATAAGATGGATTACAACAAGGTGCTGGAGTATCATATCGCCAAGAAGGCTGATGTGACCGTTGTCTGCAAAGACATGCCCGCCAGCGAGAACGTGGACCGCTATGGTGTTCTGAAGATGAACGAAGAAAGCCGTATCGAGGAGTTTGAGGAGAAGCCCATTGTGGCCAATTCCAATACGATCTCCTGCGGTATCTATGTGATCCGCCGTCGTCAGCTCATTGAGCTCATCGAGAGAGTGGCAGAGGACGGACAGTATGATTTCGTTAAGGATATCCTGATCCGTTATAAGAATATGAAGCGGATCTTCGGCTACAAGATCCAGGACTACTGGAAGAATATCGCTTCCGTAGAGGATTATTTCGCAGCCAATATGGATTTCTTAAAGCCCGAGATCAGGGAATACTTCTTCAGGACTTATCCTGATATCTATTCTAAGGTAGATGATCTTCCTCCCGCAAAATACAATGTGGGTGCCCAGATCCGCAACAGCCTGATCTCCTCCGGCAGTATCGTGAACGGAACCGTTGAGAATTCCGTGGTATTCAAGGGAGCCTTCATCGGCAACAACTGTACCATTAAGAATTCCATCATTCTTAACGATGTTTACATCGGTGACAATACCTACATCGAGAACTGCATCGTGGAAAGTCATGACACGATCCGCGCCAATTCCTACCACAAGGGCGAAGGAGAAGTTCGCATTGTCGTAGAGAAGAACGATAGATTTGTCATATAAAGCTAACCAGGGGTGGTTACAGCAAAGGCCCCGTCCCGCGAAAGCGGGGCGGGGTCTTTGCGTTAAGATCAGGGTTTCATTTCGTTTATCCAGGCCACGGCTTCGGCGATGCCTTCCCGGCTGAGCTCGAAGCGCCTGCTCTGTTTCAGGGATTCGTCCGTTGCGGCAAAGCCGTAGGGCTCGGGCCAGACCCATACCGTAAGTCCTCCGTCTTCGGAACGGAACAGATATCTTATCCCGTTATCCGATCCCGGCAGATCCTTTTTCTTTACGTATCCCAGAGGGATTTGCGATACATCGGGCATTTTAAGTCTCCTTTATGAATCGTAACATTAGTAATATGATAGCAAGGAAAACTCGTTGTATCAAGCAGCTTTTTTTGATACAATATATGCAGTATGGGCTGATATACGGTCCAACCACCAAACAGGAGGAAATGAAGATGAAATCAGTAGGAAAGAAGCCCCGTTACCTTTGGGCGCTGCTGTTTGCGGCAGCTCTCACCATCCTTGGCTGCATGCCTGCCCTGGCAAACACCATCGCCACGGCATCCGTACTGCCTGTGAACGGAACCAAGACCGGTAAGATCTCCGTCAATGAATCCGGTACTTATTATAAGTTCACGGTTGATACCGCGGGAGAGCTGACGATAGAAGCCCTTCAGTATTGTGACAATGTTCATGTTATGGTAGTGGATAAAGATGAAATGCCGATCTATGACAGTGCTAATACACCTTTTGTTTGTCATTTTGCAAATATGCATGGAACGGAGACTTCTCCGAGGAAATACTCCGTGGCATTGTATCTTCCCAAGGGTACCTATTGGCTGAAACTGCAGGCTCCTGCCGGAGAAACGGTCAATGTTAATGTCGGTCTTACTCATGCTTCCTACGGTGTAAACCCTGTTATGGGAGATTCTCACGATAACCCTGTAATGGTTGACATCAAGTCGGGTGGAACGGGATGTATGTCATATAAGCTCTACGGATCGGACGATGCCTGGTACAGTGCCCATCAGAATTTCGAAGACTGGTACAAGATCAGCGTTCCCGCCACCGGTAATTACCAGTTCAAGCTCGATCGAAAGGGTCGTACCTGGTCACCTTATTTCACCCTGTATGATAAGGACATGAACAGGGTCTATTTCTCATTTGATTCAGATGTTTTGCTCACCAAGGGCTCATACTACATGGAGGTAAAGACCTCCGATAACAGTGATGACATGGGAAAAGCCGGTTATTACCACTTCTTCGGTGTCCGCACTTATCCTGCAAAGGGTGCTGTTATTACCGATGGCAAGCTGAATTACAAGGTGACCAAGGCAGGTCTTACCGGCGGCAAGCTGGAAGCGACAGGTACCGGTGATTATTTTTATCAGAATCCTAACTGTAAGAAACTCAATATCCCCAATACCACAACCATTGACGGCATCACCTATTCGGTAACCTCCATCGCTTCTTATGCCTTCAACGGCAAAAACAGGTTTACCACCATTACCGTCGGTGACAATGTGACCAAGATCGGACAAAACGGCTTCTACGGCTGTACGGGCTGTAAGAATCTGACGATCGGCAAGGGTCTTACTACCATCGGTGCCCATGCGTTTGCGGACTGCTACAAGCTTAAAACGGTGAAGATCAAATCCACCAAGATCAAAACGGTGAAAACGCAGGCCTTCTACAATTCGCCGAAAAAGACCACCTTTAAGGTGCCCAAGGCTAAGGTGAAGGCATACAAGAAGAAGTTCAGAAAAGCCGGTGCTAACTCGAAGAAATTCAAAAAGCTTTAATGCAAAACGATAACGGAGAAAAATATGGATCTACAGGAAAAAGTCATCCCGGAAGATGGCTGTAACCCCATATTGGCTGAGGATCTGCGGGGATTATGCGACGCAGGTATTCCCTTTGACATGATGCGCGGCGGTCACATTGTGATCACCGGCGCAACAGGTCTTTTAGGCAGCATGCTGGTCCGTGCCCTGGCTGCGGTTAACCGCATCAAACAGCTTCATATGACCATCATTCCCATGGTGCGAAGTCTGGAAAAGGCAAATGGGATGTTCGGCGAGCTGCTCACACGGGAGGATATAAGGGTGCTCTGCGGCGATGTAACGGAGGAGATCAGACCGGAGGGTCAGGTGGATTTCATCATCCACTGTGCCTCCCCCACCTCTTCCAAATACTTTGTGACCCAGCCCGTGGAGACCATCAAAACAGCAGTTCTCGGAACGGAAAACATGCTTTCCATGGCAAGGGAAAAGAAGGTCAAAAGCATGGTCTATATCTCTTCCATGGAAGCCTTCGGTATCACGGATCCTTCACTTACCAGAATCCGGGAAGAGGATCTTGGCTACATCGATGTGACCAATGTTCGCAGCAGCTACTCTGAAGGAAAGAGGATCTGCGAACTGCTCTGTGCCAGCTATGCCCATGAATACGGCGTTCCCGTCAAGGCTGCAAGACTTGCGCAAACCTTTGGGGCAGGGGTTCCCAAAAGTGAGAACCGTGTTTTTGCCCAGTTTATCAAAAGTGCCATGGCAGGGGAGGACATCGTCCTTCATACCAAAGGAGAATCCTACGGCAATTACTGCTATACCGCAGATGCCATTGCCGGCATATTGACGATCCTGCTTAAAGGCGAGCATTCCAACGTTTATACCGTTGTCAATCCCGGGACCACCATGCAGATCCGTCAGATGGCACAGCTTGTGGCGGACAATTTTTCCGGGGGAAGATCCAAGGTGGTTTTCGATATTCCTCTGGATGCCCAGACCTACGGCTATGCACCGGATGTGACAATGCATCTTTGTGCCGATAAACTCATGGCCCTTGGCTGGGAGCCGAAGTACGATCTTACGGATATGTATCGCAGAATGAAGGAAAGCTGGGAAGCGGAAAAGTAAGCCGCTGCTAACTATATTTGGAGGTTTAACACATGGAACAACAGATCCATTATCTTGAGGATGCGCAGTCCTTTCAGGTCAGCTGGGAGGAAGGCAGGAAGCTTCGCAGGAGATATATGCCTTACGTGCTCCGCACGGTGCTGCGCAGGCGCAAAAAGTCCGTTATCGATCATTTTTATGATGAGAAGATACATGAAAAGACGATCCTGATCCGGGCTCTCGGCGTCAGCGTCCGCGGAAACATGCAGTATGTCCTGAACGTACTTAACAGTGACGATCGTTTCAAGGGTTATAAGATCTATGTGCGTACCTCGAAGGAAACCCATGAGACGGTCAAGGAGTACATTCGCCAGAACAACTGGAAAAGGACGATCCCTCTTGAGAAGTATTACAACAAGATGTTGGAAAGATGTCAGTATCTGATTACGGAAAGTTTCTTCCCCTACAACTGGATCAAGAAGCCCGAGCAGATCCTGATCGATACCTGGCACGGTACGCCTCTGAAAAAACTCGGCATCCGTAAGAACGGCAAAAAAGCCCATCTGCAGGCGATCCAGCAGAAGAACTTTTTGTGCACCGATTATTTCCTGTATCCCAATAAATTCACGCAGAAGATCATGTACGAATCCTACGGGGTAGTGTCCATGATGAAGGGCAAGGCCCTGATGCTGGGATATCCCAGGACAGGCGGCATGCTCAGTGTTCCGAAGGAGGATACCGAGAAGGTCAGAAAGACGCTGGCACCCAACGGTGAGAAGGTCTACGCTTATATGCCCACCTTCCGTGGTTATCTGTCGGATGAAGAGACGATCCAGCGGGAAAAAGACCTGCTGACCTATATTGACGAACACTTAAGAGATGATCAGATCCTGTACGTAAATCTCCATCACCATATCGGACAGGCTTTGGATTGCAGCGTTTTTAAGCACATCCGTACCTTCCCGCCGCTCATCGACAGTTATGAGCTGCTGACCGCAACGGATGCGCTGATCTCGGATTATTCGAGTGTTTTCTATGACTATCTGATCCTCGGCAAGCAGATCATCCTGTACATCGAGGATTACGAAACCTACAGTAAGTATCAGGGCCTCAATGCGGATATCACCACCCTTCCTTTTGACAAGGCACGCAGCAAGGAAGAGCTTGTTGAAATGCTGAACAGAGGCAAGAATTATGATGATACCCAGATCCGGAGCGAGCTTTGTGCCTATGACAGTCCCCGGAATGCCGAAAAGCTCAGTCAGCTGTTTGCAGGTGATGAGTCGGGATTGACTCTTGAGGAGCATCCCCACAATGACATGCCTAAGGTTTTATTCTATACGGAATGCTGCCGTGAGGGTAAGGAGACAGAACTTCTTTCGCAGTTTTCTGCTGCGGTCGATAAGTCAAAATATGATTACAGGATTGGTTGTGACACCAAGAAAACGGCGGATCATCTGGGCAGCGCCTATCCGATGCTGCATGATTCGGATGTCATCACCTCAGAGGATGTGATCAAGCTTTCCTCCATCGGTGCACCGCTGAAACAGAAATGTCTGAAGGGAAGGATCGGTTTTGATAAAGCCATCGAATACCTGCAGCATGAATATGCTCTGATCCCCATTCAGTATTACGGCTATACGAAGTTTGATCTGCTGGCGATCTATGATACGCCGAATGCAGATATGATCCTGTCACTTTCGCTTGCGGATGCAAAGAGCAAGGCACTCTTTATCACGGATGATATCTTAAAGATGATCGATGAGGGAGATGCCTTTATGAAGGACGCGATCCGGTTTGCCGGAGATCATTGCAATGTGTGTGCGGTTTCAAGCCCTGAGAATGTGGCAAAGGCAGAGCAGATCCTGTCGGACAAATGGAAGGATAAGGTTTCCGTGATCAATGATGTATCCGCCATGCAAAAGCTTTGCGGGTTTGCAAACTGAGCAGGGATCGGGAAGGATAAAAAGCACTATGGCAAAAAAAGCAGACCGATGCAGACTGTATCTGTATCTGGATCAGGAAAAATACATAGAAGAATGTTTTAAAGGCCTTTTTGAGCATAACAGGGATGCCCTCTCTTCTTTGGAAGTGGTGATCCTTGATAGTCTTATGACGGAAAAGTCAAAGGCGCTTTCCGCGCAGATCAGTCAGCGTCACGGGCAGACAGTGCGAGTAGTGGAGTGCCCGGGCATGAGCGACGCGCAGGCCTATGAAGCGAATCTCTCAACGGAGCAGGCGGATCAGATCGGGTTTATCAAGGCGACCACGATCTATGAGGCCGGCTCTTTTGCCGCACTCAGAGCGGCTCTTTCCTCCTCGGACTGCAGCGCAGCCTCCCTGGAACCCTATTATTTCAACCGCAACGGTACAGAGAAGCTGTACATCATGTTTGAAGAGCCCCGGGATCAGGTCATCGATCTGAACGATCAGGTGCAGTATTATCAGCCCTACCCCGGAGGTTATCTGTTTGATGCTGCTCTCGTGGAGGGAATGCATTTCGATACGACCCTGAAGTTTGAGGCTGTTAACGATATGCTGATCCGTCTTCTGGAAAAAGCGGGTGCCTATCATCTGAATAAAAAACGGCTCATAGCCCGCGAGGATCTGGAGGTAGACGGCTACAACTATCCGTATCTGTACGATCTTGACTGGTATACGCCCCATGTCAGCGGTTATATCACTTCTTTTTTGCAGGAGCATACCTCCCGGATCGCGCAGTTTGCCATGCTCTATTCCATCAGTATCAAGTTCCTGGGAAATCAGAACGACAGGAACAAAGCGCTCTTCACACCGGCACAGAAAGAAGAGTTTTACGATGCGGTAAGAGCGGCGCTTCAGTTTATTGATGACGACATCATTTTTTACAACGGATATTTCAGCATGAGACGGATCATGCCCCGTCCCATGTATTTCAATTTCTATGTGCAAAAACACGGCGGCATCCAGCCTAAGGTAGTCTTTGCGGATACGCCCATCGGGCGTGCTGCCACAACAGAGGATGGGGTGATCATCGAGCCCGTCTCCGCCATGCATGTGGAGATGCATGCCATCAACAACGAGAAGGATACTCTGGAGCTTTGGGGCTTCCTGCGAAATTTCTATTTCATGGATTACGATAAGATCCGCATATCCGTTCTGGCGGGTTCGCAGCGCACCGGGGGCAAGCGAAACGAGATCTATTCCCTGTCCCACTTCTTCGGAGATGCGGTCAGCAAAAACTATTCCTTCATGGTTTCCGTACCAAAGGATCAGATCAAAAACAGCGGCAGTTTTTGTATTGAATGCGAATACGAGGGCAACACCTTCCGCCTTCCGGTCTGCTTCGAAAAGCCCCAGTCCCATCTCTGGGAGATCTTCCCGAATGCCTACTGGCGCTTTGATAAGCATTACCTGAAATACGACGGCAGGGAGAATCTGTTTGTTGTGAAAAAATGCAACCCTCTCCGCGGCATAAAGAATGAGCTTTGCTATTGGCACAGCATGATCAAATACGGGATCAAGGTGGAGCGCTCCTTAAAGTGTATCCCCGTAAGACTTCTGTACTTTATGTCCAAGCCCTTCTTTGCGGGGAAGGAGATCTGGATCACCTATGACCAGCTGTTCAAGGGCGGAGACAACGGCGAGTATTTTTACCGCTATGTCAGTGAGAGAAAAGATAAGGGCAAGGTC
This sequence comes from Lachnospiraceae bacterium, assembly GCA_024693845.1. Taxonomy (GTDB): domain Bacteria; phylum Bacillota; class Clostridia; order Lachnospirales; family Lachnospiraceae; genus RGIG7926. The sequence continues at coordinate 32,119 of JAILKJ010000038.1, forward strand.
CGGATCTATTACATCGTCAACAAGAATACAAGAGAATATAAGGAACTGCAGGAAAAATACGGCACGGTACTTGCCTTCAACAGCCTGAAGAACAAGCTGGTGAGCCTGCATGCGGATTACGTGTTTGCCACCCGTGTGGCCGTGAATATCTATATGGGCTATTGGCAGCAGACCGAGCGGTATTTTCGTGATATGTTCAACAGCCGCGTTTTCTGTCTGCAGCACGGATTGACGATCCAGAAGATCGCCCAGTACCAGAACCGTCTGTTTGATAACACAAGGCTGTATTTCTGCGTATCGCCGGCGGAGATCGATAACCTCAGACGTCCGATCTACGGCTACGATGAAAAAGAGCTCCTGTTAACAGGTGCTCCCCGGTACGACGGATTGGTAAGCAAGGACAAACATTTCATCCTCATCAGTCCCACCTGGCGCAGAAATGTAACGGCGGGAACGAACAAAAAGGGAAGCAACCACGGCTACAGCCCCAACTTCAAGCATACGGAGTATTTCAGGATCTACAATTCACTGATCAATGACGAAAGGCTCATCGAGCAGGCCAGAAAGACAGGTTATAAGCTGATCTATCTGATCCACCCCATCCTGAGTCCCCAGATCAAGGATTTCGATACCAATGACTATGTACAGATCCTGCCCGGTGCCGGAAACGTGAGCTATGAAAAGATCCTTTCCGAGGCGTCTCTGATGCTGACGGATCATTCCGGTATCCAGTTTGACTTTGCTTACATGAGAAAGCCTCTGGTGTACTATCACCCCGATACCCTGCCGCCGCAGTATGAGGAGGGCGGACTGAAATACGAAACCATGGGCTTTGGTCCCGTTTGCCGGACCCATAAGCAGGTGGTGGATGCGCTCTGTGATTACATGGAAAAGAACTGCGCATTGCCGGAGGAATATGCGGAAAGGATCGAGAGCTTCTTTGCTTTCAATGACCATAACAATTGTCAAAGGATTTATGAGGCCGCCAAGGCCTATACGGAGAAACTGAATTGTACCTGATCGCAGGCCTGGGAAATCCGGGCAGAGAATATGAACATACAAGACATAACAGCGGATTTGACGCTCTGGACGTCCTTGCGGACAGACTGGGGATCCCGGTTATAAAGCGTGCCCATAAGGGCCTTATCGGTGCGGGATACCTGGGCGGAGAAAAGGTTCTTTTGCTCAAGCCCCAGACCTATATGAACCGCAGCGGAGAGAGTATCCGTGAGTGTCTGGATTATTACAAGCTGGATCCGCAGCAGTCCCTCATCGTGATCTATGACGACATCGATCTGGAGGTGGGCGCCCTTCGCATCCGCAAGAGCGGAAGTGCCGGCGGACACAACGGCATGAAGGACATCATCAACCATGTGGGCGGTCAGGATTTCGTAAGAGTGAGGATCGGCGTTGGTGCCAAGGAAGGAAACCGGGTTTTAGCGGACCATGTTTTAAGTCCCGTCAAACCCGATGAAAGAGAGAAGATGGATGAGGCCATCCGCGCCGCAGCCGAGGCGGTGGAGATTATCGTTTCCCAGGGAGCGGACAAGGCCATGAATCAGGTAAACCGGAAGAAGAAAACCCCTGCAAAGGACGGAGAAGACTGACCTATGCTAAGCTTAACGGCACCGCTTGCGGAGCTTGCATTTTTTCAAGATGCCCAGAGAAAACTGAAAAAGGCTCAGAGCGTATCCATCAGCGGTCTGTCCGATGCCCAGAAGGCGCATATGATCGCGGCTTTCTCGGATCCCTATGGCAGCCGTGTGGTGCTGACCCACAGCAAGATCGCAGCCGTCAGGCTCTATGAAGATCTTCTGTTTTTCGAGCAGCCCGCCATGCTTCTGGAAGCGAAGGATTACATTTTTTTCCAGGCGGATCTGTCGGGACAGGATACGATCCGAAAGCGCTTGCAGTGCTATCGCAGGATCTTAGAGGGTGGCCCCGTGACCATCGTCACCACCATCGATACGCTTATGGCGCCCCTCCAGCCTTTGGAGCTGATGCAAAATAGCACCTTTGAAGCGCAGATCGGTAGCATTGTGGAGATGGCTGCGGTTTCGGAGAAACTGGTACGGATGGGCTATGAAAAAAGTGACCAGGCCAGAGAGCCGGGTCAGTTTTCAGTCAGGGGAGGCATCCTTGATGTCTTTGACATGACGGAGGAAAACCCGGTGCGTATCGAGCTTTGGGGAGATGAGGTGGAGAGCATCCGCCGTTTTGACGTCTATTCCCAGAGATCCATTCAGAATCTGGAGCAGATCCGGATCTATCCCGCCACAGAGATGATCCTGACAGGGGCCATGAAACGCAAGGGCCTTGAGGCTGTCAAAAAGGATGCCGAAAAGCAGGCCGCACTTTTGAAAAAGAATGGTGACATCGAATCCTCGGCCAGGATCCTTAGGCAGGCAAAAGAGCTGTCGGAGCAGATCGAGGAGTTTGGGATGATGGCAAACCTGGACAGCTACATGTCCTATTTCTGCCCTGAGACAGACGACTTCTTTTCCCTGTTTGATGATAAAGATCTTCTGGTGATCATCGATGAGCCTGCCAGAGCCGCGGAGCATTTAAAGGCGGTGGAGGCGGAGTTTCGCGAAAGTCAGGTAAACCGCCTTGAGAAGGGTATGTCTCTGCCGGGTCAGGCTTCTCTTTTGTATGATGAAAAACGGGTCATGGCCATGATCGAAAAGCAGCGCCTCCTGGAGCTTTCGACCCTGGGCCTGCCCTCCTCCATCGGCAAGCTGAAGGAAAGCTTCGGCGCCGGCGGAAAGAGTATCGGTTCCTTCCACAACAGCTTTGAGGTACTGATCGGTGACCTGAAAAAATACCACAAGAATAAATACAGGACCATCCTTTTATCCCCTTCTGCCACCAGGGCGAAGAGACTTGCGGCGGACATTTTTGACAATGATCTGCCTGCGTACTATAAGGATGTCGATCACCTGCCCGCCCCCGGCGAGATCATGGTCAGCTGCGGTCAGATCTCCAAGGGCTTTGAATATCCGGCCATCGGTCTTGCGGTCATCACCGAGAGTGACATCTTCGGGGGACCCAAGAAGCCTCATCGCGCCAGAAAGCGGTATGAGGGAGAAAAGATCCGTTCTCTGGACCAGCTCAAACCCGGGGATTATGTGGTCCACGAGGGTCATGGCGTAGGCGTGTACCGCGGCATCGAGAAGATCGAGCGGGGCGGTGTCGTCAAGGATTACATGAAGGTGGAATATGCCCAGGGCTCCAATCTCTATGTGCCCGCCACCGGCTTTGATGTGATCATGAAGTATGCGGCTTCCGACGCCGAGAAGAAGCCGAAGATCAATAAGCTGGGTACCCAGGAGTGGGAAAAGACCACTGCCAGAGTCAAGAGTGCGGTTGAACTGGTGGCCAAGGATCTGGTGGCCCTTTATGCTGCCAGAAATCAGAAAAAGGGTTTTGAATTCGAGAAGGATACGGTCTGGCAGAAAGAGTTTGAGGAGCTGTTTCCCTACGAAGAGACCAGGGATCAGCTGGATGCCATAGAGGCTACAAAGCGGGATATGGAATCGTCGAAGATTATGGACCGTCTGATCTGCGGGGATGTGGGCTTCGGCAAAACGGAGATCGCCATCCGTGCGGCCTTTAAGGCGGTGCAGGATGAAAAGCAGGTGGCGATCCTGGTGCCCACCACGATCCTGGCCCAGCAGCATTACGAGACCTTTTCCCAGAGGATGAAGGACTACCCTGTCAGGGTGGCCATGCTTTCCCGTTTCCAGACCACGGCCCAGAATAAAAAGACCATCGAGGATCTTCGAAAGGGCATGGTGGATATCGTGATCGGAACCCACAGACTGCTGTCTGCGGATGTCACTTTTAAGGATCTGGGACTTCTGGTGGTGGATGAGGAGCAGCGTTTCGGCGTCACTCATAAGGAAAAGATCAAGCAGATGAAGGATACGGTGGACGTGCTGACACTGTCTGCAACGCCCATTCCCAGGACCCTGCATATGGGCCTTTCCGGCGTCAGGGATCTGAGCGTTTTGGAGGAGCCCCCCATCGACCGTATGCCCATCCAGACCTTTGTCATGGAAGAAAATGACGAGATGGTCCGGGAGGCGATCCACCGTGAGGTGGCCCGGGGCGGTCAGGTTTACTATGTATATAACAGGATAGCCACCATAGCCGAGGCGGCAGCCAGGATCCAGGAGCTGGCCGAGGATGTGACGGTGGCCTATGCCCACGGCAGGATGAAGGAGAGCCAGCTGGAGCGGATCATGTATGATTTCGTCCAGGGAAATATCGACGTGCTGGTTTCTACAACCATCATCGAAACGGGTCTCGATATCCCCAACGTCAACACCTTGATCGTCCACGACTCCGATCAGATGGGACTTTCCCAGCTCTATCAGCTGCGGGGACGTGTGGGAAGATCCAATCGAGGGGCATACGCATTTTTGATGTATAAAAGAGACAAGCTCCTTCGGGAGGTGGCTGAGAAAAGGCTGGCCGCGATCCGTGAGTTCACATCCCTGGGCAGCGGTATCCGTATTGCCATGCGGGATCTGGAGATCCGGGGTGCGGGGACGATGCTGGGAAAAGTGCAGCACGGACATCTGGAAGCAGTGGGATATGATCTGTATCTGAAAATGCTCTCCCGTGCCGTGAAGGCAGCGGGCAACGGCGAAGAGGAGGATACTGAGCGGGCAACGGCCACGGCGGATATGGATGTGGATGCCTTCATCCCCGAGGATTACATCCTGAACGAAGCCCAGAAGCTGGATATCTACAAGAGGATCGCAGCCATCGAAAGCAGGGAAGAGAGCGAGGATATGCGTTCCGAGCTTTTAGACCGCTTCGGCAAGCTTCCCATGCCGGTGGAGAATTTGCTGAGAGTGGCACTTTTGCGTCAGAGTGTAACGTCGGTATTCGTAAATGAGATCGTCGGTAAAAAAGACCGGCTGACATTTTTCATGGATCCCAGAGCACAGATCAGGACAGAGAATATTGAGTTTCTGCTGGATGACTTCCACGGAAGTTTGCGATTGCAAACCCGGGGTAAACCGGCCTTTATCCTGGAGCTGGAGCCCAAGGGGATCAGCCCCTACGATGAGCAGCAGCTACTGGAGGCCGCAGAGAGACTTGCGGAGCGGATGAGGATGCGGTTACTTTGATACAAAGATCCACAGGGAGAATCCATAATCCGGTGGGCAGGATGGATAGAGAGTTTATAAAAAGTTAGCAGGAGTAGAAAGAAAAATGAACGAAGAAATGTTAGAGCAGCAAAAGAGGCGTGAACGCCAGAAGCGGATCGCCGAAATGCGCAGGGAAAAAGAGCGGCAGGAAAGGATGTTTAAACTGATCAAGATCGGTGTTCCGACCCTGGCCTTTTTGGTGTTCCTGGGTGTGGTCTTCCATTTTGTCGTAGGTTTCAGGCTCTCAGCCGAAGAGGACGAGAAGAAAAAGGAAGAGCTGGCTAAGCAGGAGGCCTATGAAAAGGAGATGGAGGAGATTCGCTCCCATCCCGACGGCGCCGGTTTTGATGTGACCATGGCCGAAGATATGAGCGCAGACGATAAGGCGCCCCAGCTTCGGGAGGGCCAGGAGGAATCTCCCCTTCTGAAGGATGCCCAGGCTGAGGAGGATCCGGGTGCTCTGCTGGGTGGCAGCGGTCAGGATCAGAGCCTGAATTCCCCGTTCATGGAGGGATTTGACAGCAGCGTGGCGGCACTGGCGGCCCATTCCAGCGACCAGACTACCGGTTTTTCGGGAAAAGTGAGGTCCAAGTACGGTGTTTTGATGGATGCCCAGACCGGAGATATCCTGGCGATGAGAAACGCCACGGAGCGGATCTCCCCCGCATCCATGACGAAGGTGCTCACCATCCTGGTGGCAGCGGAGAATCTCCCCGATCCCGATCTGGACCGGAAGGTGGTGATCACCATCCAGGATACGGATTATTCCTACAGCAACGACTGTAGTGCGGTGGGCTTTTCTGTGGATGAGATCGTAACGGTACGGGATCTCTTTTACGGGACCATCCTTCCTTCGGGGGGTGATGCGGCCCATGCTCTGGCAGTGTATATAGCTGGTTCCATGGAGGAATTTGCGGATCTGATGAATGAAAAGCTGGCGCAGATGGGACTGGCAGGCAGCGCCCACTTTACCAACAGCGTCGGACTCTATGATGAGGATCACTATTGTACGATCTACGACATGGCCCTGATCATGGATGCGGCCATGCGCAATGACTTTTGCAAAGAGGTGCTTTCAGCCCATACCTATACCACTTCCAAGACCATGCAGCATCCCGAGGGGATCACCATCTCCAACTGGTTCTTGCGCCGCATTGAGGATAAGGACAGCGGCGGTCTTGTGGTAGGTGCCAAGACAGGATATGTGGTGCAGTCCCGCAACTGTGCGGTCAGCTATGCCACCAATGCCACAGGCCATCCCTTCATCCTTGCAACGGCAACGGCACCCGGCGGATGGAAGTGCATTCACGACCATGTGAGGATCTACAAAGCCTTCTTTGACGGCGGCGGATTCTCCCCTGATGAGATCGCCGATGCGCCGGAAGATGACGAAGAAAAAGAAGCCGATGAAGGAGAAGATTAAAAGTCGGGTATCTTTTTAAAGGTTGTCTATGGATTTTTTGACGGAATCAGGTATAATGGTGAACATGGACCTATTTGTTCGTAACTGAAAATAATAATTTATGAGAGGGAGGATTCGACTATGAACAAAATGAAACGAAGTCTGGTATTGTTCGCAATGGCTCTGTCGATGGTATTCCTGGCAGGAACCCAGGATGTCAAGGCAGCTGCTTTAAAGATCACGAACTTTAAGCAGACTCAGGCAAGCACCAGTGCCGTAGCCTTTCAGGCTGAGGCAGGTACAAACGCAAGTTATTACGGTGCCGTCCTTTACAAGGATGCACAGTGCACACAGAAAGTAAAGACAGCATATGCTGCCGGCTCTCCGGAGTTTACGGTTACCGGCCTTGATCTTGGAACCAGCTACTGGGTAAAGATCGGTTATGGAAGTAGCAGTACAAACTGTTATGCTACAGGTAATCTTTCAACGGATGCTTTTGAGGTTATCACGGCTCCCGATGCAGTGACCACGATCCAGTTTGTGGATGCTTCCGAGAAGACGGTCACCCTGACCTGGAATGCGGCAAAGGGCGCAGATCTTTATCTGATCGAGACCAAGGACGGAGAGTTTTTGTCCAAGACCAACAGATTTGAGCTGACCTTAAAGACCGGCAGCCAGGCGATAGTGGCTCCCGTTAAGTGTCTTTCCGACGGTACACCCAAGGCCCTCGGCAAATATACTTCCATAAGCGGTCTTTCCACCCTGTCATCTTCCATTGCCAATGACAGCTTCGGACTGACGAAAATGACCTCCTCCGGTGTTACTATAGCAGTCGGCGGCAGTGCTGCACCGGTATACGGACAGTATTGGGAAGTAGAAGGCAAGCCTATTAAGGGCAAAGGTAAGAAGATCTCCGCTAAGGATAAGGCTCTTTATGCAAGTGTAAGTGCCAAGGTGACCAGCAATACCATGTATCAGTTCAGAGTACGTTCTTACGTGGTTCTTTCCAACGGCCAGAAGAAGTACAGCAAATGGAGCGGATACAAGTACTTCCTGCATTCCAAGGGCGGCAAGACCATTTCCGGTGAATACGGTAAGATCACCGTTAAATGGAAGAAGTTTAAGGGTTGCGACAGAGTAGTGATCAAGATGGCTACCTCCAAGAACGGCAAATACAAGAAGGTTGCTACCGTTAAGCCCGGTGCCAAGAAGGCTGTGATCACCAAGTTCGGCAAGAAGGCTCTGCAGAGCTACAAGACTTATTATGTAAGAATTGAGTATCAGAAAAAGGTAAAAGGAAAATATAAGATAAGTGAGATCGTAGGCAATGGCAAAGCCTGGTGCAGATGATCCGGATAGGAGATTAGAGTAAGACAATGGCAGATAAGAAACTGGTAGAAGCGATTACTGCGATGGATGTGGATTTCGCGCAGTGGTACACGGATGTGGTTAAAAAGGCAGAGCTTGTGGATTATACTTCCGTAAAGGGATGCATGGTCATTAAGCCTGCAGGTTATGCGATCTGGGAGCTGCTTCAGAAGCAGCTGGATGAGCGGTTCAAGGAAACGGGTGTGGAGAACGTATATCTTCCTTTGTTCATTCCCGAGAGCCTTCTGGAAAAAGAGAAGGACCACGTTGAGGGTTTTGCCCCCGAGGTGGCCTGGGTAACCCACGGAGGCCTTGCTCCGCTGCAGGAACGCCTTTGCGTACGACCCACATCGGAAACGTTGTTCTGCGATTTTTATAAGAATGAGGTGCAGTCCTACCGGGATCTGCCGAAGGTGTATAACCAGTGGTGTAACGTAGTCCGCTGGGAGAAGGAAACCAGACCTTTCCTTCGCAGCCGAGAATTCCTGTGGCAGGAAGGCCATACGGCACATGCCACGGAGGAAGATGCGGAGAAGAGAACGATCCAGATGCTGGATCTGTATGCTGACTTCTGTGAGCAGGTGCTTGCGATCCCCGTTATCAAGGGACGTAAGACGGATAAAGAGAAGTTTGCAGGTGCTAACGCGACCTATACCATCGAAGCATTGATGCATGACGGTAAGGCATTGCAGTCGGGAACCAGCCACAATTTCGGTGACGGTTTTGCGAAGGCATTTGAGATCCAGTATACCGACAAAGAGAACAAGCTGCAGTATGTACATCAGACTTCCTGGGGTGTGACGACCAGACTGATCGGAGCCATCATCATGGTACACGGCGATGACAGCGGTCTGAAGCTTCCGCCCAGGATCGCGCCTACTCAGATCAGGATCATCCCAATCCGCCAGCAGGCAGAGGGTGTGCTGGATGCAGCCCGTGATCTGGCAGCTAAGCTGCAGGCAGTGAATGTGGATTATGCAGCCGGCGCTGCACAGGATGCTAACAGAACCCACAGCCTGGATCTTCAGCCGATTCGTGTTAAGGTAGATGATTCCGATAAGACACCGGGCTGGAAATTCTCCGAGTGTGAGATGAGAGGTATCCCTCTTCGTATCGAGATCGGACCGAAGGATCTGGAGGCAGGTAAATGCGTCTTCGTAAGAAGAGATACCGCCGAGAAGATCGAGTGCTCCCTTGAGGATGCACCCGCCAAGGCAGCAGAGCTTCTTGTTACGATCCAGAGCGAGATGCTGGAAAGAGCAAGAACCCATCGCGACGCTCATACCTATGAGGCAAGAGATTACGATGAGTTCGTTAAGACCTTCAATGAGAAGTCCGGTTTTGTCAAAGCCATGTGGTGCGGCGATCAAGCCTGCGAGGACAAGATCAAAGAAGAACTCTCGGTTACCAGCCGTTGCATGCCCTTCAATCAGGAAACCCTGGCCGATACCTGTGTCTGCTGCGGAAAGCCCGCTCAGAAGATGGTATACTGGGGACGTGCATACTAAGGGTAACGGAATAAGATGATTTATTGATTTCAACGAGGAAGCTGCGGCAGATGCCGCAGCTTTTCCCTATTGTAAGGATTTGTAATTTTTTAACATAAACAGGGGAATCGGTGATACAATGTCTATGTGTGATTATATCCGAATTGAATACTAAATCCTGGGAGGTAAATGAGATGAAAGTTAAAACGAAGCAACTGTTGGCATTTTTGATGAGCCTGACGCTCCTTGCGTCGTCTCTGACCCTGCCTGCCACTGCAGACACAACAGATAAGTCCGACAAGGCAGTTAAGAAGACGGAAGCTAAGGCAGAGAAAGCTGAGGCGGCAGATGAGGAAGGCTTAAGTGCGGAGGGCATGGATGAGACTCTTTTTGCTCAGGTCAAGACTATTGCAAAAGAGCTTACATCCGGTAATGTTACGGTTTCGATAAATGACACCACTGCATACATCGATAACCGTTATGGTGTTTGGTATAAGTTTACGCCGGCAAAAGACGGAACATACAGAATATGGTCTCTGGGTAACACAGATACATATCTCTATCTGTTTAATGAAAATGGAGAACAAATAGATAGATATGATGATGCAAATGATGATAGTAATTTTTGTGCGGAAAGAGAATACGAAGCAGGACATACGTACTATTTTTATTCGACAGTTTATTCAAGGGAAACTACCGCTGAATATTCCATGTTTTTATCCAAAGTGAATATAGGCGAAGCAGAGGAAGAGCAGATCATCTGTGCAGTACCGGGAGAGGTATGCACGATTTCGGCAAATGTTGTGGTCATGGATAGTGAAGCGACTTTGACATATCAGTGGGAAGAATATAAGGGAGAATATGGTTATGTAGCAATAGAAGGAGCAGATCAAAAGGATTATTCCTTCACGGTTGCAGAAAAGAATGAATACAGATTAAGATGTCAGATCAAATCGGAAGAAATAAGTGTATATTCTTATCACAAGGTTAAAGTATCCAATATCTCATTGAATGGAATGGCTGAAAACAACTGCAGATATCATAGTCCTTACACGCTGGCGGTATCCGGTAAAACGATAAGACCGGAGTTGCCGATAAACATCATATGGAAAAAGCTGATTGATGCAGAAGATGATCTGTACGAAACAGTAAGTCAAAATACGATCAGTGCCAATACGGTCAGTGCGAATGATGTGCTTGGTTGGTTTACGGATTCTTTGTTTATTCCGCAGGCGGAAAGCGGATCGTATCAGTGTGTTGTAACACAGGAGGATAATGACACTATCGTTACAGATGCGTCCTTCTTAATGTCTGTTATTGCTACGTCCCTTGATCTGGAAATATCCGGCTCGAGTGATCCCGGTATTAATAATACAGTACAATATACACTGACTGCTGAAGATCCGGACGGAAACGAGGTGGAATGTACCTATAGATGGAAGGTTACCTGTACAAGCAAGTCAGATAAGGTAACAACAATTATTGATGATGTAAGGGAACGTAGCGGAGAAGGAGCAAATAGCATTACTTTTAAAACCTCATTGCCGGGAGAATATCATATTGAGTGTGTGGCTAGATCCGCAGAAGGGGAAACAAAATCATGTACCAAGTATGCTTGTGTGGATTCAAATATTGATGCGGAACCGGTGGGAAATACAGTAGTATTTCAGAAAACAGGTTCCAAGGTTACGCTTTCGGTAAAGGCGACTACGGATTACGGGAAGCTGTACTATCAGTGGTATGAGGAAGAACCGATCACCGGAGCGACCGGTTCAAGCTATAGCTTTACACTCAGGGATGGCTGGGAAAAGTATTATTGTGATGTTAATAATGGAGACATATCCCAGAGCGTAGATTTTTATGTGATAAATACAGATAAACTGATCAAAAATACTTCGAAAAAAGAGAATGCCAAAGCAGTGATCGCAGACCAGGTGTATGCAGTATATGGACAGGAGAATTGTGTCAGGGAATATCTGAAATTTACACCTGAAGTTGATGATGAGTATCTGATCTATTCTCGCGGTGAGCATGATACAGTTGTTTCTTTGTACGATGAAAAAGGAAATCTGTTAGCAGATAATGATGATTATGGTGAAACTGACGATTATAAAAGGATACATGGTAATTCATATGACATTTTAGGTAATAATTTCCTGATAGCCTATTCATTAAAAGCAGGAAAAACTTACTATCTCGAGGTGTGTATGAATGCTGGTGATGATGAAGGTTATTTTGGATTTCTTATAGAAGGAAACAACAAGAAGAATCTTTCAACCGGAGAATTAAAACTCTCCCAAACCTCCATTGCCTCCGACGGCTCGTCCAAGACCCCCGGTGTGACGGTAACCTACAAGGGTAAGACGCTTAAGAACGGAACGGATTATACCGTAGCTTATCAGAATAATGTAAATCCCGGAACGGCAAGTGTGGTTGTTGCCGGTAAGGGCAAGTACTATGGCAGTCTGAAGCAAAACTTCACCATCACCGCCGGGACCGCTCCCATGGGTGCGAAAACCACCAGTGGCGGCGCTACCTACAAGGTAACGGGCAAGAATGAAGTTGCCTTTACAGGGCTGAAGAATAAAAAGCAGACCAGACTTACGATCCCGGATACGGTCAAAATTGGCGGAGTTACCTGCAAAGTGACTTCGGTGGATGCCAAGGCACTTAACAGCGCTACCAAGGTAAAGACCCTGACCCTGGGCAAGAATATCAACAAGATCGGCCGTAAAGCTTTTGCAAAGATGAAAAAGCTTAAAACCCTTAAGATCAAGTCCACAAATATGACGGCTAAGAGCCTTTCCAAGGGTGCGTTTAAGGGCTTTAAGGGTACCATCAAAGTTAAGAAGAGTAAGCTCAAAGCATATAAGACCCTCTTCAGGAAAAAAGGTCTTGCTAAAACCGTTAAAGTAAAGAAGCTGTAAATTATTTTAGAGAAAGACGAGGATATAACATGAACATTTTAGTCATCAACTGCGGCAGCTCATCGTTGAAGTATCAGCTCATCGATTCGGAGAGTGAAAAAGTACTGGCCAAGGGTCTTTGCGAGAGGATAGGGATTGACGGAAGTCAGATCTCCCACACTCCTGCAGGCGGCAAGAAGGTAACGGAGAAGATCGAAATGATCGATCATGTGGCAGCGGTGGATGCGGTGCTTGCCAAGCTGACGGATGCTTCTGTGGGCGTGGTAAGCTCTTTGAAAGAGATCGATGCGGTAGGCCACAGGATCGTCCACGGCGGAGAAAAATTTGCTTCCAGCGTTGTCATCACACCGGAAGTACTTGAAGCCATTGAGGAAGTCAGTGATCTGGCTCCGCTTCACAATCCCGCCAATCTCATCGGGATCCGGTCCTGTCAGAAGCTGATGCCGGGTGTTCCTATGGTAGCGGTATTTGATACCGCCTTCCATCAGACCATGCCGAAAAAGGCCTATCTTTATGGGCTTCCCTATGAATACTATGAGAAGTACAAGGTTCGCCGCTACGGTTTCCACGGTACTTCCCATGACTATGTCAGTGCCCGTATAGCAGAGATCTTCGGACAAAAGCGGGAGGATATGAAGATCATCGTTTGTCACCTGGGCAACGGTGCTTCCGTATCAGCTGTAATGAACGGTGAGTGTGTGGATACATCCATGGGTCTGACTCCCTTAGAGGGACTGATCATGGGTACCAGAAGCGGCGATATGGATCCTGCCATTATCGGTTTTCTGGCACAGAAGGAAGGCAAAACCGCTCAGGAGATCATTGATATCTGTAATAAGAAATCCGGTGTACTCGGCCTTTCCGGCGGTCTTTCCAGTGACTTCAGGGATCTGGCACAGGCAGCGCAGGAAGGCAATGAGCTGGCAGCTACCGCTCTTGAGGGCTGGAGCTATCGCGTAGCCAAATATATCGGCGCCTATGCAGCAGCCATGAACGGTGTTGACGTGATCGTCTTTACCGCCGGTGTCGGCGAGAACAACGTGACCGCCAGAGCACAGGTTATGAGCTATCTCGGTTACCTGGGCGTGACCATGAATGAGGATGCTAACACCATCCGCGGTGAGGAAGTGGAAATCTCCACCCCCGACAGCAAGGTGAAGGTATGGGTCGTTCCCACCGACGAGGAAATGGCCATCGCAAAGGCCACCGCAGCTCTGGTATAAATTGTTTATAAGAGAGGCGACAGGAAATGAAAGCAAGAATTCTTTCCTATATGCGTTATATCGATACCCTCCTTTCGGAGGATGAGGAAAAGTGCACGCTGGACTATCAGGCGCTTGCGCAGGAGCATTTGATCCAGCTGAAGTTCTTCATGCATGAGCGGACGGTGCATCTGTATGTGATGATCCTGTTTACCCTGGTGACCATGGCGGATTTCTTCATGATGATCATTGCCTTTGAAAAGGGTCTTGTCATCCTGTTTTTGGCATTGCTGGTGCTCCTCATTCCCTACATCCTGCATTACTATCTGCTGGAGAACAGCTGTCAGTATATGTACCTGCAGTATGATGAGATGAAACGCCGCATAGCAGCAAAGGAAGGCGGCACGGCCTTCAGTATGGGCGAGCATCCCTATCGTTATGCGCCTGATCGCAGTGATGAAGATGGGGATGAAGAAAAAGAGAAATAGTTAGCATATGATAACAAAACGACAGGCTGAAAAAGACAGTTTTTACCTGGATGCATTTCCGGAGCCGGTCCTTGTCCATGTAGTAAGGACCCGCAGGAAAACCTACGGCCTCCTGGTCCGGCCCACAGGAGAGGTTGAGGCCAGGATCCCCCTTCGGGGTTCTTTAAAGAAGGCCAAAGAGGTGGCCGGAGAAAACCTGGAATGGATCCTGGAAAAGTGTGCTAAGCAAAAGGAAAGAAGCACCCGGCGGCAACGACTGGAGGAAGAGAGCAGGTCGCGTTTTACGCCGAAGCAGAGGGAAAGACTGGAGAAGGAATACAGGCGGGTGGCCAGGGAGTACATCCCGAAAAGGGCCCGGTACTATGCCGATATCCTGGGCGTGGATTTTTCCGGGTTGCGCATAGCGGAACAAAAGACCCGCTGGGGAAGCTGCAGTCAGAGAGGAACCCTTTCCTTCAACTGGAAGTTGATGCTGGCGCCGGCCCGGGTGCTGGACTATGTCATAGTCCACGAGGTCTGTCATTTGAAGGAAATGAATCATTCGGAAACATTTTGGGCATGGGTGGAGTTTCTCATGCCGGATTACAAGGAGCACAGAAAATGGTTAAAGGAACACGGAGAAGAGTTGCAGTATTATTGAGCGCCATGCTGGTTTTGGTCATGGCAGCGGGCTGCGGCAGCAAAGAAGAGGATATTTCCGCAAACGCGCAGGCGGGCGATGTGACAGCAGGTGTCACAATCCTGGGAGATAGTCCCGAGGATCCCAACGCCGTAGCAGATGCCACATCATCCGATGCGGGCGGTTTTGTATCCACGAAGGAAGGCCGTGTTGACGGCACCAGTGCAGGTGTCGCTGTGAGTTTTGAACAGATAGATCCTTCCCCTTCCAAGGCGGCAGCTCCGGCGCAGCCGTCTTCCGATGAGGGACTGACATCCCTTGATGAGATCACGACGGATGAACAAAATCCGGAGGAGACGGCTGAGGAGCAGGAAGAAGAACAGGAAGAGGAGCAGGGTCAGGAAGAGACATCTACCGTTGCCTCCGGCGGCGGAAAAACCGTGGTGATCGATCCGGGTCATCAGAGCAAGGGCAACAGTGAAAAGGAACCCATCGGACCGGGAGCATCCGAGACCAAGGCCAAGGTTACGGGAGGAACCCACGGACCGACTTCGGGCCTGTATGAATATGAGCTGACCCTGGCGGTGGGTCTGAAA
>JAILKJ010000039.1 GCA_024693845.1 Lachnospiraceae bacterium
TGAGTCCGGCAAAGGCGGGTGTAACGATCAATAGAGCAAGTGATACGGTGAATGATTTTAAATTGGATTATGGCTTCGACATTAGCTATTATGAAATCAAAGCCAATGATCTTAAGAACGGCAGGGTTTATCAATTATTTCTTACCAACATGGATGATGCGGATCTGTATATGGGAAGATACTATGATACCTGCCTGGATGATACGGCAAGCCCTACTGCCGGTGTAGTGGGCTTCAGTAAACTTACACCTGACTAGGGAAATGCCGGTAATCTGATCTTTGAGTTCCAAAAGACAGGGAATAAAAACCTTGTATTTTTTACAAAAACCCGGGGGAATGCATCGCAAGGCTCGCATATTGTTAACTTGGTGGAAAAAACCCTGCCGTCTCTTGCCATGGGAGATAATACCGTCTCGTCGAAAGCGGATAAGGAAGTATTCTACAAGTTCACGGTTTCGGAAAACGGCATCTATGAGATCTACGGTAAGGATGTTATCCTGGGCGCAGATGATGAAGAGGAGGGACCCATCGAACTGAAACTGTGGGACAATGACGGAAACGAGAATGACTATGATTCGGGCGGCTCAAGATTCTACGCGTACCAGGCGGCCCATTTTGAGGCGAAAGCAGGAGATGTGTTTACTTTTTCACTCAAGTCAAATACGGATAATTCATTTTTCCTTCAGCTCAGGAAGGTGCCGCAGCTGGTCTTTACGGACGGCACATATCAGACGGAGAGTTTGAATTCCCTCAGGCATTATCTCTATCATGCGGATAAAACCGGCTATCTGAATCTTAAGATTGAAGACGGCGGATTGAGTATGATCGCCGTTGGGGCATACTTTAACGGCATTGACAGCCGTAACAGAACCTACATCGTTAACGAAGGGCAGGATTACATTCTTAAGGTCTGGCCGGATGACGAGGAAAGCTCGGCGAGCCTGACCATCACCGGAAGGTTTGATGAAGCATCCTATCTGGCGGATAAGCCCCTGTACGATCTGAATGAGAAGGTCATGGATGCCACCAGGATGCGTTATAATAACGGTTATCGCGCCGGGAAAGATGCGGACTATGATACCTTCGGGGATTTTGAGATCGTTAATAAGACAGATGAATATACTTTCTATGCATACAGATACGATAAAGCCCTGATCCTTAAGGCCTATGAAGAGTATCAGAAGCTGTCTGATAAGCAGAAGAAGGCATTTGATACGTATTTTAAGGACCGCAGGGATGTGCTGTTAGCGGGATATGAGAAGGCAACGGAAGGGCAGGCAAAGCCCCCCGCAGTTGCAGATAAGCAGGACGTTACCTCATCACAGACCAATGATACGCAAACCTCTGTCGGAAGCAAGACCACGGTCCAGGGCGCAGAGTATCAGGTGGTGGCAGAAGGTCAGGTGAAGTACAATAAGCCGACGGATCAGAAGAAGAGCTCCTATACCGTTCCCGCAACGGTGAAGGTGGGCAACAAGACCATGAAGGTCACGGTCTTTGATACCAAGGCCATGAAGGGCTGCTCCAAGATGAAGAGACTGACTGTAGGCAAGAACGTGACCAAGATCGTGGGTAAGGGCCTAAACGGCAAAAAGAAGCTGAAGAAGGTCACCATCAAATCCACGAAGATCACCAAGGTGGATAAGGGCGCTTTCAAAAACCTTGCCAAGGGAGCCAAGATCTATCTGCCCAAGAAAATGAAGACCAAGTACAAAAAGCTCTTCAAGAAGAACGTGATCGGCAATGCGAAGATCGTGTGGAAGTGATCACAAAAGTCAAAGGAAGGGGAAAAGATGAACACCAGATTTTACAATGCTAGAATACTGACCATGCAGGAGCCTGTGGAAGTTCTTGAGCATCAGGAGCTTTGGGTGGAAGGCGAGAGGATCCTGTATATCGGACCGGAGAGTGCCACCGAGGATATGCAGAAGATCCTGGCAGACAAAGGCAAAGAAGACCTTGTATGGGATAAACAGATCGACTGCGAGGGGAATCTTCTGATGCCGGGCTTTAAAAATGCCCACACCCATTCGGCCATGGTGCTGTTCCGTTCCTGCGCCGATGATGAGCCCCTGCAGGGATGGTTGGAGAAGAACATTTTTCCCATAGAGGCAAACATGACCGGGGAGGACTGCTATGATCTTACGAAGCTGGCGGTGCTGGAGTATCTGACCAGCGGCGTTACGGCAGTCTTTGATATGTATCTGACACCGGAAACGATCCTGGAATCCTTCACCGATTGTGGTATGCGAAATGTACAGGTGTCCGGGATCAATAACTTCGGTCCCGCCCCGGAGGTGATGGAGGAGCGGTATCTTAAACTGAACGGAAAGAACGATCTGTCCTCCTATATGCTGGGCGCTCATGCGGAATACACCTGCTCCATGGAACTGATGGAGAAGATCGCCGCCATGGTCCGGAAATACAAGGCCCCCTTCTTTACCCATAACTCCGAAACCCTCAGGGAGTTCGAGGAATGTAAGCAACGCTGGGGCAAAACTCCTACACAGCTGTGGGCGGATCTGGGAGCCTATGACTTCGGCGGCGGCGGATATCACATGGTCTACACGGATGATCGGGATATCGAGATTCTGAAAGAAAAGAAGCTAACCGTAGTGACCAATCCCGCTTCCAATATCAAACTAGCCAGCGGCATCGCTCCTGTGGGCAGATACCTGAAGGAGGGGATCCCCGTTGCCATCGGTACCGACGGAGCCGGCTCCAATAACTGTCTGGATATGTTCCGTGAGATGTTCCTGGTTTCCGGCCTTACCAAGGTGACGGAAAAGGATCCCACCAGCGCAGACGGTGTGGACGTTTTGAAGATGGCCACCGTGAACGGTGCACGGGCCATGGGTCTTACGGACAGTGACGTGCTTGCGGAGGGCAAATATGCGGATCTGATCCTCATCGACCTGAATCAGCCCAATATGCAGCCCATTCACAATATACCCAAGAACATAGTTTACAGCGGATCGAAGCAGAACGTGGCTCTGACCATGATCGCCGGTAAGATCCTCTATGATCACGGACATTTCGATATCGGAGAGGAACCTGAGAAACTCTATGAAAAGGCCAATAAGATAGCGGCCAGACTGTTTTCGTAATATGGAATATCTGTTACTGGCGGGGGTGTTTTTGGCAGCGCTGCTGATCTATTCGGTCCGCTGCATGATAGAAGATAAAAGAAGACTCCGCCGTTTTGAACAAAAGCTTCGAACTGAATATGGTAAAAGAGAGGGAAAGCGGTATCCCCCCGAACGCCTGCAGGCCTTAAAGCGCCATTTTGCCAGAGGCCGGGAGGGAGCATTTTTCCCGGATGAGACCACCTGCAACGATCTGGAATTTGATTCCCTCTTTGCCCGGGTCGACCGGACCTTTTCGGCAGCGGGAGAGGAGGCTCTTTACAGCATGCTCCGGGTTCCCTGTTTTGACAGGGCTGAGCTGAAGCGGCGAAGGGAACTGACCGCTTACTTTATGGAGCATGAGGATGAGAGAGTAAGGCTCCAGCTCTTTTATGCCGGGATAGGACGAACGGACCGTTATTCGGTCTACGATTATCTGGATTCGGTCATGGAGCTTTCGCCAAAGAGTAACGCCGGTCATTATCTGATGATCGTTCTGATGCTGGCGGCCATTCTTTCCGTGTTTCTGAACCCTTCGGTGGGGCTGTTTTGTCTCATCACCCTGTTTTTGGTGAATTTTCTGCTGTACTTTAAGCTGAAAGCGGGGATCGAGCCTTATATCGCCACCTTCGGATATATCCTGAGGATCCTTCACGGCGCCCGCAGCCTGGAAAACTGTGGCATCGGGGAGCTTTCGGATATCCTGTCCGATATTTCTGAGGATATCAGGGCCTTTCGCGGCTTTGAGAGATTTGCCTTTTTTCTTACAGGGGAGAAGGTCATGAGCTCGGATCCCCTGGATATCCTGATGGATTACCTGAGGATGGGGCTGCACCTGAACATCATCAAATTCAACTCCATGCTCCGCCAGCTTCAGGAAAAAGAGGAAGCGCTGGAAGACCTCCTTTATAAGACGGGCTACATCGAGGCCATGATCTCCGCGGGGGAGTTTGCCGCAAGTCTGCCGACCTGCTGCTATGATGCGGGCCTGGAGGAAGACTCTTCAGAGAAAAATGCAGGCAAAGTGTATCTGAAGGCCACAGGGTTGTACCATCCTCTGCTGAGTGACCCGGTTTCCAACGATGTGGAGCTTACCGGCTCCATGCTTCTGACCGGATCCAATGCCTCCGGCAAGTCCACCTTCCTGAAGACGGTGGCGGTTGCCCAGCTTTTATCCAGAAGCGTAGGCATTGTTCCGGCTTCGTATTTTGAAAGCTCGGATTACAGGATCTATACCTCCATGGCCCTTCGGGACGATCTGATGGGAGGAAAGAGCTATTTCGTTGTGGAGATCGAAGCCCTGCGGCGGATCCTGGAGGCGGCGGATGAAAACAATGCCCAGCCTTCGGTTCCCATCATGTGCTTTGTGGATGAGGTTTTACGAGGTACCAATACGGTGGAGCGGATCGCATCCTCCACCCAGATCCTGCAAAGCCTTTCGGAAAAGGGAGTGTTTGTCTTTGCGGCGACTCATGACATTGAGCTGACAGAGCTGCTGGGCGGGCATTTTTCCAATTATCATTTTGAAGAGACCATTCAGGGCGATGACGTCCTGTTTAACTATCGGCTGCAGGAGGGCAAGGCCACAAGCCGCAATGCCATCCGGCTTCTTTCCGTCATGGGCTTTGAAGAGGAAGTGACGAGGAAGGCACAGGAGAGGGCCCGGCATTTCGAGCAGACCGGCCGGTGGGAATAAGCTTAGGAAAAGAGGACAAGATGAAGGTTACGATCTATACGGACGGATCGGCCAGGGGGAATCCCAACGGACCCGGAGGCTACGGATGCGTCCTGCAATATACGGACACAAAGGGACAGCTTCACGAGATGGAACTTTCCCGGGGATATGTGCAGACCACCAACAACCGGATGGAGCTGCTGGCGGCCATCGTGGGACTGGAGGCGCTGAACCGCCCCTGCGAGGTGACGCTGTATTCGGATTCCCAGTATCTGGTGAAGGCCTTTCAGGATCACTGGGTGGATGGCTGGATCAGATCCGGGTGGAAGAACTCCCAGAAAAAGCCGGTGAAGAACGTGGATCTGTGGCAGAGGCTTTTGAAGGCCAAGGAGCCCCACCGGGTGGATTTTGTCTGGGTGAAGGGACACGACGGGAATCCGGGGAACGAGCGCTGCGATAAGCTGGCAACGGCTGCGGCGGACGGGGACGACCTGATGGAAGACGAAGGATTTGCTAACCAGGGATAAAGATGATATAATCGGGGGCGTATTGATCTTATCGGGGCAATTGAGGAGAAATAATGAGTAAGGAAAGCATAAAGCAGCTTATCCGGGATATCTATACGCTGATCAGCCTGCTGGTGGCGTTTGTTTCCGCGATCCTGCTGTGGTTTTGGAATGTCGGCCCCGGCTGGAAAAAAGGTTACTTCGGAACCAGAACGCTGTTGATCGTCGGGATCCTTTACAGCGTGGTATATATGATCTTTGCCAAGATGTATAAGGCGCACAAGATCGGAGCCTATCACTTAACGGAGCTGGCTTTTTCCCAGGTGCTGGCCTACGGCATCGGCAATATGGCGCTGTTCGTGGCCGCTTTCTTCTGGTTTCATAACTTCAAGAGGATCAAGGTAAGCCTGTTCATCCTTGTGTTCCTGCTGCAGATCATGGGCATCAGCCTGGTGATCTTCGTGATGAACCGGCTCCATGCCAAATATGACGAACCCCGCAGGATGATGATCATTTACGGCAGCGACCAGTATAAGCTGCTGCTTCGCAAGATCAAGGCGGTTTCCTACCGCTACAACGTGCTTGCCTGCTATGATCAGAAGGAGGATCGGGCCAAGATCCGGAAGGTCCTGGATAAGTGTCAGGATGTTTATGTCTGTGATGTGGATCTGCATTTCCGCCATGAGCTGATCATGTATTGCGATGTCAGACACATAGACATTCATTTTTCCATGGGTATCGAGGATATCATCGTCAGGAGCAGCGATGTTTCCCATTACTTTGATACACCCTTCCTTCGCAATAAGAAGGCGGAGGAGGCCTGGTATTACCCGGCAGCGAAACGGATGACGGACATCATCCTTTCCCTCATTGGTCTTTTGATCGCTTCGCCTTTTATGCTGATCACGGCCATCGCCATCAAGATCGAGGACGGTGGCAGCATCCTTTACAAGCAGAAGCGACTGACGGTGGACGGGAAGCGGTTTTACATCTACAAGTTCCGCAGTATGCGGGAGAATTCCGAAAAGAGCGCCAGACTCGCTACGGCCAATGATGACAGGATCACTGCGGTGGGCAACGTGATCAGACGGTTCCGTATCGATGAGATTCCCCAGCTTTTCAATATCCTGAAGGGGGATATGTCCATCGTGGGGCCCAGACCGGAGCGGCCGGAGATCGCCCATGAATATGAAAAAGAGCTGCCGGAGTTTGTCATGAGACTGAAGGTAAAGGCGGGCCTTACCGGCTATGCCCAGATCTACGGCAAATACAATACCACCCCTCTGGATAAGCTGATGCTGGATCTGATCTACATTTCCCAGCGCAGCGTGCTGATGGATCTGAAGATCATGTTCTATACTGTGAAGATCCTTTTCATGCCCGAGAGCACGGAGGGGGTATCCGATAAGCAAAAGACCGCAAAGCCCATCCTGTAGGCGGCGGATCAGATAACGGGAGGACAAGCATGAATAATTTTATTTTATTTCTCAATCAATTCCTTTCCTACATCCTTCTGATGGCGATCATCGTGGCAGTAGGTGCCATTGGTTTCGTTATTGGTGTGAAGTGGAGAAAAGCCAAGGATGCCAAGGCGGCTGCCACTACCGAAACGGAAAGCGAGACGGCTAAGGAAGCGTAAGAGGCACGGATCCATATGGCTAAGTCCGAGAATCAAAAACTGAAGCTTTTGTATATTCTGAAGTATCTGAGCGAAGAGAGTGACGAAGAGCATCTGGTCTCGACCCAGGATATCATTGCTTATCTGGAGCGCCATCAGATCAGCGCGGAACGCAAGACCATCTATGCGGATCTCCATCTTCTGGAGGATTTCGGGTATGATATCCTGCAGGTTAAGAGCAGAGTGGGCGGCGGATACTGTCTTGCCACCCGTGATTTTGAGCTGGCGGAGCTCAAGCTCCTGGTGGATGCGGCTTTGGCGTCCAAATTCATAACGGAAAAGAAGACCCGTGAGCTGATCGGAAAGCTGGGGAAGCTGGCATCCCGTCATGACGCAGGGCAGCTGGAGCGAGCCGTTTACGTAGAGCGGATCAAGAACGACAACGAAAGCATCTACTATATCGTGGATGAGATCCACAGGGCGATGCAGGAAGATAAGCAGATCAGCTTCCATTACTACGACTGGGGAAGCGACCGTAAGCTCCATGCCAGAAGGGAAGGCAAGACCTATGAGGCCAGCCCTTTTTTTCTGATCTGGAAAGATGAATACTATTATCTGGTGGCCTACGATGCGGATGCGGGCAAGAGCAAGTACTATCGCGTTGATAAGATGAAGGACCTTCAGGTATTATCCGAAAGACGGGAAGGTAAGGAGATCACGGGAAAAGAGAACCCGGTCCAGATCGCCGGCAGGGACTTTTCCATGTTTGCCGGAAAGACGGAGACCGTGATCATGGATTTCCCCGAAGAGATGATCGGCGTGGTCATTGACCGCTTCGGAAAGGACATTACGATCCGGGAGAGGAGCGAGGGAGTCTACACGACCCACGTTACCATCTCCGTATCACACCAGTTCTTCGGATGGCTGACGGGACTGGGAGGCAAGGTAAGGCTCGTTTCACCCGCCGGAGTGGTGGAGGAGTACAGAGACTTCCTGCAGCAGGTGGCAAAGATATATGACGAAACTTGAGATGGTGGTGATTTTTTACAATCGCCGCCATCTCTTTTTGTATAGAATTCACAAAGGAAGATTCGCTCATTGACACTAAAGGGGGAATCCCGTATACTGATAACACAAACACAAGATATAGTAAAGGGAAGATGATGAATCACAATATATTCCGCAATTCTCCCCATTAGGGAGAGTTGTGAAAACCCGGATGACCTGCCATTGCGCTCCGGGTGTTTGTATTGTGATGACGCAAAGCCGCTTTTTGTAAGGAGAGGAGACAGTATGGGCGATACGGAAAGGGATAAGCAGATGGAAACGGATGACGTGGATTACGGCAGTCTGTTCCGCCCCAAGAAGGATGTCAGGGTGATCAAGAAGGACGGAAGCCTGGAGGCTTTCAATGTCCAGAAGGTTATTGATGCGGTGGGCAAGAGTGCCTATCGTGCGCTGACCAAATTTACCGTAGAAGAGAAGAAGCATATCTGCCAGTATGTGGTGGATAAGGTGGATGATCTGGATGATGACAAGATCCCGATCCCCATCATGCATAATATCGTGGAGTCGGCTCTGGAGGATGTGAAGCCCATCGTAGCCAAGTCCTATCGTGATTATCGTAATTACAAGCAGGACTTTGTAAAAATGATGGATGACGTTTATAAAAAGAGCCAGTCCATCATGTATATCGGAGACAAGGAGAACGCCAATACCGACTCCGCTCTGGTTTCCACCAAGAGAAGCCTGATCTTCAACCAGTTTAACAAGGAGCTGTATCAGAAATTCTTCATGACCACGGAAGAGATCCAGGCCTGCCGAGACGGCTATATCTATGTCCATGACATGTCGGCCCGCAGGGATACCATGAACTGCTGCCTTTTCGATGTGGCTCATGTGCTTTCCGGCGGCTTTGAGATGGGTAATATCTGGTATAACGAGCCCAAGACTTTGGATGTGGCCTTTGACGTTATCGGTGATATCGTGCTTTCGGCTGCCAGCCAGCAGTACGGCGGCTTTACCGTACCCGAGGTGGACAAGATCCTGGAGCCCTATGCGGAGAAGTCCTATAAGCGAAATATCGATAAGTATATCAGGCTGGGTATTGACCGTGAGACCGCTGAGGCAGAGTCCTGGGCGGATGTGTGCAAGGAGTTTGAGCAGGGCTTCCAGGGCTGGGAGTACAAGTTCAATACCGTGGCATCCAGCCGTGGCGACTATCCTTTCATCACCGTGACCGCGGGCCTTGGAAAGGGAAGGTTTGCCAAGCAGGCCACCATCTCACTTTTGAACGTGAGAAGAAAAGGACAGGGTAAGAAGGATCACAAGAAGCCCGTGCTTTTCCCCAAGATCGTATTTCTGTATGATGAGAATCTTCACGGCCCCGGCTGCGAGCTGGAGGACGTGTTTGAAGCGGGCGTGGAATGCTCCGCCAAGACCATGTATCCCGACTGGCTGTCTCTGACGGGCAAGGGCTACATCGCCAGCATGTACAAGCAGTACGGCAAGGTGATCTCCCCCATGGGATGCCGTGCCTTCCTGTCACCCTGGTATGAGCGTGGCGGCATGAATCCGGCGGATGAGAACGATGTGCCCGTATTTGTGGGACGTTTCAATGTGGGTGCCGTATCCCTGCATCTGCCCATGATCCTGGCTAAGGCGCGTCAGGAGAGCAGGGACTTTTACGAGGTTCTGGATTACTATCTGAATCTGATCCGTCAGCTCCATATCCGTACCTATGCTTACCTGGGAGAGATGCGTGCCTCCACCAACCCGCTGGCTTACTGCGAGGGCGGTTTCCTGGGCGGACATCTGCAGCTGCATGACAAGATCAAACCCATCCTGAAGTCCGCTACGGCTTCCTTTGGTATCACGGCCTTTAACGAGCTGCAGGAGCTTTACAACGGCAAATCTCTGGTGGAGGACGGTCAGTTCGCCCTGGAGGTTCTGGAGCATATCAACGAGAAGGTAAAACAGTTCAAGGAAGAGGACGGACATCTCTATGCCATCTACGGAACGCCGGCAGAGAACCTCTGCGGACTGCAGGTTAAGCAGTTCAGGGCTAAGTACGGCATCGTAGAGGGAGTTTCCGACAGAGAGTATGTGTCCAACAGCTTCCACTGCCATGTGACCGAGGATATCACTCCCATTCAGAAGCAGGATACCGAGTACCGTTTCTGGGAGCTGTCCAACGGCGGCAAGATCCAATATGTGAAGTATCCCATTGATTATAATCTCGAGGCGATCAAGACCCTGATCCGCAGAGCCATGGACATGGGCTTCTACGAGGGCGTGAACATGTCCCTTGCTTACTGCGATGACTGCGGTCACCAGGAGCTGGAGATGGATGTCTGTCCGAAGTGTGGCAGCAGGAACCTGACCAAGATCGACCGGATGAACGGATATCTGGCTTATTCCCGCGTTCACGGCGACACCCGCCTGTCCGATGCGAAGATGGCTGAGATTGCAGAGAGGAAATCAATGTAATGCGATACCACAATATAACCCACGATGATATGTTAAACGGAGACGGCCTGCGCGTTGTACTCTGGGTGGCGGGATGCGCGCATTGCTGCAAGGAATGTCAGAATCCCCTGACCTGGGATCCCAACGGCGGCCTGGAATTTGATGATGCGGCAAAGGAAGAACTCTTTGCCCAGCTGGAAAAGGACTATATTTCAGGGATCACTTTTTCCGGAGGAGACCCCCTGCATCCCGCCAACAGGGTTGGGGTGAGAAATCTCATGGCAGAGATCAGGGAAAAATACCCGGACAAGACCATCTGGCTCTATACGGGAGATTCCTGGGAGCATGTGCTTCATTATCCTGCCATGCAATACGTGGATGTGCTGGTAGACGGTGAGTTTGAGATCGATAAGAAGGATCCCAAGCTTCTGTGGAAGGGGTCTTCCAACCAGAGAGTCATCGACGTTAAAAAGACTTTGGAAAAGACCGATCCCACAGTGCCGGTATTATGGTGTGAGGATTATAAGCCCATCCGTCACAGAAACTGAAGGCTTTACGCCTTGCCGGTGGATCCGAATCCACCCCTGTCATCGCCGCTTAATCGGCCCTCTTCGAATACGATGGAGGGCTGATTTTTCATGATACGAAACTGGCAGATGCGGTCATTTTTGCTGATCTTTGTATCTCGGACCGCATAAACCGGCATTCTCCACCAGTCGTTGGGGCCGCAGTAGGAGCAGTCAATGATGCCGCAGTGGTTGGTCTGGATGATACCGAAATTCTTGAAAGTGGAGCTTCTGGGAACGATATGCGCTTCGTATCCGTCGGGCAGTTTCATGGCCACGCCCAAATGGATCAGTCTGAATTCCCCCTGCTTCAGTTCCACGTCCTCGGCACTTCTTAAGTCGATCCAGTCGGATTTGCCGTCAATATAGTCAAGGCGGGTGATCTCGTCGTTTAAGTATTGAATCTGAATGGTTTCCATATTTGCCTCCTTGATGTGTATGAATTCCTGTCTATTATACTCATTTTTCCCTGAAAAAGTAAAGAAAACCGAATCATGCAAAAAAACAACCACAATTACGAAAATTGTTTAAACAATAGTTGCAATTAAAAAAGACTACATGTTAGAATATATTTACATAATAAACTAAAATTTTTCGTTGATGTGTGGTTTACAAAACGAGATTTTAGCTTTATAATATAATTTGCTGTGATGCGTTTATGAAGATATGGGTGTCACGGCTTATTATCAACTAATCAGTAGTGGGGAGTGATGAAAGATGAAGTGTTCAGTTTGCGGAAAAGATGCTTCCAATGAAGTTTGCAACAACTGCATCAGGATGGAGAAGATCCTTTATCAAAAGGAATGGTCGCATAAATCCGGCTTGCTTGCAAGAAATGAGGATTATCGTGTGGCTGTATCGAACCTGCGTATCAGTGGCAGGCTTTCCATCGGAGATAACAATAAGGGCCTGAATACAAGAATCGATAATGTTTCCCACTATCTTTTGAATGTCAAGGAAGTATCCAACAACGGCAAGGATCTGATGATCTCACTTGAGGGTGGTCCCGAGAACAGATATACCAGATTCCTGTATCTGCCCGGCTTCGCTGAAGGCGACCAGCTGATCAAGGCGGTTATGGACGCCAAGGAGAAAGCAGCAGCCCTTACCGAGAGGATCAGACAGAGCAGCGGAATGGCTCCTGCATCATCTGCTCCCTCACCGGCACCGGCAGCACCTGCTCCCAAACCGGCAGCACCGGCTCCCGCACCTGCGGCACCTACCGCTGCAGCACCGGCACCGGCAGCAGCTCCGGCTCCTGCAGCACCGGCAGCACCTGCACCGTCCACTACGGATACCATTGCACTGGCAGGCATTGCAGAGGATATCTCCGAATTCGAGACCAAGATCAAGAAGCTCAAAGTGCTTCGTGACAACGGTATCTTATCCGATGCTGAGTATGAAGCAGAGAAGAAGAAGCTGGTAAGCATTTTCTGATGAGTCAAAATAATTGAAATGTGGAAAAGCGGAGGAAAATGCTCCGCTTTTCTTTTTCGCAACCATAATCGTTCGATACCGGGAGGAAAATATGCGAGGGATCGATACCGAGGTACGCAAAGTTAGAAGAAGCGTATTCAGGGAAGTGGCCACACTGGCCTATGAATCCAAGAATCTGACTGATGATATGGAGGCGCTTCCTTACAAGCTTGTCAACGGAGAAGACAATGAATACTGGGAAAGCGTGTACCGGGAAAGAGCCGTGGTAAGAGAGCGGCTCCGTCTGGCCATGGGTATGAGCCTGCGCCAGGAGGATAAGCCGGTCCATGTATCCCAGGGAGTGGAAGAGAGTAATATCGCAGAGAAATACTATGAACCGCCTCTGATGCAGGTCATCCCTTCTGCCTGCAACAGTTGCCCCGAGAATACCTATTTTGTGACGGATAAGTGCATGGGCTGTCTTGCTCATCCCTGTCGTGAGGTTTGTCCCCGGGGAGCCATGACCATGAAGGAGGGCAAGTCCTATATCGATCAGGAAAAGTGCATCAAATGCGGTAAGTGCAAATCCGTTTGTCCCTATGATGCCATCTCTCATCAGAGACGTCCCTGTTCCGCAGCCTGCGGCGTGGGTGCCATTGTTTCGGACAAGCGGGGCAGAGCTACCATCGATAATGAAAAATGCGTCTCCTGCGGTCAGTGCATGGTAAGCTGCCCCTTCGGAGCCATTGCGGATAAGTCCCAGATCTTCCAGCTGATCCGGTCCCTGCAGTCCGGCAAGAAGATCATCGCACAGGTGGCACCGGCCTTTGTGGGTCAGTTCGGTAAGGCAACGCCGGCCCAGTTCAAGGCGGCCATTAAGCAGTTGGGCTTTGAAGATGTTTATGAGACCGCCATCGGTGCGGATTATGGCTGTATCACCGAGGCAGAGCACTATGCAAAAGAGGTGGCCACAGGTGAGCTGCCCTTCCTATTGACCAGCTGCTGTCCTTCCTGGGCGATGCTGGCCAAGAAGTTCTTCCCGGATACCATTGATAAGATCTCCAATGCTTTAACCCCTATGGTGGCAACGGCGAGAGTAATCAAGAAGGAACATCCCGATGCAAGCGTGGTATTCATCGGACCCTGCGCCTCCAAGAAGCTGGAGGCATCCCGAAGGACAGTACGGTCGGATGTGGATTTCGTCATCACCTTCGAAGAGCTGGAGGGTATGTTCGAAGCCAGAGGCATCGATCCCGAAACCATTGAGACGGATGAGAAGGTGGAGGATGCCACCGGAGCCGGAAGAGGATACGGTGTGGCAGGCGGCGTGGCTGCGGCCATTGAGGAATGCATCAGAGAGTATTATCCGGATGTGGAAGTGAACATAGAGCATGCCGAATCCCTGGCGGAATGCCGCAAGATCCTGATGCTGGCAAAGGCCGGCAAAAAGAACGGCTGCCTTATCGAGGGAATGGCCTGTCCCGGCGGCTGCGTAGCCGGCGCGGGAACCAATATTGCCATTGCTTCGGCTACCAAACAGGTGAATGAATTCAAGGCCGGGACAGAGAAAAAAATCCCGGACAAGGATATCGGATCAGGAGAATTTTAACGACGGAGGAAATGAGTCAGTGACTAAGATCAGAACAAGGTTTGCACCTTCACCTACGGGAAGGATGCATGTGGGCAACTTAAGGACAGCGCTTTATGCCTATCTCGTGGCAAAGCATGAGGGAGGCAATTTTATCCTCAGGATCGAGGATACGGATCAGGAACGCTATGTGGAGGGAGCGGTGGATATCATCTACAGGACCCTGGAAGCAGCAGGACTGATCCATGACGAAGGTCCCGACAAGGATAAGGGCTTCGGACCCTATGTGCAGAGCGAACGTCAGGCCAAGGGTCTGTATCTTGAGTATGCAAAGCAGCTGATCGAAAAAGGCAAGGCCTATTACTGTTTCTGCGATAAGGAAAGACTGGAGGGTCTGAGCCAGACCATCACTCTGGAAGACGGTTCCACAAAGGAGATCAACGTCTACGATAAGCATTGTCTTTCCCTGTCTAAAGAGGAGATCGAGGAGAACCTGGCAAAAGGCATGCCCTACGTGATCCGTCAGAACGTACCCACGGAAGGTACCACTACCTTCCATGATGAGCTTTACGGAGATATTTCCGTGGATAACAGCGAGCTGGATGATATGATCCTGATCAAGTCCGACGGATATCCCACCTATAATTTTGCCAATGTGGTGGATGACCATCTGATGGGCATCACCCATGTGGTAAGAGGTAATGAGTACCTTTCCTCTTCCCCGAAGTACAATCTGCTCTACGAAGCCTTCGGCTGGGAGGTTCCCGCCTATATCCATTGTCCCCTCATTACGGATGAGAGCCATCAGAAGCTGTCGAAGCGCTCCGGTCATTCCTCCTATGAGGATCTGATCGAGCAGGGCTTTGTTCCGGAGGCAGTGGTGAACTTTGTGGCGCTCCTTGGCTGGTCTCCGGTGGATAATCGGGAGATCTTCAGCCTGCAGGAGCTGGTGGAAGCCTTTGACTACACCCATATCTCCAAATCCCCTGCCGTTTTCGATTTTACCAAGCTGAAATGGATGAACGGCGAGTATATCAAGGCCATGGACTTTGACGCCTTTTATGAGAAGGCGCTGCCAATCATCAAAGAGACGGTTGGTCGAGAAATGGACTTTGAGACCATCGCAAAGATGGTGCAGACCAGGATCGAGGTGTTCCCGGATATCCCGGATCTAATTGACTTCTTGAAAGAAGTTCCGGAGTACGATGTAGCGATGTACACACATAAGAAGATGAAGACGAATGCCCAGAGCAGTCTCGCGGTTCTTAAGGAGGTACTTCCCATCCTGCAGGAGCAGACCGATTACAGCAACGACGCTCTTTATGAAAGACTTTTGGCCTTCGCCGGAGAAAAGGAGTACAAGAACGGCTATGTGATGTGGCCGATCCGTACCGCGGTTTCCGGCAAGCAGATGACGCCGGGAGGCGCCACCGAGCTGATGGCCCTTCTGGGAAAAGAAGAGAGCATCAGCCGCATTGAGCAGGCCATCGCAAAGCTGGAAAAGGAGGCGGATGCCCTTTGATCCATATGCTCGAAGGGGCCACCGCCGATCAGCGCTCTGTCATAACCTTTAAGGACGGCAGGGCGTTGGTGCTGGCAGGGCCCGGCAGCGGTAAGACCGGCGTGATCACCTCCCGCATCGGTTATCTGATGGACCATTGGAAGGTGCCTCCCTCTCGGATCCTTACCGTGACCTTTACCACAAGCGCCGCCGCCGAAATGCAAAGGCGGGCCACAGAGCGCTTTCCGCAAGCCGCCGAAGCGGTGTTCGGAACCTTTCATTCCGTTTTCTATCAGATCATCCGTTCTTCCGGATATTATCAGGGCTTTACCTTTCTTTCGCCCTACGAACAAAAGCAGATCATTGAAGCCGTTATCAGGCATTTTCCGACAGACAACGATATCATCCAAAAAGATCCCGCAGCTTTGCTTTCCGATATTTCCTATCAGAAAAATACCGGCAAAGAAAGAGGGCAGGGGAGCCGTTTTTTTGCTGCCTACACGCAGGAGTGCCGGCTCCGCGGCAAGCTGGACTTTGACGACATCCTGCTGTTCTGCAGAGAACTTCTCTGGGAAAAAAGCGAGGTTCGACAGTTTTGGCAAAAACGCTTTTCCTATCTGCAGATCGACGAATTTCAGGACATCAACCTTCTACAGTATGAGATCATGTCCCTTCTGGCAGAGGAATGCGGAAACCTTGTGGCAGTGGGGGATGACGATCAGGCCATCTATTCCTTCCGGGGTTCCGATCCTTCCCTGATGAAGCGTTTTGAACAGGAGGAAGATGTGAAGCGCATCACCCTGTCCAGGAACTTTCGGTGTGATCCTGCCATTGCGGATGCGGCGCAGATCAGCATAAGCCATAATGGAGAACGCTTTGAGAAAAGAAGCGTATCGGAGGTGAAGGAGTCCCGGGGTGAAGTGCTGATCGAACACTATGAAAGCGCAGCCGGAGAGGGAAAGGGGATCCTTGAATGTCTGAAAGGATATGATCTGCAAAGGGAGAAGGTGGCCATTCTGGTCAGGACCAACAGGGAGATGGAAAACTATGCTTCCCTGCTGATCGCCGCAGGTATACCCTTTTTTATCCGGGAAAAAAGAAGAAAGCTTTACGAGCTGGAATCCGTCAGGGATTTTGCGGCCTTTATCAGATTCCTCCATGGCTCCGGAGAAAGATCGGATCTGCTCCGGTTCATGAACAAACCCCAAAGAGGGCTTCTTCGCGGCGCACTTTCGGAGCGCAGGGTGGATATAGACCGGGTGGCCTCTGGATTGTATGAAAGAGGTCTTACCGAAGCGGCAAGAGACTGGGAGAAATTTGCAGGGCAGCTTGCTTTCGCGCGCAGTCTGGATCTGTTTGCGGCAAAGCAGTACTTTTTCAAGACCATGGGGTATGAATCCTATATCAGATCCCTGGAAGAAAAGGAGAGGGAAGAGGGGCTGGAAGGGATGGCGTTCCTGGAAGGGTTTGAAGGGACGACAAAGCCGGCGGAATTTCTGGAGCAGCTTCGGTCCTACGAGAAAAGCTTCCTGCAGCAGCCGGATCAAAAAAGCCCCCTGCCGGGTAACGGGATCATGATCATGACCTATCACGGGGCAAAGGGGCTTGAATTTGACAGGGTGCTGTTGCCGGGTGTCTGCGACGGAGCCGTTCCCAAGGGAAGAGGGCTTACCGGAGAGCAGCTTGCTGAAGAGCGGCGGATGTTCTATGTCGCCATGACAAGAGCAAGACACACTCTGCTCATCAGCTGGTACGGCGTAGAGAGCAGACTGTCTCTCTTTGTAAAAGAGCTGCAGCCTTACATTTCGTCAAACTCCAGATTATCCAGGTACTCGTCAAAAGCATCGATAACGGCTTCGAACTCATCGTCATCCTCGATGTCGGAAAGCTCGGGCTCTTCGTTGGGATCGTCGGGATTCTCGCTGTAGCGGTAGAACCATACGGTGCCTTCGCTTTCTTCATCCCCATTTTCCAGATCCTCTACGGGCATCAGTGCGATGTAATCCTGATCGCCCACCTCAAAAATGGTTAGAACGGCGCACTCCGTAGTCTTTCCGTCATCGGTTTCGATGGTCACTGTCATTTCTTCTTCGGGTTCTTCAAAGGTTTTGTTTTCGTCAGACATCTTTAATCTCCTCTGCTAAACGTCTTTTTGGCGGCTATCCGTGACAAATCCATAAAAAGTGTGGTATAATGAAGCAGATTATGGATGTTGTATGTACAACGAGCTGCCGTGTGATTACTATAACAGCAATCCCGGGAAACGGCAAGAAGAAAATGGAAGGTTTTTCGCTAAGGAGAGCATCATGAACGAAACTCAGAAAAAAGCAGCCCAAATGGATACGGATGAAAA
This sequence comes from Lachnospiraceae bacterium, assembly GCA_024693845.1. Lineage (GTDB taxonomy): Bacteria > Bacillota > Clostridia > Lachnospirales > Lachnospiraceae > RGIG7926. The sequence continues at coordinate 17,817 of JAILKJ010000039.1, forward strand.
GGTGGCTTATGCAAGACGGCTGATCGCGGAATCCGATAATGTGGTGATCATGGCTGGTATCGGCGTGATGATGGAATGCGGCGCACTGAATTATGACAGGGATACGGAGGCCTACAGGATCGAGGAGGAGTATCACCAGTGTCCTGAGGAGATCATGTCCGCATCCTTCTACAATGTGCGTATGGAGCGCTTTTACGAGTTCTACAAGAAGGAAATCCTGAGTACGAACCTTCACACCACCGCAACCTTCCCGGCTATCGAAAAGCTTCAGAAATCGGGAAAACTGAAAGGGGTGCTTACCTACAACATCTACGGACTGAATAAGGAATACGAGATCGAGAACGTATATGAACTGGATGGAAACATCCATGATAACCGTTGCAGCAAGTGTCAGAAGCTCTTTCCCATGGAGTATTTAAGGGACAGCAAGGGAATGCCTGTCTGTGACGAATGCGGCGGAACCATCCGTCCCGGTATCAGGCTTCACGGCGAGAGGATGCGAAACGACATTCTGACCGATGCGGTGAATGCGGTATCAAAGGCGGAAGTACTTCTGGTGCTGGGCACCAACCTCTTTGACAACATGGTGAAGTTTGCGGTAAATCACTACCAGGACAACAAGCTGATCCTCATCACTAAGCATGAACACTTCACGGATAAGGCGGCGGATCTTGTGATCCATGAGCATGTCTGCGACATCATGCCCAAGATCGTATAACATCGCCAACCAAGCCGGAAGAAAAGGAAATCTCGTTTTATATGAAAGATCAGTTTGTTTTGCAAAAAGGCAGCCCCTATCCCATGGGGGTTACGCCCGCAGCCGGCGGGTATAATGTAGCGGTTGCGCTGGATTACCTGCCCAAAAAGGAATGCGGGATCCTGCTCTATGACAGCCGCAGAAAGCCTCTGAAGGTTGCTTTTACGGAAAAATGCAGGATCGGCAATATCTATGCAGCCCTACTTACGGGGGACTTTTCCCAGTATCGCTATTATCTCTTTTATTGTGATGATAAGACCTTTATGGATCCTTACGCCGAGGGCGTGGACGGAAGGAATGTCTGGGGAAAGCTCCGCGGAGAGGATAAGCCCCTTCGTGCCACCATCCCTTCGGGAGAGGAATTCGACTGGGGCTCAGATCGTTGCCCCGAGACGGATTTTGCGGATACCATCATTTACGGACTGCATGTCAGAGGCTTTACCAGACATGCTTCTTCCAAGGTGGATAAGCAGCGCCGCGGTACCTTCGAGGGAGTAGAGGATAAGATCCCCTACCTCAAGAGCCTGGGCATTACCACCGTGGAGTGCATGCCCATCTATGAATTCGACGAGATCATCTTAAATCCAGCCTATGAAGCAACGGAGAAAAAAGCCGAGCTTTACGGAGGTTCGGAGAACGGAAACTGGCAGTACCGGATCAACTACTGGGGCTTCGGTGACCGGGGCAATTATTTTTTCGCACCCAAAGCCGCTTATTCGGCCATCGGCGATCCGGCGTTATCTTTGAAGCGTCTGATTTGTTCCCTGCATAAGGCCGGGATTGAGATCATCATGCAGATCTATTTCCCCCTTCGGTGTGATCCCTGCTATATTCAAAGGGTGATCCATCACTGGGTGATCAAATATCATGTGGACGGTTTCCATCTGGTGGGAATGAAGATCCCCAGATCCCTGCTGGCACTGGATCCGCTGCTGGCAAGGACCAAGCTGATCATGGAGGAGCCCGACGGAGAGAGGATCTTCGGAGAAGGCAGAAGAGTACCGCTGTTTCGGAATCTGGCCTCCTACAAGGATGATTTCCGCTGCGATGCCCGCAAGTATCTCAAGGGTGACGAGGATATGCTCCGTCCCATGGCAGAGCATATGAGACGCAACCCGAGTATGGAAGCGGTGGTACACCATATCGCAGACTACCGCGGCTTTACCCTGATGGATCTGGTGAGCTTTGATCAGAAGCATAACGGACCCAACGGTGAGAACAACCGGGACGGAAGTGAATATAACTACAGCTGGAACTGCGGCGTGGAAGGCATTTCCCGTAAGAAGAGCATTCAGCAGATGCGTCTTTCCCAGAGGAAAAATGCTCTCGGCTTTCTGTTTTTGTCACAGGGGGTTCCCTTCCTGCAGGCAGGGGATGAATTCGGACACAGCGCCAGCGGTAATAACAATCCCTACTGTCAGGACAACGAGATCAACTGGCTTTCCTGGAGATGGGATAAGATGGGAGAGCGGCTCCTGGCTTATACCAAAGAGCTCATCGCTTTCCGCAGATCACATCCCGTACTGCACAGGAAAGAGTCCATGAGGATCATGGATACCATCTCCTGCGGTTATCCGGATCTGTCCTATCATGGCAAGAACGCCTGGTACGCACAGATGGAGAACTACAACAGGCATCTTGGCATCATGCTCTGCGGCCTGTATGAGAGCCTTCCCGGCGGCAGGACGGACGATTTTATCTATATTGCGATGAACATGCACTGGATCCAGCACGATTTTGCTCTGCCGGATCTGCCCCAGGGTTATGAATGGCGTCTGGTCTGCGATACCAAGGATGCCGGATCTGATGAAGAGCCCGCCGGCTTCCTGCCTTCAGGGTCGCCCCTGAAGGATGATGGGAAGGATGTCGATGCTGCTTCGCAGAAGGATAAGGATGCCTCACTTCGGAGCATCCGCGTAAGACCCAGAAGTATGATGATACTTGTCGGCACTATGCCTAAGGCACTTACCGGGGAAAAGAGGAAGCAGAAGAATGGTAAAGGCGTGGGAACACTTTAAGACCATAACGTATCACAGATATCTGGTGGCCAAAGGCTGCTTTGCCGTAGGCCTCTATCTTCAGGGACTGACCCATGATCTGTCCAAGTATTCACCTTCGGAATTCATCGTGGGAGCCAGATACTATCAGGGGGACAGAAGTCCCAACAATGCAGAGCGCGAGGTGATCGGCTACTCCTCGGCCTGGCTGCACCACAAGGGACGCAACAAGCATCATTATGAGTATTGGATCGATTATTCGACTCATGAGATCCCCGGGGGATTCACCCCTGCCAAGATGCCCAGGCGTTATGTGGTGGAGATGTTCATGGACAGGATCGCCGCCAGTAAGGTCTACAACGGAAAGGATTATAAGGATTCCGATCCGCTGACCTATTTTTCCAAAGGCAAGGGGAGAGGATTTTTACATCCCACCACGGAAAAGTTTCTGGAAATGCTGCTGATGATGCTGGCAAGATACGGCGAGGAAAAGACCTTTGCCTTCATCCGGGAGCATGTGTTAAAACAGAAGTCTCCGGCAAGAAGGATGCGGGACAGAAGGATGCGCAAATGTGTCAAAAGAGCCTTTAAAAGAACGCTGAAGCAGGCACAAAGAGATGCCGCGTTGTAAAAGGGAGATTCGGAGGATAAGGAGAAGAGAATGACTGCCGGAAAAAAGTATGTGGCATATGTGTCCACCTATACCAGGGGAAACGGACACGGGATCAAGATCTATGATGTGGATATGAAAAACGGTCGGTTCACGGAGAAGGATCAGGTGCAGATCACCAATTCCTCCTACGTTACCATCTCCCATGACGAGGAGTTTCTGTATTCCATCACGGACTCCGGTGTAGAGAGTTATCATATCCTGGAAGACGGGAATCTGGAATTCATGAACCATGCCTCCATCAACGGTATGAGAGGCTGTTATCTGTCCACGGATTACGACGAAAAGTACTTGTTCGTAGCCGGTTACCACGACGGCAAGATCACCGTCCTTCGGCTTCACGGGGACGGAAGCGTGGGGGATATCACCGATGAGATCTACTTAAAGGGTATGGGTACCGTTGCGGAGCGTAACTTCCGACCTCATGCCAGCTGCGTGAAGATGACCAGGGATAATCACTATCTCATGGCTGCCGATCTGGGAATGGATCATGTGGATATCTACAGACTGAATTCCGAAACCGGTAAGCTTAAGCTGGTGGATGTGATCCGCTCGGAGCTGGATTCGGCGCCCCGTCATATCAAGATGACCAAGGACGGGAGATTCGTTTATATCGTACATGAGATGAAGAGCTATATCGATGTGTACAGCTACAAGGAAAAGAACGATAACCCTTACTTTACCAAGATCCAGAACATTTCCACCCTCAATGACTACCATGCTACGGGTTCCGCTGCCAGTGCACTGAATTTCTCATTGGATGAGCAGTATCTGGTCAGCTCCAATGCGGGAGATAATTCGGCAACGGTATATGAGATCGATCACAGAAACGGGGAACTGAAGAAGCTGTTCTGCCTTCCGGTGAGCGGAGACTATCCCAAGGATGTGGCGCTTTTCCCGGATAATAAGCATCTGGTGAGCCTGAATCATGAATCCGGTACCATGACCTTTTTTGCCACGGATCTGAAAAAGGGCCTCATCGTCATGTGCGGTCCACAGATCAAGATCGACAGCCCCAACTGTATCATTTTCCACGGGGTTCCCCGGGAGTGATGGCCTGACAGGGCTTGATCTGAGTTGAATAAGAGATAATAAGAGATAAAAAGGGATGCGCGTCACTCGGACAGCGCATCCCATTTTTCATACAGATCATCCAGCTCGGCGGTCACCCCGTCCAGTTCTTTGGTCAGCTGGGTGAGCAGGGCAAGATCGGTGCCGTTCTTCGGGTCGGAAAGCTGCGCGTTGATCACTTCCTTTTGCGTTTCCAGCTTTTCGATCTCATCCTCGCATTTCTTTAAAGCGTTGGCTTTCTTCCGTTCCTGTGCCTGAAGCGCTTTTTGCTGCTGCCAGTCGGTTTTACCGTCTTCCGAAGAGCCGGGGCCGGAAGCAGTGGAGGCAGATGTATTTCCGGCAGTTTCGCTACCGCCTGCGCCTGCAAAGAGCTCCCGCTCCACATCCTGTTTTTTCTCCAGATAGTAGTCATAATTGCCGGGGAAGTCGAAGAACCGTTTTCCGGCGAGATCCAGAATACGGCTTGCCGTTCGGTTCACAAACCAGCGGTCATGACTGACATACAAAAGGGTTCCGGTATAGTCATTGACGGCCTGCTCCAGGATCTCCTTGGAAGCAATATCCAGGTGGTTGGTGGGCTCGTCCAGGATCAGAAAGTTAGCACCGGATAACATTAATTTGGCCAGAGACAACCGGCCCTTTTCCCCGCCGCTGAGCATTTTGATCTGTTTATACACATCATCTCCGGTGAAGAGAAAGGCAGCCAGGGTATTACGGATCCTGGTATTGTCAAGGTCGGGGTAGGCGTCTGAGATCTCCTCAAAGAGGGTCTTGTCCTCGGACAGCTCCTGGTGCTCCTGATCATAATAGCCGACCCTTACCTTGGAACCGTAGGAATATTCTCCGGTATCTGCATTCTCAAGCTCGGTCAGGATCTTCAAAAGGGTGGTTTTGCCGGTGCCGTTTTCGCCGATCACGGCAACGTGCTCGCCCTTTCGGATCATCAGCTCCACATCGGCAAACAGCTGCTTTTCCCCAAAGCTTTTGGAAAGGTCTTTGATGGAGAGCACATCCTTGCCGCTTTCCCACAAAGGCTCTAAGGACAGATGCATTTTATCGTTCAGAACCTCGGGCTTATCCAGGCGCTCCATCTTATCCAGCTTCTTGACGCGGCTTTCTGCACGCTTGATGGATTTCTCCCGGTTGAAGGAGCGGAGCTTTTTAATGACGGCCTCCTGGTGGGCGATCTCTGCCTCCTGCTTGTAATAGGCCTGCAGTCTTGCCTCGTAGAGCATGGCGGCTTTTTGGGAGTAGGTCGAATAGTTTCCCTGATAGGTGCGAAGCGTCCTCTCTTCAATGGCGATGATCTTGGTTACGATATGGTCCAGGAAGTAGCGGTCATGGCTGACTAAAAGTACCGCTCCCTTATAATTTTTCAAAAAACCTTCCAGCCATTCCAGAGAACGGATGTCCAGGTGGTTGGTAGGCTCATCCAGAATGATCAGATCCGGGTTCTGGAACAGAAGTGCTGCCAGATGAGCTCTGGTTTTCTGGCCGCCGGAAAGGGTGGCGATTGGTTTGTCAAATTCAGCCTCGGTAAAGCCCAATCCCTTCAGAACGCCGGTCAGCAGGCTCTTGTAGCTGTAGCCCTCCAGACGTTCAAACTCCGTATGCAGACGGGCATATTCCTCCGCTGCCTCCAAAAGGAGCGGATCATCGGCGGATCTTTCTTCCTGCAACAGGTGCAGCTGGCGTTCTTTTTCGGCAAGCTTCGTCTCAAGGGCCACAACCTCCGGCCGGGCCGTCAGCATCAGCTCATAGATGGTCAGATCCGGCGCACTGTCATTTTCCTGAGCCAGATATCCGACGGTCTTGTCTTTTGCAAAGATAACCTGTCCGTCATCGGGTCTTTCCTTGCCCATGATCATGCGAAGCAGGGTGGTCTTACCGGTGCCGTTGCTGCCTACGATGGCTGCTTTATCATTGTCCTCCAGCAGAAAAGAAGCCCCTGAGAACAGGGTCTGCTGAGGGTAGGTTTTATGGATGTTCTGACAGGATAATAACATGTTTCTGACCTCCGCTATCCAAGTATAGAGAAAGAAGGGGAAAAATGCAAGAAAAGTTCCGAAAACTGCGCCTTCGAAATAGACCTGAGAGGAAAAATGAGGTATAATCTAAGGAAATGTGAAAAACAGCAGGGAGGTGCGGCAGTGTCAAGGAAGGAAGAGGTATATATTCCGGCTCTGGACGGGAAGAATATCCCGATACTTACACTGGATAACAAGTGGCACAGGCTTTTTACGCAGACAGGGGTAAGCGACGAGATCCTGAAACAGGAAGAAGTGGTCAATGAGCTTTTGAAGAAGCAGGGCAAGGCCACCAACGATATCAAAGATTACAAACGTCTGAAGCAGAAGCTGATGAACGAGATCGTAAGTCTTATGGGGGATGACCAGCAGCCTGTCAGCCCTGAGGCGGATAAGAAGCAGAACGAGAATAAACGCCTTATCGAGGAATGTAATGAGAAGATCGAGGCGGCGCAGGATGTGCTGATGGATCTGGACAGTTCCATCTACAGGGAGAACAAGGCACTGATGCTGATGTCCATGGAGGTCTGCTACGGTGCCATCAAGGAGAACACCGAAGAGATCAAGCAGATCGAGCAGTGGATCAACGATATTCGGATCGAACTGAAGAAAAATGTGGTCCGCAAGCAGGAGAAAGAGATCTACAATGAGGAGCTGTATACCTACATGCATGATATCTTCGGACCTGAGGTCATAGAGATCTTTGATATGAAGTACAATCCGGATGACAATCCGATGAAGAAGAACGGACGAATGGTCATCTCCTCCGATTCCAGAGAGGTTAAGGATGTGGGAGATGGCAAGGCGGATTCGTAAGGATGGTAAGGGTCGATGGAACGTATCGTAACAGTAAATCAGATGCGAAGCGCCGAGAAACGGACCATGGAGGAGCGAGGGATCGGATCGCGGATCCTCATGGAACGGGCCGGTGTCTGGGCAGCGGAACAGATCGCGGACAGGTATGATAAAAGCCGCAGCGCCGTGATCTGCTGCGGTATGGGAAATAACGGCGGTGACGGCATGGTAGTCGCCCGTATATTGTATGAAAAGGGATGGCAGTGCAGCGTTCTTTTTGTGGGAGATCCTGCAAAGCGATCCGAAGAAAATAAGCATCAGCTAACTGTTCTTGAGCATCTTGCTTCGGAAGCGAAGGACGGCAGGCTGGTCCTTTCTTCGTTTACGGAGAGAGACGATCAGGAAAAGATCAAAAGGGATAAACATACGGTCTATGTGGATGCGATCCTGGGGATTGGACAGAGCAGACCCCTTTCCGGTGAGTTCGCAGAGGCCTGCAGATGGATGAATGATGCCAAGGGCCCCAAGGTGATCCTGGATGTTCCTACGGGGATCGATTCGGACAACGGATGTAAAATGACAGATCCTTCCGGCGCGGGTGATTGCGTCATGGGGGATCTTACGCTTTGTTTCGGGGCGTTAAAAAGCGGCCTGCTCCTTGCCGACGGAAAGTACGCGGCAGGTAAGGTGAAAGTAAACGGCTGCGGGATCTTTTACGGGGAGGAGATGACCGGATTTCTTCCGGATAAAAAGGATCTGGCGCGGCTTTTGAAGCGGGATCCCCGGGGCCATAAGGGGATCTTTGGTAAGATCGCTTTTCTGGCAGGCAGCCCGGATGCTCCGGGAGCCGCCATGCTGGCGGTGCGGTCGGCCTTCTTATCGGGGGCGGGTTATATCAGGCTCTTATCGGATAAGAGCATCCGGGACCCGGTGCTGGGATTTTTGCCGGAGTGCGTGTTTGCTTCCCTGGATAAAAAGCCCCGGGAGAAGATCGCATCTGCCATCGGATTTGCGGATGTGATCGCAGCGGGCTGCGGCCTGGGGACCACAGAGGTTGCAAAGGAAAGGCTGGGCATTTTGTTTACGCTTCTTGCGGAAAGTGATAAAAAGCCTGTCCTGATCCTGGATGCGGATGCAATCAATCTGATCGCCTCGGATGAGAAACTGAAGATAGGTGCGTTGAATACAGGCTGTTCACTGATCCTTACGCCCCATATGATGGAGTTTGCACGGCTTACGGGTCTTACAATGGATCAGATCAGAAGGACGAGAGTGGATGCGGCCTTAAAGGCGGCAAAGGATCTGGATGCAGTGGTGATCTTAAAGGATGCCGAGACCCTCATCGCATCACCGGAGGGCAAATTTGCCATCAGCTCCGCGGGTAATGACGGGATGGCAGTGGCAGGCTGCGGAGATACGCTTCTTGGTATCGTCTCTTCCGTTGCAGGCAGGGTCAAAGATCCCTTCTTCGGAGCGGTGTGCGGCGCTTACCTTCACGGCCTTGCGGGAGACAGGGCTGCAAAGCGCCTTGGCAGGAACAGCATGATGCCGTCGGATCTGGCAGATGAGCTGCCCGCAATCATGAAAAAGACAGAAAGAAAGGTCAGATAGGGAAATGGAGAAGAACAGAAGAGTCTGCGCCTATGTGGATCTGGGCGCCATGATCGACAATGTGAGAGCCATGAAGGCCAATATTGCAGAGGAGACGAAGATCATCGCCGTGATCAAAACCAACGGTTACGGACACGGCGCGCTTCCCATGGCAAAGCGGCTGGAGGAGGAAGAGTGCATCTTCGGATATGCGGTAGCTACGGCTGAGGAGGCCCTTTCTCTGAGGGAAGAAGGGATAGCCAAACCCATCCTGATCCTGGGATACGTATTCCCCGAGTATTATGAAGAGCTGATCGAAAAGGATGTCAGGATGACGCTGTTTCGCTACGATCAGATGGGGGAACTGGCAGTCCTGGGGAAACGGCTGGGTAAGGATGCCAAGGTTCACATCAAGGTGGACAGCGCCATGTCCCGGATCGGCATTTTTCCCGATGAGGACGGACTGGATTTCGTGGGAGCTGCAGTCAGTACCCAGGGACTGGAAACGGAGGGGCTCTTCACCCACTTTGCCAGAGCGGATGAAGCGGATAAAACCGCGGTCAACGCCCAGTTTGAACGCTTCAGCGGCTTTGTGGAGCAGGTGAAGGAACGTTTTCCGGGAGCTATAAAGTATTTCCATGCTTCCAACAGCGCAGGGATCATCGAACTGCCTCAGGCCAATCTGGATCTGGTGCGGGCGGGTATCACCCTCTACGGCCTCTGGCCCTCCGACGAGGTGAGAAGGGATATCGTACCCCTTCGGCCGTTGATGAGTCTTAAGAGTCATATCGTATATATCAAAGAGATCAAACCGGGTACTTCGGTAAGCTACGGGGGCACTTTTACCGCAGATAAGAGAATGCGGATCGCCACCATCCCGGTGGGCTACGGAGACGGTTACCCCAGAGGACTGTCCAATAAGGGTTATGTATTGATCCGGGGCAGGCGGGCCCCCATCCTGGGCAGGGTCTGCATGGACCAGTTCATGGTGGATGTGACGGATATCCCCGATGTCGGGCAGGCTGATGAGGTGGTGCTGATCGGCAGGAGCGGTGAGGAGGAGATCACCATGGAGCAGCTGGGAGATCTTTCCGGTCGTTTCAACTATGAGCTGGCCTGTGATATTTCTCCCCGGGTACCCAGGGTGTATTTATAAAAAACACGAGTTTTTGTGGCATGGTTTGACTAGAGCCACTAGAAATGGTATATTAATTAGAGTGCGCCCGTATGCGCACATGGAAAGAGGTGTTTTTTTGCTGCTGGGGAAACGTGCAAAACAACAGTCGGAAGAAGAGATCATCTCCATGGTGGACGAAGGCCATGAACAGGGCGTTTTTCTGGAAAACGAAGCGGAGATGATCCACAATATCTTTGCCTTTTCCGACAAATGCGCAGCCGACATCATGACGCATCGCGGCAGTATCGTGGCCATCGATGCCAATATGTCCCTGAAGGCGGCCTATGATTTCATGCTTGCATCCCATAACAGCCGGTTCCCCGTATACGAGGAGAATCTGGATCATATCATCGGTCTGGTGCATTTTAAGGATGTCTGCCGGAATCTGGCAGGCGGACGCAATGACCGCAAGAAGGTGAGGACGATCCCGGGGCTGGTAAGGAGCGTGCGTTTCATTCCCGAAACCCGCAAGCTCAACAATCTGTTCGAGGGCATGCAGGCTACCAAGACGCACCTTGTGATCGTCATAGACGAATACGGCCAGACATCCGGGCTGGTGGCTATGGAGGATATACTTGAGGAGATCGTAGGTGAGATCCTGGATGAGTATGACGAGGAGGATAACTCCATTACGGAGAAAGGGGAGGACCGTTATGAGATCGATGGTCTGACCGGACTCGAGGACCTGGGCAAAAGGCTGGGCATCGAGTTTCATGAAGAAGATATTGAAACCCTCAACGGTCTGATGACCGCCAGACTCGGGCATGTTCCCGCGGATGACGAGATCGTGGAGACGGATTACGGAGGGTATCATTTCAAAAGCCTGTCGGTCAGCGGCAGGGTGATCCGTGAGGTTCTGGTGACCAAGTCACAGCCGGCGGAGGATGAGGGTAAAGCAAAAGCAGTAACAAAGGAACAAAAGGACAGTTAAGGAGGCAACATGTCAGGACATTCTAAATTTTCCAACATCAAGCACAAAAAGGAGAAAAACGATGCGGCCAAGGGTAAGGTCTTTACCATCATCGGCCGTGAGATCGCAGTAGCAGTTAAGGAGGGCGGTCCGGATCCGGCCAACAACTTCAAGCTGGCAACCGTTATCGCCAAGGCTAAGGCAAACAACATGCCCAACGATACCATCGAGCGCGGTATCAAGAAGGCAGCCGGAGAGGGAAGCGGCGTGAATTACGAGCAGGTAACCTACGAAGGCTACGGCCCCGGCGGTATCGCAGTGATCGTTGATGCGCTTACCGATAACAAGAACCGTACCGCGGCAAACGTAAGAAGCGCTTTTACCAAGGGAAGCGGCAGCATCGGAACCCAGGGCTGCGTATCTTTTATGTTTGACAAGAAGGGTCAGATCATCATCGACAAGGAAGAGTGCGAGATGGAAGCGGATGATCTGATGATGATGGCGCTGGATGCCGGTGCGGAGGATTTTTCCGAAGAAGACGACAGCTTTGAGATCGTGACCACCCCCGAGGATTTCCAGGCGGTTTACGATGCGCTGAATGAGGGCAAGATCCCCATGGCTCAGGCAGAGATCACCATGATTCCTCAGAACTATGTGACCCTGTCTGATGAGAACGACATCAAGCAGTTCAACAGAACACTGGATCTGCTGGATGATGACGATGATGTACAGGCTGTTTACCACAACTGGGAGGAAGCGTAACGCTTATGAACAACAAACTGGCGATAGTTGTACCCTGCTATAACGAAGAGGAAATGCTGCCCATCACCACCAAGGAGCTGGGAGATGTTTTAGCGCGCCTGAAGGGCAAGGGCAAGATCGCCGAGGACAGCTTTGTCCTCTATGTGGACGACGGAAGCAAGGATAAGACCTGGGAACTGATCGAGGGCTTCCACGCTGAGCATGATTATATCCGCGGTCTGAAGCTGGCCGGTAACGTGGGCCATCAGTTCGCGCTGACGGCGGGACTTGTGACTGCCTGCGAGGATGCGGATATGCTGATCTCCATCGATGCGGATCTGCAGGATGATACGCTGGTAATGGAGGAGATGATCGATAAGTACGCAGCGGGCTGCGATATCGTTTACGGTGTCCGCAATGACCGCAAGAGGGATTCCCTCTTCAAGCGCACCACGGCGCAGATGTTTTACAAGCTTCTGGCGGCCATGGGAGTACGTACGATCTATAACCACGCGGATTTCCGCCTGATGAGCCGTCGCGCCGTAGAGAGCTTTTCCCAGTACAAGGAGACCAACCTCTACATCCGCGGCATCGTTCCGATGCTGGGCTATCAGACGGATTGCGTATATTATGAGAGAAAAGAGAGGGTGGCGGGTGAATCCAAATACCCGTTGAATAAAATGCTGTCCCTTGCCTGGAACGGTATCACCTCTTTTTCCGTGAAACCCATCAACTTTGTGATGACTATCGGTGTCATTATCGTGGCCTTTTCCATACTGGCCGCCATCTATGCCCTGATCTCCTACGGGACGGGACATGTGGTAGCCGGCTGGACGTCGCTGATACTGTCCATCTGGTTTTTGGGCGGCCTGCAGCTGTTTGCCATTGGGCTGGTGGGTCAGTACATCGGTAAGATCTATCTGGAGGTTAAGCACAGACCCAGATATCAGATCGAAAAGAAGCTGGATTAAAGAGCCGGCTAAAGGAGGCAGCGGATATGAAGGAAATGCAAACCCCTTCCGAAGGATCACAGAGCGGCAGCGGAATGATCAAGAATCCCCTGCCCGGTCCCACGCCCCATACCAAGCGGGATGGCGTGGATTATGATTACGAGGTTCCGGAGGATAAGATGCACTACGATCTGGAAGAGATCACCCGGAATTACTACGACATTCAATAGGAGAAAGCATGGCAGCAACGCAGAAAAAAAAGCGGGCGAGCCGTAAAAGACCCCAGAAGAGGAAAGAAGGCTTCAGTGTTGAGGTAAGAGACGAAGTCATCCTCTGGGTGGGACTGGCAGTGACCAGCTTGCTTTTTTTATGTAATTTCCATCTGATCGGAAAGGCCGGTGACGCCGTTAGTGGGGTCATGTTCGGTCTTTTTGGGCTACTTGCATATCTGTTTCCGCCCTTTTTGTTCATCGGTGTCCTTTTTATCTGGGTCAATCTCGGAAGAAAAACGGCACTGATCAAGGAGATCTGCGGGTTTATGCTGTTCCTCGTGACGGAGGTGCTGCTTTCCTGTATTACCGGACTTGATAAGATCGGAACCACAGCCCGGGAAAACTATGCCTATGCCAAGGAGCATATCTTTTCCGGAGGCCTGGTGGGAGGAAGCATTGCAAGAGCACTGGAAAAGGGCATCGGCGTTGTGGGTGTCATATTCCTGATGCTGATCCTTTTGATCATCTGTATTGTGCTGATGACCGAAAAGAGCCTGATCAGTCTGATCACGGAAGGCAGCAGAAAGCTCTATGATACAGCCCGGGAGGATGTGGCATACCGGATCGACAGAAACGAAGAGCTCTATGAAGCCAGACAGGAAAGAGCCGAGAGACGCCGTGAGATCCGGGAAGAAAGAGAAAAACGCAGAATGGATCGGAAGGCATCCGGTGTTACCCTGGATACCGATCTGACTCCCGACGATAAAGATAAAGCTGCGACGCCGGCACAGGAAGCAAGGCCGGATAAACGCGATCGCATCAGACAGAGGATCCTTCCCGAGGAAGCGGATGAGATGCAGGAGCTGACCCTGGAAGAGATATCCCAGCAGATCCGCATTACAGGTCTGGATAACGAGATCCCGGAGGATGATGTGGTTTCCGATATGGAGCCTCTTTTCCCTGAGGAAGAGGTTGAAAAGCCTAAACGTCGCCATAAGATCGAGATCCGGGAGGCAAGAGAGCACGAGGGCAGCGAAGATCCGGATATGATGCAGATCTCCGAGGCTCTGATGCAGCAGGCGGATGTGCTGACGGCCCAGGAGAGCGGAGTGCAGGAGCCAGGCATCGGCATCACCCCGGCAGGTCGGTCCGTCATTGAGGCAGCCGGGATTGCGACCTCTCATGAGACCACCGCAAATGCTGCAACTACAACAAATACCGCATTGGCAGCAAGCGCTGAACCTGCCGCGCCTGCCAAGCCCAAGCCCCGGCCGAAGCCTTACAGGATCCCTCCTGTCAGCCTGCTGAAAGCCGGCGCAAAGAAAAGCGGCGGCAGCTCCGAGAAGGAACTGCGAGAAACCGCCAGAATGCTGGAGAGTACCCTTGAGACCTTTAAGGTCAATGCCAGGGTGACGGATATCAGCAAGGGTCCTGCCGTGACCCGCTACGAGCTGCAGCCGGAGCCCGGTGTCAAGGTATCCAGGATCGTATCCCTGACGGATGATCTGAAGCTGGCCCTGGCCGCTACCGATATCAGGATCGAAGCCCCGATCCCCGGCAAATCCGCCGTTGGTATCGAGGTACCGAATAAGGAAAACACCATGGTCACCCTCCGGGAGCTCATTGATTCCTCCCAGTTTAAGGAATCGGAGTCCAGGCTGTCCTTTGCGGTAGGCAAGGACATTGCGGGAAAAGTGGTAGCCACGGATATCGCCAAGATGCCCCATGTGCTCATCGCAGGCTCTACGGGCTCCGGTAAATCCGTATGTATCAATACGCTGATTATGAGTATTTTGTATAAGGCAAGGCCCGATGAGGTCAAGCTCATCATGGTGGACCCGAAGGTGGTGGAGCTGAGCGTTTACAACGGTATCCCCCATCTGCTTCTTCCCGTGGTAACGGATCCCAAGAAAGCGGCCGCTGCCCTGCAATGGGGCGTTTCCGAGATGATGGACCGTTATAAGAAGTTCGAGGATCAGGGAGTAAGGGATCTGAAGGGCTATAATGCCAAGATGGAGCAGCTGAATGACAACAACGGTCAAAGCGTGGAAAAGCTGCCTCAGATCGTTATCATCGTAGACGAGCTTGCCGACCTGATGATGGTGGCAGCAGGCGAAGTGGAGGATTCCATCTGCCGCCTGGCACAGCTGGCCAGAGCCGCAGGTATCCATCTGGTCATCGCCACCCAGAGACCCTCCGTGGATGTTATCACCGGTCTTATCAAGGCCAACATGCCCAGCCGTATCGCTTTTGCCGTATCCTCCGGCGTGGATTCCAGGACTATCCTGGATATGGTGGGTGCCGAGAAGCTTCTGGGAAAGGGCGACATGCTCTTTTATCCCCAGGGTTATCCGAAGCCGGTCCGGATTCAGGGAGCCTTTGTTTCGGATAAGGAAGTAGCCGATGTGGTAGATTTCCTGAAGCAGTTCACGGTGGAAGGTGCGGAAGAAGATGATGAGGTGCTGAGCAAGCTGGAGCAGATCCAGCAGGGAGGCGGCGCCGACGGCGAAAGTCGTGAGGGCGATGAGAGAGACGCCTATTTTGCGGATGCCGGAAGATTCATAATCGAGAAAGAGAAGGCATCCATCGGTATGCTCCAGAGAGTGTTTAAGATCGGATTTAACCGGGCCGCCAGGATCATGGACCAGCTGGCGGATTACGGAGTAGTGGGGCCGGAGGAGGGCACCAAGCCCAGAAAGATCCTCATGAGCCTGAGTGAGTTTGAGCAGCTGTTGGAAGAAATCTGATAAGGAGAATCGCATGAAGTCAGACATTGAGATCGCACAGGAAGCGGTGATGGAACCGATCACCAAGGTGGCAGAGAGCATTGGACTTTCGGATGACGATATCGAATGTTACGGCAAATACAAGGCCAAGCTTTCCGATGAGGCCTTAAGCCGCCTTGCGGGTAAGAAGAAAGCCAAGCTGATCCTGGTTACGGCAGTAAACCCCACCCCTGCAGGGGAGGGTAAGACCACCACTACTGTTGGTTTGGGAGATGCTCTTTCCAGGATGGGTAAAAAGACGGTTATAGCACTTAGGGAGCCTTCCCTGGGGCCCTGTTTCGGTATCAAGGGCGGAGCAGCCGGCGGCGGCTATGCACAGGTGGTACCCATGGAAGAGCTGAACCTGCATTTTACCGGAGATTTCCATGCGGTGACCAGCGCCAACAACCTGCTGGCAGCCGTTCTGGACAATCATATCCAGCAGGGTAACGAGCTGGATATCGATACCAGAAACATTGTCTGGAAGCGTTGCCTGGACATGAACGACCGCGCCCTGAGGAACATCGTCATCGGCATGGGCGGCAAGGCAAACGGCTATGTGAGAGAGGATCATTTCATCATCACCGTAGCCTCCGAGATCATGGCAATTCTATGTCTTGCTGAGGATATGAAGGATCTGAAGGACCGCTTTTCCAGGATCATCGTAGCCTATGATAAGAAAAACAACCCCGTTACGGCGGGGGATCTGAAAGCGGTAGGTGCCATGGCGGCGCTGCTCAAGGATGCCATCCGTCCCAACCTGATCCAGACCCTGGAGCATACACCGGCCTTTGTACACGGCGGTCCCTTTGCCAATATCGCTCACGGATGTAACTCCGTAAGGGCCACCAAGGCAGCTATGGCACTGGGAGATTACGTGGTTACCGAGGCGGGCTTCGGTTCCGACCTGGGGGGTGAGAAATTCCTGGATATCAAATGCCGCCTCAGCAATCTGCAGCCGGATGCCATAGTTATAGTTGCAACAATACGAGCTTTAAAATATAATGGCGGTGTGCCGAAGGCAGAGCTTAATAAGGAAAACCTGGATGCCCTTAAGACAGGCATTGTAAATCTTGAGAAGCATATTGCCAATATGCAGCTCTACGGAGTGCCCGTTGTTGTGACGCTGAACGCTTTTGCCACGGACACGGAGCAGGAAACCGCATTCGTAAGGGATTTCTGCAATAAGATGGGCGCAAGCTTTGCTCTTTCCGAGGTTTGGGAAAAGGGCGGCGAAGGCGGAATGGCCCTGGCAAATGAGGTTGAGAAGGCCCTTGAAAAGCAGGGCAGCTTTACCCCGCTTTATCCGGATGAGCTGAGCCTGAAGGAGAAGATGGAGACCGTTGCAAGGAAGATCTACGGCGCTGACGGCATAGCCCTTACCCCGGCTGCAACCAAGCAGCTGAAGCGTCTGGAGGAGCTGGGATTCGGAAAGCTTCCCGTATGCATGGCCAAGACCCAGTATTCCCTTTCAGACGATCCGTCGCTTTTGGGCAGACCCGAAGGCTTTACGGTAACGGTACGTGAGGTTTATGTTTCCGCAGGCGCGGGTTTTGTGGTAGCATTGACCGGAGACGTGATGACAATGCCGGGACTTTCCAAAGATCCGGCTGCATACCATATCGATGTAAACGAAGACGGCAGGATCACGGGCCTGTTCTGAGGCGATCCCTTTTACAGCAAGGAGATAACAAGATGAAACTGATAGACGGAAAAGCGATCTCGCAGCAGATCAAAGATGAAGTAAAGGATAAAGTGGCCAAGATGAAAGCCGAAGGGAAGGAAGTCGCGCTGGCGGTGATCCTTGTGGGAGACGATCCGGCTTCGGCTGTATATGTGGGAAATAAGAAAAAGGCCTGCGAATATACGGGTATCCGTTCGGAAAGCTACGAGCTTCCCGCCGATACCTCCCAGGAAAAAGTGCTTGCCCTCATTGATGAGCTCAACAACAGAGAGGATATCCAGGGGATCCTGGTGCAGCTTCCTCTTCCCAAGCAGATCGATGAGAAGGCGGTGATCGATGCCATTTCACCCGATAAGGATGTGGATGGTTTTCATCCTGTATCCGTGGGACGTCTTTCCATCGGTGAGAAGGGCTTCCTTCCCTGTACGCCTGCCGGCGTGATCGAGCTGATCAAACGGAGCGGTATCGAGACGGAAGGCAAGCATTGCGTAGTGATCGGCCGCAGCAATATCGTCGGAAAGCCCATGGCGCTTCTGATGCTGCGTGAGAACGCCACCGTGACCATCTGCCATTCCCGTACGAAGGATCTGAAGGAAATCTGTAAGAGTGCCGATATCCTCATCGCTGCCGTAGGCAAGCCGAAGATGGTCGACCGAAGCTATGTTAAGGAAGGCGCCTGCGTCATCGACGTGGGGATCCACAGACTGGAAGGCAAGAAGCTTTGCGGAGACGTGGATTTTGATGATGTTAAGGATGTGGCAGGAGCCATCACTCCGGTTCCCGGAGGAGTAGGTCCCATGACCATTGCCATGCTGATGAAGAACTGTGCCGAAAGCCTGGAGGCATAAAGCGTTTTACACTGTAACGGACCGGGGAGAAATACTATGATCTGTCCGCATTGCAAAAAGCCCATGCCTGACGAGGCTCTCTTCTGTGAGAACTGCGGCAAGGAACGTCAGCTTGTTCCGGAATTTGAAGCAGAGATCAATGAGAGCCTGGAAGATGCCATATCCAGCATCGCAGTAGACCTGGCCAATACCCAGGAGATCGTACCGCAGGATCTGGCAAGGCATGAAGTGATAAAAGAGCAACTGAATATTGAAGCTGAAAAGACGATGGTAAAAGAGCCTGCCGAAGAGGAAACAAAAGGCAGGAAGGAAGGCTCTGCCCTGGGCAGAAGAGTGCTGATCATCGTGGGAGTGGGTGTCATCCTGATCCTGCTGACCGCAGTTTTCATCAACCGCTTTCTTTCGCCGGTGGACACCTCCAGCTATGAGTATCAGCTGGAACAGGCCAAGTTGTACGAGAGCCAGGGGAATTATGAGCAGATGCTGTTGCATTCCAGAAGAGCTTCGGAGATCGCGGCCAATTCCTCGGATGCCAAGATGATGGTAGCCAAGGCCTATGCCGGTCTGGGAAGGACGGAGGAGCAGAAGATCGTGCTGGAGGGGCTGATCATTACGGATCCCACTTTTGCCGATGCCTATCAGATGCTTATTCCCATGTATGAAAGCGGGCAGGAATATGATAAGATAGCCAAGCTTTTGGAAAATTGTCCCGATCAGACGGTCATCGATAAATACTCCATATACATCGCCAATCCACCGGAGTTTTCCCTTGAACCGGGCATTTATGAGGAATCCGCTTCCCTGAAATTGCTTGCAAGCGGCGCCGGTACCATATATTATACAACAGACGGCAGCACGCCGGATGAGACCAGTCAGGTGTATACTGTGCCCATCATCCTGGGAGAAGGAACCTACAAGATCAGCTGTATCTATTGTAACAGCTACGGGATCCTCAGCGAGGTGAGCCAGGCGCAATACACCATCACCCATCAGGAAGGTGAAACGGTGCTTCCGGAGGTTAAGCCCGAGACGGGAAGCTATAACCAGCCCCAGATCATCACCGTTGAAATGCCGGAAGAAGGCTATCAGATCTATTACACCACCGACGGCAGTGATCCCGGTCTGGAAAGCAAGGTCTATTCCAAGCCCATCCCCATGCCGTTGGGAGAGAGTCATTATAAGTTTGCACTTTTTGATGAGGACGGCAACGGAAGCGAGAGTGTAGAAGTCAGCTACCAGCTGGCCATGCAGCTGGAACTTGACACGGAGCAGGCAAGAAATCTGCTGACCCAGGCACTCATCGGCAACGGCAGTCTGATCTCGCCTCAGGGAGATATCGAAGGCGGCGGAGGCAGAAGGACCTACAGCGCGGATTCCGTCTTTATCCAGTCCGACGGATACTATTATCTGCTGGTGGAAAGCTTTGAATCCGATGACGGAACGGTACAAAGCACCGGCAACATGTACGCGGTCAGTGCTTCCACAGGTCAGAGCTACACCGTAACAGAGGATGAAATGGGCCGATTCCATTTAGGCTCACTTTAGATAAAGGATTTATGAGGAGGAAAAACGAAAAATGTACAAAATCGTGAAAGCCAAACAACTGGCCTCCAGCATTGTTTATTTTGATGTCGAGGCACCCCGTGTGGCAGCATCCTGCCTTCCGGGTCAGTTCGTGATCGTGCGTATGGATGAAAAGGGAGAGAGGATTCCGCTTACCATCTGCGATTATGACAGGGAAAAGGGAACCGTTACCATTGTCATCCAGTGCATCGGAGCGGCTACCGCCAAGATGAAGAATCTGAAGGAAGGGGACGCTTTCCATGATTTTGTAGGCCCTCTTGGACGTCCTTCCGAGTTCTGTGAGGAGGATCTTGCAACCCTTCGCGGCAAGAAGATCATCTTTGTTGCCGGCGGACTGGGTACCGCACCTGTATATCCTCAGGTGAAATGGCTGAATGAGCAGGGCGTGAAGGCCGATGTTATCATCGGTGCCAAGACCAAGGATCTTCTGATCCTGGAGGATGAGATGAAGGCTGTGGCAGGTGAGGTTTTCCCTACCACGGATGACGGATCCTACGGCAGAAGCGGTATGGTTACCAATACCCTTAAGGATCTGGTGGAGAAGGAGGGCAAGAGCTATGATGTATGCGTTGCCATCGGACCCATGATCATGATGAAATTCGTCTGTCTGACCACCAAGGAGCTGAATATCCCCACCATCGTTTCCATGAACCCCATCATGGTAGACGGTACGGGAATGTGCGGCGCCTGCCGTCTTACTGTAGACGGTGAGGTGAAGTTCGCCTGCGTGGACGGTCCCGAGTTTGACGGACACAAGGTGGATTTCGATCAGGCCATGAAGAGAATGACCATCTACAAGACCGCTGAAGGAAGAGCACTGCTGCGCGAGCAGGAAGGCGACACCCATCATGGCGGCTGCGGCCAGTGCGACTAAGGAGGAAAGTGATCATGGAAGTAGATGTAATGAAGAAAGTTCCTGTCAGAGAACAGGATGCAAAAGTGCGGGCAACCAATTTTGAAGAGGTATGCCTGGGATATAACGAAGAAGAGGCAATGACTGAGGCATCCAGATGTCTGAACTGTAAAAATGCCATGTGCGTAAAGGGCTGCCCCGTAGCCATTGATATTCCGGCCTTCATTGCGAAGGTAAAGGAAGGAGAGTTTGCACAGGCTTACGAGATCCTTTCTGCCTCCAGTGCACTGCCGGCTGTCTGCGGACGTGTATGTCCTCAGGAGAGCCAGTGCGAGGGCAAGTGTATCCGCGGTATCAAAGGCGAGCCGGTTTCCATCGGCAAGCTGGAGAGATTCGTTGCCGACTGGGCATGTGCCAACGGCATCAAGCCCAAGGCATCCGGCCAGAAGAAGGGCAAGAAGGTAGCCGTGATCGGTTCCGGTCCTGCAGGTCTTACCTGTGCCGGTGATCTGGCAAGAATGGGCTATGACGTTACCATCTTTGAAGCACTGCATGAGGCAGGCGGCGTGCTGGTATACGGTATTCCCGAGTTCCGTCTCCCCAAGGAAAGAGTAGTTGCCAAGGAGATCGAGAATGTAAAAGGTCTGGGTGTTAAGATCGAGACCAATGTGGTCATCGGTAAGTCCACCACCATTGACGAACTGATGGAAAAAGAAGGCTTCTCTGCAGTATTCATCGGTTCCGGCGCAGGTCTTCCCAAGTTCATGGGAATTCCCGGAGAGCAGGCAAACGGCGTATTCTCCGCCAATGAGTACCTGACCAGAAGTAACCTGATGAAGGCATTTGATGAAAACAGCGCTACACCCATCATGCGTGCCAAGAAGGCCGTGATCGTAGGCGGCGGAAACGTGGCTATGGATGCCGCAAGAACCGCACTCCGTCTGGGCGCTGAGACCCATATCGTATACAGAAGATCCGAGGAAGAGCTTCCCGCCAGAGTGGAAGAAGTACATCATGCTAAGGAAGAGGGCATCATTTTTGATCTCCTTACCAATCCCGTGGAGATCCTCCAGGATGAGAACGGCTGGGTAAGCGGTGTGAAGTGCATCCGCATGGAGCTGGGTGAGCCCGATGAGTCCGGCAGAAGAAGACCGGTGGAAGTACCCGGTTCCGAATTTACCATTGACTGCGACTGCGTGATCATGAGTCTGGGCACCAGTCCGAACCCGTTGATCTCCTCCACCACCAAGGGTATGGAAGTCAACAAGCGCAAGTGCATCGTAGCCGAAGAAGAAACCGGCAAGACCACCAAGGAGGGCGTTTACGCCGGCGGCGATGCCGTTACCGGTGCCGCAACCGTTATCCTTGCCATGGGTGCCGGCAAAGCAGGTGCGAAGGGCATCGACGAATTTTTATCTGAGTAAATACGTAAATACGAGTGTGTACGATGAATTTCCGCCTCTTCGGACGACATTACGAACCTGCGAGTTTGAGGCAGAAGAGACGGATGAATCGTGCATAACCCGATGTATCGATCAATAGAGATTGATAATGAGCATACGCGATACATCTACCCCTCTTCGGACGACATTACGAGCTTGCGAGTCTGAGGGAGAAGAGGGGTATGTATCGTGTATGCGGAGTAAATTATTACACGGAAAGACGAGGAACGAGCAACATGTGGTGTCCCAAATGTAAGAATGAATACCGCGAAGGCTTCACCCATTGCCCCGACTGCGATGTGGACCTTGTGGAAAGCCTGGAGGATCTGCCGGTCCGTGTGACCTTCGGCGACCCGGAAGCCATTGAAGAGATGATCGCCTTTCTGCGCTCAAACGGAGTGCAGTCAGCACAGAGCAGTTTTGATCAGGAAGAGCAGGTCAGCGAGCTGAGTGTGGACCCTTCCGAGCTGGATGAAACCAGGAAGATCCTTCGCGTATTTCTGGAAGAGAAGGCCAAAGAGGAACTGGAAGCAGCGTCGCAGGAGGATGATGAAACTGAGGAGGGAGATGCCCCCGAAGTGATCATCGAAGAGCCCGAAGAGGAAGCCTATGAGCGCCCCAGGACCTATGAATCCATGCAATCCAAGGCAGGAGAATACAAAGCATCCGCAGGAGCCCTGATCCTTGTGGGAGTTGTGGGAGTCGCAGCGGTAGTGATGCTCTATCTGGATAAGCTTCCCATCCGGTTATCCGGCGGATCCAAAGCGCTTATCTGTATCGTGATGGGCTTTCTGTTCGCACTTTTCCTGATGCTGGGATTTGCTTCCGTCAGCACTTATAAGAAGCTTCTGGCAAGCGCATCCACGGAGGAAGAGCTCATCGAAAGCATCAAGGCCTATATGGCAGAGAACCTGACCAAAGATCAGGTGGAAGCTGCCCTCCCCGAAAACGGAGAAGAGATGGATGAGGAGCAGGCCTATTTCCCCAGAATGGAGTTTATCAAAGAGACACTTACAAAAGAGTTCTCCGATACAGATCAGCTCCTGATCGATAAGCTGGCCGATGATTGGTATACCGAGATCTATTAAGATTCGGATGTGGAAGAAGCATAAAGCATGAAGATCGATATACTCTGTGTGGGTAAGATCAAAGAAAACTATTTTAAAGAAGGCGTTTCGGAATATTCCAAACGTCTTTCTCGTTATTGTGACCTGAAGATCATCGAGGTTTCCGACGAAAGCACCAAGGAAGAGTGCAGCGAGCAGGAAAAGAGCCTTGTTCTGGAAAAGGAAGGGCAGAGGCTGGAGAAATATATATCGCCGGATGCTTATCTCATCGCCCTTGCCATCGAAGGGAAGCAGTATACCTCCGAGGGGCTGTCGGCGGCCATGGATGATCTTATGGTCCGGGGTAACAGCCATATCCAGTTCGTGA
This sequence comes from Lachnospiraceae bacterium, assembly GCA_024693845.1. Classification (GTDB taxonomy): domain Bacteria; phylum Bacillota; class Clostridia; order Lachnospirales; family Lachnospiraceae; genus RGIG7926. The sequence goes on from JAILKJ010000039.1 coordinate 41,324, forward strand.
TCGGGGGCTCCCTGGGTCTTTCGCCGAAGGTTCTGTCCCGGGCAAACGAAAAACTCAGCTTTTCGAAGCTGACCTTTCCCCACCAGCTGATGCGGGTGATCCTGCTGGAGCAGATCTATCGGAGCTTCCGCATCAGCCGCAAAGAACCCTATCATAAATAAAGAATCCGAAATTAAAGGCAACCGGATCCGGAAAAATGCTGTATTGTTAGTGAAGTGATCAAAACAGCGGCATTGCGTTATCAAAAAGGAGAAAGCCATGAAAGAAGCAGAAAACATCCAGAACATCCAGTATGAACTGCCTCAATACGAAAAGATCGACGAGAAAGAGCAGCGTAACAATCGTACGGAGTTTTTCAATCTGTATACCATCGCGGCTGAGAGTTTAGATGAAAAAAGAAAGACTGACACTTACGCTAACCCGAGCTATCAGAATGCGAACGGGATTACGTATCAGGTCTATGATCCTATCAGTGTCACATATCTGCTCAACCCCATCAAGAGGATGGACTATAAGCCTGTAGCCGACAAAGAGCTCTTTAAAACATTTGAGAAGGATATGGCAGAAGCCTATGCCCAGCTGGAGAAAAATATCGATGCGGCGCTGGAGGATCCTGCGACGATGGATCTCTATGTAAAGGCAGCCAATGCCGAGCTTAAAAGGGCATACGAAGCCAGAGAGAACGCAAGAAAAGAACTGGAAGACGCCCAAAAGTCGCTGGAAAGAGCAAAACAAAATAGGGAAAGAGCACAAAAGGACCTGGAAGAGGCGAGAGGAAATCTGCAAAAGGCAGAACTGGAACGGGATCTTGTTTATAATCCCTTTGCACATAACATGGGAGCTGAGGGCGCTGCCGAGAAGGTAACGGAGGCTGAGAACGCACTGAAGGCGGCAGAGACGGCCATCAAAGAAGCCGAGCAGTCCGTTAAGGAGAAAGATGCTGCAGAGAAGAAGACAGTACCGGTGTATGATAAGGCAGCAAAACTGGCCGGCCTTGACTCCTTTAATACCTACAAGGAGAAGGCACGCCGTTTCCTGAAGGCCCATAGTCTGGGAGAAATGAAACGTGAAATGGATGGAGACACCTATCCTTATCTTTCGGGTGTCAATCTGATGTTCGCAGCAGTCAAAACACATCAGGCCATGCTGGATACGGGGATTGATACGAACCTGATCTATAAGATGGCAGTGGCGGATGAGGCCCTTCCCGTGTATGATATGATCCTCAAAACAGAGGAGCATGTCGAGACTTACACGGATTATCTGCATACAAAAGAAAACGGGAATATGACGCCCGAAAAGGAGCAGGAATACCGTGAAAAGCTTTACAGGCAGGCCCGTGAGGCGGCTTCGCTGTCTTCGCAATACTCTGAGGCTGTCAAAAATCCTGAGACAAATAAGTTTTTCCATGATCTTCGAGTAACGGATGAGAAAAATGAACCCTTTGAGCTCAGCAAGTATTCTGCCCGTGGTATCGGACGACTTGATGCATCCATCCAGGCTCATATCACAGGTCTTGAGAACAACTGGAAAATAGAGGATCTGGGAACCCTGGTTGCCTTTAATATGGCAAGAGACAGCATCAACTGTGATGCCATGTACAAGAGGGGGTTGGGCATCGACGGGTTTGAGGAAAGGGAAGAGCCGGAGTATGGCAGCCCTGAAAAAGCGGAATTTGCCGGCAGGATGAACGAGCTTTTTGAAAAGATCGACAGCATCCCTCTTTCGGATAACAGTCACAGGAATGAGATCCTGGGACAGATGCACGATCTGATGGCAGAAGGATCCACCAGGGGATTTATAGAAAAGGAATATACTGAGACTTTTGCCCGAAGCTATCAGAAATCCATGGAAAGAAACGCTCTGATCGAAGCGGGTAAGGAAGCTGCAGTTGTACCTCTTCCCCCCTATGGGAGAGTGGATCTCGGTGTGACGGAAGAAAATATGAGAATGTTCATGCGGGATGAAGCGGCCAACCTGTTATGGGGTGTTGCTTCCGCACTTGACAAAAAATTCGAGGTTAAGCTTCCCGAAGAGCTTGAGGAAGGCGGCGAACTCTATGAGGCTGCCTACGGAGAAGGTCTGACGACAACTGTCCCGGCCATCGGTCATGGCACGTCAAAGGCAAGTGAAGTAGTAGACAGGAAGGCTCTGGAACAGTTTCGTGACTTATCCAGGGAGACTGCGGATGAATGGGATGCGCTGATCCACGAGGCTTTACCGGACCATCCTTATGCCCAGAAGATGGAAGCGGCTTTAAAAGCAACAACTACCAACAGGCTCAGACTTGCCGCTGATGGGTTTACGGATGTATATATGACTGCTACAAACCCTGTTTTTTCGGGGGTGAAATCTCTTATCGCAGATACGGGTATCGTGTTCAACGATAAGCTGGGCACGGTGATGGAGGAGTGCAAAGACACCTTTCCCGTGTTTGACTGTATCATCCAGGGTGATGAGCATTTACAGACCACTGTGGATTATCAGAAGGAATGTGAAAGCGGAACTATGACCCCGGAAAAAACCGAGGAATATCGTCGGACGATGTATGCACAGGCGGCGGCACTTTTGCCCAAAGTAAAGCAGCTGAGTGACACGGTTGTGAACAACAGACCTGAGACGGACCGTCTTCACGAGCTGGGGGTTACACAGAACGATCCCTTCCAGCTGGGAAAGTATTCGGCAAGAGGATGCCTTGGTCTGGAAGCAGGTTTGGAGGCGGAGCTTCACGGACTGAAAAACGGCTGGGCCATCGAAGACCTTAATGCACTGAGTGCCTTTAACTTTATCAGACAGCATGAGCGTGGGAATTATGAATACAACAAAGCAACCACATTTGCAAATTTCCAAAGGTTTGATCCGCCTCAATATCCTTCCGAGGAATGCAGGCAGTATTTTGATAAAATGGATGCGGCCTTTAAAGCCTTTAAGGAGACTCCTGTTCAGTCGAAGGAAGACAGGCTCAAAATACTGAATGGGATGCAAAAACTGATCGAGACCGGTATTGAGAAAAAATACCTGAGCAACTCCGGTTCAGTCCGGGTTGGGAAGGAACTGCTTCAGAAGGCAAGACTTCGGGATGATGCCATTGCCAAGGGCAAGATTCCTGCCGCATATGAGGCCCTGGGTCAGAATAATACCCTTGTATTCAAATCACAGATAGAGGGAAAGGCAGCCTTTGAAACAAAAAGGAGCAAGGCATTTTTAGGCAGGGAGTCAGCTGAACATAAGGCACTTCGTGAGTCCTATGAGGGGCTTACCGAAGCAAAAAACGCTCTGGGCTTTCCGCCCACCACAGAGCAGATGAGAGCTTATCTGGATCAGATTGATCTGGTTGAGCTCAATGCCAAGATCTACCAGAAGGAAAGGGCAGGAGCCTCCTCCGAAGCAGGAAAAGAGAGACTGAAAGGCGCACAGAAGCTGGAAAGCTTTGCAGTAAAAGAAAGAAAACGCTTCATGGATCTTCTGAACAAGGATAAAAAGCCCGAAGAGCAGATATCTCTGAAGACCTTCAGGAAGCTTCAGGCATCAGATGCCGCAAACCATGCCCTGACGGAGTTTGAAAATATGGATAAGCTTCCTGCAAAGGGAGATGCGAAAGAAGAAGCCATGTCCATGATGGCAGACGTTCTCGTTCACCAGTTGGCAGGCAGCAGGCAGGATTCCACCGCCAAAGTCTTCGAAGAGAAGGGCATGTCAGTCCTGAAGCAGGAGGTCATGAAGAACAGTGCTTTCCAGAAGATGGCGGATTCCTATCTGAACGGCAAGAAGACCGGCGCCGAGCTTTGCAATGATCTGATGAGCGGCAAATGCATGAAGAAGATAGGAAAGATGCGTGAAAAGCTGAATGAGCAGCAGAAGGAAAAGGACAAGAAGATGGAGGAGGCAAAGTACAAGCCCAAGAAGAAGGCTGCCGCAAAGCAGGCCTGATGTCTTGAAAAATGCCCTTGACGTACGGGATTTTTCTGCTATAATAATTGATGTGTGTAAACATAAATAAACCCCAGCGATCACGAAGGGACTGAAGGGAGGTCAGGGGCTAGTATATGTCGAATGTTATCGTAAAAGAGAACGAATCTTTAGATAGTGCACTTCGTCGTTTCAAGAGAAGTTGTGCAAAGGCGGGTATCCAGCAGGAGATCCACAAGAGAGAGCATTACGAGAAACCCAGCGTAAGACGTAAGAAAAAGTCTGAAGCTGCCCGTAAGCGCAAATATAACTAAGATTTCAAAGACGCCTCCGGAATTTCCGGAGGTGTTTTTTTGTCACTTTTTCGGTTCCTTTTTCCCTGCGGGTATGCTATAATTTGTTGCGTATGCGATTTTTGAATGGTAGAGGTTTTTTGTCATGCAGATAGCACCTGAGTTTTTGAACGTCACCTTTCTTCAGGTGATGGAGTGCTTTGTGATTTACAGTATATTGGGATGGCTGGTGGAATCGGCTTACATGAGCATTTGCGAAAAGAAGCTGACCAACCGCGGCTTCGGCCTCGGACCATTTTGCCCCATCTACGGAGTGGGGGCTTCGGTGGGAGCGATCCTGCTCAGTCCTTTCAGGGCATCGATCCCGCTTTTGTATATTGTCAGTGCTGTTTCGGCAACAATCTTTGAATATCTTGTAGGCAGACTGATGCAGCTTTCCCTGGGTGATTTCTGGTGGGACTATACGGAAAAGCCCTTTAACTATAAGGGGATCATCTGCCTGGAAAGTACCCTGGCCTGGGGCATGTACGGGATCATCGTTGTAAAGTTCCTGCATCCCTATGTGCTGCACAGAACACTGGAGATACCCAGACAGTCCGGTATGGTCTTCAGTCTGGCCATCCTGCTGGTATACTTTTTCGATTTCTCCTTCCATGTTCTGCTGGCGCTTCATATCGATGCGGCAGAAAGAGCACATGAAAGAACGGTGGGAGCCATGGAGTATGCCAAGGAGAGGACCGTGGAAGCTGCCAGCGTTATGCGTGAGAAGACTACCGGAGCCATGGAGCATGCCAGGGAGAGGACCGTGGAAGCTGCCAGCGTTATGCGTGAGAAGACTACCGGTGCCATGGAGCATGCCAGGGAGAGAACCGTGGAGGCGGCCAGCGCAATGCGGGAGAAGACCTCCGGTGCGGTAGAGAAGGCCCGTGAGAAGACGGCGGAAGCCGCTACCGCCATGCGTGAGAAAACAAGCGAAGCTGTAGGAAGACAGCGGCGCGCAGTATCCCGGCGCCGTCAGGCGGTACTGAACTGGTATCGGGATCATCGCTGGAGATGAGTATGAGTCTTGTTTTAAGCATCCTTGCCGTCATTGCGCTCTTTCTGATCGTGATGATCGCAGTGGATTCCAACCGTTTTGTAACGGTATATTATAAGCTGGACACCGGTAAAAGCGACAGGTACACAAGGATCGCATTTTTATCGGATCTGCACTCCAAAAGCTACGGCAGGGATAATGCAAAGCTCCTTGACGCCATCAAAGAGGTCTCACCGGATCTGATCCTCATTGGCGGGGATATGGTCACCGCCTCCCGAAATCAGAAGATCGAAGGAGCTCTGTCACTGACGGAAAGGCTTAAGGAAGACTATCCCGTATACTACGGATCGGGGAATCACGAACAGAGGCTGATGCTCTATCCGGAGCGTTATCCCGGTGTGACGGAGAAGCTGGAGAGTCAGCTTTCGGATCAGGGCATTATCAGGCTTCGAAATACTGAGGCTGAGGTGCAGGATACGCAGATCACGATGTCCTCCGTGGAGATCGAAAGAGCCTATTATAAAAGAAGCAAACCGCCGATGCTGACGGCGGAGAAGATGCGAGAATACCTTCCGGGAGAAAGGCAGGAGGGCAGGATACAGATCCTGCTGGCCCACAATCCCGATTATTTCAAAGCGTACCGGGACTGGGGTGCAGACCTGGTGCTGGCCGGCCATGTGCACGGCGGTATCGTCAGGCTCCCGTTTCTGGGAGGGGTGATATCCCCTAATCTGACACTTTTCCCCAAATACGACGGAGGAGAGTTTAAGGAGGAAGGCAGCGTCATGATCATCAGCCGGGGTCTGGGGTCCCATACGATCCCCTGGAGATTGTTCAATCCCGGAGAGCTGGTCGTGATCGATGTGAGGTAATACCATGCCGTTGGAAGTGAAACTGCAGGTCTTTGAAGGACCGCTGGAACTGTTATTGTTCCTGATCGAAAAGAATAAAGTAGACATCTATGACATCCCCATCGTGCTGATCACGGACCAGTATCTGGCTTATCTGGAAGAGATGAAGAAGCAGGATATGAACACCCTGAGCGAGTTTCTGGTGATGGCGGCAACGCTGATCGACATCAAGTGCAGGATGCTCCTTCCCAAGGAAAAGGATGAAGAGGGCCAGGAGGTCGATCCCAGAGAAGAGCTGGTACAGAAGCTTTTGGAATACAAGATGTACAAGCATCTGGCGGATGAACTGGCGGACCGGCACGTGGATGCGGTGAGGAATTTTTATAAGAAGAAAGATATCCCGCCTGAGGTTGCAGAATACATTCCGCCCACGGATTACAGTAAGCTTCTGGATGATGTAACCTTAAAGCTGCTTAGGGAGATCTTCGAGGCGGCCATGAAGCGGCAGGAGGATAAGATCGATCCCATCCGTGCAGGCTTCGGCAGGATCGAGAAGGAAGAGGTGAACCTGGAGAAGAAGACGGGGTACATCTTGAGCTACCTGAAGGATCACAAGAAGCTTTCCTTCCGGCAGCTTTTGGAAAAGCAGAACTCCAAGCAGGAAGTGATCGTAACCTTCCTTGTTATCCTGGAGCTGATGAAGGTGGGCGCCGTGGATATCAAACAGGAGGAGTCCTTCGGCGAGATCGAGATCACCCAGAATGAAAACGGCGGTCAGTGGGAGGATGAATTCCTGGCCAACATGACAGTATCATAAAGGAACGAGGTTTTATGAGTAAGGAAGATAACAGAAAAAAAGCGGTTCTTGAGGCGGTCCTTTTTACCATGGGTGAGTCGGTGGAGATCTCCCGGCTGGCAGAAGTGATCGAAGAGGACGAGGATAAAACGAAGAAGCTTCTGGAGAGCCTGCAAAAGGATTATGATGAAAGAAATAGCGGCATTTCGCTGACGGAGCTGGAAAGCAGCTATCAGCTGTGCACGCGGCATGAATATTATGAGGATCTGGTGAAGATCGTAAAGGCACCCCGCAAGTACAATCTCACCGAATCTCTTCTGGAGACCCTTTCCATCGTAGCTTATAAGCAGCCGGTGACCAAGGCGGAGATCGACAAGATCAGAGGCGTGAGCTGCGAGCATGCGGTGAACAGGCTGCTGGATTTTGATCTGATCTGCGAAGTGGGAAGAAAGGATGCGCCCGGCAAGCCCATCCTTCTGGGTACCACCGAACAGTTCCTCCGTTCCTTCGGAGTTAAGAGCCTGACGGATCTGCCCATGCCGGATGCGGATGTCCGCGCAAGATTTATGGAAGAGGCAGAGCAGGAAGCGGGAATGGAACAGGATGAAGTCACCGTTGTGGGTATCTGATGTTCTTTTGTCAGAGGTTATGAAAGGGGATCTTATATGAAGAGAAAAATGACCTTTATCGTTGTACTGGCCATGGCTCTGCTCCTTGGCAGGCGGGATGTTTTTGCCGACATCTATACCGGCGGTATGCTGGAGCCCATTGATATATCCGAGGAGGGGATCCAAGAGGCGCAGTGTCCTTTGGAAGAACTTCAGGAACTTGCCGGTGAGGAAGGGACTGTTGATCCCGAGGAGATGCATCTTTATGCGGAAGGCATCGGAACTTACTCCACCCAGGAGACGGCTGCTGCCTATATCAGAAGCCGTATGGTGAAAAGAGAGCATATCATCAAGCTGAACCTTAAGACGAACAGCAAGAATTCCACCAACTATTTCAAGGGAATCCTGAACCTGGTCTATGAGGAAAGGGAGGAAGGCTCTCCCAAGGAAGGGGATTATCTGTACTGGCACATGAACCGGTATATGTATTCGCTGCGTCCCATCGACGGCGGTTACTATCTGTATATGTATTGCGATTACCATTCCGACGCCACCCAGGAAGCCTATGTAAATTCCGCTGTGGCGTCCCTTGTGGGATCTTTAAAGCTTAAAAGCAGTGCCCTGAGCGATCAGGAGAAGCTTTTGGCTGTCTATGACTATATCACCGATAATGTCTCCTATGACTTTTTGAATTACTACAGTTCCAACCCGAATGAGAAGATTTATACGGCTTACGGCGCCCTTCATGACAAGACCTGTGTCTGCCAGGGGTATGCCCTGCTGGTATATCGTCTCATGAGAGAGGCGGGTATCCGGGCAAGACTGATCCCGGGCAAGAGCCATGGGGATAATCACGGCTGGAATATCGTAAAGGTTGCGGGAAGCTACTATAACGTGGATTCCACCTGGGATTCCCAGGCCAAGAGCGAAGGAAAGGGATATCAGTATTTCCTTAAGAACCAGAGCGATTTTACCGATCATACCAGATTTGCCAATTATTCCACGGCTGCCTTCATGCAGGAGTATCCCATGTCCGATACCTCCTATCCTCTGGCAGCGATCATGAAGGGAAATACGTTGAAGATGCCTTCTTCATCCATATCTGCGGCGGGCACTTTTGCCCTGAGCGTAAGCCGCCCTTCCAACGATGTGGTTTCTGTCCGCTGGCCCGCCCAGGCGGGAGCGGTGAGATATGATATCTACACCATGGCAGCCGGAGGAAGCTTTATCTGGCAAAAGAGCACCGCTGCCACTTCGGCCTCTTTTTCCATCAAGCCCCCTGCCAACCTGGTGATCCGGGTTGTGGCCGTCTCTTCCAACAGCAATTCTTCCTATAAAGTAGCCGCTGTTTCACAGAACGCATCCCTGAATGCCGGGATCGTATATCTGAAGAAGGGCAAAAAGGTCAAAGCAGGAAACGGAACCTACAAGGTGCTGACCTCATCCAAGAAGTCCAGAACCCTTGAGGTAACGGGGTGGAAGAAAAATGCCGCCTCGGTAAGGATCCCCGATTCCGTCATCGTGGACGGCCAGACCTACAAGGTGACCCGGATCGGTAAGAACGCCTTCAAGAAGCAGAAGAAGCTGACCTGTGTGGTGATCGGAAAGGATGTCAAGAGCATCGGGGCCAACGCTTTTTCCGGATGTAAATCGCTGAAGGACGTGGTGATCCGGGGCAAGAGCCTGAAAAAAGTGGGCAAGGGCGCTTTTTCCAAGACCAAGGGAAAGACCGTGACCGGACCCAAGGCCAAGAAAAACGCCTACCTTCGTCTCCTGAAACAGGCGGGATTCTCCTCAAAAGCCAAGTATTACAAGATCTGAAAAAAATGCAATTTTCCATGGGAAAATACTGTTGTGCCCCTATTTCTTTTATGTTATACTCTTTAAGATTGTTATAAACATATTATATATAGCATTTACTCAAATACATAATGGAGGTCTGAAACATGAGTAATTCATCCAAAGCGAGCCAAAGAATCGCATCTTTGCTCGATGAAAGCAGCTTCGTTGAGATCGGTGCCGCTGTTACAGCAAGAGCTACTGATTTTAACATGAAGCCCCAGCAGGCGCCCGCTGACGGCGTCATTACCGGCTATGGCACCATCGGTGAGAAGCTGGTTTATGTGTACAGCCAGGATGCATCTGTTCTCGGTGGCAGCATCGGTGAGATGCATGCCAAGAAGATCGCACATCTGTACAATCTGGCGCTGAAGATGGGAGCACCCGTCATCGGTCTGCTTGATTCTACGGGACTTCGTCTGCAGGAGGCTACAGATGCCCTTGCAGCTTTCGGTAAGATTTCCCGGAAGATGACCCAGGCATCCGGTATCATTCCCCAGATTACCGCGGTATTCGGTAACTGCGGCGGCGGCCTTGCCGTTCTGGCAGGTCTTTCCGACTTTACCTTTATGGAGGAGAAGGGCGGCAAGCTCTTTGTGAATTCCCCCGATGCCCTTGCAGGCAATTACACTGCCAAGCTGGATACCGCATCCGCTGATTTCCAGGCAAAAGAGGCCGGTATGGCTGATTTCGTGGCAGGTGAGGATGAGATCTATGATCAGATGCGTGCGCTGATCTCCATGCTTCCTTCCAATAATGAGGATGAGGCACTGGATGAGTGCACCGACGATCTGAACAGAGCAGTTGCCAACATGGCAGCTTATGCAGGCGATACCGCAGCAGCTCTTGCACAGATCGCTGATGACAATGTATTTGTTGAAGTTAAGGAAGCATATGCACCTTCGATGGTAACCGGCTTTATCCGCCTCAACGGCGCAACGGTAGGATGTGTTGCAAACCGCAGTGAGATCCTGGGTGATGACGGCAAAGCTAAGGAGAAGTTCGAGACCCTTCTTCGTCCTTCGGCATGCAAGAAGGCTATCAGCTTTGTTTCCTTCTGTGATGCGTTTGAGATCCCCGTTTTAACTCTTACCAATGTGACCGGATACAGCGCTTGCGTTGAATGCGAGAAGAAGATCGCAAGAGCAGCTGCAGGTCTTACCTTTGCCTTTGCAGGTGCAACCGTACCCAAGGTAAACGTGATCGTAGGCAAGGCACTGGGTAGTGCTGCCATTGCCATGAACTCCGGTGCCATCGGTGCTGACGTTACTCTTGCATGGGAGAATGCTGAGATCGGTACCATGAATGCCAAGGATGCCGCAAGGATCCTGTATGACGGTGAGAGCGCAGAGGTGATCAACGAGAAGGCTGCTGCTTATGCAGAGCTTCAGAACAGTGCAAAGAGCGCTGCAGCAAGAGGCTATGTAGATCAGGTGATCGCAGCTGATGATACCCGCAAGTATGTGATCGGTGCTTTTGAGATGCTGTATTCCAAGAGAGTATCCGCTCCTTCCAGAAAGCATGGAACAGTATAAGAAAGGATGTTGAACATATGAAAAAGAGAGTATGGATATTAGGGCTCTTTCTCATCAGCGTCCTTGGCCTGACAGCCTGCGGAAAGACGCAGGATCCTGACGAGGCTGCCAAAGAAGAACAGATGCTGTCCACCGGCGAGCAGAGCGCGCTGGGACTTTTGACGGATCTGACCCAGATGCAGCAGGAAGGAACGCTGGACCAGGTATTGGGACAGACAGATGAGATTGATAAGCTCGTAAACGGCTACATTTCCGGCATGGAAGAAGTGGGAGAGGTTGCGGACATCGGCGATGCTGAGTCCAGAGTCGATAAGAAAACCGTGATCGTGGATATCCCCATTACCGGTACCATGCTGGATCCCAACGGAAACGCCAGAGAGGCCACAGTAGAGATCATCGTACCCGAGGATGGCTCCCTGCCGGATCTTACGGTGAATCCCAAGTATACTTCCGCAGAGCTGATGACGAAGGCAGGACTGAACACCCTTCTGGGTATGGGCGTAACCTTCGCGATCCTGATCCTGATCAGCCTGATCATTTCCAGCTTCACCCTCATCGGTAAAGTGGGAAGCGGAAAGAAGAAAGAAGAATCACCGTCAGCTTCTTCCGTGGACAATGCAGTCCGCCAGATCGTGGCAGGAGAAGAGCAGTCTGATGACACTGAGCTGATCGCGGTTATTTCGGCAGCGATCGCAGCTTACGAAGCAGAAAACGGATATGTGAGTGCAGATGGCGTTGTCATTCGCAGCATTCGAAAGATCAACAAGAGTAAATGGCAGAATGCCTAAAATAGGAGGAATAAAAAGATGAAAAATTATACCATTACAGTGAATGGCAACGTATATGACGTAGTAGTTGAGGAAGGTGCAGGAAGCGGCGCTCCCGCAGCAGCACCCAAGGCAGCACCTAAGGCAGCTCCCAAGGCAGCTCCCGCAGCAGCTAAGGCTTCCGCAGGCGCAGGCAGCATCCGCATTGAGGCAGGTGCAGCAGGTAAGGTGTTCAAGATCGAGAAGAACGTAGGCGATGCCGTAAAGAAGGGCGAGCCCGTAGTTATCGTTGAGGCTATGAAGATGGAGATCCCCGTGGTTGCTCCTTCCGACGGTACCGTAGCCAGCATTGATGCAGCAGTAGGTGATGCTGTAGAAGCAGGAGCATTACTTGCAACTTTGAACTAATAATGGAGGTCGCCAAATAATGGAGTACATAACTAACACGCTTGATAATCTGGTACACCAGACGGCGTTCTTCAATCTGTCCATCGGTAACGTGGTCATGATCTGTGTAGCGCTTGTTTTCCTGTACCTGGCGATCGCGCATGATTTCGAGCCGCTTCTGTTGGTTCCGATCGCATTTGGCATGCTGCTGGTAAATATCTATCCGGATATCATTATGAGTATCGAAGACTCTCCGAATGGAACCGGTGGTCTGCTGTATTATTTCTATCTTTTGGATGAGTGGTCTATCATGCCTTCCCTGATCTTCATGGGCGTAGGTGCGATGACAGACTTCGGTCCCCTCATCGCCAATCCCAAGAGTTTCCTTCTGGGTGCGGCTGCACAGTTTGGTATTTTTGCCGCTTACTTCGGAGCCATTGCCATGGGCTTCAACGACAAAGCAGCGGCTGCAATTTCCATCATCGGCGGTGCCGACGGCCCTACCTCCATCTTCTTGGCAGGTAAGCTCGGTCAGACCGCATTACTGGGACCTATCGCGGTTGCGGCATATTCCTATATGTCCCTGGTTCCCATTATCCAGCCGCCTATCATGAAGCTTCTTACCACGAAGAAAGAGCGTCAGATCAAGATGGGTCAGCTTCGTCCGGTTTCCAAGCTGGAGAAGATCCTGTTCCCCATCATCGTTACCATCGTGGTATGTCTGCTCCTGCCCACTACGGCACCCCTTGTAGGTATGCTGATGCTCGGTAACCTGTTCCGTGAGTCCGGCGTTGTTCGCCAGCTGCAGGAGACCGCCAGCAATGCTCTTATGTACATTGTAGTTATCATGCTCGGTACTTCCGTAGGAGCTACTACCTCCGCTGAGGCATTCCTGAACTGGAGCACCATCAAGATCGTGGTTCTCGGTCTGGTAGCCTTTGCATTCGGTACCGCGGCAGGTTGTCTGTTCGGTAAATTGATGTGCGTCCTGACCCATGGTCAGGTAAATCCCCTGATCGGTTCTGCCGGAGTTTCCGCAGTACCTATGGCAGCCCGTGTATCCCAGAAGGTAGGTGCGGAAGAAGATCCTTCCAACTTCCTGCTGATGCATGCCATGGGACCTAACGTGGCCGGCGTTATCGGAACCGCAGTCGTTGCCGGTACATTCATGGCAGTGTTCGGAGTATTCTAAGAGCCATACAAATGGACAAAGATAACGCCCGATCCATGCTTGCATGAGATCGGCGGTAGATTTGGACATTTACAGGGCGACAGCCCTGCGATGAGCAAACGGAAAGCTGCGAAGCAGCGGGTTTGTACCCTAAAGGGCATAAACTCATGGGTATGGCGATATATTGTAAAGTGGATAATTTAACAGGAGGAAAAATAGAATGGCAGAAAAGAAACCTATCAAAATAACAGAAACCATTCTGCGTGACGCACATCAGTCTCTGATCGCCACCAGAATGCCTACGGATCTGATGCTCCCTATTATGGAGAAGCTGGATCAGGTAGGATATCATTCCCTTGAGTGCTGGGGCGGCGCTACCTTCGATGCTTCCCTTCGTTTCCTGAAGGAAGATCCTTGGGATCGTCTCCGCAAGATCAAGGATAAGGCTAAGAATACCAAGCTGCAGATGCTTTTCCGTGGCCAGAACATTCTCGGCTATCGTCCCTACGCAGATGACGTTGTAGATGCCTTCGTTGAGAAGTCCATCGCCAACGGTATCGATATCATCCGTATCTTCGACTGCTTGAACGATCTTCGTAACCTTCAGGAGGCAGTAAATGCCACCAACGAGATCAAGAAGCGTGAAGGCAGAGGTCATGCACAGATCGCTCTTTCCTATACTCTCGGTGATGCTTACACCCTTGAGTACTGGGCAAAGATGGCTAAGGATATTGAGAACATGGGTGCAGATTCCATCTGTATCAAGGATATGGCAGGTCTTCTGGTTCCTTACAAGGCTGCAGAGCTTGTTAAGACTCTGAAGGAGAACACCAAGCTTCCTATCCAGCTGCATACCCACTACACCAGTGGTGTTGCTTCCATGACCTATCTGAAGGCCGTAGAAGCAGGCGTTGACGTGATCGACTGCGCAATGAGCCCTCTGGCACTTGGTACCAGCCAGCCCGCTACCGAGGTTATGGTTGAGACCTTCAAGGGAACCGAGTATGACACCGGCTTTGATCAGAAGCTTCTGGCTGAGATCGCCGATTACTTCCGTCCTTTCCGTGATGAGTGCCTTGAGAACGGCCTCCTGAATCCGAAGGTTATGGGCGTTAACATCAAGACTCTTCTGTATCAGGTACCCGGCGGTATGCTGAGTAACCTCGTATCCCAGCTCAAGGAGCAGGGTGCTGAGGATAAGTACTATGACGTGCTCGAGGAAGTTCCCCGTGTTCGTAAGGATCTCGGTGAGCCCCCTCTGGTTACCCCTTCTTCTCAGATCGTTGGAACCCAGGCGGTGTTCAATGTGCTGATGGGCGAGAGATACAAGATGGCTACCGATCAGACCAAGGATATGCTCCGCGGAAATTACGGTCAGACCGTAAAGCCCATGAACGAGGATGTTATCAAGAAGGTTATCCCGGGCGAGAAGAGGATCACCTGCCGTTTCGCAGATACTCTCGAGAACGAGATGGACAAGCTGGAGTCCGAGATGAAGGAATGGAAGCAGCAGGACGAGGACGTGCTTTCCTACGCACTGTTCCCTCAGGTTGCCATGGACTTCTTCAAGTATCGTAAGGCCCAGCAGGACAAGGTTGATCTTGCCAAGGCTGATACCACCAATGGCGCTTACCCTGCATAAGCTTAAAAAGCAGGAACTTGTATTGATCATCATAGGACCGCTGCTTTGGGGCGGTCCTATTTTTGTCTTGACGTACGCAGGGTTTTCGTCTAAAATAACAGTTGTTACGGGCTTTTTTGAAAGAAAGCATAACATGTGTGCCCGAACCAATAGGATATAGACTGGAGAAAAGGATAATATGGCAAGAAAGATCAGTATAACACAGGATATGATCAAGGATGCGGCCTTCAGCCTTGCAAGAGAAGAGGGTATCGAAGCAGTCACCGCAAGGAGATTGGCAGATAAGGCAGGATGTTCGACGCAGCCTATTTTCAGGATCTATGAGAAGATGGAACAGCTTCATGAGGATGTCTTCCTTATGGCGATCAATTTCTTCTCCGAGTTTTATGAGACCGGAAAGCAGAAGGAGAACATTTCCGACAAGCCCTTCGTTCAGTTCGGGCTTCTCTACATCGAATTTGCTCTGGCTGAGCCTCAGCTGTTCTCCATGCTGTTTCTGTCCAAGAACCGCTACGGAAGAACCCTGTATGAGCTTCTTAACGGTTCTACCGGCGCTTTCGTCCGCGAGATGAACCGTGCCAAGACTGCAGGCGTGAAGGATCCCGGAGATCTGTTCATGAAGATGTGGATCTTCATCCACGGTGCTGCCTGCATGACCATTACGGGCGATTACGATCTTCCCAGGGAAGAGACGATCCGTCTGCTTACCGATACCTACGCCAAGAACGCAGGCTGATCTTCGAAGATCCGTATCGGATTGTCAGATGAAATGATCGATCTGTAATGATAGAAGCCGCCGAACCACCGTTTCTAACCGTACGACGGCTTCTGAGATCACCAGATTTCTGTGATCAAATAATTACAACATTAGAGAGGGACTAGCATCTATCTATGAGTGAGAAAATAACCTTGGGGCAGGAGGGCGGACAGACCGCCATGGCCGGACAGGGCGATCCCAATGAGACGAAAACCGAGAAGCGCGATCTGATCAGCATCATGAACGAGAAGTTCCCGCGCATGAGTAAGAATCACAAGAAGATCGCTTCGTACATCGTGGATCATTATGAGACGGCGGTGTTCATGACCGCAGCTAAGCTGGGTATGCAGCTGGGGATCAGTGAATCCACCGTGGTACGTTTTGCATCGGGCCTTGGTTTTGACGGGTATCCCGAGTTTCAGAAGGAGCTGGAGCACTGGGTACAGGGACAGTGGAACAACGTTCAGCGCATCGGCGTTCAGTACAGAGGCTCCTCCCAGTCTGAGATCTTTGACTCCGTGCTCCGTGCGGATATGGACAAGATCGCCGACACCATCCAGAACCTGGATGAGAAGGCTTTTTCCCTGGCAGTGGATACCATCCTTTCCGCCAGACATGTCTATGTGATCGGTCTTCGCAGCTGCGAACCCCTTGCTAACTTTTTAAGCTTTTATCTGTCTATGATCCGTGGTGATGTGATCCGTCTTCAGACCACATCCATGTCGGAGCTTTTTGAACAGATGATCCGTATCAGCGAGGAGGATGCCATCATCGGTATCAGCTTCCCCAGATACTCCATGCGTACTCTTAAGGCGCTGGAATTTGCCAATGACAGAAACGCAAAGGTGATCACACTGACGGATACCATTCATTCTCCCATGAATCTGTATTCATCCTGTAATCTGCTGGCCCGTTCCGATATGGTTTCCATCGTGGATTCCCTTGTGGCACCCTTATCCGTGATCAATGCACTGGTGGTGGCGCTTTGTGTCAAAGCGCCTGAGCAGGCAAGGAAATCCCTTGAGGAGTTGGAATTTGCATGGGCTAACTATCAGGTGTACTTAAATGACGAGATCAATTTCATTGATGATGAGCCGGTGCTGGATTCACCGCTTGTAAAGGAAACCAGATAAGCATGAAGATCCTTGTGATTGGCGGAGGCGCCGCAGGCATGATGGCGGCGGTTACAGCAGCCCGCCTGGGAAGTGAAGTTAGCATATACGAACAGAATGAAAAGCTGGGCAAGAAGCTTTTTATCACGGGCAAAGGCAGATGCAATCTGACCAATGCCTCTGATCGCGATACACATCTGGCGGCGGTAGTTTCAGGCGCCAGATTTTTATACAGCAGCCAGACCCGTTTTGATGCGGCAGCGACGATGGATTTTTTTGAGCAGCTGGGCGTCAGCCTTAAGACAGAGAGAGGCCAGCGGGTTTTTCCGACAAGCGATCATTCTTCGGATGTGATCAGGGCTCTGGAATATGAGCTGAAGAGGCTGGGGGTGAGGATCTTCCTGAACACCCCGGTGAAAGAACTGCTGACGGAAGAGATCAGTGGGGAAGGACTGACTGTTGAAGAATTGACGCAGGAAGATGCGGCAAAGGAAGAGAAGAAAAAATCCTCCGGGAAAAAGTTATCAAAATGTATCGGGAAGATCACCGGCATCAGGCTTTCAGACGGCAGCAAGGTGATGGCGGATAAAGTGATCCTGGCCACCGGAGGTATATCCTATCCCCTGACGGGAGCCGACGGAAGCGGCCTTGCCATGGCGGAAAGATCGGGGCACACCGTTACAAAGCTTTATCCCGCTCTGGTACCTCTTACGGTGGCGGAACCCTGGATATCGCAGCTTGCGGGTTTATCCCTTAGGAACGTGTCGGTCCTGATCAGGGAGGGCAAAAAGAAGCTGTATGAGGGCTTCGGTGAAATGCTCTTTACCCACAGAGGTGTCAGCGGTCCTTTGATCCTGAGTGCATCCAGCTATGTGACGACTCATTTTGAACCGTCAGGTAAGGGAGGAGATCAGGCGGAAAAGCTGCTTCTGCAGATCGACCTGAAACCTGGACTGGATGAGGAAACGCTGGATAAGCGTCTGATCCGGGAGCTGGAAGAAGCTAAAACCAAACAGGTCAAGAACATGATGGGAAGTCTGCTTCCCTCCGGTATGATCCCGGTGGTGCTGGATATGGCGGGGGTCCCGGCCGAAGAGAAAGCATGTGACGTGAACAAGCAGCAAAGGCGGGCACTTTTGCAGACCCTGAAGAGCTTTAGCCTTACCATAAACGGAACCGAAGGATTCGATCAGGCCATCATCACGAAAGGCGGCGTCAAAACGGGACAGATCGATCCGGCAACTATGGCATCAAAGCTCGTTAAGGGTTTATATTTTGCGGGGGAATGTGTGGATGTGGACGCCCTGACCGGCGGCTTCAATCTGCAGATCGCCTGGGCAAGCGGATTTGCGGCCGGAAATGCCGCAGCAACGGAAGGAGAAAAGATATGAGTGTAAACATTGCGATCGACGGACCTGCGGGCGCAGGAAAAAGTACCATCGCCAAGCTTGTGGCAAAAAAGAAGGGTTACATCTACGTGGATACCGGAGCGATGTACAGAGCCATGGCCCTGTATCTGCACAGACAGGGAGTGGATCCTGCCGGCGCGGAAAGCGATGACGCGGCAAAGGCTGAGGAAGTAAAGGTAAAGATCGTTGAACTTTGTACCAAACCCGATATTTCCATCAAATATGAAAACGGCGAGCAGATCGTTCTTCTGGACGGCGAGAATGTCAACGGTCTGATCAGAAGCGAGGAGGTAAGCCGCATGGCTTCCGTATCCTCTGCGGTTCCCGAAGTTCGCGTGCGTCTGGTTCAGCTGCAGCAGAAGCTGGCTTCCGAGTCTGATGTTGTTATGGACGGAAGAGATATCGGAACCGTTGTTCTTCCCAATGCGGATGTGAAGGTATACCTGACCGCATCTGTGGAGGAGCGTGCAAGACGAAGATTCAAAGAGCAGCAGGAAAAGGGCGTGGAGTGCGATCTTGAAACCATCAAGAAGGACATCGCAGAGCGGGATCACAGAGATATGACAAGGAAAACCTCACCCCTGAAGCAGGCTGAGGATGCTACCTTGGTAGATTCTTCGGATATGACCATCGAGCAGGTGGCTGAGCACATCCTTTCCCTTTGCAAGTAAGCGTAAGTTAATTTTTTTATCAGAGACAAGAGACGGGAGAAATGGTTTGGAGATCAAGGTAGCCAAGTCGGCAGGCTTTTGCTTCGGTGTGAAGCGCGCCGTGGATATGGTATATGACAGGATCAGCGAAAACGGCGGATCCGGTGAAGGGATCTATACGTTAGGCCCCATCATCCATAATGAGGTGGTGGTGTCGGAGC
Organism: Lachnospiraceae bacterium; assembly: GCA_024693845.1. Taxonomy (GTDB): domain Bacteria; phylum Bacillota; class Clostridia; order Lachnospirales; family Lachnospiraceae; genus RGIG7926. Next base: position 60,307 of record JAILKJ010000039.1, read on the forward strand.
TTGCCGAAAAGGGTGTAAAGATCCTGGAAAAGAAAAGTGACGGCTTTTATGTATCCTCCGGTCACGAGTACGATACGCAGGTGCGGAAGATCACGGAGGAAGAGCTGAAAGATGCCATTGTTATCGTCCGTTCCCACGGTGTTGAAAAGCAGGTCTTTTCGGAACTTCAAAAGACCGGTGCTACCATAGCGGATGCCACCTGTCCCTTTGTCAAAAAGATCCATACCATCGTGGAGCAGGAGAGTAAAAATGGTGCTGATATCGTGATCATCGGAGACCCGCAGCATCCCGAAGTACAGGGGATCTGCAGCTACTGTGAAAAGCAGCCCCTGGTGATCGATACACCCGATCAGGCAAAGAGCGCGGTTTTCGCTCCGGATCAAAAGGTATGCGTTGTTTCACAGACGACCGCCAATTACAACAAATTTGAAGAATTAGTTGAAATTTTGTCCAAAAAAGCGTATAGTATGAATAGTGTGAACACAATCTGTAATGCGACTGCCACGCGTCAGCAGGAGGCACGGAGCATAGCAAAGCAGGTTGAGCTCATGATAGTGATAGGCGGTACTCATTCATCCAACTCGCAGAAGCTGTACGAGATCTGCAAAAAGGAGTGTGAGAACACTTATTTTATACAAACACCAGGTGACTTGCATTTAGACTATCCTAAATCAGTGAGATCGGTGGGAATTACCGCCGGGGCGTCCACCCCAAACAATATTATTGAGGAGGTTCAGGATCATGTCAGAACAATCTTTTGAACAATTATTGGACGAATCATTTAAGACAATACATAATGGAGAGGTAGTTGAAGGTACAGTCATCGATGTTAAACCTGAAGAAGCCGTACTGAACATCGGATACAAGTCCGACGGCATCCTGAGCCGCAACGAGTACACCAACGACAACAGTGTTGATCTGACCGAAGTGCTTCACGAAGGTGACAAGCTTGAGGTTAAGGTGGTACGTGTAAATGATGGCGAAGGTCAGGTGATCGTATCCTACAAGAGACTGGCAGCCGAGAAGGGCAGCAAGAAGCTTGAGGAGGCACTTGAGAGCGGCGAGATCATTAAGGCAAAGGTTTCCCAGGTACTTGGCGGCGGACTTTCCGCTGTTGTGGATGAAGTAAGAGTTTTCATTCCCGCAAGCCTGGTTTCCAACGTATATGAGAAGGATCTCAGCAAGTATGCAGATCAGGAGATCGAATTCAGGATCACCGAGTACAACCCCAAGAAGCGTCGTTGCATCGGAGATCGCAAGCAGATCCTTGTAGAGCGTAAGGCTAAGGCAATGGAAGAGCTTTTCTCCCGCATCCATGTAGGCGATGTGGTTGAGGGTACCGTTAAGAACATAACTGATTTCGGTGCATTCATCGATCTGGGTGGCGCAGACGGACTCCTTCATATCTCTGAGATGAGCTGGGGCCATGTTGAGAATCCCAAGAAGGTATTCAAGGTTGGCCAGACTGTAAGAACCCTGATCAAGGATATCGGCGATAACAAGATCGCACTGAGCCTGAAGTTTGCAGATACCAATCCCTGGAAGGATGCAGAGGATAAATTCGCTATCGGCAATGTAGTAACCGGTAAGGTTGCAAGAATGACCGACTTCGGTGCTTTCGTAGAGCTGGAGCCCGGTGTTGATGCACTGCTTCATGTATCCCAGATTTCCAAGGACAGGATCGGCAAGCCTGCTGATGTACTCAGTGTAGGTCAGGAGATCACCGCCAAGGTTGTTGACTTCAACTCCGATGATCACAAGATCAGCCTTAGCATGAAGGCACTTCTGGCACCTGAGAAGACTGAGGAGCCCGAGGCTGATGCGGATGCAGATGTAGTTTCCGTAGATATCGATGCAGTGATCGCTGCAGGCGAGGAAGAGGAAGCATCCGAAGAGTAAATAGCTAAAACAGGGCGGTTTCATTGTCGGTCAAGGACTGTGAGATCGCTCTTTTTTTCTCTTTTTATGGAAATGGGAAGGGGGGCAAGAACGTTGGCTTACGATTACGAATGGTTCAAGAAAGCCGTATATGACATGACCAAGATCGATCTGAATGCTTACAAGGAAAAGCAGATGAAGCGCAGGATCGATACACTGATCACTAAGAACGGGATCAAGGGATATGAGAACTATGTAACGCTTTTGAAAGGCGACAAGGAGAAGTTTGATGAGTTCGTAAACTACCTGACGATCAACGTATCCGAGTTCTACAGAAATCCGGACCAATGGGAATATATGGATAAGCAGGTGATCCCCGAGCTGATCAAGAATTTCGGCAAGAACCGTCTGAAGATCTGGTCCGCAGCCTGTTCCACAGGGGATGAGCCCTATTCGCTGGTCATGGCTTTTTCCAGACATATGCCGCTTTCCAACATCAAGATCTTCGCTACGGATATCGATAAGCAGGTGATCGCCAAGGCTAAGGTGGGTCTGTATAACGACAAGAGTATCGCAGGCGTGCCCGATGATCTGAAGAAGAAGTACTTTACCAAGGTAGGCCCTTCCTATCAGATCAGCGACGAGATCAAGAGATGTGTTGAGTTCAAGGAGCATAACCTGTTAAAGGATGCTTATCCGAAGGATTATCACCTGATCGTATGCCGTAACGTGCTGATCTACTTTACAGAGGAAGCCAAGGCGGAGATCTTCAAGAAGTTCTCCGATTCCCTTGTGAAAGACGGCTGCCTGTTCATAGGCAGTACGGAGCAGATCATCACCTATCGTGAGATCGGCTTCAGCAGGAAGAACTCCTTCTTCTACGGAAAGGTCTGAGATAAGAGAATATGTATAAAACAAGATCCGGTCGTTAAGACCGGATCTTTTCATGAAAGAGATAATCCAAAACGTGGTAGGCATATTGCCTGAAATCTTCGGGCCTGGTTTTCATTTCATCCGTCAGCTCGAAGTACAGCTGGCTCGATCCGTAGGAGGGTCGGAAGACCGGCTCAAATACCAGATCCCATTGGGGGAGGAAAGAACCCTCCTTGCGGGTGTAACAGTTCTTGGCCGTTGCCTGCTCCCTGTGATCGGGAGATACATAGGATGCCACCGATTTATGCAGAGCCATATCTTCATCGGGAAGATAGTAGTACTCTTTGTAATTGCCGTAGAAATATTTCAGGTCGCCCAGATAAACGGGAACTTCGATGGCTCCGTCGGTCCCTTCTCCCGTGAAATGACAGCTGCCCGATGTAACGGTAAGGGGCTTGGGAAGAGCGGAAGGAAGTCTTAAGCGGATGACCAGCGACTCGTGGAGATTGCCGTCGGGATCCGTGATCTTTCTGGCGGAAACCTTCGTGATCCGCATGGGAGTGAGAAAAATATCACTGTAGGATAACAGGTCCAGCAGACGGATCATGCCCCTCATATCATCCGCATTATGTAAAAGCAACAGCTCCAGCATGGAGGATAGACGCTTTTCCTCAGCGGCGGTAGGAGCGATACCTGCGGCCTTTTGTTTTTCCTGCAAGGTGTTAGCGGTGACATACTCGCGGTAGACGTTGATGAGCTCGCCGCCGTCGTAGGCATCCTCACGATTGATGGAAAGGAATCTTTCCATGGTCTTTTGTTTGAGGTTATCAACACCGAGGATCCGTTTGTAGGGCATTACCCGCTTGTAGATATCCACGCCTTCCATCTCCGAGAAGGGCTCCCGGAATCCGTAGGTGCTGCATTTGTGCTTTAGGAAGGGCAGGTCGAAATTGTTGCCGTTATAGTGGATCAGGATCTTCTTGGTCCTGCAGAGCGTCAGGAATGCGGAAAGAACGCCTTCCTCACTGCCTGGGGACGGTGCAAAAAACTGTTTTAAGACAGGCTGCCCATCCTCGAAATATACACATCCGATCATATACAGGACAGAAGAGCGGGCGGAGAAACCGGTGGTCTCGATATCCACAAAGAGGATATCTTCCAAAGGGCCGATCGCTTCTATGGGATATTGCAAAAGATCGGGTGAAAGCTTTTCCGTTATGGTTTTCATATGGATCATCCTTTTAGGCTGATTGATTCAAGAGTTACAGCAAAAATATAGCATAAATAAAAGGCTTTTTCAAGAATCGTAAAAAGCCCCGAATCTGTCAAATTCATTGGGTTATAATGGGGATTTTGTGCTATACTGTTAATAGTTGTGTGATACAAAAAATCTCAAGGAGAAAGGAATCGGATATGGGAGGTAAGCTGACTTTTGTGGGCGGGATCCATCCCTATGACGGCAAGGATCTTTCAAAGGACAAGCCGATCACGGATATCCTGCCGAAGGGCGATATGGTCTATCCCTTGTCCCAGCATATTGGCGCACCTGCAAAGCCTGTGGTAGCCAAAGGTGATGCGGTGTTGACGGGACAGATGATAGCGGAAGCGGGAGGATTTGTCTCCGCGCCCATTTATGCCACCGTTTCGGGAACGGTTAAGGCCATCGAGCCCAGACGTGTTGTGACCGGTGATATGGTGATGTCCATCATCATCGAAAACGACGGTCAATATAATGAGGTGGAATATGAACCTTCAAAGCCTCTTGAGGATCTGACGAAGGAAGAGGTTATTGCAAAAATACAGAAGGCGGGCGTAGTAGGTATGGGCGGCGCAGGTTTCCCTACCCACGTTAAGCTTTCGCCCAAGGAACCTGACAAGATCGATTATGTGATCGTTAACTGTGCGGAGTGCGAGCCCTATCTGACTTCCGATTACAGAAGGATGATGGAAGAGCCGGAGAAGCTTATCGGCGGTCTGAAGTGCGCCCTGTCCCTGTTTGATGAAGCCAAAGGAATTCTGGCGGTAGAGGATAACAAGCCGGACTGCATTGAAAAGCTTCGGGAGCTTACGAAGGATGAAGAGCGTATCACGGTAAAAGCCCTCAAGACCAAGTATCCCCAGGGCGCCGAGAGACAGCTGATCTATGCATCCACGGGAAGAGCCATCAATTCCTCCATGCTGCCTGCCGATGCGGGTTGTGTGGTAAATAACGTAGATACGGTCTGCGCCATCTATTCGGCTGTGATGGAGAACAAACCTCTGATGTACCGTATCGTAACGGTAACGGGAGATGCGATACAGGATCCCAGGAACTTCCGCGTAAGGATCGGAACCAATTATCATGAGCTGATCGAAGAAGCAGGCGGCTTTAAAACAGAGCCTGCCAAGATCGTATCCGGCGGACCCATGATGGGATTTGCCCTGTTTTCCCTGGATGTTCCCACCACCAAGACGGCTTCGGCCCTTCTTTGCATGACCAGGGATGAGGTTGCCCAGTTTGAGCCTTCTGCCTGCATCAATTGCGGACGCTGCGCAGAGATCTGCCCCGGCAGACTGATCCCCTCCAGAATGGCGGATCTTGCCGAAAGAGGAGATATGGAGACCTTTGTGGCGCTGGATGGACTGGAATGCTGCGAATGCGGTTGCTGTTCCTATATCTGCCCCGCCAGAAGACAGCTGACCCAGGAGATCAAGACCATGAGAAAGCTGGCTCTGGCAGCCAGAAAGAAATAAAGAAAGTTAGCAAATCCTAACAATACGAGGTAATATCATGAACGAAAAGGCCAGGGTTTCATCAAACCCGCATATCCGCGCCAGAGCCACCACCACAACCATCATGCTGGCGGTGATCATAGCGCTGCTGCCCACCACGGTAGTGGGCATCCTGAATTTCGGTATGCATGCACTTTTGCTGATCGCTGTTACGATCTGCTCCACCGTAGCATCCGAATTTCTCTTTACCAAACTCCTGCATAAAAAGACAACCATCACGGATTGCTCCGCAGTCCTTACGGGACTCTTGCTGGCGCTGAACCTTCCGCCTTCCGCTCCCTGGTGGATCGGGGTCCTCGGCGGTGTGTTTGCTATTGTAGTGGTAAAAATGCTCTTCGGCGGTCTGGGACAGAACTTCATGAATCCGGCACTGGGGGGCAGATGCTTTCTGATGCTTTCCTTTACCAGGATCATGACGGATTTTGCCACCGATACCTACACCGGAGCCACTCCGCTGGCACTGGTCAAGGCAGGAGAGAAGGTCAATATCTACAACATGGTCATGGGACGTACGGCAGGAACCATCGGTGAGACCAGTATGATCGCCATTGTAGCCGGCGCCTGCTTCCTGATCCTGATCGGCGTCATCGACCTGAGGATCCCCGGGAGCTATATCGTCACCCTGGTGATCTTTATCACGCTGTTTTCCGGAAGAGGCCTGGATTTTGATTATATCGCAGGAAACCTCGCGGGCGGCGGTCTGATGCTGGGTGCATTTTTCATGGCCACTGATTATGTTACGCGGCCCATCACCAAGAACGGTCAATACCTCTTCGGTATCCTTCTGGGAGTCCTTACCGGGATCTTTCGAGTGTTCGGATCAGGTGCCGAGGGTGTATCCTATGCGATCATCTTATCCAACCTCTGTGTGCCTCTGATCGAGAAGATCACCTGGCCCAAGCCTTTCGGGAAAGGAGGCGAAAAGGGATGAAAGCTATGTTAAAAGACGCGGCGATCCTTTTTGTGATCACCCTGATAGCAGGTCTGGCCCTGGGCTTTGTCTATGACCTGACCAAGGAGCCCATAAAGGCTCAGGAAGTAAAGAAGAAAAATGAAGCCTACAGGAGTGTTTTTCCCGAGGCGGAGTCCTTTGAAGTGATCTCCGATAAACCGGATCTGGCCCCCGAAGACGTATCTGCCTATGTGCAGGAGCAGGGACTGGATGTATCCGTGGAGGAGATCGCCACGGCAGCCGATAAAGCGAGCAGTACTCTCGGCTATGTCATCACCGTGACGGACCATGAGGGTTACGGCGGAGATATCACTTTTGCCATTGGTGTGAAGGAGGACGGCTCGGTTAGCGGCGTTTCCATCCTTTCCATCTCTGAGACCGCAGGCCTCGGAATGCGGGCAGATGAGGTGCTGGTTCCCCAGATGCCGGGCAAGGATCTGGGCAGCGAGATCAGCTATACCAAATCCGGAAATGCCACCGGCAACGAGGTGGATGCCATCTCCGGTGCGACCATAACCACCAACGCTTTTGTGAATGGAATGAATGCGGGCAGGATCGTATTTACCGATCTGCTCCTTGCGGGAAAGGGGGCGGTTTAAATGGCTGAGAACAAGCCCTCTTGTATGGAACGACTGTATAACGGACTTTTGAAGGAGAATCCCACCTTCGTACTGACTCTGGGTATGTGCCCGACGCTGGCGGTAACGACTTCCGCCATCAACGGTCTGGGTATGGGACTTACCACCATGGTGGTGCTGGCACTTTCCAACGTGTTCATTTCCCTGCTCCGGAAGGTGATACCGGATAAGGTGAGGATCCCGGCCTTCATCGTGATCATTGCCTCCTTCGTAACCTTGCTGGAGCTGGTGCTGGAAGCTTATCTGCCTTCCCTTTACGATGCTTTGGGGATCTATATCCCGCTGATCGTGGTGAACTGTATCATCCTGGGACGTGCGGAAAGCTATGCATCCAAAAATTCCGTCCTTCCGTCCCTGTTTGACGGTATCGGAATGGGCCTGGGCTTTTCCTTTGCACTAACCTGTATCGGTCTGGTAAGAGAGATCCTGGGAAGCGGCAAGGCCTTTGGTTTTACCGTGATTCCTTCGGCTTTTGAGCCCATCTCCATCTTCGTTATGGCTCCCGGTGCTTTCTTTGTACTGGCGGTGCTGACGGCGGTACAGAACAAGATCAAGCTGGCCGGCGAGGCAAAGGGCAAGGATATGTCCAAGATCGGTTCCGGCTGTCCCGGCGGATGCGATTCCTGCTCCATTGAAGGATGCGTCAGTCGGAAATTCTACGATCCTTCCGCTACCGGAAGCGTGGAGGAAGCTGCGATCCGCAGAGAGGAAGCAGCGAAAGGAGGAGAAGAGGCATGACAAATCTGATACTGATAGCGATCGGTTCGGCACTGGTCAATAACGTAGTCCTTTCCCAGTTCCTGGGTCTTTGCCCTTTCCTGGGAGTTTCCAAGAAGGTAAAAACGGCCAGCGGCATGGGTATGGCGGTCATTTTTGTCATCACCATCGCATCCTTTGTGGCGGCTGTGATCTATCGGTTCATCTTGACACCGCTGGATCTGACCTACCTTCGGACCATTGTCTTCATTCTCGTCATTGCTGCACTGGTGCAGTTCGTCGAGATGTTTCTCAAGAAGAATATCAAGAGCCTGTATGAATCCCTTGGCGTGTACCTGCCTCTGATCACCACCAACTGCGCGGTGCTGGGCGTGGCGCTGACCAACGTACAGAAGTCTTACGGGATCCTGGAGAGCGTGGTGAACGGCCTTGCCACGGCAGCCGGTTTTGCCATTGCGATCATCATCCTGGCGGGCCTTCGTGAGAAGATGGAAAATAATGACATTCCGAAACCATTTCAGGGTATGCCCATCGTGATGATCACGGCGGGTCTTATGGCCATCGCCTTTTGCGGCTTTTCGGGATTGTTTTAAGGAAGGGTATCAGTATGAATATAACAGCAATTTTGTTAGCAACGGCTATCGTTGCGGCGGTGGGACTGCTCATTGGTCTCTTCCTGGGCGTAGCCGGTATCAAATTCAAAGTAGAGACGGATCCCAGGGAAGAAGAAGTTCTGGCGGCTCTGCCCGGTAATAACTGCGGTGGCTGCGGATTCCCCGGATGTTCCGGTCTTGCGGCAGCCATCGCTGAGAATGAAGCGCCGGTGAACGGCTGTCCCGTGGGAGGTGCGCCTGTAGCAGCCAGGATCGCGCAGATCATGGGTCTGGAAGCCGGAGAGAGCGTTAAGCAGGTGGCTTTTGTTAAATGCCACGGCACCTGCGATAAGGCCAAGACGGATTATGAGTATGTGGGATCGAAGGATTGCCGGATGGCTTCCTTTGCACCCGGCGGCGGTCCGAAGAGCTGCAATGCCGGCTGTATGGGCTTCGGAACCTGCGTTTCGGTATGCCCCTTCGATGCCATCCACGTAGTGGAAGGAGTGGCAGTTGTGGATAAGGAGGCCTGCAAGGCCTGCGGTAAATGTATCGAAGCCTGCCCGAAGAAGCTCATCGAGCTGATCCCCTATGAGAGCACCTACGCAGTTGCCTGCAACTCTCATGAGAAGGGCCCCGTGGTCATGAAGGCCTGCGAAACGGGCTGTATCGGATGCATGCTCTGTCAGAAGAACTGTCCGAAGGAAGCGGTGAAGGTTGAGAATTTCCTTGCCCGTATCGATCAGGAAAAATGCGAGGGCTGCGGTGTCTGTGCCGAAAAATGCCCCAAGAAGAGTATAGTAAACCTGTAAGGAGGATGTAACATGAAGACCAAGAACGTATGGAACAATTACACGCCTGCCCAGCTGAAGCAGCTGGAGACCTTCTGTGAAGGGTACCGGGATTTCCTGGATAACGGTAAGACCGAGCGGGAATGTGTGGATGAGATCGTAAGCAGGATCGAAGCTGAGGGCTATGTGGAGCTTTCCCGTGCCATTAAGGCAGGCAAGAAGCTCAAGGCCGGAGACAAGGTATACTCCGTGAACATGCAGAAGGCAGTGATCATGTTCTGCATCGGCAAGGAGGATATCGAAAACGGTATGAACATCCTGGGCGCCCATATCGATTCACCCAGAATGGATGTGAAGCAGAATCCCATGTATCAGGAAGGTGATTTCGTATACCTGGATACCCATTATTACGGCGGTATCAAGAAGTATCAGTGGGTAACACTTCCCCTGGCACTTCACGGTGTGGTTGTTAAGAAGGACGGCAGTACCATCATCATGAACATCGGAGAGGAAGAGGGAGATCCCGTATTTTTCGTATCCGATCTTCTGATTCACCTTGCCGCCGAGCAGATGGACAAGAAGGCAGCCAAGGTTGTGGAAGGCGAGGCGCTCGATATCATCGTGGGCAATAAGCCGATCAAGCTCACCGCGGCCCAGAAGAAGGCAGAGGCATCCAAGAAGGATGAGGACGAGGAGAAGAAGGATCCCTTCACAAGAGAGGTTCTCCGTATCCTGAAAGAGCAGTATGACATGGAGGAGGAGGATTTCCTTTCCGCTGAGCTAGAGGTGGTACCCGCGGGAAAAGCGCGGGAGGCAGGTTTTGACCGCAGCATGATCCTTTCCTACGGCCAGGATGACAGATCCTGTGCCTATGCTTCCATGGAAGCCCAGCTGGCAGTTAAGAACCCCGTAAGAACCTCCTGCTGCATCCTTGTGGACAAGGAGGAGATCGGCTCCGTCGGTGCAACCGGTATGGAGTCCAAGTTCTTCGAGAACAGTGTGGCAGAGCTTCTGGAGCTTTGCGGCGGATACAACGATCTGAAGCTTCGCAGGGCCCTTCGCAATTCACGCATGCTCTCTTCGGATGTCAGCGCGGGCTTTGATCCTACCTATGCATCTGCTTTTGAGAAGAAAAATGCAGCGTTCCTGGGTCACGGCATGGTATTTAACAAGTTCACCGGTGCCCGCGGCAAGTCCGGCTCCAACGATGCCAACGCAGAGTATATGGCCCTGATCCGCAAGATCATGGACGATGCCAAGGTTGGCTACCAGACCGCAGAGCTTGGTAAGGTGGATCACGGCGGCGGCGGAACCATCGCCTATATCCTTTCCCTTTACGGTATGGATGTTATCGACTGCGGCGTAGCGGTATTGAACATGCACGCTCCCTGGGAGGCCACCTCCAAGGCAGATATGTTCGAAACCTTCCGCGGTTATCAGGCGTTCCTGAAGGCGTAAACAGACAGACGTACAGCAGGAATACGGGTTAGAATTGAGGGGGAAATATTATGATTACAAGTTTTAAAAGAAATACACGCCTCGGTAAAAGTGTTCTCGGAGTAGTGATCGGTTTACTGGCGTTTATATCAGGCCCGGTATCAGCCAAAGCGGATCCGGGTATTCCGACTACTACCATCTACACGCAAGGCTCCTCTGAGAATTTTACTTTGTACAGCGGAGAAGAGATCAGATCCGGAACCTACTCCGGCAAGGTGGAGCTCCAGGGCGGCGTCATCACCGGCGGAACGTTTACCGGTGAGGTTGTGGTCGGTAGCGGGACGACAGCCGGTATTACCGGTGGTGATTTTTATTGTACAGTTCAGGTGTATGGCATAGTAAATGGCGGAACCTTCCACGGAGAAGCTGAGAATAACACCATATGGGTATCGGTGGGAGGAGCGAGTTCCGATATTCAGGACGGAACCTTCGAATGCCAGGTGAACCTCGGCGAAGAAGCAAAGATTTCCGGCGGAACCTTTAACGGAGAAGTACAGTCCTCTTTCGGAACGATCACAGGCGGATCTTTCAACAAATATGCAGGTATCAGTGGCGGAACGGTCAGCGGTGGCACCTTTTCCAGGCTGCAGCTTTTCGGAGTGTCCAAGTTGTCGGCGCAATATAATACTACCGTGACAGGGGGGACCTTGATCGCCGGTACGCTTGAAGTATATGCAGATCAGGATATGACGACCCCTGTGATCCGAAACCTTTTGGTAAAACGAAGTGAAGACTGGTCAAGCATCAACGTGAGCAAAATCCCGGAGGAACAATTTTCTCAAATGTTTGCAAACGGAAGTGATGACACGCTGGTTGTAACGGTAACGGAATCACCGAGCCGGATCCTGACGATAGGAAAAATGCGGGCCGGAGCTCTGGATAAATATACACTTCATTTCGATGCCGCAGGTGGGAACGGGAACATGGCGGATACCTGGGGATATAAGGAAGGATATCTGATGTTGCCGGCAAATACCTTTACGAAGGGAAGTGCGCAGTTCGAAGGCTGGTCGGATATGCCTGGCGGAAATAAGATATTTGAAGATAAGGCATCTGCTTATCCGTATCGTTGGAGTGTGAATATCGGAGAGAATGATCGCACCCTTTATGCTTTATGGAGTGGCGGGGGAGCAAAGCCCGCAGGGCAGGATGTAACGGATGAGAGACAGACCGATGCTTCTGACACGCTTCCCGGGTATGCCTATAAACCGGACAGCGCCTCGAAGAAGGCGGCAACGGTTAAGATCGACGAAACGACTACCATTGGCGGTAAGAAGTATACCGTGACGAAGATCGCCAAGGATGCGTTTAAGAACGATAAGAAGGTGAAGAAGGCTCTGCTTCCTGCTTCGCTGAAGGAGATCGGGGACGGTGCTTTTGCAGGCTGCAGCAATCTGTCCAACGTGAATCTGAAGAAGACGGGAGTCGAGGTGATCGGCAAGAATGCCTTTAAAGGCACGAAGCTCAAAAGCGCGGAGCTGCCCGCATCTACGACGGAAGTAAAGAGCGGTGCTTTTGCAAACTGTAAGTATTTAAAGACGGTCAAGCTCGGCAAAAACACCACGAAGATCGGAGTCAATGCCTTCAAGGGCTCCAAGGTTAAAACGCTGTATTTCAAATCCGCGAAGGTACCTTCCAAGAAGGATATCAAGGGCGTTAAGAGTCTTGGGAAAAATGCGACGATCAAGGTTCCCGGTAAGGCGCTTTCGGCCTATAAGAAGGTTTTGAAGGCTGCCGGCTTTAAGGGAACCGTGAAGAAGGGCTGACGAAAGTTCTTTGAAATAGCTTTATAAAAGAGAGTAAAACGAGGTCTTAGTTACGTGTATCTATGACCTCGTTTTCTTTGGTTACAAGAATAGCGTCCACATCCGGGGTATCATGGATCAGCGTAAGAGCAGCGTCTTTGCCCATGATCAGGCAGACGGTGGAGAGGACATCGGCATCCAGGGAGGAATCCGTCAGGATCGTGGCGCTGTACAGATCCGTGTCCACCGGCATTCCGGTTTCCAGATCCAGGATGTGATGGTAGAGGGTGCCGTCCTTTTCAAAGCAGCGCTCATAGACACCGCTGGTTGCGGCAGAAGAATAGAGGCTGTCTCCGGAGCCCAGATCCGTAGCAGTAAGGTAGGAGCCGAGGTCAGCAAAGGGCTTCTGGATCCCCACGGAATAAGGAGTTTTATCAGGCTTCCTACCGATGGTCTGAACGTTGCCGCCCAGGTTGATAATGGCGCTTTCACAGCCTTCCTTGGTCAGGAACTCCTTGAGCTTATCGGCAATGTAGCCCTTGGCGATGAAGCCTACATCGATGGCGGCTTCGGGATCGGAAAGGGTCACCTTGTTGCCGTCAATAGACAGGTTCCCGTAGCCGACATGCTGCAGAGCATTGGAAAGCTCCTCGCGGCGGGGCACGTAGTCGGAATCCCCGGAGAAGTCCCAAAGCGCCTTAACAGGAGCGATGGTCAGGTCCACATACGAAGGAAAAGACCTGCTGTAGACCATGGCAGCGTAGAGAAGATCCCGGGTCTCGTCACTGACCATGACACCATGTCCTTCCGCGTGATTGATCTTATAGATCTCGCTGTTTTCGTTATCGGGAGCAAAGAGCGTATCATACCGGGAGCATTCCGCCATGGCTTTTTCCAAAAGCGCCTCTGCCTCGTCCGCGCGGGAGGGCGTCTCATAGACCGTCAGTGTGACGGCGGTATCAAAATAGAAGCCTGTTTTGGAGACAGGCTCTTTGGGCTGCAGGGCGCAGGCGCCAAGCAGCATCGATATCAGGATCATTCCGGAAAGGAAGATCGTAAAATTCAGCCGTTTCGGCATGTTATCCTCCTTTGCGACCGGAGCATTTTTTTCCGAAAAATGAAACGGTTTTGCCCCTTTCGCTGTATCTATACTGTAGAGTACCACAAACAGACGGCTTATGTAAGAGAAATCTGAGCAATTAACTGTCGTTTGTGTGAGACACGGGAGAAATCCTGTGGTATAATAAACGTAATTGTAGGCATTTGTCAGCTGAAGAAAAGACAGCAAACGGATCTGAGCTTTATTGCCGGCATGTGGAGTACTTAGGAGAGAACCTCCCGGATGAACGGCGATGAAAAGGGTGCGCAATTTGCCGCACAGAACAAGGAGCGGACGAAGAATCTGTATGGCTATGAAGGAAAGATCATAGACGGAGATATCTTCAGCGACGATGAGGTTCTGGATCCCGACAAGCTGGCAGATAAAAAGGCGGATTACTTCAAGCAGGTCGTTGATAATCTGCGGGGTGGTAAAGAGGGTTATAAGTGGATATGTCAAACCAAGCATGACGGTTATAACAGAAGAATCGAAGAATGCGGAAATTTGCTTTCCAGAGTGGATTTTAATAAGCCGGATTATATTTTTGATGAAAATTTCACGAAGGCAATCGTGCTTGCCAATCACCTGAACGATGTATGGCAGGAAATTCAAGAATCTGAAAAAGAATCCGTCCATCGCTGCCGGGATCCTGAACAATAAGCAGGGACTTCGCGATTTTGTAACGAATGCGGATGCAAAAGGCAATGCCATTATTGCAGAACGGAGAGAGCAGCAGAACAGGCAGAACCAGGCGGATCCTTCAAAACAGAATAGTAAGGGGATAAACAGAAACACGGGTATAAAGGTCTGAGGTAAAGGAGGTTACGGAACATGAAAGGAAGAGCTATGTGGAAACGGATGTTGGCTATGCTTCTGTCTCTGATGCTGGTGCTGGGTGGCACAGGCTTCTCAGGGCTTAGTGTGTACGCGGATGAGACCGCTGAGACGGATGCAGAACTCATCGAGTCACCTGAATTGCAACAGGATGATGCAATAGATGCTGCAACAGACAGTATTGCAGATACCGAGAATCCTGATGTGGTGATAAATGATGAGATTACAGACGGTGAAGATGCTGTTACCGGCAGCGAGCCGGATGCGGAAGAGGAGTTGTCCGCCGAAGCGGAGGCAGATGCTTCGGAAGAAGACGCAGAGGATGCTCTGTCGGCGGAGGGAGAACCTGATGATCCGGAGGGAGAGCCTGAGGATGATCCCCCGATAATCCCTGAAGATATTAATATTCCGAACGTTACCATCAATGGTATAAGCTACAATTTTGTCATTGATGGAATTGATTTGTTTGGCATGGCTGATCAAGACAGCTGGCTTGTGATCGATTCCGGCCTGAAACATGATGATGATGGCAGAGTTTGCGGACTTGATACAGATGATGATAATGTAGCATCTCTTAATACCGGGCTTTCATTTGATGCGAAGGATACACTGACGGCTTTCCTTGCGGTGGTATCCAAGGAGAATGACACGTATACCCTCACCCCTGCGACGAATCTGACGTCTTCTGTCGGCCTGGAAGTTGTAAGTTTTGCTGACTGCAAAGAGAATGAGTGCAGCCTCTATAAAGATGTACCGGGATTCTATCGTTTGACCGGAACCGTGATCAGCAAATCGCTTACCCTTACCTGCGGCAATACCACAATGAATGTGGAAAGCGGATACAGCAGATCCGGATGGTTGACAGATGGTTGGCTTTCAACAGGGGGCACTCCTGCTAGTAATTATATTTCCTATTTTTTGGGATCGCATTGTGTAAATATGACCTATGAACCGGGCGCACAAACTTATTATTTTATGTATCGTCAGCAGGATTATTCGGGCTCCTGTTATAAAGTGTGTGATTCTCAGGGTGTGTCGATAAATAGTACGAGTATGCCTCAGTTTTACTTGAAAAACTGGGATGAAGAAAATGAGGAGGATATATTGATCCCTTACGGGGATGAAGAATTCCCCGATGAGCTGCTTACCGTTACGCCGCATGAAGCTGTCAACATGGCCGACGGTTTATACAATGTGTTCCGTTTGGATCTGGATGCTTCCTATGAGCCAAATAAGGGACAGATTGTGACTTTTATGAAGAATGGCTGGCTGGATAATGGCGAATGGAAGTATTCCACATATCCCGATATTTTTGAGCTGAATATTGAATGCTCAGGCGGACTGCTTTTTGACTACCTGCAGTGGGTTGAGGGCGAAGATACCATTAAGGGGATCAACAGAAATGATCAAGGTAAACCCAACTGGGAAAAGGTCCTGAATATCGATGTTGAACACGATGATACTGTTTATATGGCCTATATCGACCAAGATGGCTCGGAGAAAACTGTTTCGGCGAATGAATTGTTGATTACGGATCTGAACGGAACCCCTATCAATGGTGATGAAGTCGTCGTAACCGCGAGCGATAAAAGAATCAGCCTTGACGAAGGTGAGCCGGAAAAAGGCTATATGACCATCCGTGCTAATGTAAGGGGGGATTATCGTATCGTTTATGCACCGACTAATTCTTCGATCCTCCTGCATGTAATGGACGGCAGGATACAGTTTTTCGGCGCATATGATGAAACTAACGGACTTTCGGATCCGATTGATATCCCGAGAGACTCTTATACGCAATTAAAGAACTTCTATATCCGAATCAGGGCGAAAGAAGGTGAAAAACTGGATCCCGGAGATGATAACACTGTTTATATCGGGAGGGGTGACGAGAATACCGATCCCTGGCTGATCCGCTTTGACTATGAAGACAGACTGGCCGAGTGTGTCGGGGCATCAATCATCTCCCAATCCGAGGAGGAAATCATAATCAAGTTTAGCAATGAACTTGATGGTGCAAAGGGCGACGAGTTCGGCATGGAGATCCATGCACGTTTGAAAAATAATGAAGGTGATACCTACACGGATAACAAGTATATCCATGTCATGGGGAAGGTCAGCGGTCTCTGTGCCCGTGTGAGTGGGGATGAAAACATCATGCCCTTCAAGAAGAGGATTGATATTCTTCAGGGAGATACCGAGATCGAGCTTAAGATGGCGGATGAAAGCCCTCTTCCGCCTTATGAATTCCAGACCTGGAATATATGGGAAGAGGAAGATAAGGATTCCCACACTATGGTGCTTCGCGAGGAAAAGACCAAAGATATCAGTATCTGTAGGCAGAATGAAGGAGAATTCCTGATCACAGCTCCCAGAGGCGGTGATTTCAAGATCACGCTCGGCGACGAGGAGTTTTACGTTGGTGTAAACGGGATTGTAAACTATACGACGGACAGATCATACGCACTCAGTAATGATGATTATTGGGATGATGAGCATTGCTTTAATCCTCCTTACAGCAGGAAGATCACAGACGGCAAGAGTTTCTTTATCAGAATGCGGGGTGATGATTATCGAAAGATCAAGGAGGTTAAGTTTAACAGAATAGAAACACAGGTGTTTGGCGATTTCTATTCGTATGAAGTAGTTCCGTTTGGAAATTTTGTTAAAATAGTTAAATGCGATGACGCTGCTGATGACTGGACTGTATATGAAGTGACCGTGCATGATTTTTTTTCTGAAAGAGGAGAGGAACAGGAAAGCGTTAAGCTGTACTTCGATGTGGAACTGGAGGAGGATTGGAATAGCGATAATCCCCGCAGCGCAAAGATAAACAATACCTATGTCACTTTCACGCCCCAGCCCGTTCAGGAATTTGTTTTCAAGGACTGGATCGAATGGAAGGATGACAGGATCACAGGCGTGAATCCTGAGTGCAAGCCTGATACGGAGCGCTACATGGTAGCCGACAGCTGCGATCTTTGGCTGGGTCGTATGACAGATGAAACAGATGAAAACGATGAGCCTGTTTATGAGCCGGTAACGGATGGCAGCAAGATCAGTATTTTGCCGCAAAACGATGCGGTTTCGATGGAAAGTCTTGCCGGTGAGTGTGTTGAGGGAGCCTCCGGGTTCTGGCGCTTCCGATTTGACCAGCCGGGTGAATATACTATTCAGCTTGACGGTGCGAAGAACAAGATCAAGGTGCATGTATATCCCAGGGTCATGAGCCTGCAGGCTTCATGGGCCGGAGAAGGCATCGTCAATAGGGATTCCAATGTGACGTATGATGTATCTGATAACGGCAAAAAGCTTCGGATCAATCTCAATCCCGAGGGCAATAAGTTGTATTATCTGGGACTGAATGCATCTGCCTATGATGATGCTACGAATACGGATATGAGCATTACGGAGGATATATTTGAAATCGATCCTTCCGAGTGGCATTTCAGGATTGATGAAAACGGTACGCATATCTATGAGTTTGTCAAGAAAGCGGACTGGCCGGCTACGATAGAGGTCGGGATCAAGGATTCCGCCTATGCGTTTAACAATTTCAGGGTTGACGCAGACATAGATTATACACACTTCCTAAACGATGAGGAAGGCAATCGTTTTGACTTCCATGAAAACTGCGGCTTCAATATGGAGCGCAGATATATGACCCTCTCAGATGGCAGGGAACAGTGTGGTTATGCCGGGTCCTTCATTCTGCCGGAAGAGTACGAAGAGGGAGATCCCTGGCTTCATAATCATGACAGAGTCTGGGTTCATGCCTCCTCCGTACAGGGGGTCATCGATGCTCTGGATGAACTGCGTAAGAATCCCCGGCCAATGTACAACGCTGACGGTACCAGGAAGAAGACCATTCCCAGCACCATGGCAGAAACCACTTCCTATATCTTTATCGTTGTCAGCCATAATGGGGACAAGACCCTTGCACCGAAGGAGTATCTGACGCTGCCTGACTGGGTAAAGGGAGCATTTTTCGACTCCGGACAGGATAATTACAGAACGATATCGGATGATACCTACCATACGACGGATACTTCTCTGGGAACTGAGCCTGTATATTATGAGGACAGCATTTTCAGAGTAAGTGACGCAGCGGCTGAGACCTGGGAGCTTCTTAATACGCCTAACAGACTTGTTGCCCTTTATGACGGCTATCTTTATGCGGTAAGTGAGAACTCGACCCGGAAGGCCGATACGGGATATGACTTCTACGAGATGGGCGAAAAGCTTACGGATACGCCTGCAAGCAAGCTTTACCTGGAGGACGATCAGCACAATATAATAAAGGCAGGCAGGAATGGCGATGATGCTACGGTAGAAAGGATTATGACCCGTTCCTTCTATGAGTGGGAAGTTGATGCAGATGAGCAGGGG
Source organism: Lachnospiraceae bacterium (assembly GCA_024693845.1). Lineage (GTDB taxonomy): Bacteria > Bacillota > Clostridia > Lachnospirales > Lachnospiraceae > RGIG7926. The sequence goes on from JAILKJ010000039.1 coordinate 79,082, forward strand.
ATTGCCCGAAATCTCTATAACACCGATTTGATTTATGACATAGATGTATCAATTCCTCTGCACGAGCAGGATCTGAATAACAAGTATTTTACAAGAGTGATGATGGATCCGTTCTCCTTCCCGATCCTCGTGATCTCTGCAGACAACGATCTGACGCTTCACGGACTCTTCGGCGCGCAGGATAGCGGAGAGAATAATCCTCAGCTGTATCTGACCAGAAATGAGGATGAGCAGGTTTCATCCGCTAACAGTGTGAAGGTCGTTACAGTCGGTCAAGATGGCAGGTTTATCCCCTCGATGCTGATAGATAGTAATAGCACGGAAGGAACCTACGCAATCAGCTGTGAAGCTAAAACAGAAGGCAATATAAACAAGAGCTATCTGAAGCTCAACGTGCTCAAGCCTGTTGTTACGGAAACGACGGTATATGATTCCTTCAAAGAGGCTTTCTCCGATGATGCGGCAGATCAGATCGGGATCGACCCCGGGAAAAATGCGACCGGAGACATCAATAATCTGATCTTATCTACGGAAGAGCAGGGCGGTACCGAAACCGGTATTTCGGATGCGATCGCCGATGCCGTTATGAGCGGTGAAGAGCTGGAACTGAAACTGGAAGCCAGCGGAGTGGCGGCAAATGATGCGAATTATGCTGCGGATATCGCGGGTATCAATAGCGGCATAGCAAGCGATGTTGCTCCGGAGGACGGATCGCCTGAGCCGGTATTTGTGGATCTGAAGCTGAAGGCCGGTATTAAGGATAGCAACACCATAGCAAGTTCGACGATCACAAAGCTTCGTAATGAGATGGAGATCGTACTGCCGATACCGCGTTCCATGAGAAATAAGGATCTTAGCTGCATTTATGTTTTGGCAATGCATAACGGTGTGCTGCGGGTCAGCATGGCAAAGGTGGATTGGACCCAAAACACGTTGTCCTTTATGTCCGACAGATTCTCTACCTTTGGCCTGGTAGGAACCAAGGAATCCAAGTTCGAAAAGGATAATCAGGCTGTAGCTGATGCTTTGAAAAATGCGAGCTGGTCATTAGACGGTAAAAAAGTAAACGCAGACGCTGCCGTCATCTCCTATGACGGAGACGAGCATGTGATCGGAGTCAGCGCAAACGATGTACCGGCTAATGTTACCTTCCTTGTTAGAACAACAGGTCCTAAGGGCGGTATTGTTACCAAGGCAGCCGGGACCGGAACATATCATGCTGATTTTGCCGGTGTCACTATCGGCGATAAAACATACGTGGCAGGCAAAGATTTTGAGCTTCCGGCTAAGAACCCGCTGGCACAGGGCTTTGAGTTGACGATAGATGCGATCGATCTGTCGACCTATAGCCTGAACTGGACCGGTAACTGCACGTATGCGTATAATGATTCACTCATTACACCGGAAGTTATACTTTCAATCCCGGATGAGATCGCGAAATATCTGACCCTCAAGTATCAGGATGATCTGGAAGCTGAGGAGCCCGGACAATATGTCAAGACAGCGCTTGTTCAGGTCAAGGAAGCATACAAGGACGGACTTGCCAAGCACGCTGACGGTCAGGTGAAGATGCCTGAATATGAGGAAGGTGTACTTTGGAGGATCATTTGTGATGTCCATAGTAAGACGCATCTGGTAGGCAAGAAGGATCCTTCTCTTACCGAAGAAGGGTATACCGGTGATCTGGTTTGCGATATCTGCGGGGATATTGTTCAGTATGGTAAGACCATTTCGAAATTGAAGCCTGCGCAGCCTGCTGATTCCGGAAACGGACAGCCTTCCGTAACACCTGTAAAGGCCGGAGATCCTGTTTCCGATGCAAACGGCACTTACAAAGTTACGGATACGAAGGAAAAGACCGTGACCTTCACCGGAAATAAGGATGCAAGCGGATCGGTAACGGTACCTGCTACCATGAAGATCGGAAAGGATTCCTATGCGGTAACAGAGATTGCGGCAGGCGCCTTCAAGGGTAACACCAAGATCACAAGCGTTACGATCGGTGCCAATATCAAGGTCATCGGTGCCAATGCCTTCAACAAGTGCAGCAAGCTGAAGTCCTTCAAGGCAAAGGGAAATAAGATCACTACGATCGGAGACGGTGCTTTCCAGGGTGCCAAGAACATGAAGAGTATTGATCTTTCCAAGCAGAAGCTTACGAAGGTGGGCAAAAATGCCTTCAGCGGCTCCGGCGCTACCAAGATCAAGCTGAATGTCAATTCTCTTAAGAGCATCGGCAAGGGTGCTCTGAAGAACGTCGGCAACAAGAAGAAGGTAACGGTTACCCTCTATGCCAAGGACAAGAAGACCTATAATAATGCAGTCAAGAAGTTTAAGAAGGGCAAGGGCAGCGCGAAACTGACCTTCAAATTCAAGAAAAAGAAATAAGCAATACCTGCAAGAGGCGCTTCCGATCGGAAGCGCCTCTTCCTAATTCAGCCACGTAACCGTTTAAGTAAAAAAAGCGAGCATTTAAGGAGCCGTTGTGGTATAATGTGGGCAGATGCGGTATGGTCCGCACAATGCAAAGGAGGGCATAATATATGAAAGGGAAGTCTGTATGGAAACGAATGATGGCGATGTTTCTGTCGCTGGCAATGGTGCTGACTTCAGGAGTGTTTAGCTCTGTTGGCGTCAACGCTTCTTGGTTTGATCCAACCAAAGAAGATGAAAGTGATGGATCGGCCTTTGGCCTGGTCTTTAGAAGAGTATGGAAAGACAATGGCGTGTGGGCAAGTGATGAGGATTGGTCAGAGTATCGCGACAGGGAATATCTGCCCGGTAATTACTATGAGTTTACCTATAAGCAAACGCCGGATTCTGATCCGGTCCCTGTTTCGGCTAATGATCTTCAGATCATGTTTTACAACGAGGCTGAGGTTGTACCGGATGAAGGCGGCCATTATGACCCCAGATTCTTTCTTTTAGAGCCTGAAAAACCATTCGGTGGTGAAGATCCGGAAGAACCGGAAGAACCGGAAGAAGCGCTTGGTCGGCCTGTTGATGCCGAGAGCATATTTAAAGATGGTGTTTTCGAACTTCGTCCTGATGAAGAGGGTTGGTATGTTATTTTCCTGAAGGACCTTCAGAAATATGATCCGGATTTTGAGAAAATTTCCGATAATGATGCAGATTACACGTATGGAAAGACTATAAGCGGAGACTATATGAACTGGGATGATGATAATCCGGATCATATCAGATACGTCAAAGATACTGAGGTAATGGCGACGCTGCACTTTTGTAATCCCTTAGTCAGCTTCGTTGATAAAACTTCCGGTTGGCTGGACAATGGCGGAGATTGGAATATTGATTATCAAAGTGAGAGCCCTGACGACTTATTATATCTCATACTCTCTGATGAGGATAATTGGGAGCCTTATTCCGACACCACTGATGATTTTGATGGTAACGATGGGGAGTTTGTAGTAGAACAGGACGGACGTAAAACCTTCGGAACACTTAAGGACGGAGAGAAGGTCGGTGATTATTTCACCGTTAAAGCTTTAACAACTCCGGGGTGGTATCAGCTGATATTTGATCCTGACACGAGACATAATGAGTTCAGGATCAGGTTTAATTATCAAAACAAAGATAATAATGTGTGGAGAGAAGAAGCTAATCTGAATATTCACATTAAAACCAGGCCCTATAATGCCATGTATCCCAGCTGGGTGGATTATGAAGATCAAGGCGCCCTGTTCATGGAAAATGGTGCTCCGGGCGAGTATATAAAAGATGAGAATGGCTCTTGGGTCTTAGGTCAGAAAAAGCTCGAAACCCAGATCGGTATCGATTTCAAGGGGGCTGATTTCTGGCTGGGTTATCATGATGTTTCAACGGACAAGTACATGGCCTTGACTGATCCGGCTAAGCTGAAGGTGGATTATTATTCTGACAGAAACGATTATGATAACGGACAGGCGGCCGAGAAGACAAATGTGGCGGCAATATCCGAGTCCGGTGAGGCAAATATGATCCATTTCGATCCGGTTTATGAAAGAGGCTTTTATGTCATTACCTATTTGGAGGATATCACCTGCCCTGCTTTTGTAGAAGTAAGCTATCCGGGCATGGCTCTTTACAGCACTAAGGAAGCCGCGAGAGAGAATGCTATCGACTCCGACAATATCAAGCTGATCTCCGGAAACGATGTCACCTACGATTTCGGGGTCTATGAATCCTATTGGGATGAAAAGATTCAGAATGAAGTATTTCTTGATCTTGATTCCATAGAGGTAATCAGAAAAACAGACGAAGGAGAACAAAGTGAGGACCTGGGATTTAATGCAAGACTTGGTACCTTTTCTTTGAGCGGCAAATATAGTAATTTCGACGTGGCCGATTATGTCGAGATCACCAGATCGCCTGAGACGGTTTCGTTTAACTCGGCTGAACCGAACTGGTTCAATGTTACCCTGAAGGCTCCCGAAGAGGGCAGTTATGATGTGAGATTCTATATTCAGAGACCGGATAGAATTTCGGAATACGGCGTTCATGTTACTGTTATGCAGGATAATCAGATCTGTATCTACAGTGATGAGTTTGAAAACCCTGAAGAACCGATAGGGTATAGATATGCCTTCAGAGCCATCAATCCACTCGGTTTGGACTTTCGTCTCACCCGTGTGACGTCTGAAAACGGTAAGACGGTTGAGAAGAAACTCACGGAAGAGCAGCTGAAGACCTTTAGCCTTTTTACACGCTTTAAAGTTTCCAAGGAAAATGGCAGAGATGAGTATTTAGATGACTGGCTTCCCGAAGATAGGATCGAAGCTGTGGATCCTAAATTTGCTGAAATGGAAGTGTTGGGTGATGGAAAGATCCGGATCCTTCCGAAACAACAGAGTAAACAATGGATCCTGGCTTCCGATGCTCTTAAATACAGTTTCGAATTCGAAACCGTACAGCCCGGCATCGGCTTCTTCACTTCCGATTACAGACCGGATGTATACTATGGTATGCCTGAAGTTATGAACGAGTGGACTGGTGACTGTGAGACGGTATATGAGATCCCGGGCAAGAAGACCACCAAGCCTCGGGCTGAGTACCTTTGGGTATGGTCCGATCCGGCTGACGGATATAGTGCAGTTTCGGGAAATACGGTACTGTCTGTTAAGGGTAAGGAATCTGCAGACGGTTACGTTCTCAGTCAGGGAGAGGTTCAGTTCGGCCGTAATGAGATCAATACCGACAGGATCAACTATTCCGGTTATTCTGTCGAGCTTACGGATCAGGCGGCAGAGGATTATACTCTTGTTGTAGATACAGATAAATACGGTGACAATTACCGTTGGTATGGAGACATCAATATCCTTGAGGAAGATTATGCTGGATGGGATCAAGGCGGAAAGGATGAGTGGAACGATCACTTTAGTAGTGGTAAAAGAATTCCTAATTGGTCGGTTCTTAAAGAAGTTCTTACGTCGTCTAGAGTTAAGAAGTATACCCCTTCCGAAGACGGTACGTCTATGGTTGAAGTAGAACCCACTGAAGACATGCATAACCTCTACGTTTTCTGGGATAGAGTTGAAGACGATATGCTGCATGAGACCTATGAGTATGAGGTTCATGTTGAGAAGTTCAAAGAGCTCAAGGTTACGGCCAATCCCACCAAGACTGCTTACACCGAAGGTGATACCTTTAACAAGGCTGGTCTGAAGGTGATGGCATACTATGAGGATCCTGCTGCAGAACCCGTAGATGTGACAAACTATGTGAAGTTACCTTCAGCAGCCCTTAAGACCTCTGATAAGAGCGTTATGATCACCTATGAAGGAATCGGCGGAACGCTGAACACCTCCGTTGCCGTAAACGTAACTGCTAAGCAGATCACACCTGCCACACCCGCAGTAAACCCTACGCCTGAGGGCAAGGAGGTTGAGGTGGCATCCGGCGGAAGTACGAACAGTGAGTACAAGGTTACGGAGTCCGGAAGCTCGAGCGAATCCGGTGCAGTAGTCTACGAAGGCGAGAAGACGGATACAGCCACCAATGTAACGATTCCTGACACGATCAAAGGTAAGGACGGCGTGGTTTATAAGGTAACCGAGATCGCTGATGGCGCCATGAAGGGCAATGCCAAGGTTACCAACGTTACGATTGGTGCCAATGTTGAGGTCATCGGTGCAGGAGCCTTTGAAGGTGCATCGAATCTTAAGAACGTTACCGCAGGTGCGAACGTGACCACCATCAAGAAGAATGCCTTTAATAAGTGCGCAAAGATGACCAGCTTCAAGGCAAAAGGAAGCAAGATCACCACGATCGGGGATGGCGCTTTCCAGGGCACCAAGAAGATGAAGATCGCTGATTTTTCCAAGCAGAAGCTTAAGAAGATCGGTAAGAATGCTTTCAGCGGCTCCGGCGTTACCAAGATCAAGATTAACGCCAATGCACTTAAGACCGTCGGCAAAGGTGCTCTGAAGAACGCCGGCAACAAGAAGAAGGTAACGGTTACCGTCTATGCCAAGAGCAAAAAGATAGCCGAGAAGGCAATCAAGAAGCTTAAGAAGGGTAAAGGCAGCAGTAAGATCACCTTCAAGTTTAAGAAAAAGAAATAAGTAAAAGCAGAAGAAGCGCTTCCTATCGGAAGTGCTTCTTCATTTTAGGAAGATTTGTGGTATAATACGAGCTATGAGATTATCAGACGATCTGAATGATGATGACAAGAAGGCGGGAATGCCGCTGGTATATATGATGCTGGGAGGTATCGCCTTTATCATGGTGGTGGTTGTGATTGTTGTGGCTGCCAATGATAAGGGCCATAGGAGGGTGCGCCCGCAGGAGACTGAGGCGGTTGATGAGGCCCTTAATGCGGATGCCGCTCTGGGAGAGGATCAGCTGACTGCCGATGACCTTGACTTCTGGAACATGTACAAGAAGGATGAGAAGAAGGTCTCCGACAATGCCGTGATCAAGGATAAGTCCTATGAGGAAAGGCTTAAGGAGCTTGAGGAGAAGGAGGCTGAGGAAGCCAAGGCTAACGATCTGTCCGAGGGAGGCACCAAGACCAAGGTGATCCGTCCCGACGGAACCGAGCAGTGGATCATGATCAATCCCTTTATCGAGAAGAACACCTACAAGGAAGAGGGTTTTGTTTACGAGGATCCGATGATGAAATACTTCGCGGACGGTAAAAAGATCTCTTACCAGGGTGTGATGCTGGATGAGACGGATAAGACCGTGGATTTTGCCCTGCTTCATCAGGCAGGAGTGGAGTTCGTAATGCTCAGGATCGGTTATCGTGGCTATGAATCCGGAAAGATATCTGAGGATACGCTGTTTGAAGATCATCTTCAGTCCGCTGTGAAGGCGGAAATGATGGTGGGCGTGTATTTTGAATCTGCCGCTACGAATAATGAGGAGGCTTCCGAAGAGGCTGAATTTGTCACAAGGAAGCTGGCGCAGATCGCCTCTGACAAGATCCGGAAGGAAACGGAGAACAATTCGGGACTGGTGACTACGGAAGGTCAGACTGCCGGAGATGATACAACGAAGACTGCCGAGAACGCAGAGAATACAGATTCATCCGCCACCACGGAGATCAAGGTGGATGAAAACGGTCAGGCCGCTTCTACCAAGGTGACCGGAGCCGATGCGCAGCAGGGCGAGCAGCAGGAAATGGCAGCGCCACCTGAGGGCATGGCCTATATCAAGAACGAAGATATCACCTATCCGGTTGCCATCAAGATGGGACAGCCCGCTAATCACAGCGCCAGAACAGACAATCTTACCAAGACAACGGTATCCGGCGTGGCGGCAGGATTTTTGTCAGGTGTGAAGGCATCCGGTTATCAGTCCATAGTCTGGGGTGATAAATACTGGCTCCTTCGCAGGATGGATCTGACCCAGCTCCCTCTGGGGACAGATATCCTTTTGGAACAGGAGGAAGAACTGCCGGATTATCCCTATCAGTTTGCCATATGGCAGTATAAATCCGATGGCAAGCTCAGCGGACTGAATACACAGGGCCGCATGCTTACAAGCTTTGTGGATTATCAGAAGCAGTAAGGGAAGCAAAATAAGATAGCAGTTTGGAAGAGACTTTTGTCCCGTCGTAGATCTCAGCGTAGGCATACGGCGGGACATTTTCTAAGTAATTGACGGGATAGTCCTTTGTAATGCCTGCCTTTTTGGCCAGATCGACGGCCTTATTGTAGGCGATGGCTGCTTCCTCGGGGGTATCGTAGATCCCGATGATGTGATTGCCCTTGATATGGAGCAGCGCCTTATAACGGTACTGGCCGAAATCGCCCATGCGCAGTACGCCGTGATAGGGGTTGATGATCTCAATATTGGAGTAGCGGAAGTCCGTATCATCACCGTTGATGAAGCGGTAGTCTCGGCCCTTTACCGCAAAGGGACGGATCCCATAGCGGCTGATCACCGAGGTCTGCATACCGTATTCGGCAACGAAAAGATGCCCGCCCCGGCGCATGATCCTGCGGGAGGCATAGTAGAACAGATCCTCACGATCGAAGGTCAGATATTCCGAGGAAGACAGATAGTAGCAAAAATACCGGTTATAAACATAGATGGGGGAGGGAATGTAGATGCCGTTGTCCCGAAGGTTCATCAAAAGCACGATCTTTTGAAAGGACAGTTTATACTTTGCGGCAATCTTTTCCAGCTTATCGATCTTAAGAGATTTGTCTTCCAGAATACGACGGCCCTGCTCGTAAGCCTTGGCGGCGTCTTTTTCCACGGCGAAGCTGCCCAGGGAAACATGTCTTGAGCCTGTAGTCAGGGAAGCTCGATAGGAAGGCTTTCCGTTTTTCAGTTTTGTCTCGTATACGCCTTTAGTGCTCATATTGCCCAGCCTGTGAGAATTTCCGGATACCTGTTCATTATAATTTTATCCCGGTTCAGGGTCAAGTAAAGTTGACAGCCTGCGGTGGTTTGGTTAGAATGGGTATGTTTATAAAAGAAAAAGCGAGGAACGACCATGGAAGTATTATACAAAGGAACCCGCTCTGATTCCCAGAGTGTAACGGCATCGAAGGCGATCCTTCAGGGTCTGTGCGAGGATGGAGGCCTGTTCGTGCCCAACGCGATCCCGAAGCTGGATAAGAGCTTATCTGAGCTTTCCGCCATGAGCTATCAGCAGGTGGCTTATGAAGTGATGAAGCTGTTTCTGACAGACTTTACGGAAGATGAGCTGAAGGACTGCATCAAAAAAGCCTATGACGATAAGTTCGATACCAAAGCCATCGCTCCCATCAGAGAAGCGGGCGGAGCTTACTATCTTGAGCTGTTCCATGGCGCAACCATCGCATTCAAGGATATGGCACTTTCCATTCTGCCCCATCTGATGACCACAAGTGCGAAGAAGAATCATGTGGAGAATCAGATCATGATCCTGACGGCTACCAGCGGAGATACCGGAAAGGCTGCTCTGGCGGGCTTTGCGGATGTTCCGGGAACCGGGATCATCGTATTTTATCCCAAGGGCGGTGTTTCCGCCGTTCAGGAAAAGCAGATGGTGACCCAGGTGGGAGATAATACCCATGTGGTAGGTATCCACGGTAACTTTGATGATGCCCAGACCGGTGTTAAGGCGCTGTTCGGGGATAAGGAGCTTGCCGGAAGGATGGCAGAAAAGGGTGTTCAGTTCTCCTCCGCTAACTCCATTAACATCGGAAGACTGGTTCCCCAGATCGTTTACTATGTATATTCCTATGCGACTCTGTTAAAGGATGGTGTGATCACGGAGGGAGAGAAGATCAACGTTTGTGTTCCCACCGGTAACTTCGGTAATATCCTGGCTGCTTACTATGCAAAGCTTATGGGGCTGCCGGTGAACAAGCTGATCTGTGCTTCCAATGAGAACAAGGTTCTCTATGATTTCTTTGACAGCGGCAAATATGACAGGAACAGGGAGTTCATCCTTACCAGCTCACCTTCCATGGATATCCTGATCTCTTCGAACCTGGAGAGACTGATCTATCGGATCTGCGATGAGGATGCCGCAAAGTGTGCCGGCTTCATGAAGAGCCTTTCCGAGAGCGGCGTTTATGAGATCACGGATGAGATGAAGAATATGCTTTCCGATTTCTGGGGCTGCTCTGCAGATGAGAAGGCCTGCTTTGACAAGATCCGCAGCCTGTATGAGAAGGAAGGATATATCATTGATACCCATACAGCCGTTGCCGGCGCCGTATATGATAAGTATGTGAGCGCTACCGGCGATAATACTAAGACGGTCATTGCCTCCACGGCAAGTCCCTACAAGTTCAGCCGAAGCGTGATGACGGCCATCGATGAGAAGTATGCAGATCAGGAGGACTTCGCCCTGATCGATGAGCTTTCCAGACTCAGCGGCGTTGCCATCCCGTCGGCCATCGAGCAGATCCGTACCGCACCTGTAAGACACGATACGGTATGCGACAAGACCGAGATGAAGTCTGTAGTAGAGAGCATTCTTGCTCTATGATCTCTGATGTCAGAATCTGATTCATGACCATTTGGTTCCATAGACGAGCAGCCACGATGCCATCGCCCCTCTTCGGACGATATTACGAGCTTGTGAGTCTGAGGGAGAAGATGGGTATGGATCGTGGCTGCGTATATAATAGCGTATAAAAATGCGGCTGCATCTGCAGCCGCTTATCTTATTCTTATAAAATCTTATCGCTGTCTTACCTGCGATCCAGCTCAATGTACTTCATATCATCGTGGATCGGCTTGTACGCAGGACGGATGATCTTGCCATTGTTGGCCAGCTCTTCCATGCGGTGAGCGGACCATCCTACGATACGGGCGATGGCGAACAACGGAGTGAAGAGCTGCTCGGGAATGCCCAGCATCTTGTAAACGAAGCCGGAATAGAAGTCCACGTTGATGGAAACACCCTTGTAGATGTGGCGCTCCTCGCCGATGACGATGGGAGCCAGCTTCTCAACCAGAGAGTAGAGGGCGAACTCTTTTTCCAATCCTTTCTCCCGGGAGAGCTTCTCGACGTAGCTCTTGAACAGAACCGCTCTGGGATCGGAGGTGGAGTAAACCGCGTGGCCAACACCGTAGATCAGACCGGAGTGGTCAAATGCCTCCTTGTTCAGGAGCTTCTTCAGGTATTCGGAAACCTCTTCTTCATCTTCCCAGTCGGAGATCTCGGCCATCATTTCCTCAAACATACGGACAACCTTGATGTTGGCTCCGCCGTGGCGAGGACCCTTAAGGGAACCGATGGCAGCTGCGATAACGGAATAGGTATCCGTCAGGGAGCTGGTCACCACGTGGGTGGTAAAGGTGGAGTTGTTACCGCCGCCGTGCTCCATATGAAGAACAAGGGCGATATCCAGGATCTTGGCCTCAAGCGGTGTAAAGGAGCTGTCGGGACGGAGAATATGGAGAATGTTCTCGGCCGCAGACATCTCGTGAACCGGCTGATGGATGTAAAGGCTTTTGCCGTCATGGTAGTGGGCATAAGCCTGATAGCCGTAAATGGACAAAAGCGGGAACAGACTGATGAGCTGCAGAGACTGCCGAAGCACATTGGGCAGAGAAGTATCATCTGCACGGTCATCATAGGAATACAGGGTCAGAACGGATCTGGCCAGCGTATTCATCATATCCTGGCTGGGAGCCTTCATGATGATATCCCTGACAAAGCTGGTGGGCAGAGAACGATAATAGCCCATGATCCGGCTGAACTGCTCAAGTTCTTTCTGGTTGGGAAGGGTATCGAAAAGAAGGAGATAGGTGATCTCCTCGAAACCGAATCTTTTACCGGCTGAAAAGCCGTTGACCAGATCCTCCACATTATATCCCCTGTAAAAGAGCTTGCCCGGAATGGGAACCTGCTCTCCGTTAACGATCTTATTGGCGCGAACGTCCGAGATGGTCGTAAGACCTGCGAGAACACCTTTACCGTTGAGGTCGCGCAATCCCCTTTTGACATCAAACTTGGTAAAGAGTGCGGTTTCAATCATGTCGGCTTCCTTAGACAGAGAGGAGAGCCTCACGATATCATCCGTGATCTCGGAAAAAACATTTGATTCTGCCATTCATATACCTCATCTTTGTTTACAAAATATCAAAAATATAATAACATGAAGAAAGGTATGTATGCAAGAATTATGTTGGAGGCACAGCTATGGATGCAAAAGAGATAGTTCGTAAAATAGATCATACGGCATTGAAGCCGGTTACCACCTGGGAGGATATTGAAAAGCTCTGTCGTGAGGCCATTTCTTACGGTACCGCCAGCGTTTGTATCCCGCCCTCATATATAGCAAGAGTCAAGGAGACCTTCGGTGATGAGCTCAAGATCTGTACCGTCATCGGTTTTCCTCTGGGGTATAATACCAAGGCCGTTAAGCTGGCCGAGACCAGGGATGCCATCGAGAACGGCGCAGACGAGATCGATATGGTCATCAATATCGGGGATGTGAAGAACGGTGATATTGCCAAAGTAGAACGGGAGATCACCGATATCAAGCATGAGTGCGGAAATCACGTGCTCAAGGTCATCGTTGAGACCTGCTATCTGACTGATCAGGAAAAAAAGGACCTCTGCCGCGCCGTCACCAACGCGGGAGCGGATTATATCAAGACTTCCACAGGCTTCGGCACCGGCGGTGCCACAGCTTCGGATGTAATGCTTTTCAAGTATCACATCGGAAGTGCGGTTAAGATCAAGGCTGCCGGCGGCATCAATACAAGAGAAGATATGGAAAAAATGATCGAAGCAGGGGCTGACAGGCTGGGCTCTTCCAGAGGCGTCGGTCTGCTGGCCGAAGAACTGGATAATTCAGGCAGCATCAGCTGGGAATAAACGTTTGGGGGGGAACAAATGAACAGGAGAATGCAGGAGAAGGATTATTTCAAAGCATCTCAGCTGGTTGTGCTGGTATTTTATTCTATCCTGGTAGTTATGCTTACGGCAGAATCGTTTCTGCTTGGTTGGGAAACCTGGGCGGTCATGCTTGTCTGGGCAGGGTTTGCCATCAGCTGGGTGGTCCATATCAGACAGGATCTTTCGCCCAATGCCAGACTCTGGGTCTATGCCCTGATGATGATGGGGGGCACTTTTTTCTACGGGATACACGTTACGAGTACCTATGATCTGGGACTCGTGCTTACCGTCTTTATCCTGATCTTTATTTCTACGGGGATCCCGGCATTGATCACTCTGTGCCAGGTCACCTACTACATCGTTATTGCCTACAATATCTATCAGATGTATACCTCCGGCGAGATCTTTGACAGTCTTATGATCACCAGGACTGCATTGCATCTCGTGGTTGTCACCGTGGTCTGCTACATTGCCCGAGGTGTCATCCGTAAATGGATCGATATCATGGAGGAATCGGAGTCGGAGAAGGAAATGCTGGCAGAAACCGCCGACAGGCTCAACGATTTCCTGGCCAATATCTCTCATGAGATCCGTACGCCCATCAATGCCGTCATCGGTCTTACAGGTGTCTGCATGGAAAAAGAGAAGGATCCCCAGATCAGGCAGGATCTGGCTTCCGTTTCCGAGGCGGGCCGCAGGGTAGGCGATCAGATCAGCGATATCCTGGATTATTCCGAGATCGATATGGATTCCCTGGCAGTCAACAACGAGGACTACATCCTTTCTTCCCTGATTAGTGATATCGTAACCTCCATCAAGCTTCAGAGAAAGCTGGATATCGAGCTTGTCATCGATGTGGATCCTTCCATCCCGCTGATCATGAACACCGATGTGGGCAAGTTGAAGAAGATCATCCGTCACCTCATCGACAATGGTCTTAAGTATACGAAGGAAGGCGGCGTTTACGTACATTTCACCGCCGAAAAGAGAGACTACGGCATCAACCTGTGTATTGAAGTCAGGGATACCGGTATCGGCATGAGCAAATCCGAGATGGAGATGGTATTCCATCGCTTTTATCAGGCGGATTCCGGCAGGACCCGTTCCACCAGCGGTCTGGGTTTGGGCCTTTCCATCGTTAACGGTTTTACCCGCAGACTGAATGGCTTCTTAACCCTGGACAGTGAGCTTGGCAAGGGTACCACCGTTCGCGTCAGCATTCCCCAGAAGGTCATCGACGACAGCAGCTGTATGAGCCTGCGCGATCCCGAGAGACTGCGCCTGGGTGCTTATTTCCATTTCGAAAAATATCCGAATCCCCATGTTCGCGAGTTCTATAATTCCATGATCAAGGACATGGTCATCGGGCTTCGGGTTGTGATGCAGCGTGCCGACAATATGACGGAGTTCAAGACCCTGGCCGATGCAACGAAGTTCACCCATGTCTTTGTGGCTAAGGAAGAGTATGAGGAGGATGTAGAGTTCATCGAAGAGATGGCCAAAGAGACCATCGTGGCGGTTATCGCCGACGATTCCTTTGTACCCAGAAAGGGCTCCAGAATCCGCATCGTTCCCAAACCTTTCTACTGTTATCCCGTTATGTCCATCCTGAATACGGATCCCGGTTCGGTTGAGATCGAGGAGGGCAGACTTTATACCAACGGAGCAAGGGCCCTGGTGGTAGATGACGAGCCCATGAATCATATCGTGGCGAAGGGTATTTTTGCCCGCTATGGTCTGAAAGTATATACGGCCGATTCCGGCAAGGAGGCCATTGATTTCATCCGCAATCATGAGGTGGATGTCATTTTCATGGATCACATGATGCCGGGTATGGACGGTGTTGAGGCTATGAAACGGATCCGTTCCGTTTACGGCAAGGAGAAAAAGGATGTGCCCATTGTGGCTCTGACGGCCAACGCCGTAAGTACCGCCAAGGAAATGTTCATCCGCGAGGGCTTCGACGGCTTCGTGGCCAAGCCCATCGAGCTGGGCGAGCTGGAGCGTGTCCTGAAAAAAGTGCTGCCCAAGTCCATGATCTCTTATGTAGCTAGCGACGGTGAGGTGGTCGATGCCCCCGTTGATGCTTTGGATGTGGACAATGTCAGAGAGCAGTCTGAGGAATCTGAGCAGCTCAGTCCCAGAGAGGCCATGTACAAGGATCTTGAGAGCGTGGGCGTGAATGTGCAGAGCGGCCTTAACTATTGCCAGAAGGATCATGATTTCTATGCAGAGGTCCTGGAGCAGTACGGAAGCGACGGTGCCAAGAAGATCAGGAACGCATCGGATTATCTCGAGAAGAAAGATTTTCCCAATTATGAGATCATCGTACATGCTATCAAGAGCACTTCCCTGATGATCGGCAATGCCCATCTTTCCGAGGAGGCCAAGGCTCTGGAGGAAGCAGCCAAGAAGTCGGATGAAGCCAGGATCCGTCAGACCCATGATGCGGTAATGGAGGAGTTTGGCAAGGTTGTGGAAGTGATATTGCGTTATCTTACGCCTGAAACGGAAACATCAGCATCCGAGGCACCTACTTCGGAGTCGGATGATGATGAAATACTTGAATTCGGACCGGAAGGGGGTGATGAGGCATGAAAAAGTTCTTCGGTTACATTTTTCATCCCGGACGCATCCCGCATTTTGAAAAACTGAAAGAGCAGGGTGTCAGAGACTCCCTTAAGATCTCCCTGATCGTAAATCCTTTGGTGCTTTTTGCGGTGATCCTGTTCTATGCCATGTCCGTTATCTGGCCGGAATCCTACGGCGAGGCGGAGCTGCTGGCAAAGTATAGGATGGTCTATCTCATTGTTATGGGCGGATTTTTCGTGTACGAGATCATCCTCCTGTACATTAACAAACATATCGAGGACCATATCAGAAAGCTTCCGGCCATCAACGTCTTTGCCGTGATCCTGATGCTGGGATGGGGTATCCGGATGACCATGCTGGACACCCTGGTCTTCGGAAGAGTGGATGTTACCCTGTATATGGTGGTGGCATTTTGTATCCCCTTCTGTATCTATCTGGATGCCAGAGCGTTTCTGGTGCTCGCAGTGCTCGCAGA
Organism: Lachnospiraceae bacterium; assembly: GCA_024693845.1. Classification (GTDB taxonomy): domain Bacteria; phylum Bacillota; class Clostridia; order Lachnospirales; family Lachnospiraceae; genus RGIG7926. Next base: position 94,945 of record JAILKJ010000039.1, read on the forward strand.
TTCCATTGTGGTGGCACTGTTCCTGCAGGATGGCGTGGACGCCGCTTTTAACAAAAGCAATCTGGTGGATTTCATCGTATTCATCGTGATCCATATCGTTCTGGGCCTCATCGCCATGTATTTTAAGTACGTGATGCGGGAGCAGATCCTGGAGCAGGAGTATCAGAAGGAAGAGATCAGACAGCTGGGCATGGCCCAGAGCCGGTTCTTTTCCAATATGAGTCATGAGATCCGTACTCCCATCAATACCATCATAGGTCTGAACGAGATGATCCTTCGGGAGGATGCTTCGGATGAGATCAACGAAGATGCCCAGAATATCCAGGCTGCGGGGAAAATGCTCCTGAACCTTATCAACGATATCCTGGATATGTCTAAGTTTGAGTCGGGTCAGATGGAGCTTAACATGGCGTCCTATCATACGGCGGATATGCTGTCGGATATCGTGGGTATGCTCTGGGTAAAGGCTAAGGAGAAGGGACTGGAATTCCGGGTGGATATCTCCGAGGAACTTCCCGCTGAGCTCAGCGGTGATGAGATGCGTATCAAGCAGATCCTCATCAACGTTTTGAACAATGCAATTAAGTATACGGAAAGAGGCTATGTGGAGCTGGCAATCCGGTGCAAGAAAGATGATGCGGGCAACGCCGTTGTGGCTTACTCCGTCAGCGATACGGGTGTGGGTATCAAGAAAGAGAGCATGCCTCATCTTTTCTCCGCCTTTAAGCGTGTGGATGAGGATAAGAACCGCTACATCGAAGGTACCGGCCTTGGTCTTTCCATCGTTAAGCAGCTGGTAGAGCTGATGGGCGGTAAGATCACCGTGAACAGTATCTATACCAAGGGATCCACCTTTGTGATCGAGATCCCCCAGAGGATCGTCAATGAGGATACCATCGGAGAGATCAATCTGGATAAAAAGAGCAACGCAAGACGCGGCTATCATTATGTGGAGGCCTTTGAAGCACCTCAGGCCAAGGTTCTGGTGGTGGATGATACTCCGGCTAACCTGCTGGTGGTAAGAAAGCTCCTTCGTGGCACCAAGGTTCAGATCACTACCGTGGAATCCGGTGCTGAGGCACTGAAGAATACGGTGGAAGAGACCTATCATCTGATCCTGATGGATCATAAGATGCCGGGGATGGACGGTATCGAATGTCTGCATGAGATCAGGAACCAGACAGGCGGTCTGAATCATGAGACCAAGATCGTGGCCCTGACGGCCAACGGCGGCAGTGAGATGGAAGAGATGTATGCCAGAGAAGGCTTTGACGGCTATCTGATGAAGCCCGTGACCGGCCGGGATCTGGAAACCATCCTGTACCGTTTCCTTCCCAAGGATCTGGTTTCCATGACGGGAACAGACAGTCAGCTGGCTAAGGAGAGTATCGCCTGGATCAGCGGCCATAAGAAAAAGGTTGCCGTTAAGATCACAACGGAGAGTGTTGCGGATATCCCCGATGAACTGCTGGCTAAATACGATATCGCCGTTTTGCCTCATCTGGTCCGTACCTCCGGCGGTGTTTTCAAGGATGGTCTGGAGATTGAGACCAATGGTCTTCTTACTTATATGAAAGACTTAAGTGCCAAGGTGGACGCAGTTCCCCCGGCGGTGGCAGACCACGAGAACTTCTTCTCGCAGCAGCTTGACCATGCTTCCAGCATCATCCATGTTTCCATCTCAAAGCAGCTCAACAACAGCGGTTGTCCCATAGCCATTGAGGCGGCAGAGAATTTCGGAAATGTTACGGTGGTTGATTCGGGACAGCTTTCCAGCGGTCAGGGTCTGATGGCCATCGAAGCGGCAAGGCTGGCGGCCAAAGGCAAGAGCATGGAGCAGATCGCAGGCAAGCTGGAGATGATGAGAGGTCATATCCATACAAGCTTCATTGTGGATACTCTTGATTTCCTGGTAAGACAGGGACAGATCGGAAGCCGCATCGGACGTCTGGCCCAGGCGTTTATGGTCCATCCCGTTCTTAAGCTCAAGAAGGGCGAGATGCAGGTTGACCGGGTATACTTCGGAGCAAGAGAGAAAGCCTGGAAGAGATATATCGATTCCGTATTCAATGTAAGCGGGGAGATCGACAGACGGATGCTTTTTGTGACTTACGTAGGCATGACCACAAGAGAGTTGGAACAGGTCAGAAAGATGGCAGAGTCCAAGCTTGCGTTTGATGAGGTGTATTTCCAGAAAGCAGCTCCCGTAATCGCCTCCAATTGCGGACCAGGAACCTTCGGACTGTTGTTCTTCACAAAATATGATGATGAAGAAAAACTCTGAAATCCCGCTTGACTTTAACGTCGTTAGAAATTATACTTGTTTTTGCGAGCAAACTTCCGCAAAATACGGCCGTTGACCGATGTGGGCAACAGGTTGGTGAGCGGATGAAGCAATAAAATATAAGAGAAAAGGAGTAAAAAGATGGCAGCAATTGATTTAACCAAGTACGGCATCACCGGAGCAACCGAGATCGTGTACAATCCTTCCTACGAGACCCTCTACGAGGAGGAGATGAAACCGGAACTTACCGGTTTTGACAAGGGTCAGCTTACCGAGCTGGATGCTGTTAATGTTATGACCGGTATCTACACCGGCCGTTCCCCTAAAGACAAATTCATCGTTGATGATGAGAAGGCTCATGACACCGTATGGTGGACCAGTGAGGAGTATCCCAATGACAACCATCGTGCAACCAAGGAAGCATGGGATGCCTGCAAGAAGCTTGCAGTAGAGGAGCTTTCCAACAAGAGACTTTTTGTAGTAGATGCATTCTGCGGCGCTAACAAGGACACCCGCATGGCAGTTCGTTTCATCATGGAAGTAGCTTGGCAGGCGCACTTTGTACGCAACATGTTCATCAAGCCTACGGCAGAGGAAGAAGCTAACTTCGAGCCCAACTTCGTAGTTTACACCGCTTCCAAGGCTAAGGTTGAGAACTATGCAGAGCTTGGTCTTAATTCCGAGACCGCAGTACTGTTCAACGTATCTTCCCGTGAGCAGGTTATCCTGAACACCTGGTACGGCGGCGAGATGAAGAAGGGTATGTTCTCCATGATGAACTATTACCTTCCTCTTGATGGTATCGCTTCCATGCACTGCTCCGCAAACACCGATATGGAAGGTAAGCATACCGCAATCTTCTTCGGTCTTTCCGGAACCGGTAAGACCACCCTTTCCACCGATCCCAAGAGACTCCTCATCGGTGATGATGAGCACGGCTGGGATGACAACGGCGTATTCAACTTCGAGGGCGGTTGCTATGCTAAGGTTATCAACCTCTCCAAGGAGAATGAGCCTGATATCTACGGCGCTATCAAGAGAGATGCACTTCTTGAGAACGTTACCGTTGACGATGCCGGCAAGATCGACTTCGCTGACAAGAGCGTAACCGAGAACACTCGTGTATCTTATCCTATCGAGCATATCCAGAATATCGCTAAGAACGTAAACAAGATTTCTTCCGGCCCTGCGGCTGAGAACGTAATCTTCCTTTCCGCTGATGCATTCGGCGTACTTCCTCCGGTATCCATCCTTACTCCGGAGCAGACCCAGTACTACTTCCTCAGCGGATTTACCGCTAAGCTTGCTGGTACCGAGAGAGGTATCACCGAGCCTACTCCTACCTTCTCCGCTTGCTTCGGTCAGGCATTCCTTGAGCTTCATCCTACCAAGTACGGTGAGGAGCTGGTTAAGAAGATGGAGAAGAGCGGCGCTAAGGCTTATCTTGTAAACACCGGCTGGAACGGAACCGGCAAGAGAATCTCCATCCCTGATACCCGTGGTATCATCGATGCGATCCTGAACGGTGACATCAAGAATGCTCCTACCAAGAAGATCCCTTACTTCGATTTCGAGGTTCCCACCGAGCTTCCCGGCGTATCCACTGAGATCCTTGATCCTCGTGATACCTATGCTAACGTTTCCGAGTGGGAGGAGAAGGCTAAGGATCTGGCAGGCAGATTCATCAAGAACTTCAAGAAGTATGAGACCAATGATGCAGGTAAGGCACTTGTAGCAGCAGGTCCTCAGCTTTAATGATAAGAAGTTTTCATGACCTTGGCAGCCTTGGTTAATATTTATTCCAAGATGTTTCGCTGCTATTGACCGTGAATGAAACAAAACGCGTTCCGGCATGCAGGAATGCAAACAAAAACCGGTTTTACGAAGCGGAGTGAGTCGCGCGGCTTGCTCCGCTTTGTTTTGTCTGTAAGCCGACGTCGGATTACCTGTTTTACTTGAAAAAAAGGCCGTTTTATTGTATCATATTTGTGTCTGCGGACAGTAAAACAACAGAAGCGGAGGATTAGAAATGGGCTTATTGCTTGAAGCCGCATCAAACGGACCCCTGTCGGGCGGATTGATGCTGGTGCTCTATGTGATCGTCTTCGGTATTTTTATCGTAATGATGACACAACCACAGAAAAAAGAAAAGAAAAGGATCGAAGCCATGCTTTCGGAGCTTGCCATTGGTGACAGCGTTATGACCACCAGTGGTTTTTACGGTATGGTCATCGATATCAATGAGGAACAGGATCTTGTGATCGTGGAATTTGGCAGTGACAGACATTGCAGAATACCCATGAATAAGTCTGCTATCGCACAGGTGGAAAAGCCCGATGCGCAGTAATGGCATGGGCTTATGTGTGTGACTGTTTATCTTTGATTTTTCTGCAAGGCTGTCTGCCGTAACGGGAGGCAGTCTTTTGTCTTTTTGGAGGGTTTCAAATGGGGGTTAACAGAAAGCGTGTCGCCGTACTGGTGGGGCAGGCGGACGAAAGCTATCAAAGCAGGTTTATCTCCGGTCTGATAGAGGAGGCCTTTTCCGCAAACGTGGATGTTTGCGTTTTTTCCATGTATCGGAAATATCAGGATACCACGGAACGGGAAAAGGGCGAGGGTAACATTTTTAACCTGGTGAATTTCAAGCTTTTTGATGCAGTGATCCTTCTCAAGGATACGATCCAGACCGTTCAGATCATCAAGCCTCTGGAGCAGAGGATCCGGGCGGAGTTTACCGGCCCGGTGCTGGTCATTGAGCGGGAGTCCGACTTTTTTGAGAGCGTATACTGCGACAGCTACGGAGCAATGGCGGAGCTGACGGAGCATTTCATTGAGCGCCATCATTTCACGGATATTGCATTTCTGGCAGGTAAGAAGTGGCACCGGCATTCCAAGGAACGCCTTTCCGCCTTTCTGGATACCATGGAAAAGCACGGGCTCAAGGTAAAAGAGGGCCGTATCATTTATGGCGACTTCTGGTATAAGAGCGGAGAGCAGGCGGCGGATTATCTTACTTCCGCCGGTGAAACACTGCCCCAGGCGGTGATCTGCGCCAACGATCCCATGGCCATAGGGCTTTGTCAGGCATTGGAAAAGCGGGGCATTCAGGTACCAAAAGATATTGCGGTAGCAGGTTTTGACTCCTGCGAGGAGGGCCAGACCAGCCCCAAGACCATTACCTCCACGGTGCTGCCGGCAAAGCAGACCGGTATCTATGCCATGCAGAATATCCAGGCCCGCTGGAAGGGCTGCGATCCCGAGCCTTTCAGGGAGAAGCCCAATATCATCATCGGTGAGAGCTGCGGCTGTCACTATCAGAACATGCCCGATCTAACCCTTCGGAGAAGCGGATGGGGAACCGAGATTTCCGAAGAGGGCTTTGATTCCGTCAATAATACCATGGCGGAGAATCTTTATATCCAGACAGATATCATCGACTATATCAATATGATCTATTCCTATGCCTATCAGTTAAAAGGCGTGGAAAGCTTCTATCTGTGTCTTTCTCCCGGCTGGCGGTATCTGGTGAAGGATGTGGACCTGAAACTGAAGAACAAGGGATATCCGGAGCGTATGATCGAAGCGATCCGTTATCACAGCAGCCGTAAGGGCAGCATTGTGGGGATCGATTCCATGTTTGATACCGGGATCATGCTGCCGGAGATCATCGAGGGTGGCGAGAATCCCGGGGCCTACATTTTTACTCCGCTGTATTATGAGGATTCCTGCTACGGTTATGCGGTAGTCAACTACGGTGATAAGGCCAGAAGCTATGATTCTACCTACAGACGCTGGATCAACCTGGTTGCCAGGGGCTTTGACGCTATCCGTCAGAAATATGTGGTTATTATCCTGAAGGAAAAGGTGCTTTCCCTTGAAGCGGAGCGCCGTGCGGCGGCAGCCCAGCAAAAGGATGTATACGAGTATCTGACCGAGGAACAGAAGGCGGATTACGATATGGTGGGAACCATCCTGGATCAAAATCTGCTCACCTATCATTTCCAGCCCATCGTGGATGTGGCAAACGGGCAGATCGTAGCCTACGAGGCCCTGATGCGTACCACAACGGAGCGGTTTGTATCTCCTCTGGATCTGATCCGGTATGCGGGTATGCAGTCCCGGCTCAGAGATGTGGAGCGGGCTACCTTTTTGAATGTGCTCGGGATCCTGGACAGCCAAAGGTCAAAGTTCGGAGACAGGAAGGTGTACATTAACTGCATTCCGGGTGTGAATCTGGCGGAAGAGGACAGTCATTTCGTTACGGAGCTTCTGATCCGTTATCATGACAATGTGGTGGTGGAGCTTACCGAGGAAAAAGAGGTGGATGACCGGGAGCTTCGGGCCATGAAGGAATACTTTGAGAGCATTCACGTGGAAATGGCGGTGGATGATTACGGAACAGGCTATTCCAACGTCAGCAATCTGCTGCGGTATATGCCTAACTACGTCAAGATCGACAGGGCACTTTTGACCGGCATCCATGAGGATATACAAAAGCAGCATTTCGTTCGGGAGATCATCGAGTTCTGCCACGACAATTCCATCAAGGCGCTGGCAGAAGGGGTTGAGACCGAAGATGAACTTCGGGAGGTGATCCATCTCGGTGTGGATCTGATCCAGGGGTATTGTCTGGCAAGACCGGCGGCCGAGCTCCTTGACTGCATCGATGAAAAGCTGGTACATCTCATCGGTCAGTTCCGCCAGGAGAAGGAAGACGGAGAGTTTAAGCATATCTATCATGCGGGCAAGACGAACCGCATCTCCCTTAACATGCTTTCCAAGCAGGGTGTGACGGATATCGTGATCGGCGCCGAGAATGCCGTATATCAGGATCTGAGCATCATCGGAACGCCGAAGCTGATGACGGATACGCATCTTTTGATCGAGGACGGCTATGAGGGCCGACTGACACTGGAGAATGCCTGCTTTTCCAATATCAAGAACAGACCCTGTATCGAGCTTGGAGAAAAATGCGACGTCACCATTGTGCTGGAAGGTGAGAATATCCTGCATCATTCCGGTATTCTGGTTCCCGAGGGTTCCCATCTGACGCTGGAAGGAGACGGAAGCCTGGAGATCAGGCTGGATGCACCGGAGTTTTACGGCATCGGCAATGAACTTAACGCCAAGCACGGCAGCATTGATTTCGAGCAGGACGGCAAGATCACCATTCACGCCAACGGCAAGAAAGGCATCGGTATCGGATCGGGCTTTGGCGGAGATATCAGGATCAAGCGTGGGGAGTACCTGCTGGACGGCAGAGTGGAGGACTCCGTGGGGATCGGGGCCTGGAAAGGTGAGACATCCCTGAATGTGGAGAACTGCCTGATCGAGATCGAGTATCAGGCCAAATCCGGCGTAGCCATCGGATCCTACGAAAACAAGATGGATATCTATCTTTCCAAATGCAGGCTGGGCATCGGCGGAGGCGGCGAGCAGTATGTGGGTATAGGAACCATTGAGGGCGAGAGCGTCAGATTCAAGATGAATGATGCCAATACGGAGGTCAACATCCGCTCCGATGATTCTACCTGCATCGGTGCCCTGCGGGGTTCCACCAGTATTTTTGTCAGACATGCGGGACTTACGCTGGAGAATGGCGGAAGGAACGTGCTGGCCTTCGGCGGCCATGACGACAACGGCAGGATGGAACTTTGGGATGTGGATACGAAGGTGAAGATCCACACTGCCCTGAACAAAGATACTTATTTCCAGGAGGATCGTATCAGGATCGTGAACGGCAAGGCGGTATTTACCGTCAATGACAATCCTGTTACAAGACGGCTGGAGTTTGAAACCAATTAACGGATAAACACGGCAGGGCGCTTGCCCTGCCGATTCACAGGAGCGGGATATGTACAAAGAAATTGCGAAACTGATCGTTTACGGAAGCCTTCCTGAGGATGAGATCCTCGTCAGGCTTGGAGGGATCTTCCGGGATTTTGAAGAAGGGACCAAGGATCCGGCCGCGCTGACCAGCGAGATCTATGCCCAGGTCAAGAGGATCCTGCAGGTGGGCACGGATTACGGCTTTGATAAGAGCCTCTGGCAGGATTACCTGACCTTCCTACTGATCACCAATGAGAATCCTTTTACCATCACCAGCGAGAATAAGAAGGCGCCGGCAGATGCCTCCGTAAACAGCTTTGTAAAAAATGATTTTGCGGTTTTTATGAATCTGTTTCACTTTGATTTCGGGCCCATCGAAAAGGCTTTGTCCATCAACTGCTTCTCGGTGCTGACGGATTACACGGCCATCGGTAAGCCGGAGCTGATGTATAACAAAAATGTGAGCGAGAAGGTGCGTTCCCTTTCTGATAAGCTGGCAGCCGCAGAGGATGTGGATACTTTCTTTGATCTGGTAACGGGCTTTTATGATTCTTACGGAGTCGGAATGTTCGGCCTGAATAAAGCCTTCCGCATCAATGTATCCTCCCTTTCCGCACCGGACGCCTGGCCGGGAAGTGCGGGAAGCTCTTTGGGCGGATCCTTCGGCGGCGATGATACGGGGAGGGATAAGATACGGTTTTGCCCCATCAACAACATGGATTCCGTATCCCTGGAGGATCTGGTGGGCTATGAGATCCAGAAAAAGAAGCTCATCGACAATACAGAGGCTTTTGTGAACGGCAGGCCCGCCAATAATGTGCTGCTCTTCGGAGATTCTGGAACCGGTAAATCCACCTCGGTCAAGGCCATCGTCAACCGGTATTATGACAGGGGTCTTCGGATGATAGAGATCTACAAGCATCAGTTCAAGGATCTTTCGGGGGTTATCGCTGCTATCAAGAACCGCAACTACCGGTTCATCATCTATATGGATGATCTTTCCTTTGAGGATAATGAGACAGAGTATAAGTTTCTCAAGGCCGTGATAGAGGGCGGCGTGGAGACCAAACCGGAGAATATCCTGATCTATGCCACCTCCAACAGAAGACATCTCATCAACGAGACCTGGAAGGACCGGGCGGATGTGACCATGAGCGAGGGGATCCACAAGTCCGATACCATGGAGGAGAAGCTCTCCCTGGTACATCGCTTCGGCCTTACCATAGGTTATACCAAGCCGAACCAGAAAGAGTATTTCCACATCGTGGAGGAACTGGCAGCAAGGGCGGGGATCACCATGCCGAAGGAGGAATTGTTTGCTGAGGCTAACAAATGGGAGCTGATGTACGGCGGTATCTCCGGAAGGACTGCGCAGCAGTTTGTGAACCACCTGCTGCAGGGGTAGTCCGGCGGTAAAGAGTAACATCCGGATCAGATATTTGCGGGAATTTGCAACCGAAGAAGAGATCTGGTGAACAGGACCAACGAGGTTCGCCGCAAGCACTGGTTCCAGAAGGAAGTGACCCTGGAAGGAAGAAACAATGAGGCAACCCGCCGGCGTCTGATGAAGCTACGCAACATCCGGAAATCGGAAAAAGCGGATGCCAAGATCGAGATGAAGGATATATCTATCGTACCGGCATTTAAAGACAAGGAAGACGAGAAAAAACTTGCATTATAAGAAGGTTTTGAGTATGATAGAGTTTGGTTTACTCTATCATACTCTTTTCTTATGTTTAGAGATGTTTGACTGAGTCAGAATTACCCAAGCAGGAGTGAATGAGCCATGAACGCGAATATCGTATGTATTCCCGGAGACGGGATCGGACCGGAGATCGTAGCCGAGGCTAAGAAGGTCCTTAACAGGGTGGCTGAAAAGTACGGCCACAGCTTTCAATTTGAAGATGTACTGATGGGAGGCGCTTCCATAGATGCTTACGGCGTGCCTCTTACGGAGGAGACCATCGCAAAGGCCAAAGCTGCCGATGCGGTACTCATGGGTTCCATCGGAGGAGATGCCAAGACCTCTCCCTGGTACAAGCTGGAGCCTTCCAAGAGACCCGAGGCGGGACTTTTGGGGATCCGTAAGGCATTGAACCTGTTTGCCAACCTGCGTCCCGCAGTTTTATATGAAGAGCTGGCTGCTGCCTGCCCTCTGAAAGAGGAGATCAGCGCAAAGGGCTTTGATATGATGATCATGCGTGAGCTGACCGGCGGTCTGTATTTCGGTGAGAGAAAGACCTTTGAGGAGGACGGACAGACCAAGGCTGTGGATACCCTTGTTTATTCCGAAAGCGAGATCAGAAGGATCGCCATCAAGGGCTTTGATATTGCCATGAAGCGCCGGAAAAAGGTTACCAGCGTGGACAAGGCCAACGTACTGGATTCCTCCAGACTTTGGAGAAAGATCGTAGAAGAGGTGGCAAAGGACTATCCCGAGGTTACGCTGGAGCATATGCTTGTGGATAATGCAGCCATGCAGCTGGTGAAGGATCCTGCCCAGTTTGACGTGATCCTTACCGAGAACATGTTCGGTGACATCCTTTCGGACGAAGCCAGCATGGTGACAGGCTCCATCGGAATGTTAGCCAGCGCTTCCCTGAATGATACCAAGTTCGGTCTGTATGAGCCCAGCGGCGGTTCTGCACCGGATATTGCGGGCAAGGGCATTGCCAATCCCATTGCCACCATCCTTTCCGCGGCCATGATGCTCCGGTTCACCTTTGATCTGGATCGTGAAGCACAGGATATTGAGGATGCGGTGAAGAAGGTCCTTTCCGACGGCTATCGTACCATCGATATCATGCCTCAGGATGAAGCGGGCCGTGCAGCCGTTACCCAGATCGGAACCGCTGCCATGGGAGACGCCATTGTAGAGCGGATCTGAGAGAAAGCATCTGAAGCGGGATCTTATCTGGCTGGCCGGATAACTTCCGCGAGGATGACAAATAATAAATTCTGAAATTTTGGGAGGTATAAATCCATGAAAAGCGACAACATGAAGCAGGGTGACCAGCAGGCGCCCGCAAGATCACTTCTTAATGCACTCGGTTATACGGCAGAGGAGATCGCAAAGCCCATGGTGGGTATCGTGTGCTCCTACAATGAGATCGTTCCCGGTCATATGAACCTGGATAAGATCGCCGAGGCGGTTAAGCTTGGTGTAGCGGAAGCAGGCGGAACTCCCGTAATGTTCCCGGCCATCGCCGTTTGCGACGGTATCGCCATGGGACATATCGGTATGAAGTATTCCCTTGTGACCCGTGATCTGATCGCGGATTCCACGGAAGCTATGGCCATCGCCCATCAGTTTGATGCGCTTGTCATGATCCCCAACTGTGATAAGAACGTGCCCGGCCTTCTGATGGCCGCTGCCCGTGTAAATGTTCCCACTGTCTTTGTTTCCGGCGGCCCCATGCTTGCCGGCCATGTAGGCGGAAAGAAGAGAAGCCTTTCCTCTATGTTCGAGGCTGTAGGCGCCCATGCTGCAGGAACCATGAGTGATGAGGAAATGCTGGAGTTCGAAGAGAAGGTATGTCCCACCTGCGGATCCTGCTCCGGTATGTACACCGCAAATTCCATGAACTGCCTGACTGAGGCACTGGGTATGGGACTTAGGGGTAACGGAACGATCCCCGCGGTTTATTCCGAGAGACTGAAGCTCGCCAAGAAGGCAGGCTATGCGGTAATGGATCTTCTGAAGAAAAATATCCGTCCCCGTGATATCATCACCAAGGACGCGATCCTTAACGCCCTGACCGTGGATATGGCACTGGGATGTTCCACCAACTCCATGCTGCATCTTCCCGCCATTGCCCATGAGATCGGCTTTGACTTTGATATTGCGTTTGCTAACCCCATCAGTGAGAAGACTCCCAACCTCTGCCATTTGGCACCGGCAGGTCCTACCTACATGGAGGATCTCAACGAGGCAGGCGGCGTTTATGCCGTTATGAAGGAGCTGGCTGATATCGGGCTTCTGAATACCGAATGTATGACGGTGACCGGCAAGACCATCGGCGAGAACATCAAGAATTCCATCAATCTCAACGAGGAAGTCATCCGTCCCGTTTCCAATCCTTACTCCAAGACCGGCGGACTTGCCGTTCTTAAGGGCAACCTGGCTCCCGACGGCTCCGTTGTTAAGCGTTCGGCCGTAGTGGAAGAGATGATGGTTCACGAAGGCCCCGCCAGAGTCTTTGAATGTGAAGAGGATGCCATCGAAGCGATCCTGGGAGGCAAGATCAAGGAAGGCGATGTTGTCGTGATCCGCTATGAAGGACCTAAGGGTGGCCCGGGTATGAGAGAGATGCTCAATCCCACCTCAGCCATTGCAGGTATGGGACTGGGTTCTACCGTGGCACTGATCACCGACGGACGTTTCTCCGGCGCATCCAGAGGCGCATCCATCGGACATGTATCCCCCGAGGCAGCTGTGGGCGGCCCCATTGCCCTGGTTCGTGAGGGCGATATCATCCAGATCGATATCCCCAACATGACGCTGAACATGAAGGTTTCCGACGAGGAGCTGGCTAAGCGTAAAGCAGAGTGGCAGCCCAAGGAGCCTTCCGTAAATACCGGCTATCTGAAGAGATATTGTGCTATGGTAACCAGCGGTAACCGCGGCGCGATCCTGGAGGTACCCGGGGCGCAATGATGCCGATACGTTCGGCCTGCATTTTTACCGGAAAAGAAAGATCAGAATTGTAATGCGATAAGGAGATAAACAATGCAACTTACAGGTGCACAGATCGTAATCGAAGTATTGAAGGAGCAGGGGGTTGATACCGTATTCGGTTATCCCGGCGGAACCATTTTGAACATTTATGATGCGCTGTATCAGTATCAGGATCAGATCCGTCATGTTCTGACCAGCCACGAGCAGGGCGCTGCCCATGCGGCGGACGGTTATGCAAGGGCTACCGGCAAGGTGGGCGTTTGTATGGCAACCAGCGGCCCCGGTGCCACCAACCTGGTGACCGGTATCGCTACGGCCTTCATGGATTCCATTCCTCTTGTGGCCATCACCTGTAACGTAAACCTTCCCGCTCTGGGCAAGGACAGTTTTCAGGAGGTTGACATCGCCGGCGTGACGATGCCCATCACCAAGCATAATTATATCGTAAAGGATATCAATAACCTGCAGAGAAAGCTGCGCAGGGCATTTAAGATCGCCCGCAGCGGTCGTCCCGGACCGGTGCTGGTGGACATCACGAAGGATGTTACCGCTGCCATGACCGAGTATATCCCCGAGGCAAAGCAGGAGCCGGAGATTGTAAACGATTATACCGCTGAGGACATCGATAAGGTTGCAGCCATGATCAGGGAGGCTAAGAAGCCCTTCCTGTATGTAGGCGGTGGTGTGATCCTGTCCGGTGCTTCCCAGCAGCTGGCTGCTTTCCAGAAAAAGCTGGATTGCCCCGTTTGCGATACGCTGATGGGCAAGGGGGCTTTTGACGGTTATAACGAGATGTACACCGGTATGATCGGTATGCACGGTACCAAGACATCCAACCTGGGAGTTTCCGAGTGTGATCTGCTGATCGCCCTGGGCGCCAGGTTCTCCGACCGCGTTATCGGCAATCCGGCTACTTTTGCCAGGGACGCCAAGATCGTTCATATCGATATCGATGCAGCTGAGATCAATAAAAATATCCGCACGGATGCCTATATCGTAGGCGACCTGAAGGCAGTCCTTTCGGATCTGTGCGAGAAGGTGGAAGCAAAGAGCCTTCCCGAGTGGAAAGCACGTATCAAAGAATTGAAAGAGAAATTCCCTCTTGACTATGACAGGAATGTTCTTACCTGCCCTTACGTGATCGAAGAGCTGGATAAGGCTACCAAGGGAGAGGCTATCATCACTACGGATGTGGGACAGCATCAGATGTGGGCTGCCCAGTATTATCACTATACCAAGCCCCGTACCTTCCTTTCCTCCGGCGGCGCAGGAACCATGGGATACGGCCTTGGCGCATGTATCGGTGCCCAGGTGGCCAATCCCGACAAGGTCTGCGTAAATATCGCAGGAGACGGATGCTTCAGAATGAACATGAACGAGCTTGCTACCGCAAGCCGCTACAATATTCCCATTATCCAGATCGTGATCAACAATCAGGTGCTGGGTATGGTACGTCAGTGGCAGACACTTTTCTACGGAAAGAGATACTCCCAGACCGTTCTGCAGGATAAGGTTGACTTCTGCAAGGTGGCTGAGGGTCTTGGCTGTGAAGCCATCCGAGTAACGAAAAAGGAAGAGGTCATGCCTGCACTTCAGAAGGCTCTTGCAGCCAAGGCTCCGGTATTGATCGAAGTGGTCATCGATCCGGATGACAAGGTATTCCCCATGGTACCTGCCGGCAAGCCCATCGATGAGGTGTTTGACGCATCGGATCTGAAGGAGGAGTAAGAAGGCGGTAGCGCTTCCGGTTAGCAATGAAAAAAGTAATCATCACCATTGTTTCAATTGTCATATTGCTGCCGCTGCTGGCTGCGGGGATCGGTTACGGGTATTTAAGTTACCGTTACCGTGATGTTTTCATGCCCGGATTGAATGTCAATAACGTTTACACAGCCGAGCAGACCATCGATCAGGTCAATAAGAAGCTGAAGGAGAATCTGACGATCCCGGAGGTCACCGTGACAGACCGATCCGGTGAGACCTTCACTTTTTCCATGGAAGAGGCTGACTACGACGAGAATTACACCGATGATCTGAAAAAGATCAAGGCCCGTCAGACCGTTATAGCTCTGGTCAGAAGGATCGTGGATGAGAACAGCAAGGTGGATACCCAGCAGATCGAGCCTAAGATCACCTATGATGAGGATAAGCTGAAGGCTTTTCTGGATGAACAGGATTTCCTGGCGGATAATACGGATCTTACCAATAAGCAGATCAAGATCGAATATGACAAGAATAAGGGGTATTATCTGAGGGATGATACCACGGATCTGTTAAGTCATGAGGCTGCCTGTGAGGCCATTTTGAAGGCTGTTGAGAACGAAGCCTATGAGACGGATCTGGACAGGGAGGATTGCTACATCACCCCCGAGAGCTATACGCCCTCCCAGAACTATGCCCTCAACACCTGGAAAAAGCTCAAGCCCTACATGGATACCAAGATCGTCTACAATTACGGCAACCGTAAGGTGACGCTGAATGCGGCCAAGATCAGTGACTGGATCGTGGTGGACGACAACGGCATCTTCAAGACCAATGAGTTCGGCGATATCAAGCTGGATGAAGAGGCCATAGAAGAGTATGTAAAGGATCTTTGCGATACCTACAGTTCAGTCAATAAGCCCAGAACCTTCAAGTCCCACAGAGGTACCTATATCACCATCCACAAGGGTACCTACGGCAGTAAGATCGATTACAAACCGGAGCTGGAATACCTTTTAAGCCAGCTTCCCAGGGGCAGGGAGGTGGAGCATACGCCGGAATATTCCCAGCTTCCTTTTTCCGGTCTGGGCGGAACGGAGGATATCGGAGATACCTATATCGAGGTGGATATGAGCGAGCAGCACCTGTATTACTGGGTGAACGGCAGGCTGAAGCTGGATTCCGATGTGGTTACCGGCAACACCTCCCTGAAAAGAGGTACGCCCGAGAGAGTCTGCTATGTCTATTACAAGCAGCGGGGAAGGACCCTTAGGGGTGAGGACTATGCCACCTACGTAAACTATTGGATGGCCGTTTACAACAACATCGGTATCCATGATGCCAACTGGAGAGGCAAGTTCGGCGGTACCATCTACCGTACAGCAGGTTCCCACGGCTGCGTCAACACCCCCATCGCCAAGGTCAAGGAGCTCTATGACATGGTGGAGATCGGAACGCCGGTGCTTTTGTACTACTAAAAGGAGTGTTTTTTGCGTCTGTACTTGACGCAAAAGGCAAGTCCGATTACAATACTTTTGGTTATTTTTTGTGAATAATATAAATCTATAACTATTCTGAGGAGGATGGAAAGATGTCCAGAGTGTACAATTTTTCGGCAGGCCCGGCTGTATTGCCGGAGGAAGTGCTGCAGCAGGCTGCAGACGAGATGATGGATTACCAGGGAAGCGGCATGTCCGTAATGGAGATGAGCCACAGATCCAAGGTATATGACAAGATCATCAAAGATGCAGAGCAGGATCTTCGGGATCTGATGAACATTCCCGATAACTACAAGGTGCTCTTTTTACAGGGCGGCGCCAGCCAGCAGTTTGCCATGATCCCCATGAACCTGATGAAGAATAAGAAAGCAGGTTACATCGTAACGGGTCAGTGGGCTAAGAAGGCTTATCAGGAAGCCGGTATCTACGGCGAGGCAATTAAACTGGCATCCTCTGAGGACAAGACATTCTCCTATATTCCGGATTGTTCTGATCTGGACATTCCCGAGGATGTTGACTATGTATATATCTGCGAGAATAATACGATCTACGGAACCAAGTACAAAGAGCTGCCCAACACCAAGGGACATACTCTGGTAGCGGATGTTTCCTCCTGCTTCCTGTCTGAGCCTGTAGATGTGACTAAGTACGGCGTGATCTACGGCGGCGTTCAGAAAAATATCGGCCCTGCCGGTGTTGTCATCGTTATCATTCGCGAAGACCTGATCACCGAGGACACCCTGCCGGGAACTCCTACGATGCTCAAGTACAAGATCCATGCCGATGCTGATTCCCTGTACAACACCCCGCCCGCATACGGTATCTATATCTGCGGTAAGGTGTTCAAGTGGCTGAAGGCACAGGGCGGTCTTGCTGAGATGAAGAAGCGTAACGAGGAGAAGGCTAAGGTCCTTTATGATTTCCTCGATCAGAGCAAGCTGTTCAAGGGCACCGTAGTTGCCAAGGATCGTTCCCTTATGAACGTTCCCTTCGTAACCGGCGATGCAGATCTTGATGCAAAGTTCGTTAAGGAAGCTACCGAAGCAGGCTTTGTAAACCTCAAGGGGCACAGAAGCGTAGGCGGCATGCGTGCCTCCATCTACAACGCTATGCCCAAGGAGGGCGTTGAGAAGCTTGTTGAGTTCATGAAGAAGTTCGAAGCTGAGAACGCATAAGATATGATATTTGATATATAAGTATGCTGAGCAACCACCTCATATAATGACCCGGAAGCTCCGATGCGTGGCAAGTCGCTTTCGGATCATCATATTACGGCGTCTGCTCAGCAAGTTATATCATGAATAAGCGAATTGATAAAAGGAGAAAAACAATATGTTTAAATATCACTGCCTCAATCCCATCGCTCAGGTGGGCCTTGACGGATTCGATGCCAACTATGAGAAAACCGATGATGTAAATGCCGCTGAGGGTATTCTGGTAAGAAGCGCATCCATGCATGAGATGGAGCTTCCCGACAACCTTCTTTGCGTAGCAAGAGCAGGCGCTGGCGTTAACAACATCCCCCTTGATAAATGTGCCGAGAAGGGTATCGTGGTATTCAATACTCCCGGTGCCAACGCTAACGGCGTTAAAGAGCTGGTTCTTGCCGGTATGCTGATGGCTTGCCGTGATATCGTAGGCGGTATCGAGTGGGTTAAGGAAGATGCCAAGGATGAGAATATTGCCAAGGCAGCAGAGAAGGAAAAGAAGAAATTCGCCGGAACCGAGATCCAGGGCAAAAAGCTTGGTATCATCGGACTTGGTGCCATCGGTGTTCAGGTGGCAAATGCAGCTGTTCATCTCGGAATGGACGTATATGGTTATGACCCGTATCTTTCCGTAAACGCTGCCTGGAACCTGAGCAGAACCGTTAAGCACGTGATCGACGTAAACGAGATCTATGAGAACTGCGATTTCATCACCATCCATGTTCCCCTGCTGGATTCCACCAAGGGCATGATCAACAAGGAAGCCATCGACAAGATGAAGGACGGCGTTATCCTTTTGAACTATGCAAGAGACGTGCTGGTTGATGAGCCCGCTGTTCTGGATGCCATCAAGGCAGGCAAGGTCCGTAAGTATATGACCGACTTTGCAAATCCTACCGTGGCAGGTCAGGAAGGCTGTGTTGTAACGCCTCACCTGGGAGCTTCCACCGAGGAGTCCGAAGACAACTGCGCAGTTATGGCTGTAGCTGAGCTTCGTGATTATCTGGAGAACGGTAACATCAAGAATTCCGTTAACTATCCCGCGCTGGATATGGGCGTTTGCACCGATGCCGGCAGAGTGGTAGTATTCCACAAGAACGTTGCCAACATGATCACCAAGTTTACGGCAGTATTCGGTGATGCAGGTGTGAACATCTCCAACATGGCCAACAAGTCCAAGGGTGAGTTCGCATACACCATCATGGATCTTGAAGCAGCCGCTACCGATGATGCGTTGGCTAAGCTTCGCGGCATCGACGGTGTATTCCGTGTAAGAGTGGTTAAGTAAAGAAGCGGAAATAAAGAGTAAGATTTGAAAAGCCCGCAGCTGCTCGATGCAGTTGCGGGTGATTTTTTGCTTAAATTGCTGTGATCAAATCAATACATACCGTTTGCTTGGGGCAAACCCCGGTATTTGTCGGGATCAGAAACGGAAATTCTTCTGAGTAGGATCCGCGAAGTCCACGAAGTCGTCTTCGAATTCTTTCTGCTTCTTTGCGGCAACGGTGGAAGCCAGATCCATATACCGGATGAAAACAACCTCAACCGATTCTCCGGTCTCACCGGCGATCTCCTCCATAACCGGTCGCAGGTAATTCAGTTGCTCTGAAATGGGAGTTATGGTGGGATCGGGATCGATATCCGCCATGACCTTATTGGCATATTCCGTGATCCTGTCCAGGAACACTTTTTCTTCGTCTGTCATAGTTAGCACACCTCAACTTTCTGATTTTTCTGATGACAGTCTGTCTAAACTTCACAAATCATACCACAAACCCCTATATCTTGTCTAATTTTTCATTTTTTCCGTATTTTTTGCATATTTTTTGGAACATATCAGATCAAAATATGATATACTGTCTATGATTTTGGTTTGATTTCGGAGGAGATAAAATGGCGACAGTGAAACCGTTTCGGGCAGTAAGGCCCAAGAAGGGCATGGAGGAGAAGATCGCAGCCCTTCCCTATGACGTATATAACCGCAAAGAGGCCTGTGAAGTGGTAAAGAACAACCCCCTTTCCTTCCTGGCTATCGACAGGGCCGAGACCTCTTTTGATGACTCTGTTGATACCTATGCGGATGAGGTATATGCAAAGGCTTCCTCGCTTTATGAGGCAAGGAAGAACGAAGGAAGCTTCGTGCAGGAGGACAAGAGCATTTTTTACCTGTATGAGCTGGTAATGAACGGACATAAGCAGACCGGCATCGTAGGATGTGCAAGCGTGGATGACTATAACAGCGGCGTGATCAAGAAGCATGAGAACACCCGTGCCGAGAAGGAAAAGGACCGTATCCGCCACGTAGATGCCCTTTCTGCACAGACAGGTCCTATTTTCCTTGCACATCGCAGGAATGAGGAGCTGGAGGCAGTCAAGGAGAGCGTTCGCAAGACCCAGCCCCTTTATGATTTTACCTCCGAGGACGGCATTACCCACAGAGTATGGAAGATCGAGGAAGCAACCGCTAACGAAAAGATCGAAGCCATCTATGATGCTACCAATGCCATCTATATCGCGGACGGACATCATCGCTGCGCATCTGCAGTACGTGTATCCCAGATGAGAAGAGATGCCAATCCTGCCTTTACCGGCAAGGAAGAGTTCAACTTCTTCTTATCGGTGCTCTTTTCCGAGGATGAGCTCCGTATCTTTGATTACAACCGTGTTGTGAAGGATTTAAACGGCTTGTCCGCTGATGAGTTCAAGGAGAAGATCGGCGAGTGCTTTACCGTTGAAAAGTGCCCCGGAAGCGAACCTTTCCGTCCCGGCGCCAAGGGCGAGTTCGGAATGTATCTGGAAGAGGAATGGTACAAGCTTACCATTAAGGACGAATATAAGAGTGATGATGCTGTCAGCGGCCTGGATGTATCCCTTTTGCAGGATCATCTGCTGGCTCCGGTTCTGGGTATTCAGGATCCCAAGACGGATGCCAGGATCGATTTTGTGGGCGGTATCAGAGGCCTTAAGGAACTTGAGAAAAGATGCCATGCGGATTGCAAGGTGGCTTTCTCCATGTATCCCACATCAATGGGTGAGCTGTTTGCAGTAGCGGATGCCGGCAGGCTGATGCCTCCGAAATCCACCTGGTTTGAGCCGAAGCTTCGTAGCGGCCTTTTGATCCATGATATTGAAAGAGCGTAGTTAAAGGAGGCGGGACCTTGACGAAGAAACTTTACAGATTGATGAATTGGGCAGATATCGAGGGAATTGTTTACTCTGAGGAGGACAATCCGCACAGACTGCTTGCGCCTCAGAAAAAGGGCACGAATCTGTTATTTCAGTTCTTTTATCCCGACGCCCAGAAGGCATGGGTGGTGATCGGGAACAATAAATATGCAATGGAGCTTGCTGATGAGGAGGGATTCTTTGCCGTTCTGGTTCCCAGATCGGACTTCATCACCAAGACAGACATCCCCGATTATTACTATGAAGTGAAGATGGAAAACGGTGTCAAGAGAGAGGTCCTTGACCCTTATCGTTTTGCACCTCAGATCACCAAGAAGGATACGGATAAGTTCGCCGGCGGCATCCACTATGATATCTATCAAAAGCTAGGTGCACATGCCATGGAGATCGACGGTGTGCGCGGCGTGTATTTCGCAGTGTGGGCACCCAATGCGCTCCGCGTCAGCGTGGTAGGCGATTTCAACGATTGGGACGGACGTTTCCATCAGATGAGAAGACTCTGGGATTCCGGTATCTTCGAGATCTTTGTTCCCTGCGCAAATGTGGGAGACAATTACAAATTTGAGATCAAGATCCGGAACGGCAACGTATATCTGAAATCGGATCCTTACGGAAATGCATCCCAGCTTCGCCCCAACACGGCATCCGTGATCTGCGATATCACACACCATGCCTGGAAGGATGAAAAATGGATGGCCGAGCGCGCTGCGCTTCAGGCTTCTGATCAGCCTCTTTCCATCTATGAAGTGCATCTGGGCTCTTTTGCCAAGCCGGATAAAGAGGATGGAGAATTCCTGAATTATAAGGAGCTTGCCAAGAAGCTCATTGACTATGTTAAACAGATGGGCTATACCCATGTTGAGCTGATGCCGGTCATGGAGCATCCACTGGACAATTCCTGGGGCTATCAGATCACCGGCTACTATGCACCTACGGCACGCTACGGAACGCCTGAGGACTTCATGTGCTTCGTGGATGAGCTGCATCAGGCGGGCATCGGTGTGATCCTGGATTGGTCTGCGGCACATTTCCCCGCGGATGCCAACGGACTGGGCTATTTTGACGGAACCCACCTTTATGAGCATGCAGATCCCCGTCAGGGCGTGCATCCTCACTGGGGAACCCTGATCTATAACTACGGTCGTGGTGAGGTGAAGAACTTCCTGATCGCCAATGCGCTGTTCTGGCTGAAAGAGTACCATGCGGACGGTATCCGTATGGATGCGGTATCCTCCATGCTATATCTGGATTACGGCAGAGCAGACGGAGAGTGGATCCCCAACATGTATGGCGGCAAGGAGAACCTGGAAGCCATCGATCTGATCAAAACCCTATCTGCTGAGGTTCATAAGAAATTCAAGGGAGCGCTTTTGATCGCGGAAGAGTCCACGGCATGGCCCAAGGTGACGGGAGCAGTCGATAAGGACGGCCTTGGCTTTGATCTTAAGTGGAACATGGGCTGGATGAACGATTTCACCGGCTATATGCGTCTGGATCCCTATTTCAGGGGACAGCACCACGGAGAGCTGACGCTTTCCATGGTATATCAGTACAGCGAGAAGTTCCTGCTGGAGGTATCTCATGATGAGGTGGTTCACGGCAAGAGCTCCATGATCGGCAAGATGCCCGGCGATATACCGGATAAATTCAAGAATCTTCGCGTGTTCTACGGCTATATGCTGGCCCATCCCGGCAAAAAGCTCCTGTTCATGGGACAGGATATCGCCGAGTTTGACGAATGGAACGAGAATCGCAGCGTTCAGTGGGATCTGCTGGATTATGACCGTCATAACCAGATGCAGGCCTATGTGAAGGGCTTAAATGAGATCTATCGCAAGTATCCCGCACTCTACAGCCTGGATGACGATCCCGACGGCTTTGAATGGGTCAACGCCATCTCCGCAAATGAGAATGTGATCGTGTTCCTGCGGAAAGGCAGCGATGATAAAGATACCCTGCTGGTAGTCTGCAACTTTGCCAACGAAGAGCGGAAAGGCTATCGTGTCGGCGTGCCTTTTGCCGGCAAATACAAAGAGATACTGAATTCCGATGCCAAGAAGTTCGGTGGCAAGGGCGTTGTCAATGTACGCGCCGTTCATTCCGATGAGCAGGAATGGGACGGAAGAGAGAATTCCATTGCCTTCAAGATGCCCGCACTTTCCGTACAGATTTTCAGTTACGCTCCCTTCACCAAGAAGGAGATCGAGGATATTGAAAGACGGAAGGAAGAGGAGAGGATCCGCAAGATCGAGCTTCAAAAGTTAGCAGAGGCTACCGAGGCCGAGACCGAAGCCAGAAGACTTGCCGAAGAGGCAAAAGAGCAGGCGAGGATCGCTCAGCAGGAAGCCAAGAGGGCGCTGAAGCACGCTAATGATGAGGCAAGACGTGCCGAGATGCTGGAAAAGGAAGCCAAAGAGCTTGAAAGAAAGGCTAAGAAAGCGGCAGCCCAGACACAGCACGTGAAGGATGAGGCAAAGTTTATCTGATGGGATTTAGGAAATGGTGTGAGCTTCGAGGCGCTGAAACAAAGGCTGCCGGTGAGCTGACAGATGAATTGGGAAAGGCCAGGGGATTCGGCCCGGTACATGTGGGTGAGGATCATCTCTTTGTAAAAAAAGGCCTTAAGATCTATTACATCGCCTACAAGGATGCGGAGCGGATCTTCAGACGGGTCCGCACGGTGAATGCGCAGATGTGCTGTGATAACGGCGAGATCGATTTTGAATATCTGGTGGTACTGGCGGACGGGAAGGAACTCATCGAAGTCCAGCTGCCGGGAACCAAAGCGGCAAGGATGCTCATGGAGCATTTAGAAGGTCTGGTGCCGAAGGAAAGGTTGTGTGCACCATGAATCTTCAAAGCGTTCTGGATGCCCTTATAGATGCTTACAGAGGGTATTATGATATCAAAACAGAGCAGGTGACGGCGCCCTTTGATGCCGAGGGGTATTTTTCCAATGAGGCGCAGCAGTATTTCCTGGTGAAGGCCGCAAAGGTGGCCAGCGTCAATGCCTATGAGCATGTATTTTTTGCAAAAAGAGAAAGCCTTACGACTTCGGAGCTTACCGGGCTGGATGCCGCAGCCTGGCAGGAATTGCTTTCCCGGGTGAAGCCTGATGGGGATCACAAAAATACCGACTGCACGCTGATCGTGGTGACGGAGAGTATTTCCGAAGAGATCCGCGCTCTTGTGCCGAAGTTTTCGCATTCCAAGAATTACCGTTTCGGATTATGGGGGTTTTCCAATTACAGACTGGTTGTTATCGGAGCGGATGATCTGACTGTCCTTACAAACCGCCGGGGCAGGGATCTGACAGACTTCGTTAAGCAACATATAACAAATCTTTTACAGAAAAGAGGAGATGAAACATGACTGCATTACTTATTATCTTGGCTGCAATCGCATGTCTTCTGGTCGGTTACATCGTATACGGATCATGGCTTGCAAAGCAGTGGGGGATCGATCCTACCCGGAAGACTCCGGCGATCGAAAAAGAGGACGGTGTTGACTATGTGGCAGCTCCGCCTGCAGTACTGATGGGACATCATTTTTCTTCCATCGCAGGTGCCGGTCCTATCAACGGCCCTATTCAGGCATCCGTATTCGGATGGCTTCCCGTTTTTCTGTGGTGCGTGGTTGGTGGTATTTTCTTCGGCGGTTTACAGGACTTCGGTTCCCTGTTTGCTTCCATCCGGCATGACGGAAAGTCTCTTGGTGAGATCATCAATGACACCATGGGCAAGAGAGCTAAAAAGCTATTCCTGATCTTTGCCCTTCTTGTGCTCATCCTGGTGATCGCATCCTTCGTAAACGTGGTTGCTGGTACTTTCTTTACCGAAGAAGGTGGTTTCGGTTTCGTTACCAACCCTACCAACAATCAGACAACGGCTATGATCTCTCTGCTGTTCATCCTGATGGCTATCGTTTACGGCTATGTAACCAATAAGCTCAATGTTAAGACCCTTCCGGCTTCCATCGCAGGTATCGTGGGTATCGTTCTGATCACCGTCATCGGCCTGAAATGCGGATTCGTTATGGGTCGTACCGCATGGATCGTATTTATCGGTATCTATATCGTTGTGGCTTCCCTGGTTCCTGTATGGATCCTGCTGCAGCCCCGCGATTACCTTTCCAGCTTCCTGCTGTATGCCATGATGGCACTTGCCGTTCTTGGTATCCTTGGCAATGCTTTCACCGGTAATGCGACCTTTGATATGCCTGCCTTCACCGGTTGGAAAACGGGTATCGGTCCCATGTTCCCGGCTCTGTTCATTACGGTTGCCTGCGGTGCCTGCTCCGGTTTCCACTCTCTGATCTCTACGGGTACTTCTTCCAAGCAGCTGAAGAATGAGAAGGATGCCAAGCCCATCGGCTACGGCTCCATGCTGATCGAGTCTGCTCTGGGTATCGTATCCCTGATCGCAGTAGGTATGGTTTATTCTAAATATACCGGCGGTGAGTTCGGATCTCCTTCCGCAGCGTTCGGTGGTGGTATCGCCATCATGTTCGGTGCTGAGGGTTCCACCATTTACAATACCATCGCAGCCCTTCTTACTCTGGCTGTATCCGTATTCGCTCTGACCTCTCTTGATACCGGTACAAGACTTTCCCGTTTCATGTTCTCCGAGCTCTTCCTGAAGGAAGAGGAGGCTACATGGAAGGATGCTACCGGCATCCGCAAGGTTCTGGCTCATCCGCTGTTCGGTACTACCTTCATGGTAGTGATCGGCTGCGTGCTCGGTGGACTTAAGCTTGCAGCTATCTGGGGTCTGTTTGGTGCTGCTAACCAGCTCCTGGCAGGTATCGCCCTTCTGGCTGTTTGTGCATGGCTGGGTGAGGTTGGCAAGAACAATAAGATGTTCTTCGTTCCCATGGTATTCATGCTTGCAGCTACCCTGACCTCTCTGGTGATCACCATCATCGGTAAGTGCAAGATCATCCTTGGTCAGGTACCCGATACTGCAGCAGTTTGGGGTGATTACTTCCAGCTGATCTTCGCACTGGCTATGGCTGTTCTGGCTGTTATCCTGGTAGTAGAGGGTGTTCAGACCTTCCAGAAGCAGGCAGCAGCCAAGAAGTCCGCATAAGAGCATTCTTAACGGATCAAATTCGTAAGCTTTATTTTGGAGCAGATTCCTTTGGGATCTGCTCCTTTTTTAGTATTCACGGTTACTTGTTGCTACGATAACACAGTGCGGCGCCATACATGTAGTTATTAGTACTACATTGACCGTATATAGGGGGAAATGATAGAATTACTATGTATATGCAAAGATACCGACAACTGCGGAAACAGCCGCTTCGGGAGGGAATAGATATGATCAGAAAAGAAGGAAAAAAGCTGCTTTCGTTTATGCTGGCCATGGTACTTGCGGCGTCCACTTTTGCTGCACCGATGGCTGAATATGCCTATGCGGATGAAGTGGGAGAGGAAACCACCTTATCAGCTGAGGAACTTGACACGCCGGGAGTAAGTGAGGATTCTGCTTCGGCTGCGATTTGTGATCCCTCCGGAACTGCGGATACAGATACAGCCGATGACATATCTTCGGTTGATGGTGAGGATGGCGCAAGCGACGATGCAGATGCGGTAGATGAGGAAGCGGGCAGTGAGACTGCGCCTAATGTGGCTGAGAGCGACTGGTATGTGACCACGCCCTATGACTGGAACTGCTGGCAGCGTGACTGGGATCTGGTGCTGGATTCCTATATCGGTGATCATGAAAACATCATCATACCGGCTACCATGACGGTGACTGAAGCAGATCTTGCCAAGCTTCCTTTTCTTAGAGATGTCGGAACATATACCGTTGTTTTTGCGGGCATGAAGGGACCGGACGGCTCGGGTTATAACACGGAGGAGCGTTATGAGGAAGATACGGCCGATATTGTGAAGAATATCAAATTCCGGGAGACTGAATATAATGGTTCCCCTAGAAAGGTCGGTGGCGAGATCCTGAAAGAGTCCCCCAACTTTGTGAACAACCATTCCCTGTTTACCAACTGCGCATCTCTGGAAAGCGTGGATGCCACAGATCTGGATGTGGGAGGAGCTGACTTTTCCTACATGTTCGCCGGCTGCAGAAAGCTGAAAGAAGTTAATGTAGACGGGTGGAATATGGATTATACAAGTAATGTAAGCAATATGTTTTCCGGCTGCACGGCTTTGGAAGAAGCTGATTTCAGTAATACGACCACGTTTAACACCGTAACTCTAATGGACGGCATGTTTGAGGGGTGTGAGTCTTTGAAATCCTTCAAGTTTAAGAAGGATGACCAGTCCAACAACTCTACCGCCAATGTAACAAGCATGCATGGCATGTTTGAAAGGTGTAATTCGCTCACCGATCCCGGGGTGGATCAGTTTTCCTTTGTATCCCTTAAGGATGCATCCTATATGTTTAAAGGTTGTACCTCTCTTAAATCCATAGATATCCATGCGCAGAGTTCCAGTGACTATGCTACGGATCTGGAGAAAACAGATTATATGTTTGCGGATTGCTACGCCCTGGAATCGGTCAATATGGGTTATTTCAACTACGCCGCCAATGCGGAGGAGTGTAAGCTGGAAAGCATGAGCTATATGTTTCAAGACTGCTCTAAATTGACCAAGCTGCAGATAAAGAGCTTCCTGACCCGGAACTGTGAAACCATGCAGGGGGCCTTTGAGGGATGTGGCTCCTTGCCGGAGCTGGATCTGAGTAATTTTGATACCAGAAACGTAACGGATTATACCAACATGTTTTGCGGAGACTTCGATCTGGCCACGATCTATATCAATGAGGATCTTTTTGAAGTAAGAGATGATGCTGTAGGTACCGGTATGTTTGCCGAATGTCGGAGCCTGATGGGGCAAATGGGTACGGAATATGATCCCGCCCACACAGGTAAAGAGTATGCGGTTTGGGATCAGGGTCCTTCCTCTTCACATCCGGGGTATTTTTCCATGACAGATCAGGGGTATAGCTTCAATCCTTACAGCTACAGCTTTGAAAATACCTTTAAGGGACTGAAGTATACACAGGGATATCATATTCCCGAGAAACGCTATGAGGAAGTGTTCTCCGACAAGGGTTCTTTCATGTACCATTTCTATGACGATGAGTGGGGCGGAAGCTGCTACGGCCTTTCTGCCAGCAGCGCCATGTTTACAGTAGACGGAAACGGCATCGATCTGAAGGATTATTCCAAGAAGGCTAACGGTAAGCTCAACAATGTTCGCGTCAGCCGTCAGGGGGACCCGAATGCGAGAAATGATAATGGGTTTGCTTCTGATGAATTCAAGACCTTTGTGGAGCAGATGCAGATCGCGCAGTATGATGTGCGTGTACAGCTATGTTATATCCTGAATGATGATATCGGTGATGCCATCAATGCCATCAACTATGAAAAAGCCTTCAACCGTCCTGTTATCCTGGGTCTGTTCGGACCCGAGGGCGGTCATGCCGTGCTGGCTTATGATGTTGTTCAGAATGGCGATAACTATGATATCGAGATCTATGACAGTAACTGGCCCGGTAACGTACGACATATCCATTCATTTTATGATCCTGGTGAGGGGACTTATACCTGGCGCTATGATCTGGGCGGAACGGATTTCGACGGCCCTGTATGGGGTACCGCTATTACGCAGCCGAATGAATGTTTTTTGACCTACGTTCCTTATGACGTATATGCAGAAGCCTATATGGATAAGGGACTCTATCGTGATTCGGACTGGCTGACAAAAGATAATTCTTCAGAGGATGCAAATGATCCCGGAGAGTGGACCGACGAGGATGAGGATGCCTATCTTGACTGGGCGTGGACTATTATGGATCAGATCGCCTATGACAAGGATCCCTGGACCGATGAAGAGGAGACGATCTATCTCAACGAAGGTCTTCCTGATGATGCGGATGATGTGCAGATCGACTGGACGCAGCAGGACAGGGACTACTGTGATCAATACGGTGTGGCAACGGATAGTGATTATACGTGGACATCAGACGATGAGGCTTTACTGCAGCAATATGGTGTAGCTGCGGCTGATGATTCATCCTTTGAGTGGACGGACGATGATGAACCTTATTTGGAGGATTATGATGAGATCGCAGCCCCCAATGACAACGCCTATCAGTGGACCGATACCGATGAGCAGTTGTTTCAGGACTATGGCGTGGCGGAACCCACCGATGATGATTATGAATGGGATGAGACGGATGAATCCCTGTATCAGCTCTATGGATCAGCAGGCCTGAATGATGATTCCTATGAGTGGAATGCCAACGAGAATGATGAGCGGATGTATGAGGCGGTAGGTGTTGCTACTGACTCTGAGTATGGATGGAATGAGCTGGATGAGGAAAAATATCAGGAATACATCAACGCCGATCCATCCAACCTCACTGCTGATCAAAAGAAGCTTATGAGCTATCGCATGAAGTACCGCATGAAGTATCGCATGAAGTACCGCATGAAATACCGCATGAAGTATCGCATGAAGTACCGCATGAAGTATGCCATGAAGTACCGCATGAAGTATCGCATGAAGTATCGCATGAAGTATCGCATGAAGTATCGCATGAAGTATCGCATGAAGTACCGTATGAAGTATCGCATGAAGTACCGCATGAAGTACCGCATGAAGTATCGTATGAAGTATCGTATGAAGGCGATGCTCACTAACACGGATGATTACAGTATCACCACTGTGATCGGGGAAAACACCACCCGAGATCTTGCCCAGGTTACGGACGGAAATCTTGCACCGGCCGCCGGCGTTTCGGAAGAGGAAGTCTTCGCTGCAAGACCCATGGAACTTAAGAAAGATACGATCTCTGCCAATTCCACACCGGTGAAAAAGGCTGAGAGTGTGGTATTTTTGCCTGCAGGACAGCTGCAGGAGATCGAGAATACCGATCCCGAAAGCAATCTGACAGTTAAGATGATGGATAATGATAAACTTTTATCCGTCTCTTCCAAGGCAAGCATCACCGCAGATGTAGACGCTTCTAAATCCGACAAGGTGACGCCTTCGGGAACCGTGGTACTGAATGGAGATTCCACTGTTGAGTATGCAGGTGCTGCCGGTGATGTGTTGAAGATCACCGTAAAGGAGGAGGATCCCGGCAAAGAGGATGCCACCATTATTGCCAAACTGCCTAAACATACCGATTCTGACAATCCGGCAAAGGTTGTGATCAAAGGAGAAAAGGCAGACCTCTACAATGTCGAGGAGGTAGAGGGCGAAGGTATTAAGGTAGTTGTACATAAACTCGTTTATCATGCTCAGGTTAAGGCTACCTGCTGCAAGGAAGGTACGAAGGCATACTACAGCTGCAGTATGTGCTCTGATATCTTTGCGGATGCAGCCGGTAAGCAAAAGCTTACGCTCGCTGATCTTGTATTGAAGAAGGATCCCGCCAATCATGCCGGCGGCACAGAGCTTAAGAATGCTAAGGAAGCGACCTATAATGCGGCAGGTTATACCGGAGATACCTGCTGTAAAGGTTGTGGAGGTATCATCAAGAAGGGCACAGCCATTGCCAAGAAGAAAGTGACCAAGGGCGCTGTGGTTTCGGATAAGTCCAGCGGCGGTGATTACAAGGTTACCGATCTTAAGAAGAAAAAGGTTTCCTATCATGGTCCCACCAATCCGAAAGCCAAGAGTGTTAAGATACCGGCAACGATCAAGATCGACGGTAAGAAATATAAAGTAACATCCATTGACAAGAATGCCTTTAAGGGTAAGACAACCCTAAAAAGCGTGACCATCGGCTCTAATGTGGAATCCATCGGAAAGAACGCTTTTTCAGGCTGCAAGAAGCTGAAAACCGTTACGATCAAGACCAAGAAGTTGAAGAAGTCCAAGGTTGGTGCCAATGCCTTCAAGAACATAGCAAAAAAGGCCAAGGTAAAGGTTCCGGCAGGTAAGAAGGGTGACTATGAGGCAATCCTTCGTAAAAAGGGTCTGCCCAAGGGGGCTAAGGTAAAATAAGGCCACAGGAGGGATTCAATGAAAAAGAGAAATGTAAACAGACTGATCTCGTATACGTTGGCATGGGTGCTTACTGCATTGACGGCGCTGGTTCCGCTGCAGGAATGTGTTTGGGCGGAGGAAACGGAAGCTAACCCCGCTATTACAGATATGCAGTACGCGGAAGAAGCTTCTGATGCTGCAGCATCTGATTTGGATGAAAACTTAAAAACGGAGAGCGTCAGTATTGATTCCGTTACGGACAAGAATGTTGAGGGGCCGGCTGGAGAGGCGGCAGAAGATTCTTCGGAGGATCAGAAGACCGATGTT
The DNA here is from genome assembly GCA_024693845.1 of Lachnospiraceae bacterium. Lineage (GTDB taxonomy): Bacteria > Bacillota > Clostridia > Lachnospirales > Lachnospiraceae > RGIG7926. The sequence goes on from JAILKJ010000039.1 coordinate 125,618, forward strand.
CTCCGGGCTTCGGATTCAGATGAGGAGTTGGATGCGGAAAAGGATCCTGTGCAGGAAGAACAGGTGATTGAATGGTATACCACAACCCCTGAGGATTGGAACTGTGATGTACAGAATGGGAATATTCTGATTTTGCATGGGTATACGGGTTCGGCAAAAAACATTATTATTCCGGCCTCCATGACGGTTACCGAAGAAATGAAGGAGAATAATGCTTATCTGAGCACAGCGCAAGTAGACACGCCTTTGACAGTGCAATTTCAGTGCATGCACAAAATTGAAACAGGAAATGGATACAAAGACTCCACCGCCCGGTCAGTGGAACATATCAAATTTGAGCTTGACGGTCAGGGAAAGAAAGTGGAGGGCTGGACCTCAGGAGTGGAGTATAATGATTCGACCCACCCGAATTTTTTTACCGGCTGTACAAATCTGAAAACGGTTGATGCTACCAATCTGGATCCGGGTGCTGTTTCGGATTATTCCTATATGTTTGAAGGATGTCTCTATTTAACGGATGTAAACCTGACAGGATGGGATGCAGATTATGTTGGCAATGTCAGCTATATGTTCTCTCAATGTACGCATCTGGAAAGCGTTGATCTTTCCGGGGTACAGAATCTTAATGATGTTGTGAACATGAAGGGGATGTTTTATTCTTGCATTTCGTTGAAGTCCTTTAAGCTCAGAGAAGATGACGATGAGAGTCCTGACAGGAATAGCACGGCTAACGTTACAAACATGAATTCCATGTTCAGTTACTGTACGGCTCTGAAGGATCCGAATGTTGAAAATTTTGATCTGGGCAGTCTGGAAGATGCCGGCTATATGTTCCACGAATGTCAGCGGCTGGAGAAGATCGATCTGAGTCAGAAAAACGCAACGAAGCTTAAGAATACGGAGTATATGTTCTATGATTGCCTGAGCCTGAGCGAAGCGAAAATTAACTATTTCAATGGTACCGTTCAGGATGTCGGCGTTACGAACACTTCCCATATGTTTGAAAAATGCGAAATGCTGACGGAGTTAAATCTTTACAATTTCACCACGGATGGCTGTACGGACATGGCTTCCATGTTTAAAGACTGTGTAAATCTGGTGGAAATATCGATGTGGTCGTTTAACACGTTATCGGCTACGGATGTATCGAAGATGTTCTACGGAGATACCAATCTGGCTACGATCTATGGAAGCTATCATACGTTTGTGATTCCCGAGAACGCAAAGGATGATGACATGTTCTACGGCTGTGTCAATCTGATCGGCCAATGCGGAACGCAGTATGATCCACAGCATGTGGATTCTGAATATGCCTGCATAGACGCCGGCCCGTCTTCAGAGTCACCCGGGTATTTTTCCTATCAAGATGACGTGAATAATCCCTATACCTACAGCTTTGAGAATACCTTTAAAGGGCTGAAGTATTCGGAAGGGTATCATATTCCCCTGAAGCGATACAATGAGGTGTTCTCTGACAAGGGCTCCTTTATGTACCATTTTTATGATGATGAGTGGGGAGGAAGCTGCTATGGTCTGTCTGCCAGCAGTGCACTTTTCACGGTTAACGGGAACGGTATTGATCTGGCAACCTATTCTCCCGGCTCCCTGGAGCTTGTCAATGCTCGTATCAAACAGACCGGCGATCCCGATGACGCAGGATATGCCATGGTGGAAGGGCAGAAAACGGATACCTTTAAGAAGTTTGTTGAGCAGCTGCAGATCTCTCAATATGATGCCAGAGTTCAGCTTTGTTATGTTTTGAACGATAATCTTACCGATGCTGTGGCTGCGATAAAGCAGGAGACGAGAAGCGGCGAGGTGGCTTATCCCGTGATCCTGGGCCTGTTCGGACCGGAGGGCGGACATGCCGTTTTGGCTTATGATGTAGAAGATGACGGCTACTCAGCCAGGATTAAGATTTATGACAGTAACTGGCCGGGAGAGTTACGCAGTATTGAACTGACGCTGACACCGGGTGCTACGGAAGAGAATAATATATATCATACCTGGACATATGATCTGGGTGGCGGCTCTTTTGACGGCCCTGTCTGGGGAAATGATCCCAATAACGAGAGTATTACGGCGGATGTAAATGAGTGTTTTCTGACCTTTGTCCCCTATAATGTCTATTCGACAGTCATTATGGATAAGGGCTTATACTCTGATGCCGACTGGGTGGTCAGAGATGGGGATCCCTATGATCCCGGAAGTTGGACCGACGCAGATGAGAATGACTATTTGAACTGGGTTTGGACCCTGGCAGAGCAGCAGGCATATGATAAGGATCCCTGGACTGATGAGGAAGAGGCATTATATCAGGCAATTGGTATAGCGGAAGATGGCGAAGATATCAACTGGACTGAGGAGGACAACCGGCTTAAGAAGGAATACGGCGTAGCTACGGATGATGCTTATAGTTGGACAAATGATGATGAAACATTATTGCAGCAATATGGTGTAGCGGCAGCCGATGATACGTCATTTGAGTGGACCGATGATGACGAGACCTATATGGACGGATTTGAGACCGCCGCGCCCGATGATAACGCCTATCAGTGGACTGACAAGGATGAGGAGCTCCTTCATGATTTCGGAGTTGCAGATCCGGGGGTCGATCCGAGTGATTGGGATGAAACAGAAGAGGCACTCTATCAGCAGTACGGTGTGGCCGGAGCAGATGATGATTCCTATGAGTGGAATGCCAACGAAAACGACGAGCGTATGTATGAGGAGGTTGGCGTAGCCACTGACTCCGATTATAGCTGGACCGCTCAGGATGAAACGACATATGCAGCGCTGATTGTGTCTGATCCGTCAACTCTGACTGTGGAAAACAGGAAACTGATGCAGTATCGCATGAAGTACCGAATGAAGTACCGCATGAAATACCGCATGAAGTACCGTATGAAGTACCGCATGAAGTACCGCATGAAGTACCGCATGAAGTATCGCATGAAGTACCGCATGAAAGCGATGAAGGTGGAGTCTGCGAATTATACCATCTCAGACACCAGCGGGATGACGCTGGCGACGGTGACAAATGGAGAGCTTGAAGTCGGCACGAGCGACAAGGAGCAGGTGGTCGGACTCGTATCCATGGGCATGGTGCCGAATGGGGGAAGAATTGTCCCAGGCACCTTAATAAAGAAGCCAGATCAGGTCACGGCCGTTCCTGCCGGCGAGCAGGTGGTGGAGAACAACAATGGCGGAGATACGAAGGTGTCCGCCATGGACGGAGACCAGTATGTGCAGGTGGACACGCAGGCCAGCAAGGTCGTGACCGACGTGAACGCGGAGAAGGGCATCACCACGGCGGCGGTTTTCGCGGGAGCGGGAAAGAACTTTACCATCACCCTCGGCACAAAGACAGAGAATACGGCGAGTGATCAGACCATCACCGTGACGGGAACAGGAATGGCAGATGGACAGAACACGAAGCAGGCAGCAGAGCTGAAGGAAGACGCGAGCGGGAATGTCAGCCTTGCCCTGGATCAGGTTGATGTAACGACACTGGATGTGGCCAATACCGATCTGGATACGCTGCAGCTGAATAAA
>JAILKJ010000044.1 GCA_024693845.1 Lachnospiraceae bacterium
CTACTCTCGCTTTTGACCCAATCTCGAGACCTGCGGTCTCTTCGATCATCGGCATTCGCCGATTGTCTCGCCGGAGCCTTTCGCTCATTCGTGCAAGCACGATTCGCTTCAGTTCCGTCGATACATTTGGCTCAAAAGCTCTTTAGAACCTTCAGGGTTGCATTGCTGTTCATTTGTCAAGGTGCTTTGCACTCAGCTTCGCTTCGTGCCAGCGGAGAAGGAGGGATTTGAACCCTCGCGCCGCTATTAACGACCTACTCCCTTTCCAGGGGAGCCCCTTCAGCCTCTTGGGTACTTCTCCAAAATCCTGAATCTCACGGCTCATCGCCGTACATATTATATAGGTTCGTTCCCTCTTGTTTCGTGGAAGAAACCCTCAACGGAGAGGGTGGGATTCGAACCCACGCGCCCTTGCGGACAAACGGTTTTCAAGACCGCCTCGTTATGACCACTTCGATACCTCTCCAAGGCGCCGTTTTCCGGTAGCGCAAAAAATATTCTATCAAAACAATCCCCACGTGTCAACAAGAATTTCCGCTTTTAACAAAGAAGCCGTCAATCTTATGACTGACGGCTGAATTCCGGATGATTTCTGTAATACTCTCCCTTATAGTCCTTCCCCTCCGTTCAGTATCCATACATTAAGCGGGTCGCGCCAGATAATACCCTTGGAAAAGATCCACTCCGAGGCCCACCAGATAATCAAACTCTTCCTTTTCTTCTACCCCTTCCGCAACTACCAGATACCCATCCGAATGGAATTTCAGTACAAGGCTCTGTACATTTTCCTGTTTCTCCGGGATATGGTCTATGCCGGATATCAGTTCCCTGTCAAGTTTAATGATGTGCGGCCTCATGATCTCAACTCTTTCCATATCATTGATACCGCTGCCGAAATCATCTGCCGCTAACAGGTTTTCCATCGTCTGGACAGACCTTTTCTTCTCAAGCCAGCGTTCATAGGAAAAATACGGATATTCCAGACTTTCTATGATCATTCTGCCCCGGATGCTGTCACCATAGTATTCCCAGAATGCATCTGCTTCCTTCTGGGTCAGGTTATCGGAAGGGAAGGAATTGATGGCCACCCTCTCGGTATACCCTCTCAAGATGTACGCCTGCATGGCTCCGAACACGGTTGCCACTTCAAGAACATGAAGTCTGTCGGCATCCATATATTCTTCGATCAGCTCCATAACCGTCTTCTCCGTCGGGCGCATAAGTGCCTCCCAGGCAAATACCGTTTTCCCATCCGGTTGGAAGATCGGCTGAAAAACGTAATTGACGGACAGCTGTCCAAGAGCTTCCAGTATTTCATTGTCCAGCGGTAAATCATCATAATAAATCATAGCAGTGCCAGTTCCTTTGCATTTCGTATTTCAGATCAATCGTATTTGTATACTACCTTTCTTTCGATCACATTATCATTGACCAGGATGCTGCATCTGGTATTGATCATATTCATATTTTCTTCTTTCGCATAGGTCTCAATGCCGGAAGAGTTATACAATGTGATCCTGATATCCGCACCGTCGATGTCCCCTTCCACATCCTTCTCCACGCCGCCGATGGCCAGGGCCCTTTCTCCGGCAGAATCGATCCTGATGGTGGCGATCCTGATCTTAAGAGACAGCTCGCCGTTGATGGCGCCGATACAGGTGGAATCTCCGCTCCTTATGCTGATTTCCGTCAGGGAATCGGCAATATCCACATCCGTCCTTTCCCCCTCACAGGTTCCCACGCCGGACACCAAATTGCCGTTGATAAGCGTCTTGATAAAACTCTTCTGAATATGGACCTTCGGATCTCCACTCAGGGAACCGATACCGACACCCTTCGATACGGACATATCGATCTCCAGTCCGCAGCTGTGCACTTTGATCTCGTGACTGCCGCTGAGGGAGCCTATGCCGACTCCGGTGTCTCCGTTGGATTTCAAAAGGATGGAACCGCCGTCGATCAGGATGGGGCCGCCTTTACCGGAACCGATGCAAACACCCCTGGTACCTCTTCCGTCAACATTCAGTCTGCCGCTCAGGCCGATCAGCAGCTCACCATGTTCCGATCCGCTGTCATTGCCCAGCCCGTAATAATCCCCGTTGCTAACGACGATCTGCAGGTTACCTTCTCCTTCCAGACTGAATCTGGCGGAATCCGGAACCCTGACGCCGGATCCGTTCAAAGTATTATCACCGGCCAGCACGCATACCACATCCGAATATTCCCCCAGATCGATACAGGGTCTGTCTTTTACATTGGAAAAATACACGTTCTCAAGTGTGATCCTTCCCGTATATCCCTGCTCAACCCGAAGATGGATATCCGACTTCATGGAAGGCATGCCCACGATGGTGATATCCTTATATACCATTTCCCCGTGTCCGATAACGATATCGGTGTATCCCTCTTTGATAAGGTTAAGAAGCGCTATGCGGTTTGTCTTTCCGGCTATGTATGCCTTTTGAGACTTTCCGTCCTTCTTCTCCTGCTGATAGATCTTGATCTCTTCAATGATCCTCTCATCGATCCCGCTCAGAAATCCCGAAGCAGGCTTGGCGGTATAATATCCCTGGATCAGATCCGCACCCAGGTGAATGACCTTGCGAAGCTCCTCAGCGGTTTCCACACCTTCTGCCAGAGCCTTGATATTATTGTCATGACAGAACTCGATGATCTCCCGGACAAAGTGCTGCTTCTGGGGACGGTTATGGATATCACTCAAAAGGGATCTGTCGATCTTCACATAGTCCGGCATATAGCGAAGCAGATTACTGATATTGGAATAGCCCGTTCCGTAATCATCCACCGCGATCTCGATATTGATCCGCTGGAAGAACTCCTTGAGCACGATCAGCTGATCATCTCCCAGCTCAGCTTCCTCAGTCAGTTCCACCACGACGGTATCGGATCTTTTCGAAAGACGCTCCGAGATCTTTTCCCGGTTGTCAATCTTAACACCGGGGATGCTGTTGATAAAGACTTTCGCCTCCAGCGCTCCTTCGTTTTCGTCAAGGATATCCATGACATTTATGAAGGTTGCACTTTCCACATCCGCCAGTCGGTTCATCATCGCCGCATACTTAATGATCGTCAGAGGAGAGATCCTCTTTTCACTGTTGGAACGCATCAAGGCTTCATAGGAAAAAATGCTGCCGTCAACTGCACTGACAATGGGCTGGAAATGATAGGTCAAAAGGTTCTTGTCCAGGATCTTCTTAACCAGGTTGTATTCCTGTTTTTCTTCCGGACTCAGATTCTCATAGGCGGAAGCCGTCACTTCAAACTTGCCGCTCTTGATCTTGTTCATACGCTCGCGAAGCTCACTGATGGTAAGATATCTGCGAAGGGATTCCAGACCGTTTGAAACCGCAGCGATCCAACGGCGATACAGCTCATCATAAACGCCGACGCGGCCGGTATAGCTGATAACGGAGTATCCGAAATTCCTATCCTCACTGTAAACCGGTGTGAAGAAAAATACCGCCGGATAAGCACGTTTTTTATACAGATCCGGAAGCATCCGCTTCGTTTCAAAGGTGGCATCCATACCCGCCATATTGGCGATCCTGTTGCTGTTATACCGAATGGCATAGATCATTTTTTCGGGATATCCCTCACCGGCGAAAAATGCCGGTTCCTGTGAACCCATCTCCCCGATGTTATCCACCAGACAAAGATGGAAGCTGTCCACATCCCCGATCTGAAAAGCATAGGAATAGACCGTACTGATATAGTCCCGGATATCGGTCTGCTTCATGAGGTTTTCAAACATGGTGTTATTAACCGAAGAAACTCCTTCCATGGAGATCTGGGTATCCCAGTCATCACGTTTAAGACTGCAGGAGGGCATATTGATGTCTTCACATCCGCAGCTCTCGCCTATCAGAAGCTGCGCCTGCGCAGTAAACGGACGTATCTCTTTTTTATCAGCGATATCACAAAGACATTCAAAAGCATATGCGCCGAATTCCTTTTCCGGCGTCAGATAGGAGGTGATGGATTTCGGACTCGTCTGTCCTTCAAAACAGGAATCGGCACCGATCACGATCATATCCTCAGGAACATGGATGTCCTTTTCGGCCAGCGCCTTGCAGACACCGATGGCCATCTGGTCATTGGCACAGATCAGTGCCTTGGGAAGCGGATGTTCGTCCGCCAGCAGATAGTCCACGCATCTCTCACCGCTCTTATACCAGAAGTCACCTTCTATGATCCTGTATTCCGGCACCTTAAGCCCGTGAGCCTCCATTTCGTCCATGAAACCGGAAAGTCTCTGCTTGGAATGCCTGTGCCATTTCTTGCCATTCAGAAAAGCGATATCCGTGATGCCGTGTACGTTGATCACATGCTCCGTCAGCATTCTGACGGAACTGTATCCGTTCATAAAAATGCTGGGATAGTATTCGCTGTTCGCATCCACCACCAGAACCGGTCCGTCATACTCTTTATGAAGCCGTTCTTCCAGCTGTTTTCCGATGCCCGCTGTCTGAATGGTGTCCTCCATGATCACGAACCCGTCGAAGAGCTCCGGATTGGCAAGGGCAAAAATGTTGGTCTCACCCTTTTCTCTTTCCGGCGTATCCTGGGACTTTTTATACATGGAAAAAACGCAGACATCCGTATCCTGCTCAAAGGCGTGCTGCGTAAATCCCGTAATGAACCGGCTCTGCGTCCCCTCATCTGCCTGGCCCACAAATATTCCCAATCTTTTTCTGGTCTGCTCCATCGTTGTCTCCCCAACATGTTAGCAATCGCTAACTATTAACGTATCCGGCCCCGTCGGTTTGATCAAAAATCGCAATTGGAAACCGTCCCCTTCGCCCAGGGACTTCCCACATCACATCTCCCGTGATGATACTGTTCCTTTACGGTGCCCGCTTTAAGCTCATCGGACACTTTTACCTTGAGCCTGCTCACACCGCTGTCCATCTTTCCGTCGATCAGTGCGATCATATCCTCAATGTCCTGTTTGCTGATCTCTTCTTTGCTCATGACATCTCCCTTCTGCCCTCAGGCGATCCCGAAGTCCTCTCTCTTAAGGACCATCAGTGCATCCCGATCCTGCTCACCTAAATTGATCAGCCGTCCGGCCTGCCGCATGATGGCATCCTCGAGAAGGTTTCTCACATCTCTGGCATTGGCAAAATCATCGCCCTTTCTCTCCGTCCTGCGAACCAGCAGTTCCATCACGGGGCCTTTGGCCTCTTCATCCAGAATATAATCCTGCTGTCTGCACATATACTCAAGGATCTCAAACTGCTCCTCGGGGGAATAGTCCGTGAATTTCAGGATCCTGTTAAAGCGCGAGCGGAAACCGGGGTTGGAGGAAAGGAATTCATCCATCAGTTCCGGATATCCCGCCACGATGACCACCAGCTCGTCCCTGTAATCCTCCATGGCCTTCAGCAGCGTGGAAACCACCTCTGAACCATAGTCGTTCTCACTGCAGCCCACGGTCAGGGAATATGCCTCATCAATGAACAGGACACCGCCTCTTGCCTCTTCTACAACTTCCTTGACACGGATGGCGGTCTGTCCCATATATCCCTTCACAAGACCGGAACGGTCCGTCTCCACCAGATGACCCTTTTCCAGAAAACCGAGAGTCCTGTAGATCCTGGCCAGGATCCTGGCCACCGTTGTCTTACCGGTTCCCGGATTTCCAACAAAGACCATGTGGCGGCTGGTATCGGGATTTCGAAGCCCCGCTTCCTTTCGCGCCTTCTGTATCCGCAAAAGATTCACAAGAGAAGTAACCTCCTGCTTTACCGGCATAAGACCGATCATCTCCTGCAGCTCATTCATACAGCTTTCGAAGGTCTCATCTTCCGGGATCTCTTCTTCCTTTTTCCTTGTTTCGGTTTCAGCTGCCGAAACAGGCGGGAAGGAGCTTTGGGCCGGCGCCTCCATGATCCCCTTTGTCTTGCTCAGCTCTTCCAGTTCGGGGATAGGGTACTTCTTTTCACTGCCGTTATATAACACCTTGAAATGGGTCAGATAATCTTTAAGTCCTTTGATATAAGTCTGATAACGGTGCTTGGTCTGATCCCCGGGTACATTCTCATGAAGACTCAGAAAATCATGGCCGAAGATCGTCATGGTATCCAGCAGGATCTGGGCACTCTGGTACTGATAGGGATGATAACTGCCCTTATCTTTGTCCGCATCGACTGCCACCTTAAAAGGTTCGGGAATGAGAAGCTTGTATTCGTAGGGAATACGCTCTCTTTTCTTCATGGTATGAAGATCCTGGACAATGGAATTCACACCCAGGATCTTTCTGATATACATCACCTCGGCGGTATCGATCATCCCGTCCGTATCTGCCAGAAATACCGCGAACTTCAAAAGCTCATAGCGGTACCTCTCACGCATGGGCATCCCCAGTCCGAGGATACCGGTGCCTGTGCGCTGATCCAGAAAATCGCATACCTCATCGGTAAAATTCATCAATTGGTCAAATCGAAAGCCGTTCATTATGACTCCTGATCTGCAGGATCAGACTTTGATCCGGCGGAAGTTCTTCTTGCCTCTCTTAAGCACAACACCGTCTTCTTTGGCTGCAAGTTCATCTCTGGTCATGCCTGCCTTGATATCCGTAACGGCTTCTCCGTCCAGGCTGACGCCACCCTGTTCGATGGCACGTCTGCCCTCGGATCTGGATGCTACCAGTCCGGAGGATGCCAGCATTCCGATCACGTCGATGAACCCGTCTCTGAAATCCTCGTCCTTCAAAACAGCCGTGGGCATCTCTGCCGCTGCACCTGCAGAGAAAAGTGCATGTGCACTGCTCTGTGCCTTTTCAGCCTCTTCCTTACCGTGTACCAGAGTTGTCAGCTCGTATGCCAGGATCTCCTTAGCCTGGTTCAGCTGGCTGCCTTCCCACTTCTCCATTTCCTCGATCTGCTCCAGGGGAAGGAAAGTAAGCATACGCAAACATTTCAGAACGTCATCATCAGAGACGTTTCTCCAGTACTGATAGAACTCAAAGGGAGAAGTCTTCTCCGGATCGAGCCAAACAGCACCCTTGGCTGTTTTACCCATCTTCTTGCCCTCGGAGTTAAGGAGCAGGGTGATGGTCATGGCATGTGCGTCCTTACCCAGCTTTCTGCGTATCAGCTCCGTTCCGCCCAGCATGTTGGACCACTGGTCATCTCCGCCGAACTGCATGTTGCAGCCGTATTTCTCGTACAAGCAGAGGAAGTCGTAGCTCTGCATGATCATGTAGTTAAACTCCAGGAAGCTGAGACCCTTTTCCATTCTCTGCTTGTAGCACTCGGCACGGAGCATGTTATTAACGGAAAAGTGCACGCCGATGTCACGGATAAACTCGATATAGTTCAGATCCCTGAGCCAGTCTGCATTATTCACCATCATGGCTTTGCCTTCACCGAATTCGATAAAGCGGCTCATCTGCTTTTTGAAGCATTCACAGTTATGATCGATCTGCTCCTTGGTCATCATGCTTCGAAGATCACTCCGTCCCGAGGGATCGCCGATCATGGCAGTACCGCCGCCCACCAGAGCGATGGGTTTGTTTCCTGCCATCTGCAGACGCTTCATCAGACAAAGCGCCATGAAATGTCCCACATGAAGGCTGTCTGCCGTGGGATCAAAACCGATATAGAAAACGGCCTTACCTTCATTGACCATTTTTCTGATCTCTTCTTCATTCGTTACCTGTGCAAGCAACCCTCTTGCCTGCAGCTCTTCATAAACTCCCATTTCTTTCATTTCCTCCTGTATAGCTTATATTCTATAATTCTATTCCGTTCAGCTTGCAAAGCTCTCTTGCGGACTCCACGGAATCGATGCCCGTCTTGTTTTTGATGGGGGCAAATTCTTTTTCACGCACCACCTCAAAAGGAAGGCAGCTGGGCAGCTCATGGATCAGATCCAATACCAGCTGTTCAAACTTGTATCCGTTCTCCGTCTCGGGCTTGATCAGCTCGCCGGCTTCATTCAGGCAGGGAATCTTTTTCCTGACAACATGCATCATGGTTCCCTTGTCTGCCACCTTGTTCAGCTCCGGTATGTAGAACAGATAATTCAGGATCACGCCGAAGTTGTAGGCGGGATTGCCGCTTTCGTCCTTCGCATCCATCATCTCCTGTGAAAGCTCGTAGTACTCTACGATGGAGGGCCTTCCGTCCTCTAAACAGATCACACCCACCTTCTCGTCCGGGGCGGCTTTTCTTACCACCTTGGCACCCACAGCCGTCTGTGACCGGATGGTCGCCCCCAGAAAGACCGGATCCAGGATGCGCTGCAGCACATTATCTACCGCAAACAGATTGATCCATTCGATCCCTTCCTCCGCCAGGATCTTGTCGATTCCCACCTTCTTCATGGACTGATACCAGCCGGCGTTTCCGTTGGGCGATGTGGCGATCCTGCCCTTTCCTTCCAGATAAACCTTGCCGTTATCATCACAGGCAGGAGCCATATCCTGCTTGAAGAAGGTGATCCTCTCTTCTTTATAACCGAAATAATCATGTTCCTTCAAGAAAGCCACCGTTGCCTCGTGGTTCTTCTCGCTGGTCATGATGAACAGCCTGGGCCATACGCCGATGGCTTCCGTCACATCCAGAAGATTCCGGATCTGCCTTTCAAAGATATAAACCGGTTTTGTCAGACCGATGTCATAGGTTCCCTTCGGTGCATCCGAACCAAGCCTTGTGCCCATACCGCCGGCCAGCAAAAGTGCCGCTGCCTTTCCTTCCTTCAGAGCCTTGACACCTTCCTGATAAAAGCGGTCGCGATCCTCATCGATCTGAGGCAGCTCCATTGCCTTCAGCGGTGAAAACTCACCCCTTTGGGATGAGGCATCCTTATGCTTCAGATAATCCAGCACGGTAAAATCCGTATCTTCAACCTGTGCGATCAGTTCCTGTTTCTCTGTATCATTTAATTCGTCATAATATCGGAACACATGCTCCTGCCCATATTTCTGCAGTTTCTCTTTTGCCTGCTCAAATGTCATGTTGATCCTCCTTACCTGTCCGAATAATATGCCCCCTCATTCATATTTCATATACCCGCTATTGTACCATATAATTGAAAAACAATCCACCTGCACACCCGGCCCTGCTCAGGGGCCCCGTCTTCTATGAGATCCTGTTGAGATACCGCGCCCAGGAAACCTTCATTTCACTGCATTTTATCAGTAACTGGTAGGAATCCGCATCCACGCCGGTTATATCATCCGTCGCCATTTCGATGCCCAGCACATACCGGCATTTATCTCCTTCCGGATCCGCTTCCTTAAGGTCATACAGGTATTGTCCGGCAAGCTCCGTCAAAAGCTCATTTAACTGCTCCTGATCCAGCTCCCGATCCGGGATCTCCTCCAGCAGCTTATCGTTTGCATCATACCGCCTGTAGCCTTCTTTGATCCCCTTCAGTATCTTCCCCTTTTCAAAAAGAACCGTTGCCGTATCGGCATAGCTTCTTTGAAAATTCGTATTCTGACTGTTTTTCGGTTCCACGATCAGCGCATCCACCTGCAGGGAAACC
>JAILKJ010000036.1 GCA_024693845.1 Lachnospiraceae bacterium
AGCCTGCCCAACAGCTTCGGGAAGCAGTCAAGCACCAGCACAAATACGATAACGGCCATCCATGAGAGGGCATACTTAAGATCAATGCTTCTCTTTTTGACCATGTAAAAGATTACAAACAGCGCCAGGATCATAACCGCGCCAATGATCAGCTGTAATTTCAATGTCATCATGTGTTCTGATATTCCTTTCTGCGGAAACGCTCCACAAAAATGGCCAGCGTCACCTTGATCATGTAATAAACGGAGCGGATGGGCGAAATGGAGGATACGCCTTCCTTCCTCTCACGCATCACCACCGGATACTCCTCCACCTTCAGTCCCGCCTGAACGGCGGCAACCAGGCTCTCGGGCTCGGGATAATCCTTCGGATAGCTGCCGGCAAACATAGCGATGGCCCTGCGTCCCGCCATCCTCATACCCGAGGTGGGGTCCTTGACCTTTACGCCGGTCATAAAGCGGATCAATCCGTCAAAATAACGGATCCCGAAACGCCTCAGGCTGCTGGACTGGAAGCCCTCTCCCGTGATAAAGCGGGATCCGATCAGAAGATCCGCCTCATCCTTAAGGAGCTTATCCCGCATCTGAACGAGAAAAGCGGCATCATGCTGCCCATCTCCGTCAAACTGTACCGCTATGTCATAGTCGTTCTTTAAGGCATACAGATAGCCTGTCTGAACGGCGCCGCCGATCCCGAGATTAACGGGAAGGGACAGCACGGGGATCCCTGCCTTCCGGCAGACGGATAAGGTCCCGTCCGTGGAGCAGTCGTTGATCACCACATAGTCAAAGTCCGCGGCATTGCTGCGGATATCCTCTATCGTTCGAAGTATGCTTTTTTCTTCGTTATAAGCCGGTATAATGACTAAGCTTTTCATATCGTTATCGTTTCACAAACTGGCCCAGTACGCGGAAGGTCCGAAGCACCGTCGTCAGTGTAGGATGAGGCATCCCGTTCAGGGCAAGTGCCCTACGTCCTTCCATGAAGGAGTCCGTATAGCTGGCAAGGGAGCCTGTGCTGGTGCCTCCGTGGTACATTTTTACCAGAACGCCGGGCAGGTAGGAAAGAGTAGTCTTTCCCTCCTTCAGCGCGCGGATCATGAATTCATAATCCGCTGCGATGGCCATATCCGTCCGGTATCTGCCATAGGTTTCATAGATCTCTTTTTTCAGATAAAGGGTGGGATGAGCGGGCATCCAGCCCCGGTTCAACTTCCCCTGCCCCATTCTCCAGCGACGGATGACACTGTCACCGTCCACATAATCCAGATCTCCGTAGACGCCGTCGCTGCCCTCCTGCTCAACGATCCGGGCCATGCGGGACAAAACATTTTTATCCGCAAAGCGATCGCACATCAGGCCGATGAGATCTCCCGATGCCCGGTCGATCCCCTTGTTTAAGGCATCATACAAACCCTTGTCCGGTTCACTGATCCGAACAAAGGTCCCCTTGCGCTCTTTCATCTTCTCTTCGATCCGGTCAAGAGCGTCCCGCGTCGGCTCGTCGCAGCCGCCGTCCACGATGATGTACTCCAGATCCTCATGATCCTGCTGCAGGATGGTGGAAGCCGTCTGCATCAGATGCTCGGGATCCTTATAAGTCATTGTGATAACGGAAATCTTCATGTGGCGCTCTCCGTTTCCTTAGTATATCCTATTTTCCGATACAATTCCACATATTTCTCTGCGGCGCCCTCCCGTGAAAAGCCCTCCGCACGGCTGCGGCAGGCCTGTATGGAAAAAGGTCTCTCCTCGCAGGTCCTCGTAACCGCCGCAAGCAGGCTGTCGAAATCTCCTTTGGGCACCACAAGCCCGCAATCCGGGGTCAGGGATTCACCGCTGCCGCCTGTTTCAAAAGTAATTACCGGGGTCCCGCAGGCCAGTGCCTCCAGGTTCGTAGTGGGAAAATTGTCCTCCAGGGTGGGATTGACATAGACATCCGCCGTCCGGTAAAGTGCCGCCAAAAGCTCCGGATTGGCAGTCCGTTCCATGGCCAAAAGGCGCCCGCTTGGATGCCTCTTGCGTATCATGGTGACCTGGGGCTTATTCAGACCCACCACCTCCACGGTATAGTTGGAAGGCAGGGAATCGGAAAGTCTCTCCAAATAGGAGAGTCCTTTTCTTTCCTCCCAGTAATTGGCCACTCCCAGCACGGTTCTGTGCCGGTAGCCCGCCTGCTGCTTATTACGCAGCTTCTGAGCCTTGGAATCTAACGGCTTGAACAGCTCCAGATCGATACCGTTGGGGATCACCTCCGTGGGATACTCCGATAAAAAAGATTCCTTCACCATATCCGCCAGCCACTTACTGGGCGTTACGATGGTCAGATTCTTCACTCCCGTAAAAGCCTCAGCCTTTCGGGCATAGCTTGCCCTGGAATTATCCTTGAAAAGTGCATAAGGGTAGGCCTTGCGATGCAAAGGACAGTCATGACAGCCCTCTGATGTCTTCTTCCATTTGTCACAGGAGATAAAGTCGAAATAGGCGCAGTGACCCGTGAAGGGCCAGCAGTCGTGGAGGGTCCATACAACGGGGATGTCGCTCTTTTTCAACCAGGAAAAAAGCTCCTCCACCTGCAGATAAAAGCCGTGAATGTTATGAAGATGAATCAGATCCGGTTTGATCTCCTCAAGCTTACGGATAAAGGCCTTAGTCACGCCACGGGATCCGAAGCCCGCCTCTCCCTGAAAAAAATTCTTCAGCACATGACCTGTAAAATCCGCCTTATTGCCGATCACATTGCCGCGCATATAGGCAGGAAGCTTACCTCTGCCCGCCGCCATATAGGGCTCATGACCCTGTCTGTCCAGAACCTCGTAAAGATCCGCACAGATCCGTCCTATGCTGCCCTTTTGGCAGATGGTGTTGACCAAAACAATTTTCATATTTCATCCTGCTGTGTTATACTGTTTCTATATCCGCTTGCGATCAGACAAGGAGAACACACTATGCTAATTTTACAACCAATCGGGGGTTTGTGCAATAGAATGCGGGCCATTAATTCCGCCCTCATCCTGGCCGAAAAACGCGGTGAAAAGCTCCATGTACTGTGGAATGTGAACGCCGAGCTGGGCTGTCCCTTCGAAGAGCTCTTCCTTCCCACAGACCGCTTCACCCTCCGGAATTTCCATACTAAATACGATCCCGGCAAGCTCTTTCTGCAGTTCACGAATCACCGGATCGGCAACGAAGATATCCGCTCCAACCGGGATGAAATGGGTCTGAAAAAAGAATACTTTGAGTCTCTTCCCTCCCGTCTCTTCATCGCCACCGAAGAGCATTTCTTCCCGAATCATGATTATTCGGCCTTTGCCCCTTCCGCCGAGATCCTGGCCAGGGCAGACGCCATCACAAAAGGCTACGGCAAGCGCTGCGTCGGGATCCACATCCGGCGGACCGACAACAAGCCCGCCATCGGCAAAAGCTCCACCGATGCCTTTGTATCGGCCATGGAAAAGGAGCTGACCGCTCATCCCGAGACCGTATTCTTCCTGGCAACCGACGATCTGTCGGAGGAAAAAAAGCTCCGGGAGTTATTCCCGGACAAGATCCTGTCCCACGAAGACCGGGACCTTTCCCGGGCCTCCGTCTCCGGCATCAAGGATGCGTTGCTTGACCTGATCTGCCTGTCCCGGACGGAAAAGATCATCGGCAGTTTCTTTTCTTCCTTTACGGATATCGCCGCCGATATGAACGGGATCGAGAAAATTATTGCGGGAGAGGATAACGCATAGCCGACAGCCGCAGTCACGAAACCCTACGGACAAAATAAACCCCCGTCAGTTCTGACGGGGGTTAGTTATGCGTAACTTTTCAGCCTGAATTACTTGTTCTTGCACTCGTAATCGGTTCCGTTGATATTTACGGTTCTGTCATCCTGAACTACAGCGATGTAGGTCTTACCGGGGTTCATGTCAACCAGGGACAGATCATCATAGTAGAAACGGGTAGGTACGAAGTCACCGGTCTTGTTCCAGAGAACGTGTACTGCCTTACCCTTGGTGATGTAGTATCCGTCATGGGTATTGTCATGATCCTGGAATGCCAGATAACCCTTGGCATCTCTAACTTCGTAATGAGCGAACTGGATGATGACATTCTCAAAGGTCAGCTGCTCGCCGGTGGTACCGTCGATCTGCTTGCTCTCATACAGATCCTTCTTGTAAAGACCGCTCTCGGGATCATAGTGCAGAGAGGACTTAGTATAAGGGAATGCCTTGGAAAGGCTGATATCCGTTGCTTCAAAGCTGCCTGCTGCGGAGGAAAGATCATTTCCGCCGGTTCTGTTAAACAGGAAGTGCTCTGCGGTAAAATTGCTCCAGTCATGCTCCAGGCTGTAGCCCAGGTTCTCGCACTGCTCGGTCAGCTTCTTGCCGCTGGTGTAAGCATTGTGGGGAACAACCTTGTCGGTGGTACGATAGAAAGCGTTGCTTCCGGGAGCGCTGTTGGTGGAGTTGACTGCACAACCGGTGATGTTGTGTACATCATCCCTCGTGGTAACGCTTGCCAGATAGTAAGGACCACCAAAGTGAACCAGGATGGGATCCCATTCCATAGCCCAATATACATAGTAGTCACGGCAGCTTCTTACGTTACCAAGGGTCTCGATACCCTGCCAATCCTCAATGATGGCCATCTGACGGGACATGTCCCCCTCTTCCATACACTCATACAGGACACCTGCCCTGCCGATACCGTACTGAGGCTGAGCTGCCTTGTCGGTAGGGAGCATGATGGCGATGGGTCTGGTTCCGTATACGTCCTTCTCGATCACTTCGCCGGTAAGAGTGGAAAACTTCTTGCCTGCGGGAGGCTCAACGCGGTTGGGATCAACCTCTTCCTCCTCTGCCACATCCGTCTGGATCTCTTCTAAGGGCTGCTCGGTAACCTCTTCTACTACCGGTTCGGGAGCGGGCTCTTCTTCCTTCTTGCCGCATCCGAAAGCCAGAACAGCCGTGGAAACTGCCAAAAGCAGCATTACTTTAATCTTTTTCATAATCTCCGTTTCCTCCTGTTAATACTCGGAAAAATCTCACAACGAAGTGATTATAACAAACTTTTCTTCCTTTGTCATTTAAATTTTACGAAATTGTTACAAAAGAATAACGAAAGGGGCATCAATACCGGATTTCCAGGGCCAGATAGTTCGGGGTCCGGGCCACCATCCGGCAGTCCTCATAAAAGAGCTGCAGATTCTCGTAGGTACTCCGGCTTACAAAGATCAGCCCCGTTTTATTCTCTTTTGCCTCCCCGGCCAGACGGTCGATGATCCCGCCATCCCTGCAAAGATAATCGCCGAAAGCTTCGGCCACAAAGACATCCTGCTGGGCCCAGCTGCTGTTTGAACCGTCATAGTCTACGAAGACCTCACAGCCTCTGTAAGGCTCTCCCTCAGGGATTGTGACGTTCTTTTCCATCCTTGCCATGTCCATCATGTTCATGATGGCCTTCTCATCGCCTGTAAGAGAGCGCACCAGAACCTGGAATTCGTTAAAGCTCTGATCTGCTACGATATGGGCGATACCCGCCGTATAGTATCCCCAGCAAAGGAAAAGTGCTGCGATCAGGGCCGCCGTCAGCCCTTTTGCAAGACGGGGTTTGAAATAATCCTTCAGATGCTTCATCAGATGATCCGCGCTCAGAGCTGCTGCCAGCTGGATCCCCACAAGGCCGGGATAAACATACCAGAGCAGCTTGTTGGATACCGCCGAGAAGGCTGCGAAGGGAATCACGATCCAGAGAATAAGGGCCGTGATCAGATCCCGCCTGAAGAGATTACCGGCATCCTCGCCGCCTGTCTCGGAACCCTGATCCCGTTTTTTTCTGTAAGCGAAAGCTAACAGAACTGTCGCCAGGATCAGCAAAAGCGAGAAAGTGTATACCTGCATTTTTCCCATGATGATGGGCGTAAAGTAGTATTCCAGATAGTACCAGAAAGGAGCGATGTTGGAATGCAGCTCTCCGCCGGTACGACCCAGCACATCCGTCTCCCACATCCTTACAAAAAACTCCGTTCCGTCGATCCTATAGCGCAGCACCGCCCAAAGGGCGACGGGCAAAAGGATCGAAAGCAGGAAGATCAGCCACTCATGAAAACGGATCTTCCGGATCAGACCGGAGATGATCAGGAACAGTCCGCCGATGGCGGCGATCACAAAGGAATGAAAGCTCTTGGCCAGGAAGGCCAGGGAAAAGCACAGGCCGCATAAATACAGCCACCGGTGGTCATCCCGGATCTTCACCATGGCCAGCATGGCCAGGGAAAAGAGCAGCACATAAAGACTGTCCGCATCTCCCGCCCTTACCATATGGGCAAGGAAGGGTGTCATATTGATCCCCAGAGCGCCCACGGCCAGAAGACCCGCCCCGGGAGATACCTTCCTGAAGAACAGTCCGCAGATCAGGGTTAGCAGCAGATAACATACCGCCGAATAAAAACGCAGTCCCAGCACCGGATCCGAAAAGACTTTAAGTCCGATCATGATGCACCACATGGAAAGAGGAGGCTTGAGATTATAATAATCCGCCATCCGAAGATAGGTGCTCTGGATCATGCTGCCGCCGTTCAACATCTCATAGGCATTGACCCCGTGACGTGCTTCATCCCAGGGATCCACATACTTGTTGGTAAGCCTGAAAAAGCACAAAAAAGCAACTGCTGCCAGCAGCAGTGCAAAGACAGTCCAGTATGCGATTTGTTTTTGTCTGCTTTCCTTCATAGCTTCTCTTTTATCTGAAATAAATCCTTACACAGAGGTAGATCAAAAGATACCATTCCCGTTTCATCAAAAAGATGAAGAGCTTTTCCGCCTTGCTAAGCGCCGGCATGTCATAATGCCACAGGGCCCAGGCTACACTCCTTTGGTTTACCACCTCCGACATCTGTTTTCGAAGGTTAGGATAGGGCAACTTTTTCTGCTTATATACGATCCCTTTGACATAAAGAACGGTAAGGCACAGATAGTCATTCCAGATCTGGGAGGACAGCACCTGTTCCTTTCCCTTCAGCTTCGCAATGCGAAGCAGGTTCTTTCGCATGATGCCGATCTTCTTCATATAGGAAGGATCATGCTTCATAGTCATGGAGGAAGGCTGCATATAGTAATGATAGGGGAAGTAATCCCTTATGATCTCCACCCGCTTTGCGTCCAGGAACATGCACAGGGAAAACTGGAAGTCCTCTCCGATGCTAACCTCATCCTCACAAAGTTCCAGATTCTCCTGCACCAGCTGTCTTCTCACCAGCTTGGTAACCCGGTTCGGCATCAGGCTTCTGCCCATAAAACTTCCGTTGTTGATCAACCCCGGCAGGATCTGATCTCTTAGCGAATCCTCATCATAGGAATCTGCCGGAAGCAGCATCTGCTCCTTCCAGGATCTCTCCGGCTCCTGCTCATACAGATGCTCCAGTCCGCAGCAGACGATGTCCGCATCTTTTTCTTTTGCCCTCTCGTAGAGCCGTTCAAACATGTCCGCATCGATATAGTCATCGGCATCCACATAGCCGATATACTCTCCCGTCGCGGCCCGGCTCCCCGCCTTCCATGCTGCGGTAAGACCTTTGTTCCGCTGATGGATCACACTGACTCCGCCGTGATAGAGGCCGATGTCGTCGCACATTTTTGCCGAGCTGTCCGTGGAACCGTCATCCACCAGAATGATCTCCATATCCTTTTGTGTCTGCGCAAACAGCGCATCCATGCATCGGTCTAAATATTTTTCCATGTTATAGACCGGAACCACAACTGATACTGTGGGCATAGCCATCTCCATTCATATGTCCGCTACAGGCGGATCTTTTCCTTCTTCTTCAAACAAAGCAGTCGATACAGATCAGGGGAAAACAGGAAGATCCTGTAGCCGATCCTGGTCTTCATGGTCAAAAATCCCCGTTCCTGTCTCCTTCCCACCCGGTTGGTATGAAGTGCCTCCCGCACATAATCCTTCAGGACAGCCTGCTGTTTTTTGCTGCCCCGTACCTGGGAGCGTAAGGGGTAGTAATACCGGATACTGCCGTCGGCTCTGGCGCGAAGGGCTGCGGTGGCAAGGAAGAAGAGCTCTTTTTTCTCAAAGTAAAAAATCCTATCCGTCATGGCCACCGTCCAGTCCAGTCTCTTAAGGGAAAACCTGTCCCTGGTGATGCTGCTGGGAGCTGAAAAGTAAGCATAGAGCGGAAGCTTCACGTAGACCCCTCTCTTGGCCCGGTCCAGCACTTTGTAAGTGGTCGCCTCATCCTCATGGATCCTGCCCTTGGGAAAACGGATATCCTTCCAGAGCTTTGCATCGTACAGCTTGTTCCAGGAGACGATGTAATAGGTGGCATCCTCGCAGAGGGCGTCATACTGATTGTTCAAAAGCTCCTGCCTGTCATTTACGATGATCTCGGCCTTGCCGCTTTTATACTGCTTTGACACGGCAGTAAAATCAGGGGACAGCTCTCCCGAACCAGGTCCCGTCACCTGATAGCGACAGAGGGCCACCTGCGCCCGGTGATCCGTAAGCTCCTTGTAGAGGATCTCGATGAAGTCGGGAGCATAGTAGTCATCGCTGTCCAAAAAGGCGATGTAATCTCCCCCCGCCACATCCAGTCCGGCGTTCCGGGCATCCGAAAGCCCGCCGTTCTCCTTATGGATCACGCGTACCCTGGCTTCCTTACTTGCATACTCATCACAGATCTTCGGACATCTGTCCGGTGATCCGTCATCTACCAGAATGATATCCAGATTCCGATAGGTCTGATTCAGTACCGAATCCACGGCGCGGCGCAGATAGGCCTCCACCTGATAGATCGGTATGATCACGGAGATCAATGGTTTCATTCCTTCTCCCCCTGTGCATTTCTTTTTTTCGTTCTGCGACGAAGTTTTACGATACTGCCCCGCATCCTGACAAGTCTCGCCACGCTCTTTGCTTTACCATGGCTTGCTGGACGATACAGGATCCTGTGATCGGGATACTTGAGACTGACCTTTCTTCTTCCATCCTTTGTAAAGTGCCTGATGGCTTCGGTATAGAGTCGGATCTGTCTTTCAAACTCAGCTTTATCCATATCGACTGTGCCCAGCATTCCCAGTTCATCCAGGAAGGTGGAGACCACCTTGTCTCCCAGAAAGGAAAGCCTGCCTTTTTCATCCTTATCAAGTTCCCAGATATTGGAAAAGAACGTCTTGGAGCGGGCATATAATTGTAAGCATACGCTAACTCTGTCGTCTCTCTTTTTACCGGACAGGGTGCTGCCCCTGTCATCCTGGCGGTATTCACACACGCTCACCGGAAGGAGACTGACCTTTGTGCAGGCGTTGATATAATCCAGGTTAAAGCAAAGATCCTCTCCTAAAGAAAGCTCTTCGGGAAACAGATTTCGGATCATCGAATGCTTATAAAGCTTATTCCAGGGCATGTTCAAAAACCCCTCTTCATAGAGCCTTTGCAGATCGTTCCGATCCGAGCGCGGGTCGATGCATCCTTCTCTGTGGACCGGTTTTACCACACGCTCACCATAATAGAGATGATCAAAGCCGGCGATCACCAGATCACTTCCGTCCCTTCGGATCGCATCCAGCATGGCGCTGAGGGCTCTCGGCATCATCTTATCGTCACTGTCCAGAAAGCAGATATACTCTCCCCTTGCGGACCTTATGCCTTCATTGCGGGCATGGGACGCGCCGGCCTTATCGGGCCGGACCACGCGGATCCTCTCATCTTCTCCGGCAAGCTGTTGGCAGAGATCTTCATCTGCGGCCCTTCCGCCGTTGGGAAGAAGGATCAGTTCGAAGTGCTTCTCAGACTGTCTCAGAACACTTGAAACGCTCTCTTTCAGGGTATCCTCACTTCGATAAACAGGAACGATCACGGAGATCAGCCCTGCCTCATATTCGGTTGTTTGCAGCGTTTGCTCCGTCATCATATATCATACACCAGTATTACCAAAAACAGGATCATCAGATAATTGAGTCCCGTGATAAGTCCGAACATCAGCCGGTTCCTCTCGGAATTCTTCAGGCGGAAAACATGCTTTTCGGAACACAGACAAAGAAGCAGGGGTAAAAACAGGGGCGTAAAATATCTGCCCTGTACACCGCGGATCTCTGCCGCTCCCACAGGCGTATAGCTTACATACATGGAGGTCCAGATCACCGCCGAAAGACCCAGCGTCATGATCAGGGTCAGGATGATATGTATCCTTCCCATACTTCTGTGACCCTTCACCTCGCCTCTGCGGTGGTCCTGATCCTGCTCAGGGGGATTCGTGACCGCCAGAAAGACCGCTGCCGCCAGGATCAGCCAGGTAGCCGCCATGGGCGCCGCACCGAGATACCCGTACTGGAAAAAGCCGGTACCTCCCAGCAGATAGTTAAAGAGCATTTTTCCCATACAGGAAAGCAGCAGAAGCGTATAAGCAAGGGGATGGGAGAAGATGTAGGAGATCTGTCCCGTTACGCTGGAACCCACACTTCTCTTGTCTCCGGCAAAATCAAAGTTGCCCACCAGATCATAGTCACTGCCCGCTGCCGGCGTAGGCCGGAAGATGTTATAGATCATCAGTCCCGCCAGTACAAGGATGGCGATCTTGCAGATCACGGCCCGGGGGGTGGAATCGAACTTCTTTCTGCTCCAGAACAGGGCCATGCAGGCCATGATGATATAGATCGGTTTGGATTGGCATCCGATCACAAAGGACAGCAGCATGATCAGCAGATTCTCCGGCTTAACCTTGCTCTCCGGCTCAAGAAACTCATTGTACAGATAGACGCATCCCAGCAGCAGAAAACCGTTTACCACGGCATCGTAGCTGATGGAGGATGCCTGAAAAACATTGCCCGGCAAAAGTGCCACCAGACTGACCAGTTCCTTGTAGCGCTTGGCGGCGCGGATGGCAAAGAAGCAGACCGCGATATACATCAAAAGATTTCCCAGCTTGGCCAGGGCCACCGTAAGAGGGAAGGAAAGTCCCAGCACTCTTCCCACAAAGAAGCCTGCAGCCAGCGGATAATAGACCCTGTTTTCGGATCTGACGAACCTGCTTTGGAATCCGATATCCGCCCAGCTGAAATCATGGTTGGCATTTTCGTAAGCAGCCACTAACTCCCTTTCTTCGGGATTATGGAAAAACGGAAGCAGATTACCGCTCATCTGCAGTGCACTTTCCGTGGTCTCGATCATCTGACCGAAGGAAAGCTTATAGGCAGAGCGGGCATGAACATGCTCATCGTAGCTGACCTGATTCGTACCGATGCCGAAGATCAAAAGCAGTCCCAGACTTAAGCAGAAGGCGGCAAAGCACCACTCGCACTTTTGCTCCGGAAGATGCTCTGCTTCCACCAGAAAAGCTATGGTGATGAACAGAAAGCTCATAAACAGGATCCGCATCATGTTCGGTGTGAAATCATTACATACGTAAAAACGGATACCGGAAGGATCGATCTTCTCCGCTGTCATGAAAGCGATCTCAAGGCGGGATGCATGTCTTCCGATATTGGCAACGCCTGCCTTTGTCTTGGCACTGACGCTGCAATAGACCACGTCTCCGCTTTGGCTGCCTTTATCATAGACCGTAACGGAATAGCCGCAGTCCTTTTCATCCTTCAGCTTTGCGCGGAAATCCAGCTTCTTTACATAGAGGCGGGAGGGCAGGTCCACGGTATAGACGATCCGGTTGACCCGTCTCCAGAAGGTTCCGTCCTCTTTTTCCACCAGGGTGGGGTCTTCCTCCTCCTGCTGCTCTTTTCCCAGATAATCGGAAAGGAGCTTCTTATTGTTCCGCTCCACCCGGATGCTCTCTTCCTCATCCTCGGTAAGACGGACCAGCTTTTTTTCGTTGCGGACCGTAAAGTCGCCACCCTCCTCTGACGCATCCTGCGCCTTGTAGGAAAGGGCTTCGTATCCTTCGGTCACAGAGGGAAACTGGAACAGGGCCACCTCCAGCAGCACAGCCGTGGTAACACAGACCAAAAAAGAAACCAGTATGCGGAGTACCACGGGAAGCCTGTCGGCGCGGTTATTCTTTTTCATCATGGCATTGTCTTCCAGATGCTTTCGGATCCTCTCTATCATGCGCTCCTCCTTTCCCTGCGGGGCAGGGCCATGGATACCGCCAGAAAGACAAAGGTCAGGATCCTGAAATCATACAGAAAGGGATATGTATTATGGGAATAGATATGAGAGCCCCGAAGATTGGGGACTCCCTGACCGGCTGCGTCGGGATCGGTCGCGTCCGGATCGGCTGCGTCCGGATCAGAGGTGGCAGCACCTTCGTAGAGCACTGTCTCAATGCCGTCGATCTGTCTGTGATTGGCCTCCAGGGCTGCTCTTTCCTCTTCGGGAAGCTCCCCGGCGCCTGCGTCCAGCTTCAGCTCGATGCGAAGTGAGCCGCTGCAGGCAGTGTCATTTACAAAGGGAAGATACACATACTGCAGATCCTCTCCTGCGGAAAGATCATAGACATTCTCGCTGACCTTGTTGCCGCCGGCGTAAACATCATAGTGCAGGATCTGTCCGCTCTGAGTTTGCCCCCGCTTACTGATCCCCAGCTGCACGCCCTTCATGGCGCGGCCGGCGGTATCGATCTCGTAGCTGATGGGCTCCACATAAGAAAGAGGAAGCAGCGTTGTTTCGTCTCCTTCCTCTTCACTCATATTAACCTTATACGTATCGAGGACTTCGTTGGGAAAAATGAGGCTACCGATAAAGCCTGCCAGACACAGGAGCGTCAGCAGGGGAAACAGGATCCTTGCGATACCGATCTTCTTTTTTCCCGTAGGTCCTTTAGCTTTTTTCATACAACGATTCCCGGCTGAGGCGCGTCAGCTTTCAATGAGCCCCAGACGATTGATGGCCGAGAAAATGGCACGGATGGATGCCCTGGTAATGTTACTGGATACACCGACACCATAGGTCACTCTGCCGTCATCCGCATTCAGCAGATGGATGTAAGCGGCAGCCTGGGAGTTGGAACCGGACTGCAGCGCATGCTCTTCGTAATCAAGCACCTTGATATTGATATTCAGTTCCTGGGTAAGACCGCGGCGAACTGCATCGATGGGGCCGTTGCCCACTGCATCGAAGCTCTTTTCCTCGCCCTTTAAGGTATATACCACAGTGACCTTTGTATCAAATTCGGATTCGGTCTCATCCGACAGATCGTCTATCCTGAGCTTTCTGAAATGCAGAGGCTCCTTCTGGTTCAGATACTCCTCCCGGAAGGTATCCATAACGGTCTCCGGGGAAACCTCACCCTGACGCTCGGAAATGGACTGGATGACATCCGCAAATTCTCTCTGCATTCCCTTCGGAAGCTTGAAGCCGAAGTAGGTGTCCATAACAAAGGCAACACCGCCCTTGCCGGACTGGGAATTGATCCTGACGATGGGCTCGTAAACCCTTCCGATATCCGCAGGATCGATGGGAAGATAAGGCACCTCCCAGAACTCGTTCTTGCGTTCCTTCATAGCTGCCACACCCTTGTTGATGGCATCCTGATGAGAACCCGAGAATGCGGTAAACACCAGCTTACCGGCATAGGGGTGTCTGGGATGCATGGGGATCTTGCAGCATCTCTCATAAATCTCAATGCTCTCGTTAACGTCCTCGATAGCCAGCTCGGGGTCGATACCCTGGGAGAACATGTTATAGGCAAGTGTCATGATATCCACATTACCGGTCCTCTCGCCGTTACCAAAGAGGGTACCTTCCACTCTGTCCGCACCTGCGAGGATCGCCTGTTCGGCACTGGCCACGCCGGTACCTCTGTCGTTATGGGGATGAACGGAAAGGATGATGCTCTCTCTGTTCTTGAAATGACGGTTCATCCATTCAATCCTGTCGGCGAACACATTGGGAGTCGTCATCTCCACCGTGGAAGGCAGGTTAATGATGATGGGATTCTCCTTCGTAGCGCCCCAGGTCTCCTGAACGGCGGTACAGATCTCCAGTGCGAATTCCAGCTCCGTTCCGGTAAAGCTCTCGGGAGAGTATTCCAGGATGATCTTGCCGGAATAATCCTTCGCACGATCTCTTACCATCTGCGTACTCTGTACGGCGATGTCGATGATCTCCTTGGTGGACTTATGGAATACCACGTCTCTCTGAAGAGTCGAGGTGGAATTGTAAATGTGAAAAATGGCCTCCTTGCAACCTTCGATGGAATCAAAGGTACGATCCACCAGCTCCTTGCGGCACTGGGTCAGAACCTGAAGTCTCACATCGTCGGGCACCAGTTTACGCTCGATCAGCTGACGCTGAAAATCGAACTCGATCTGGCTGGATGCGGGAAAGCCCACTTCTATCTCCTTAAAGCCCAGACGAACCAGATGATTGAAAAAGTCGATCTTCTCTGAAACCACCATGGGATCGATCAGTACCTGATTACCGTCACGTAGATCCACGCTGCACCAGATGGGTGCTTTTTCGATCTGCTTGTTGGGCCACTGACGGTCCGGCAGATCTACCACGGGATTCCTGCGGTATCTTTTATAGTTCAACATGATCCTACCTCCTTATAACAAAAAAGAACTCATCATCGATGAGCTCTTTCATTCTCCTAATCCGTTCTCGACGGCAGCCACCAGCGCCTTAAGCGCCTCTTCTTCGTCTTCGCCCTCGCAAACAAACTCTATCTCATCGCCACTCTTGACACATGCTCCGAGGACGCTTAGCACGCTCTTCGCATTTGCCGTGCTTTCCCTAAAGGAAAACGTGATCAAAGATTTGAACTGCATCGCTTCCTTACATAGGATGCCCGCCGGACGAAGATGCAACCCGGTGGGATTTTTGATCGTAACCTTCTGACTAACCATAGTACCTTCTCCTCAAAAATGAATGTAACCCCAAAGAAGATTTTAACATATTTTTGCACTATTGACAACTGTCAAGATGCCGCCTCTCAATTCGCCTTTGTCACCCTCAAAGACACCATAACATCCTTCGGTGTGGATACTCCTTCGGGAAGGACAAGGATCAGCGGCAGACGATAACTTCCGGAGGAAAGCTCCGCCAGATTATGCTCGTCCATGTAGGCATCCCAGTCAACGGAAGCCTTGATATCCTTGGTGTTAAGGGCATCGACTACTGTCTGGACACCGGTCACTTCAAAGCTTACGGGGCCGTCGGAAAGCACCTCGCATTTGTTGTTACCCGGCAGACCGCTAATCTTGATCGTACCCTTGCCGATGGCAACCTCACGGGTCACCAGCTCCTCGATGGGAACCGTGATGGTTACGATATTATCGTCTCTGTTCACCAGGGACAGGCTGTCCGGGAGGACTCTTTCCAGATTCACTTCCACGCTGGTAGTCTCGGACATGCCGGATACATCCACATAAGCCCCGGCAATATCCACATAGGAAAGTCGAGCCAAATCGTTGCTCCTGCCCGCTACCATGATGGTTTCCTTGTCTCCGGTAAGCTCACCCGAAACAGTGTAGCCGTCTGCAGGCTTGCCGGAATAATTGTAGCGAAGCTCCAGCTCCTTGGTCGCCAGGATCTCCACGGAGATGGCAACGGTGGAGATGTTCTTCAAAAGGTTCGTATTCTTGATCTGCTCGCCGTTCTTGTCATACAGCTTCAGATCCACAGAGGTATTCACGTCGCTTCCCAGGCCGTCTACGGAAACCTCAGCGGTCACTTTTGCGATCCCGCTTACAACGGATTCCCTGCCGCTGATACGTACCACGTTCTCCGCCGTTGTAACGTCGCCGATGATAAATCCGTCTGCAGGCTCTCCGCTGACCTCAGGCGTGATGACGAACTGCTTGGCAAGTCCGTCCTCCACCAGAACCTCCACGCTCTCAGTCCTGCTCTTCATGCTCTCGATCTTGTCGGTATAGCGGTTGCAGTCAACCTTAACGGGAACCATCCCCGTCTCTTCGTTATAGAGGCCCAGATCCACCTCAGCCTTGAAATTGTCGCCGCTCAGGGAATCCAGAATGGACCGCTTGGCACTGACAGCCACGGTCACGGTGCTTGCGCCGGTCATCTCATATACCTTTCCCTCATTGGTCAGGCTCTCCGCATTGACCACCGTCAGCGGTACGTCGGGGAAGGTGGAATCCACCACAGGATCCGAAACATTGACAACTACCAGCCAGAGAAAAAGTGCGATCACAAGAGAACCGGCTTTCAGACCCAGGTTATTCAGCAATTTGTCCTTCATGCCTTTTTCTCCTTTCGCTGTCTTTTTCTTCTGTTTTTCTTCTCTTCTCCTTCCTTCTTCTGCAGTCTGGAAAGCTCGCTGCGAAGTTCATCCGGCTCCAGATTGCGCTTCAGGATACCGCCGGAAGCCACGGACACACGTCCTGTCTCTTCGGATACGATAATGGTCACGGAATCCGTAACCTCGGAAATACCAACGCCCGCACGATGCCTGGTTCCCAGCTCCTTGCTCAGCTCCATGTTGTCGGACAGAGGCAGATAGCAGGTAGCCCAGGTGATCCTGTCTCCGCGGAGGATAACCGCTCCGTCGTGGAGGGGCGTATTATGTTCAAAAATGTTGATCAGAAGCTGACTGGTCACGATGGCGTCCACTTCGATCCCGGTGTGCTCATACTCGTGCAGAGGGGTGTCCCTTTCGATCACGATGAGCGCACCCGTCCTAGCCCTGCCCATTTCGTAGCTGGCCTTAACGAGTTCATTGATGGTCTTATCGGAAAAGCGTCCGTCCTGGTCTCTGCCTGATCCCAGGGAAAACAGACCGGAAATAAAATTCTGCCGGCCCAGCTGTTCCACCGCACGGCGTAGCTCGGGCTGCAGGATCACGACGATGGCCGTGGCGGCGATGGTCACCACCTTACCGGCGATCCACAGAATGGTCGACATGTTAAAAAGGACGGCGATCATCAAAAAGGCGAGGATCACACCCACGCCCTTGAGCAGCGTCCATGCTCTCGAAGTCCTTACCCACACAAGGATCTGATATACCAGAAAGGCAATGATCAAAACCTCGATGATGTCGGTAACCATAAACGTCTTGGGAAAATGAACATTGGAGATATATTTAGATATAAAAGAAGCAACCTTTTGCATGAAACTACATCCAACCCCAATATAACTGATTCTTATAATACGCTGGTGATCTTCTTAACGGCTCTGTTGGATTTGGAAACAGAGTTCTTGGGGATCGCCTTCACGTAATAGTAGTATTCGTCATCTTCAAACTGTACCTGCTCCGTCCGGGAATAATCCACGTTGAAAGCAAAGAACTGAACACACTTGGCAAGGAACATGGAAATGAGTCCTCCCAGAATGATGGCCGTCATGGAAAGACCCGTATCATAGTTCATGCCGCCCAGCATCAGGATCACGATCATCATGACACCGCCGGTGCAGATGGCGATGGTCCATGCATAACGAACGGAGAGCCTGCGGAGTGCCCATACGATCATCGTCGTGGCACAGAAGCCTACAATGACTACGAGAACCCCCTTGTTGGACATCAGACCATCCACCACATACCGGAATCTGGCCACTACATTGTCTGCCTCCAGAGAGGCGATCACGGCCTTATTATCACGCATATAGATAATGACATAATAGCTGATCACACCGCAGGCCACGGAAACCGCTCCGGTAACCGGACACAGAAGACCCACCACGATGGGGATCACATATGGTATCTTCAAACCGAAGAACACCGGTAAAAGCAGGACTACCAGGGCATCCCTGGGTGCGAATCTGTAATACAGCAGGAACATCAGCAGGAAGACCGCGCCTCCCGCAACCGCACATTCCAGCGAGATCTCATAAAAGTGAACGATGGTAAATGCCATGGCGATGACTACCAGAAGATTCATGGGCAGGCATGCGCACATCAGCGATACCAGAAGTACCAGGACCATGTTGCTCACCTTCGAAGACAATCCCAGATTCATGTTCAGCAGAAACAGTACCATAATAGCGAGACAGAATTTCACGAAAGGAAGAATATAGATCTCGTGTCTGCTGTAAAAATCCCTCAGTCCGTCTCTCAGTTCCAATAATGATGACATAGCTCTCTCCTACCGGCCGTTATTCTCGATATCATACAGGGCCAGCAATTGTTTTAAATGATTGTAGTACTTCCGCAGGCTCTTTCTTGCACGACTGTAGCGGAAGGAATATATGATATAGGTCAGCACCGCATAGACCGCAACGAACTCCGCATAATTGGTCAACACCTTCTTGCCCAGACCGATCAGATCCATCTTGTAGATATCCTGCATCAGGGTCTCCATGTGGTAAAAAATGTAGAGCCCTACCAGCAGCATAAAAGCGATGGTTGCACTGATCACGGAATGAAGCACCTGCTTACCCATATAATCACTTCTGAAATAGCTGCCGATGGCCATATAGCGCTTGCCTTCGTTCTCCTCGTAGGCAGCCATCTTGGTCATCAGTTTGATTCTCTCTTCACTCAGCATATCGCTATCTCCCGATACCTCTTATCTGTTATCCAGGAAACGCATCCTGTTGCTGGATCTGACCTTCTTAACCTCGTCCGGCGTTTCGGTCATGACACCGGAAAGACCCATGGCAGAATTGAGCTGACGCGCCATCTTGTCTTTGCAGGCCGCACAAAAACGTCCGCCGGAGATCATACTGCCGCACATCTCACAGCTGACCTTGATGGGGGAATCATCCGAAAACTGAAGACGCTCTTGACGGATCCAGGTCTGGATCTGAGCCGTATCCACATCGCACTCAGTGCAGATCTCTTCCATGTCCGCACGACCGTGCTGCTGGATATATTTCTTAACCGCCTGGAACTTATCCTCTATCTCCTGCTGACAGGCAGGACAGATAGAAGGACCCGCTACGTGATTAAACAAACGTCCGCATTTTCTGCAGTTCTTAACTACCATGTTTAGCGCCTCCCTTGATGCTTCCGCTGGCGATCGTCAGTCCATAAACCTTCCCGACTCCGGCATCCCGAAAAACCTGTGCCAGCTCATCGAGCGTACTGCCCGTGGTATAGATGTCGTCAACTAGCAATACTATGTTTAATTCTACATCATTTCGCCTTAATTTAAAAGCTTTTTTCAAATTTTCTTGGCGTCCCGCATAGTCCATCAGCTTTTGCGGTTTCGTCTTTCTGACGCGGATTGCCAGATCCTCGAGGACCATGCATCCGCAGAGCTTTCCGATCTGTTTTGCAAAAAGTGCGGACTGGTTGTAACCGCGCCGTTTCAGGCGGCTTTTATGCAGGGGAACGGGAACGATGGCATCGGGCTTTATCTGCACGATCCAGTCAGACAAGCTCTCATATACGATCCTGGAGTAAGCCTTTGCATACTCTTTTCTTCCGCCGTACTTAAACCGGTAAATGGAACGGCCTACCATCTCGTTATATTCCAGTGCGCTTCTGGCGGCGATGAACCTGTGAGGATTTACGCTGCAGTCGGCGCAGTATTCCTCTTCTTCCTTCCGGAGTTTTTTGCCGCATTTCAGGCAGTAGGGATCCCGGATCAGGGGAAGGAGCTTTCTGCATTTTTCGCATACACCGTTCTCTGCGGTGACGATCTCATCGCAGAAGGCGCATCGTGGCGGAAACAGCCAGTTCAGTATCTGTTCAGTCAGCTTTTTTATCAAATATCTCTCCCAATTCCGTCAGCTGATCCCGCAGTCCCGTGTAGCGAAGCTGCCGGTTCTCACCTGCTATCATATCCTCAACCACCTGCCTGCTGCCGATGATGGTCACGCATTTCCGGGCGCGGCTCACCGCAGTGTAGAGCAGGTTTCTGTATTCCATCTGTCTGGGTACACCCAGCAGAGGGATCACCACAGCGGGATACTCGCTTCCCTGGGATTTATGGATGGTCATGGCATAGGCCAGCTCCAGGTCCTCTGCCTGTTCATAGGTGTAGGCAACTTCTTTGTCATCATCCGTCTTTACCAGGATCCGTCTGCTGATGGTATCGATGGATGTTATGATCCCCAGATCTCCGTTAAAGACACCCTCTCCACGGTCGATGACGATGCCCGAAAAGCCCCGGATCTCCCAGACCATCTCATAATCGTTCCGGGTCTGCATCACCTTGTCGCCTTCCCGCAGGATCTTATCTCCCATCTGGTATTCTCTCTTATCCGGAGACGCGGGGTTGATATAGTTTTGCAAAAGTTCATTCAGGCTCTCCACTCCCAGGGCACCCTTTTTAACGGGTGTAAGGACCTGTACCTGATCCGGCGAGATCCTGAAATGTCCGGGGAGCTGCTTCAGCACCAGGGTCAGGATGTTCCGGGTGATCAGGCCCACATCATCCCTCTCCAGGAAAAAAAAGTCCTCGCTTTTGTTATCCAGTCGGATCATCCGGCCCTTCTGGATCTGATGGGCGCTGAGTACGATATCACTGCCCTCCTCCTGTCGGAAGATCTTCTCCAGGCAGATGGACTCAAAGCGGTCGCTTTGCTGAATATCCGAAAGGACCCTGCCGGGGCCCACACTGGGAAGCTGATCCGGGTCTCCCACAAGGATGAGATGGGTTCGTCCGTCCAGCGCCTTCATCAAAGCCTGGAAGAGAAAAATGTCCACCATGGACATCTCATCCACAATGACCACATCCGCATCCAGCGGGTTATCTTCGTTCCTCTCAAAAATGCTCCTGCCGCCGTCCACCGCTTTGACTTCCAGGAGTCTGTGAAGGGTCTTGGCCTGATAGCCCGTTGCCTCGCTCATGCGCTTGGCAGCTCTTCCCGTTGGCGCCGCAAGAGCCAGCGAAAGACCTCTTGAGAGAAAGAGTTCGATCATGGTATTGATGGTGGTGGTCTTACCGGTACCGGGACCTCCGGTCAAAAGAAGTAAGCCATTGCTAACACTTTTCAGCACAGCTTCTCTCTGGAGCGGATCCAGCTCATAGCCACCGCGCTCCTCGATGCGTTTGATCTCCTCCAGCGTCCTGTCCTCATTCTGGGGCAGATGCCAGTTGTGATCCAGCAAAAGCTTGGCGGTCTTGATCTCCGCAAAATAGGCCTGTCTGTGAAAGACCATCTCTCCCCGGCGGATCATATCTCCTTTGATCAGCAGATCCGAAAGCACGGATTTAACGGCTTCCTCCTCCACCTCCAGGGTAGCTGCGGCCCTTGTGACCATAACATCTGCAGGCAGACAGGTATTGCCTTCCGCCAGATTGGTCTGAAGCACGTAATAGATCCCTGCCCGGATCCGTTCCACCGAATCCTTTCCGATCCCCATTGCTTCCGCGATCCGGTCCGCCGTCACGAAACCTATCCCTTCGATATCCTCGATCAGACGATAGGGATCCTCGCGGACCAGCTGATAGACGGCATTCTGGTAACGCTCAAATATCTTGATGGCTAACTTGTTGGAGATTCCGAATTGCTGAAGATACATCAGGCCTGCACGCACGTCTTTTTTCTCTTCGACGATAACGCCCAGCTCCTGTGCTTTTCGAAGGCTGATGCCTTTGATCTCCGCCAGACGTTCCGGTTCCTCCTCCATGATGCGAAGACTGTCATCACCGAAGGCGGCAACGATCCTGGCGGCCATTTTTTCACCGATGCCCTTGATGGCACCGGAGGCCAGATACCTGCGGATCCCCTCCGCATCCGTGGGACGGACGATCTCGTAGGAAGCGCTCTTGAGCTGCGGTCCGTAGCTGGGGTGCAGCACCGTCTCTCCGGTAACCCGGAGCACCTCGCCTGTCACATCCGTCTCGAAAATGCCCACTACCGTCAGCGGGCTTCCGTTTTCACTGGTATCCAGTACACTGTATCCGTTTTCTTCATTGCGGAAGATATAACCTTCCACATAGACTTCTCTTGTTTCCAATCATTCCCCCGTAATACAAAAAGCAAAAGGCTGCTTCGCAGCCTTTTCATACCTCATTCCCCGGAAGTTTCTTTTTGTGCCTTCGCTCTCATGGCCAGGATCTCATCGGCACTGGGTGCCTGTGCGGTACGTTTCATCTGTTCGTACATCTGCTGCGCCAGTCCCAGGGGACTTGACTCCGTGGTCTGCTCAGCCAGAGATGAGATCGTCTTATCCTTATAAAAATCCACCAGAGTGCTGTTGCCGGAGTCTGCGTTCTCTCCGGCGAAGTTGATGCCCTTGGTCATTTCCTTCATGACCATTTCAAGGAAATAGGACTCAAACTCCTTGCAGGCTTCCATCAGCTCCTCGTCATCCGCCTTGGAAAGGTCTTTGCCCGCTGTGGATTTCAGCTTGTCGGCTGACGCGTTGTTGATGTTTTGCATATAATTCAAATAGGTGCTGTCAAGGGATATGTCTGACATATTAAAACCTCATTAACGTCTTAAGTTGTTCGCGGTATCCATCATACTATCCGTGGTCTGGATCACTTTGGAGTTCATTTCGTAGGCACGCTGTGCCACGATCATATTTACCATCTCGTCTGCCACCTGGACATTGGAGCCCTCAAGGTATCCCTGTACTACCTTACTCTTGGAAATACCTGTGGCAGTAGCTTCGTTTATGGCCTGGCCACTGGCTTCGGTCACGCCATAGAGACTGTTGTCATGGTTGTAGAGTCCCGCAGGATTCTGAAACTGGAAAACACCGATGCTCACGCCCATGGACTGATAGTTGTTGGACGCATCGGGATAGGTGATCTCACCGCCGGCCGTGATATTGATCTGATTGGCGATCAGCTTGCTTCCGTCTGCCCGGTTAACGGGGATGGAGATCCTCTGTCCCTTGGAGCTCATGACCGGAAGTCCGTCGCTGGTGGTCAATGTCAGACAATCCACGCCGTTCACTTTGTCGGTAGCCCAGATGAAGTTACCGTTTCTTGTATACTGCATCTCCCCGCTTGTGGTCTGGATCTGAAAAAATCCCTTTCCTTCAATGGCGAAGGATGAATCGGATGCGGACTCCAGAAGAGATCCCTGACGGAAGATGGAGGTGATGGCTGCCTGCCTTACACCCAGTCCCACCTGGGAGCCAATGGGCTTGTTGGCGCCGTTGGCTGTGGTGGTCTTTGTCTGCATATTCTGATAGAGCAGGG
Organism: Lachnospiraceae bacterium; assembly: GCA_024693845.1. Lineage (GTDB taxonomy): Bacteria > Bacillota > Clostridia > Lachnospirales > Lachnospiraceae > RGIG7926. Next base: position 22,952 of record JAILKJ010000036.1, read on the forward strand.
ATTTGAACTCCGCTACATCCGTCTTATATCCCGTGGTGTTGACGTTCGCCAGATTGTTGGCAATGACATCAAGATTTGTCTGCTGTGCGTGCATGCCGGTTGCTGCCGACCATAAGCTTCTTACCATATTACCGCCTCCCGTGGGCTATTATCATCCGTTGAGCTTACCGAGCTGGTTTGCTGCTATCTCCAGGGATCCGTCTATGGTCTGGATCACCTTCTGATTGGATTCATAGGCTCTGGAAATGGAGATCAGCTCCACCATTTCGCTCACTACCGTTACATTGGACTGCTCCTGATATCCGGAGAAGATCTTGGCATCAGACGCTTTTAACTGATAACCCTCCACCGGCTGGTACATATTCTCCCCGAAATGCTCCAGATAGTTGTAATCCTCAAAATCCACCACGCGGATCTTGGCCAGAATACCGTTGCCCTGGCTGATGTTACCCAGGTCATCAATGGCCGTTTCCTTCATGGGATCGATACGGATATGCTTTCCGTTGGTATCCAGCACGAAGTCTCCGTCCTTGGTAACCAATTCTCCGGCGGCTGTCAGGGTAAAAGAGCCGTCCCTTGTGTATTTGGTCGAGATCTCACCTGCTTTGTTCTTATACTCGATGGCAAAAAAGCCGTTGCCGCCCAGTGCAAGATCATAAACATTGTCCGTAGCATGAAAAGCACCCTGGGAATAATCGGTATAACTCTCTCCGATCTTTACGCCAAGGTTCATCTTTCCGATGCCGGCAGAGCGCCATCCGTCGGTGGTATCCTTGATCCTGTAGGCAAGTACATCCTTGAATGCCTGGTTGGTGGCTCCTTCCTTCTTGAAGCCTACCGTAGCGGAGTTTGCCATGTTGTTGGACAGGATATCCATACGGTTTTGCTGATGCCGCATTCCTGTATACGCCGTATATAAGCCTTTGACCATACACAACCTCCCTGTGTCAGCAGACGCGCCCTTCAGGCTGCCGCCTGCTATACTCATTATATCGGTCTGCAGGTTTACTAACTTTATAGGGATGTTTTTAAATCTCTTCCCTGTATCCCGCAAGGAATTCCACATACTTACCGGTTCCGATGGCCACGCAGGTCATGGGATCCTCAGCCGTCATGGTATTGATACCCGTCTTGGCATGGATCAGATCCTCCAGGCCGGACAGCAGGCTGCCGCCGCCGGTAAGAACGATACCGCGGTCTGCGATATCGGCCGCAAGCTCAGGGGGAGTTTTCTCCAGCACGCCGTGGATCGTATCGATGATCTGGGTGGTGGCCTCACGAAGGGCTTCCTCCATCTCCTCGCTGGTTACTTCCACGGTCCTGGGAAGTCCCGTTACCAGGTTACGTCCGCGAACCTCGGCAACTTCCACCTCCACACTCTTATAAGCGCTTCCGATCTTGATCTTCAGATCCTCCGCCGTTCTCTCACCGATGAGCAGGTTATGCTTTCTTCTCATGTAACGTACGATGGCCTCGTCAAAATCATCGCCTGCAATCTTGATGGAAGCGGAAACTACGGTTCCGCCAAGAGAGATCACCGCGATATCCGAGGTACCGCCGCCGATATCAACGATCATATTTCCGCAGGGCTTGCTGATATCGATACCCGCACCGATGGCTGCCGCAATGGGCTCCTCGATGATGGATACCTCTCTTGCTCCTGCCTGATAGGTAGCATCCTCAACCGCCTTTTTCTCCACCTCGGTAACACCACTGGGTACACAGACGGCGATCCTGGGCTTGCGGAAGGACTTTCTGCCGAGAGCCTTCTGGATGAAATACTTCATCATCTTCTCGGTTACGGTGTAATCCGAGATAACGCCCTGACGCAGCGGTCTGACAGCTACGATATTGCCGGGAGTACGACCCAGCATGAGTCTTGCATCCTCGCCGATGGCCTTGATCTTGTTGGTGTCGCGGTCAAAAGCCACAACGCTGGGCTCCTTTAAGACAACGCCCTTGCCTCTGATGTAAACCAGAATGCTGGCGGTTCCCAAATCTATTCCGATATCCGTAAATTGCATGATTAAACCCCTTTCTAAAACGGATGTTTTCTTTCCCTCATTCGGACATACAGTATGATTATAGCGCAACCTACTGTTATTTTCAAAGGATTTTATGTAAATTTCTTCATTTTTGTTTCGGCAGCATTTTTCCCACGTATTCTCCGGTATAGGAATTCCTGCACTTTGCCACCTCTTCCGGCGTCCCCGCAGCGATGATCGTTCCGCCTCTGTCACCGCCCTCGGGACCGATATCTATGATGTAGTCCGCAGTCTTGATCACATCTAGGTTATGCTCGATCACAAGAACGGAATTGCCCCCGTCGGTAAGCCTTTTCAGAATCTCCACCAGTTTCCTGACATCTTCAAAATGCAGTCCCGTGGTGGGCTCATCCAGGATATAGATGGTTTTGCCCGTGCTTCTTCTGGAAAGCTCCGTGGCCAGCTTCACGCGCTGGGCTTCGCCGCCGGACAGGGTAGTGGAAGGCTGACCCAGTTTGATATAGGAAAGACCTACATCGTACATGGTCTGCACTTTTCTCCGGATCTTGGGCATGTTGGCAAAAAACGGCAGTGCCTCCTCCACGGTCATATCCAGCACATCCGCGATATTCTTATGTTTGTAGTGCACATCCAGCGTCTCCCGGTTATACCGCTTGCCGCCGCAGACCTCGCAGGGCACATAGACATCCGGTAAAAAGTGCATCTCGATCTTGATGATACCGTCTCCGGAGCAGGCCTCGCACCGTCCTCCCTTGACATTGAAGGAAAAACGACCCTTCTTGTAGCCCTTTGCCCTGGCCTCCTGGGTGGATGCAAACAGATCCCGGATATCGTCAAACAGTCCGGTATAGGTGGCGGGATTGGATCTGGGGGTCCTTCCGATGGGGGACTGGTCGATGTTGATGACCTTATCCAGCTGATCGATCCCCTCCATTCCCTTATGCTTGCCGGGAATGGTCAGGGCACGGTTCAGATCCCTTGCCAGTCTCTTATATACGATCTCGTTCACCAGCGAAGACTTACCCGAGCCGGAAACACCCGTAACGCAGGTCATAACTCCCAGGGGGATCTTCACATCGATATTCTTCAGATTGTTCTCCGCAGCTCCTTTTACCGTAAGCCAGCCCTGGGGCTTCAGCCTCTTGCCGGGCACTTCGATGCTGCGGCGTCCTGCCAGGTAGTCTCCTGTGATGGAGCCTTTGACCTTCATGATATCCTTTGCCGTTCCTTCGGCCACAACTTCTCCGCCTTCGGAACCCGCGCCGGGACCGATGTCCACGATCCAGTCCGCCTGCCGCATGGTATCCTCATCATGCTCCACCACGATCAGGGTGTTCCCCAGATCGCGGAGCTTTTTCAAAGCCTGCAGGAGCTTGTCGTTATCCCGCTGATGCAGACCGATGCTGGGCTCATCCAGGATATAGCAGACGCCCACAAGACCGGAGCCTATCTGTGTTGCCAGACGGATCCTCTGGGCCTCGCCTCCGGACAGGCTGGCCGTTCCTCTCGAGAGAGAAAGATAATCCAGGCCCACGTTGTTCAAAAAGCCCACCCTGCTGCGGATCTCCTTCAGGATCTGATGCCCGATATGTTCCTGTCTGCTCGTCAGCTTCATCTTCTCTAAAAAGCTGCCCAGCTTTCCTATGGAAAGATTCGTGATCTCATAGATATTTTTATCCGCCACCGTTACCGCCAGGGATTCTCTCTTCAGACGCATCCCCCCGCACTCGGCGCAGGGTTTGATGGACATATATTTCTCGTATTCCGCCTTCTGGTTCTCGGAATAGGTCTCCCGATACCGGCGCTCCTCGTTTCGGATCAGACCTTCAAAAGCAACGGGATAGACTCCCTTGCCACGCTGTCCCTCGTAGTATACGGGCACCTCTTCTCCGTCCGTTCCGTAGAGGATGATATGGCGGATCTTGGTGGGATAATCCTTGAAGGGAGTATCCAGATCAAACTTGTATCTCTCGGCAAGGGCCCGCAGCACCGCATTGGTAAAACTGCTGTCCTTGTTGGCGCTCTGCCATCCCATGGCTACGATACAGCCCTGATTGATGGAAAGTTCCTCATTGGGGATCATCAGCTGGGGAGAAAACTCCATCTTATATCCCAGGCCCGCACATACGGGGCAGGCTCCGAAGGGATTGTTAAAGGAAAAGCTCCTGGGCTCGATCTCCGGGATACTGATGCCGCAATCCGGGCAGGCAAAGCTCTGGGAAAAAGTAAGCTCCTGCTCACCCGTATCCACGATCACAAGTCCGTCCGTCAGGGAAAGGGCATTCTCCAGGGAGTCCGTCATTCTCTTTTCAATGCCTTCCCGCACGATGAGACGGTCCACCACGATCTCGATATCATGCTTGATATTTTTGTCCAGCTTGATCTCCTCGGAGAGCTCGTACAGATTGCCGTCTACCCGCACTCTGACATAACCGCTCTTCTTTGCCCGGTCCAGCACTTTTTCATGCATACCCTTCCGACCTCTGACGATGGGGGCAAGGATCTGCATCTTCGTACGCTCGGGAAGCTTCATCAGGTTGTCCACCATCTGATCCACGGTCTGCTTCTCTATCGCGCGGCCGCATTCGGGGCAATGAGGGATTCCCACCCTGGCATAAAGAAGACGGAAATAATCATAGATCTCCGTCACCGTTCCCACGGTGGAACGGGGATTCCGGTTAGTGGATTTCTGGTCTATGGAGATGGCGGGGGAAAGACCCTCGATGTTCTCCACGTTGGGCTTTTCCATCTGTCCCAGGAACTGCCTTGCATAGGAGGAAAGAGACTCCATATATCTTCTCTGTCCCTCCGCATAGATGGTATCAAAAGCAAGTGAAGATTTGCCCGATCCGGAAAGACCGGTCATGACCACCATCTTTCCCCGGGGGATATCCACGTTGATGTTCTTCAGGTTATGCTCTTTGGCGCCCCTGATCCTGATAAATTCCATGTTGTCACTCATTTCTTGTTTCCTTTTCTCTTAGCTCACGTTTTACGGTCATCACTTATACTCAATTTCACCCAGTCTCGTGTAATTATATAGGTCATCCACAAAAGACCGCTCCGCATTCTCGAACACCACCACATCCGGATCCAGCAGCTCCACATACTGCTGCAGGTATTCGTAGTTCTGCCGTCCGACGGAATAGATATCGTGATACTGGGGCGCCAGATACTGCATATGTGTCTGCATGAAGCTGTCCCCGAAGATCAGGATGCTAAGCTCTGATTCCGCATTATTGCTGATGATATGCTCTGCATAAGGCCCTTCAATATGGGGGATCTTATCCAAAAATCCTTCCTCTGTGACCATCTGATCCGCATAATAGGATTTCAGCTTCCAGGCCGGAACCTCCTCCGTGATGGGAAGGGAGAGAAACTCCAGTTCCTGTATCTCACTGCCCCTTTCAAACCAGTCTCTGTCAAAACGGGGGAGGGGACTGTCGGAAAAATACACCCTCTCATTCCACACCTTCTCATTCAGCATCTCCATGCCCAGCATCAGACCGTCGGCATTCCAGTGGGCCGTATCCGTCAGCTTGTTATACAGCCGTCCCTCTGAAGAAGCCTTCCTGTAGGCATCAGCGTTTATCACATAGGGAACGCCCTTTTCCTCCAGCTTGCGGGAAAGGTCATCCATGATGCTTTCCCTGCTCTCATCCACATGGATGTAGTCGGGCATTTTTTCCGGATAGACCGTCTTCTTATCCAGACCCGCCAGGAAAACGAAGGTCTTGCCCCGGCTCTTCAGATAGGTGTTGCTCCGGTCCAGATAGGTCACAAGGGAATCGATGAGCTGCTCATCGGTGGCCAGATGCTGATAGGCCGAGATATAATCCTTATCTGCCGGGAAGATCTCACCCTCCTTGGCATACATATGCAGATCCTCCGCAAACTCTCCGAAGATGCGATACACCGCATTCATATACAGCGCTGCCGCCTGCTCCCGGAAGGCCACCCGGTCCTCCACATAGTGACCGTACCATTCGTTATAACTGCCGTCCAAATGCAGTCCCGGCCACATGGTCATCCGCCGGTTCTCCGTGGCAGAGTCTATGATCTCCGTGGTGTCCAGTCGAAGAAAGGGACAGATCAGCATGGCAACGAAGGCGATGACAAATATGCAGTTGATGATTTTTCTTATTTTGTTCATACTCTCTCGAACACCTAAAATCTAAAGTAAATGAACGGGTTGTAGGTACTGTTGATGATATAGATGTAGCACAGGATCAAAAGTGCCAGCACCAGGATCTTGCCTGCCACATCCAGCGCAAGGGACGCAGCCTCCGACTTTCCGGTTGCTTTCGAAAGCCACTTGCTGATCTGCGGTCCCACCGGCATAGCCACGATCAGAGACAGGATCAGGTAGAAGATCCTCTGGTTGCTCAGGTAATACCGAAGACCGAAGGCCGTAAACTCTCCCTGCCCAAATCCCAACAGGACCGAAAGATATTTTGCAAAGGGACGGATATCAACGATCCTGAACAGGGTCCATCCCAACATTACGACGAGCATGGTATATCCCCATCCCAGGAGCCTTAACGCCGGTTTCTTTGCCTCCGTCTCCTTGGCTGTTTCCTCCCGGCCTTCTGTCGTCTTTCCTTCTGTCGCCTGTCCCTCAGCAACTTTCCTTCGGGAGATGGCGCGCTCTGCCATCACAAAGGCTCCGTGCCATAAGCCCCAAAACAAAAAGCCCCAGCCTGCCCCGTGCCAGATGCCGGTTGCCAGAAAGACGATCAGCAGGTTGAGATAGACATTTCCCTTTCTGCTGCCGCCGAGGGGGATATAAAGATAATCCCGAAACCATCTCGAAAGTGACATATGCCATCTGCGCCAGAATTCACGGATACTGGTGGAAATATAGGGATGATCGAAGTTCTCCGGAAAATGAAAACCGAATATTTTTCCCAGACCGATGGCCATATCCGAATATCCGGAGAAATCCAGATAGATCTGCAGGGTATAGGCGATGGTTCCCAGCCAGGCTGCCGACGTGCTCATCACCGAATAATCTCCCGTGAAGATCTGATCCGCCAGGGCACCCATCCGGTTGGCCAGGATGGCCTTTTTGGCAAGTCCCATGGTAAACCTTGTAACCCCCTGTGAAAACAACTCCACACTGTGTTTCCTGCCGGACAGGTCCGACCGCACATCCGAATAGCGGACAATGGGGCCGGCGATCAGCTGGGGAAACATACTGATATAAAGAGCCAGGGAAAAGGGATTCTTCTGAACCTCATCCCCGCGATACACATCGATCACGTAGCTAAGTCCCTGGAATGTGTAGAAAGAAATGCCGATGGGAAGTGCAATGTTCAACAGCGGAAAGCTTTCGGAAAGCCTGTGCAGATTCTCGGACACAAAGGTCACGTATTTGAACACGAAAAGAATTCCCAGATTGACCAGCACGGCAATAGTTAGCCACAGCTTACTACTCTTATCCCTTTTGGCGATCAAAATCCCGCAAAGATAATTGCAGACAATGGATATGAGCATCACAACAACAGCCCGGGGCTCCCCCCAGGCATAGAAGAACAGACTTGCCAAAAGCAGGAAGTAATTCTTAAGTGCTTTCGGCATGCAATAATATCCGATGATGGTCACCGGTAAAAATGCACACAGAAAAATGATGGTCGAAAATACCATGGTACCTTATCCTTCTATCTCACGCAGATGCTTTTTCATTTCGCTCATCTGATCACGCAGCATGGCTGCCTGCTCGAAATCCAGTTCCGCGGCCGCTTTTTTCATGCAGGCGATCACCTTCTCGATGGCGCCGCGCAGCTCCTTTGCGGACATGGATTCGAAATCCTTCTCCATCCGGCCCGCAGCAGGATCCACCTTCTTCGTAATGGCGATCAGCTCACGGACATCCTTACGGATGGATTTCGGAACGATGCCGTGCTCCTCATTGTAAGCCATCTGCAACTTTCTTCTCCGGCTTGTTTCCTCAATTGCTGCCTTCATGGAATCCGTCATGCTGTCCGCATACATGATAACATGACCGTTTTCATTTCTCGCTGCCCTTCCGATGGTCTGGATCAGGGAAGTGTGCGAACGAAGGAAGCCTTCTTTATCGGCATCCAGAATGGCCACAAGAGATATCTCGGGAATATCCAGTCCCTCACGCAGCAGGTTGATGCCCACCAGAACATCGAATTCATCCAGGCGCATGTTACGGATGATCTCAGCACGCTCCAGGGTATCGATATCCGAATGGAGATATTCCACCCGGATCCCCACCTCCTTGAGGTAGTCCGTAAGATCCTCTGCCATCCGCTTGGTCAGGGTGGTCACCAAAACCTTGTTCTTCCGGGCCGTTTCCTTTCGGATCTCAGCCACCAGATCATCAATTTGACCTTCAACGGGTCGTACGAAAACCTCAGGATCCAGAAGCCCCGTAGGCCGGATGATCTGTTCGGCCCGAAGCAGCTCGTGCTCACTCTCATATTCGGCAGGCGTTGCCGATACAAACAGAAGCTGATCGATCCGCTCTTCGAACTCGCTGAAATTCAGCGGCCTGTTGTCCATGGCTGAGGGCAGGCGGAATCCGTAATCCACCAGGGTGGTCTTCCTGGAACGGTCCCCGTGATACATGGCCCGGATCTGGGGAACCGTCATATGCGACTCGTCTATGATGATCAGAAAATCTCCCCGGAAATAATCCAGCAGCGTCTGCTGCGGCTCTCCCGGTGCCGTCCCGCTGAAATGTCTCGAATAGTTCTCGATGCCGGAGCAAAAGCCCGTCTCCATTAGCATCTCCACATCAAAGTTCGTTCTCTCCGAAATCCTCTGGGCTTCCAGTAGCTTATCCTCGCCCTTGAAATACTTTACCTGCTCTTCCAGTTCCCGGGTGATATCCTGACAGGCCCTGACGATCTTCTCCCGGGGTACCACATAATGGGAGGCCGGAAAGACGGAAGCATGCTCCAGGGTAGCCTTGACATTTCCCGTCAGAGGATCTACCTCGCTGATCCGGTCTATCTCATCTCCGAAAAATTCCACCCGCAGGATATAGTCACTTCCTGTAGCGGGATTGATCTCCAGCACATCTCCCCTGACACGGAAAGTTCCTCTGTCCAGATCCAGATCACCGCGGTCATACTGGATCTCGATCAACTGTCTGATCACCTCATCCCTGTCCTTGAACTGCCCCGGTCTTAAGGATACCATCATGTTCATGTAGTCATCCGGACTACCGATGCCGTAGATACAGGAGACAGAAGAGATTACCACCACGTCTCTTCTCTCAGCCAGAGAAGCCGTGGCGGAAAGCCGCAGTCTGTCGATCTCGTCATTGATGGAGGAATCCTTCTCGATATAGGTATCCGTTTGAGGCACGTAAGCCTCAGGCTGGTAATAATCGTAGTAGGATACAAAATACTCCACCGCGTTTTCCGGGAAGAACTCCTTAAATTCCCCGTAGAGCTGGGCTGCCAGGGTCTTATTGTGCGCAATGACCAGAGTCGGCTTGTTCAGCTGCTCGATGATATTGGCCATGGTGAAGGTCTTGCCGGAGCCGGTAACCCCCAGTAAAGTCTGGAACTGATTGCCTTCTTTGAATCCTTCGACCAACTGTTTTATTGCTTCCGGCTGGTCACCGGTAGGTTTGAATTCACTATGAAGTTTAAATGCTCTTTGTTCAATTTGCAAAAAAATCGTCTCCTTCGATCATGCGTTTCCCGGGAACAACTCCATATCGATACAATTCCAGGTACCGATCGGCATCTCGCACTCCCTTTCGGCATACGCCTTAAAGCCTACGGCTTCATAACAATGCCGTGCGCTTTCGTTATTATCAAATACGCCCAGATCGATCCGCGTAGCGGAAAGGTGTTCTTTGACGTATTCTACTCCAAGCCGGAGCATTTCACTTCCGCATCCTTTTCCTCTGAAGGAAGGATCAACTATAACAAAGCCGAATCGTACAGTACTGTCATCGTCCTGCTTCGGATACCTTATGATAAAATGACCTATAACAGTCCCCTTATCATCCACAGCCGTAAGCGGATAGAAACGCCCCGTTTCGATCTGAGGCGCATAGTTCAGATTTATATCGTCTCCGGAAAGCGGGTATTTGTTAAACCTGTCAGCAGACCATTTGTATAACTCTTCCTCCGACCGTAGCCAACCCGCAATGCTATTTCCGTCTTCTTCCTTGAAATCTCTCAGCATCATCAGCAAATTACCTGTCCTATGTCAATTTTGATTTTTAAAAGAAACCTCTGCAACAGTGTACCATTCTATGAGATGAATGTCCACAGCTTTCAGAACATTTGTTCGCTGCAGATAACTTTTCTATATATATTTTCAGGAAAAACTTTACACCAACCCATACTCATACAAGATTCACATGTTATAATAGGGTGTATCTTTTTTCAGACAGGAGTATAACCGGATGGAACTGGAGTATTTTTCTTTTTATACGGAAGCCAACCTGGTGTGCGTAGCCATTTTCATCTTGCTGATCTTCCAGAGTAAAAATTTCCGGGCAAAGACCGAGCAGGAAAACTGGTTTATCAGGACGGGGATCGTACATATCGTCTATTTTCTTTCGGATGTGGGCTGGGCCGCAGTGGAAAGCGGCGTACTTCCCCGCGTGCGTTTTTTCGTTCTGCTCTTTAACTTTACAAACTACGTATTCATGCAGCTTATAGGATATAGCTGGTTCATGTACATGGCTGCCTCGGAAGGGATGCTCCTGGGCAAAAAGCGCAGATTCGGCACCATAGTTATGATACCGACCTTCGTGTCTGTTTTTGCGATCATAGTCGCTTATGTCATCAACCCCTCATTCTGGATAAGCAAAGACGGCGTCCTCAGTGATCTCTACTATCCGTTTATGGTGGCTGTTCCGGCTCTGTATGTAATATCTTCCTCCGTTATCTCGCTGAAAAATGCGAAGAAAACCGGTGTCAAAGAAGAAAAAAGACTGTTCCGGCTTATCGCTCTCTATCCCCTTGCCATTTGTGGTTTCGGCATGTTACAGACCTTTGCTCTCAATGCGCCGCTTTTCTGTTTCGGCATTACATTGATGATGCTGTATTTCTACATCAAATCCCTGCAAATGCTGGTATCTGTGGACTTCCTGACAAAGCTGAACAATCGGGGGCAGATCGACAGATATATGGAGAATATCCGCTACAGTGAAAACGAGTCATGCTGTGTTTGTATGATCGACATAGACAGGTTTAAGAAGATCAACGACCAGTACGGACATGCCGAGGGAGACCGGGCGCTTACCCTGATAGCCGACGCACTGAGGCAGACTGCGGATTCGGCGTCATTCCCGGTATTTATCGGACGTTACGGCGGAGATGAGTTTGTTATGATCATAAGATCAGCGGATAATACTGCGGTGACCGGACTGATCTCAGGTTTCAAAGAGCTGTTAACGGAAAAATCAACCGATCTTCCCTATAAGCTGGAAGCCAGTGTGGGCTATGATTACCTCGACGCCGGTGAGACGGTTGAAGACTGTCTGAAACGCGCTGATGAAAAGTTGTATCGTGAAAAGAATGCTATAGCCTAATCCAGCTTACTGTAATATGCCTCCAGCTTATCTTTAGCGCTGATATAGTAGCGCTCCATTCTCTTATCAAAATGCTTGCCCATGCTTTCCATCATGATGGCATCGGCTTTCTCAAAGGACATTTTTTCCTTATAAACACGCTTGCTGACCAGAGCATCATACACATCCGCAACAGCCATGATCCTGGCCTCCAGCGGGATCTGATCTGCTTTCAGCCCTTCCGGATAACCGGAACCGTCCATACGCTCATGATGGTAATGGGCCACATTCTCAGCCACAACTTTGAAGGACTCATCGTCCGTATCCTTCAGGATCTCGTGAACGATCTCGGCACCCTTGGCCGCATGGGTCTTCATGATCTCGAATTCCTCATCCGTAAAACGTCCCGGCTTACGCAGGATGGCATCGTCTACGGCTACCTTCCCCAGATCGTGCATGGGCGCCGCTTTTATGATATCGGAACAGAACTCCTCTGACAGCCCGAAGACATCGTCCTTGCGGATCTCATCGATGAGGATCCGTACCACGTCACTGGTCCTCTTGATATGACCGCCTGTGGAATTGTCCCGACTTTCCACCATGGTCGCCATGCTCAGGATCAGGTTGTTGTGCATCTCCACGATGTGCTGTGTCTTCCTATCCACCTCCTGGGCAAGCTCATCATTATATGTATCCAACAGTCTGATATACTGCTGGTTCTTGGTATCGTCCCGAAGGATGATCTGATAGCCGCATTTTTTATAACCGTCATAGAGATGGTTCACATCCACGATATAGAACTTGTCCTCATCGGGATTGTCGGGATTTCTCTTGGCAAAGAGATTCTTGACGGGTCCGTCTTCATTAAAATGCTTCACCCAATGGCTTACGGTCTTATCCAGCGCCGACAAACGGGCGACCGAACAGTCCATGGGCAGTTTACGAAGCTCCGGCAGGATCTCCTTGGCGGTCTCATTGGCCCCCAGAAAACGTCCCTTCAGATCCAGTGAAACAAAACCGGTATCTCCGTTCTGGGTCAGCGTCTCCATTACCATCTCACCGGAATTGTACAGGCTCATACGATGGGTGATAAAAAGATAGGTCAGCTGCGCCAGCACATAGCCACTGGGAGTCAGGTCGAACTTGCGGCCGTAAAGAATATTCCAGAAGTACAAAACAATGGTGGTAAATTCGGGAATGAACAAAAGCGCCAGGATATAGTCCGACACCTGTCTTTTTTTCATAAAGGTATAGAGGATCGTGCCGATTCCCACCAGAGAATAGATAATGACAACAACATAAAAGACGGTGTGCATGGGACCGTATTCCTTGACCATCCGCAGCTTGCCGTCCACCTGCTCCATGCTGACGCTTTTATAGAAAAAAGGCCGCCTTTGGATGGTATATACGCCGAAATAGAGCGCGGCGCTTACCAAAAAAGCCCCCATGCGGACAGCTCTTTTGATTTCCACCTGACACAGATTGAAGATACACATGGTAATGAAAAAGGTCAGAAAACACCCTCCGACATAACACAGCTTCAACGACAGAAGAGCCATGTCCAGACTGTCAGCCTGTTCACTGGAATAGTATCCCAGGATCGCAATGGGCGACAGCAGATAGATCGCCGTGATATTCACATCAAAATGCTTCTTCCAAATATAGACATAGACGATGGAAAGAAAAAACGATATAAAGAACAGTACTTCATAAAACAAGAACACCATTTTGGACTGTCTCCCTCAAAACTATCTGTCGGATTCTCTCTTGTATTTTCACATAAATGTCGGCGGAATAAACTCCACACCGCTCTCAAGCAGATGTCCGATGATCTTCTCATAATAGCGCGGCACCATTTTATCCGTATCATCATGGGCATGGAACAGGATGATATGACGGTTACCCTCTGCTAACATGGCTGCTCCCTCCTCCGGAGCGGGATCATGGATCTTTTCCATGACCGACTCCAGGGTAAATCCCGATCCTTCCCTGATCCGGTACTCCTCAATATCGAAGCTCCAATAAGTATCGATATCCTTCCGGTAACCCTTTTCATCCCACCAGGGATAGACAAGCTGTCTGTCATCCACCTTATCAAAACCCTTTTCACGCAGGTATGCCTGCAGAGCCGCTTTATTATCTCCCCCCTTATCTCCATACGGAAAACGGAAGGGACGATATTTCCTCTCCGTGTTGCAATCGCGATACAACTCATCCAGTACCGCCTCGCAGCTTTCGATCTCCCTGACCGCCTCGTCCATGGTCAGCTGAGAAAAAAACGGGTGAGAGTAGCTGTGGTTGCCCAGGATCAATCCCGAGGAAACCGCATATTTAGCCTCCTCGTAGTTTTCCTCCACCGCTTTGCCTATGGCAAACAGCAGCGGTGTGATCCCCTTCTCTTTCAGATAATCCAGCAGAGCCGGTGTGTTCCCGGATGCAAGATCATCGATGGTCAAAAGTGCCCGTATCATGGTAAGCCTCCGCTAATATATTTTCTCAACGTCCCCTTCGATACCATACTGCTGTTTAAAAGAAGCCAGATCCGAAGCATTGCGGATCAGCATCATCTCTTCAAAGGCGCCGGTATGCAGATCCTTAAAACCCGCCACCTGCTCCCCGTTGCATATGCTGCATTTGAGCACGGGCTTTTGCTTTTCGCTGTCATAGGTTTTGGTCTCGCTCTTTTTCCTGAAAAACACAGGCCCCTCCCTGTTACTTCCCGGTTTTGATCTTCAAGGTCCTTAGGTATGCCTTCTGCTCGTCTGTGATGCGATAGCTTTCCACCGACTTCTGAATGGCCTTGTTATGTGTCCAGACATCCAGACGATGCTCCTCGATGAAGGGCAATACAGCGTCGTATTGCTTGGCCAGCGCCGTGGCAAAATACCAGGCGATCATCATGTTCACATAGTATTCATCTGACCTAAGGGAAGCGACCATCTCCGGATAGGCAGGATCAAAATCCTCCGTCAGGAAATGCTCCATCAACATCCCCACGCCGAACCGGATCGTATATGTCCGGTCGCTGCGGATCCACTTTCCGATCCGCTCAAGCAGCTCTTTGCGATGCTTCTTAAACACCTTGGGAGACATCTGATCGCAGGTTGCCCAGTTATCCACGTAGGGCAGAAAAGCCTCCAGTCGTCCCATACATGCATCGTAGTCCTTCATTTCCGAAATAATAAACGCATGAAGCTGGTTTTCATCAAAAAAAGCATGGGGAAGCTCGTCGAGAAACTCCCCGATATCCTCCCTTTTTGCAAACTCCTTTGCCATCTTCCGAAGGATCGGAGTCCTGACCCCGATCACGCTCCGGGACCCGGCCGTCGGTATCGTCCGAAGCTGGAGCTTGCGATACTCCGGATCTTCGTTTTCCTTAAGCCGGCTCATGATCTCGTCCGTAACCATCCTATCCTCCCGTCAGGATTTTAAACCCACAGCTTTGTTCAGACTGTGTAAAAAGCGCTCCACCAGGGCTTCATCCGGATTGGCACCCAGCTTTTGGATTCCCTCCAGAGGAACAAACCCGCCGGCCATGTAAGCATGCCCGCCACCGGACCCGATGCCATCGAGAGCCTCGGCGATCATTTTTCCGCAATCCACCTCTTTGAGGAAGAACTCCGCACGAATGGAAAACTTATAGCCGTCGTCACGCTTGGAATAAACCACTGCGATGTCCACCTCCTCCAGGGAGAGGATGAAATCACAGGTGATGGCGATCAGTGCATCCTGACAGGCAAAGGGAATAAAGGCAACTCCGATCCTGTCATAGATACTGATGTTGGAGATGGCCGCGCCGTAGGCATGGAGATCTTCAAAGACCAGCTGGTTTTGTTCCAGGCGGGAAAGGATCTTCGTATCCGCAAGGGGATGCAGCATCCCGAAAGCATGAACGTCCTCCTCGGTAACGCCTCTGGTAAATCCGCCGGTGTCCACCTGAAGGCCGTACATCAGGGCAGTTGCCGTCATGGCATCCGGTGTAAGACCCAGCATATCATAGTATTCCGAGATCAGGGTGGCGCAGCTTCCCACCGTGCGCACATCTTTGTAGTAATAATCCACGGGAACCGTGGTGGGATGATGGTCCACACAGGCCACCTCATCGCCGATGAGATCCAGGATGTTGCCGCCCATTTTCTGGGAGTCTACGCAGATGATGGGATCGTCCTCTCCCATCCTGCCTTCCAGTTCTTCCTTGGAAAAAATACTGATCCCCAAAAGCTCCACCATCTTGCGGGTATTGAGCCTGTCGATCTTGCCGTGATAGCATAAAACGGCATCGATCCCCTGACGGATCAGCAGCTGCTGAAGTCCGTAGCCGGCACCGATGGCATCGGGATCCGGGAAATTATGCGTCTGCACATAAACCGTCTTCCCCTTCAAAAGATCGATCAGTTCCGTTAGCGTATGCGAATTATTTCTTTCGATATCAAGCATGTAATATCCCCTTTACCCTGTTTGGTATCCCATTATAGCAGATTTTCCCCCTTCCCGCCACACTCAGGGACGTATTATATGCTTATTTATGAGGATTTAAACTCCTGATTTATGAAGATTTGAATCTGACGTGGAAAAATCAACATTTCTGTAGTAAAATAAGGCTTATCACTCGTAGATCTACTCTGATTTTTATAGCAGGAGGGTATCATGGGATTGGTAAGAACAAATGAGAAATGTATCGGATGCAACAAATGCATCAGAGCCTGCAGCTGTACCGGCGCAAATATCGCCGTTGAGAAGGACAGAAGAAACGTCATCGAGGTGGATCCGAAGAAATGTATCGCCTGCGGTGCCTGTATCGATGCCTGCGAACACGGAGCCAGAGAATACGAAGATGATGTGGAAAGATTCTTTTATGATCTGCAGCATGGCGTGAAGATCTCCGTACTGATCGCCCCTGCCTTTCTGGCTAACTATCCTCATGAATATGAGAAATATCTCGGTATGCTCAAAAAGCTGGGTGTGAACCGCTTCATCAGCGTTTCCTTCGGCGCCGATATCACTACCTGGGCATATATCAAATACATCACCGAGCGCAATTACTTCGGAAGCATCTCCCAGCCCTGTCCGGCTGTTGTGGGATATATCGAGCGCTATCTGCCCGAGCTGCTTCCCAAGCTGATGCCCGTCCAGAGCCCCATGATGTGCGCTGCGATCTATGTGAAGAAATACCTGAAAGTCAACGATAAGCTGGCCTTTATCAGCCCCTGCATCGCCAAAAAGAATGAGATCGACGATCCCAACAATCACGGATATGCATCCTACAATCTGACTTTTTCCAAGCTGGTTGCCTACCTGAAAGAGCATCCGGTAAGTGGCGCAACTCCTTATACGGACGAGATCGAATACGGTCTCGGCTCCATCTACCCTATGCCGGGCGGATTGAAGGAGAACGTATACTGGCTGCTGGGTGAGGATGCCGCAGTCCGCCAGATGGAAGGCGAGCACCATATGTATGAATACCTTCGCAGGAACAAGGATCGGATCAAAAACGGCAAAACACCCTATCTGTTCGTGGATGCCCTGAACTGTACCAATGGTTGTCTCTACGGAACCGGTGTAGATAACCGGAAGACCCTGAATGAGGATGTCTTTATCAATATCCAGAACATCCGCAAGAACAGCAGGAACGATTCCAAGAAATCCGCCTGGGGCAAGGGCCTTACCCCCGAAAAGAGACTGGCGGCCCTCAACAGGCAGTTTGCCGATCTTAAGCTGGATGACTTTGTCCGGAAATACACCGACAGAAGCAAGGATTGTACTTATACGGTACCCTCCGACCAGAAGCTGGAGGAAATCTACCGCAAGCTGAAAAAATACCGTCCGGAGGACCGCCACATCGACTGCGGCTGCTGCGGATACAACACCTGCCGGGATATGGCCATAGCCATCGCCAACGGCTTCAGCCATCACCACAACTGTGTACACTACATCAAGGATCGCGCTTATGAAGAGAAGGACAAGGCAGTTGCCCTTGCCGATGAAGTTAAGCAGGCCCACGATGAACTGAATATGAAGAAGGGTTCGCTGGCAGAGGGTATCAATGATAACTTCGAGAAGCTGATCACCTCCATCGATCAGATCCAGAGGACCAGTGAAGAGAATGCAAATCAGACCGCCGGCATCTCCGAATCCATGGCAGAGGTAGAAGAATTTGCCCAGAACCTGCGCAGCGTTCTCTCCACCATTGAGGGCTGCCTCGAAAAGCTGGAGGCCAATAACGCCAACGTTATCGCCATCTCCAACCAGACCAATCTGCTGGCTCTCAACGCTTCCATCGAGGCCGCCAGAGCGGGAGAAGCGGGACGGGGCTTTGCCGTTGTGGCAGAAGAGATCAAAACCCTGGCCGAGAATTCCAACACAACGGCCAATGACAGTAACAAGAACAACAACGATATCAAGGAAACCCTGAACAAGCTGATCGATGAATCCCAACAGCTGACAGATATCGTAAAGAGCGTAAACCAGAGAGCAGAGAATCTTGTGGCTTCTTCCCAGGAGACCACCTCCTCCATCAGCATGGTCCAGTCTGTTACGGAGAACGTGGAAGATTCCCTCAAGCAGCTGCTGGATTCCATCTGAGCCATGGGTAAAGGACTGATTCGCTTAACCAGAGTTGCACCTTTTTTCCTGTTGCCTGCTCTCCTTCTTTCGGGCTGCGGGCATGTTAAGAGCGCCAAAAAGCTGATCCGCGCTGCCAGAGCCGAACACGGAAGCTGCGAGGTCGTATCGAAGACGGAGAGCGAAGATCGTGTTGAGGTTGTCCTGAAGGATAAGCTTCAGGGCTTTGAATATACGGTTTACAGTTACATGCAGGACCTGAACATAGACGGTTCCTCCTTTGGCTCCCTGCCGGAGACAAGGGATCATTTCGATGAGGCTTTGCGTGAATATGTCTATGCGCAGACCGCAGCCGAATTCAGTGAACTTACCCGGCGCACCGGTGCCGTGCTGAAGGACAATTACGTACTGAGCGTTCCGGAAACGGCTGATGCTGCAGCTGTGGGTGAAGAGGCAAGCCGCATCCTGCAAAAGCAGAATCTGAACAACCGCATGGACCGCTGCAGGCTCGATATTGAAACAGAAAAAAGAGAGCACCTGGGCAGCTGTGTGCTGCCTGAGTGCTCTTTTCGTGATCCTGTGCAGGAAAAGGATGACTATTTCATAAACGAAGCTCCGGAATATATCACGGGGCTCAATCCTTCGGACATCACTTATGACCGAAAGGAAACCATCGGGGACATAACCTACTACTATTTCAAAACACAGAACCAGAATTTCTGGATCTCAAATGAAGAGGACAAATCCACAGGACTTTGGAAGACGAACTTCGATAAAACCAAGGATAAGATCACCAAACCTATCCACTTCCACCTTCACTTCAGCACGCATTAACCGTTGATGATATTTTTGAACACTTCCGTGTAGGCGCTGATAAAACCATCAGCGTCTTTTTCTATGAATTCCGGTTCGTTATCCCTTGCCGCAAACTCGTGCTTCTTGGCCCGTTCGGAAAGCTCCTTCATCCCCAGGGTGGCCATATTGCTCTTGATGGTATGGGCCTCTATCCTGTAGGCATTCAGATCCTTTTCCGCAAGACTCTTTCTCATCCTCTCCGCCCTCGGCAGACACTCCGAGGCCATATCCGAAAGGATCTCCGAGAGGATCTCCCGGCTGCCGGCACAGTGGCTGAGAGCCGCCTCGATATCCAGCCCTTCCACCCGGGAAACCAGATCTTTAACAGGCGTTCTTTCTTCGAATCCGAATTCCAAAACCTCATCCTCATCCGAAACCGGCTCATGGCTGTCTACCGGTGCATCCCGGATCTTCTCCGGAGGAAGCAGGTTTTTCACCGTCTGCTCAAGAATGGAGGAATCAAGAGGCTTGGTCAGATAATCCTCAAAGCCCTCATCGATATACATCTGTCTGCTGCCGGCAACGGCGTTGGCGGTAAGGACCACCGCCCTGGTATCCTTGTTAAGGGAATCCTTATCGCTTCGTATGATGTGCAGCGTTTCGATACCGTCAGGCTGGGGCATCATATGATCCAAAAGGATCAGGTCGTATTTTTTCTCACGACAGAGCTCTATGGCATGATTGCCGCTGCTGCAAAGGTCGGGAACGATACCCGTCCGTTTCAGGAACAGTCTGACAATGGTCAGGTTGGACTGATTGTCATCCACCGCGAGGATCTTCGCATCCGGCGCCGTGAAGCTGCATGCTTCGAGGACACTGTCCTCTGCGGTCCTTCTCTCCATGAAATCTTCCGGCAAAATCTCATCACCCAAATATCTGACCGGAAGCTTGACCCAGAACTCGGAGCCTTTTCCGTATATGCTCCTTACGCCCACAGATCCGTTCATGGAATCAACGATGCTCTTAACGATGGCAAGCCCCAGACCGGTTCCCTCGATATTTACATTCGCCTTGGTATCCGCCCTGGAAAAGGCTTCAAAAAGATGCTCCTGGTCCTCCTGACGGATCCCCTTCCCGGTATCCTTCACCACGATATCAAGCTCATAGCCGTCCTCCTGAGTATGGTTTCCGGAAAGAATGAGGGTGACCGTTCCCTTCTCCGTATACTTGACCGCGTTATTGATGAGATTTACAAGGATCTGACGGATCCTGAATTCGTCGCTTTCCATCTCATTGGGGATCTCCCCGTTGATCTGAGTCCGAAGCTCCAGAGATTTTTCTTCTGCCCTTTCACTGACCAGGGACATGACATCATAGAGCAGCTCCGAAAGGAAGAATCTTGACCGGGTGATCTCCAGCTTTCCTGCCTCGATCTTGGAAAAATCCAGCACATCGTTCACAAGCATGAGGAGCATTTTTCCGGAAGTCTTAATGCTCCTGGAATACTCATCCACCACCTTATCGGTGTTTTCCCGCAGGATCATCTCATTCATACCCAGGATGGCATTGATGGGAGTCCTGATCTCGTGGGACATGCTGGCCAGGAAACGGGTCTTGGCCTCCGAGATATCGATGGCGTGCTGTTTTTCCATATTGGCCATTCTCAGATCATTGACCTGCTGGATGACAATGAACACAAGCAAAACGCCCAGCCCCGCCACCATGGGAAGGGAAGCTCTCGTCGTAGTGATCACCAGCAGGAGCACCAGCTCGATGATACAGCAGATGAGGAAACCGAAAAAGCCGATGAAGGTATAGCGGTACTCTTTGGAATATCCTTTGATGGCATCATATACCAGGATAAAAATGGCCTCCACAGCCAGCAACGCCAGGATCACATTACCGGTGGTCCTTACCGTATCACTGTAAAAAGGCAGCACCCTGAGGAAGTGGAGTACGGGCCAGATCACGGCATTGGCGGCGGACAGCAGCATCAGCACCGACATGCTCCTTTTATACCTTCCGTGCTGGATGGAATTCAGATACACCTCCGGTGCAAAAGGGATGGAGACACAGAGCAGATAGTTCAGGATCCCGTCCACATACTGCATTCCGAAGATGAAGGGAAACAGGGCGGAATCCGTGATGACCCAGAGGGAAAGAACGAAGATGCCCAGGGCACCGTACATCATATCCATCCGCTGCTTGAACATAAAGCTGAGTACGATACTTACCACGAACACCACAAAGGAAAAGATCGCCAGGATGAAGGCCAGGAAAAAGGAGGCGCCGTATCTTTGCATCAGAAGGCTGAAGGCACCGGACCGGGTACTGATAAAGCCCTCCGTCGCCAGCTCGATCTTATTATCGTAATCCGCTCTTACAAGACGGATCTGTTTCCCCGCATCGGAATGCTTCAGAGGCACTATCATATAAGAATTCTTCACCGTTCCGCCGGGGATGTTCACATCCCTTTCCTCAATGCGTTCCAGCCGCATCTCATCGCCCACATATACGGTGATATCCCGGAAGTTAAAATAGAAAAGATACTCATTGTCGCCAATATCCGAAGGAAGTGTTGCACTGACCGTATCGTCGGAGGTATACTCAAAGCTGATGGATTCGGCGGGATCACGGTCCATGAAAACGGACCGGTTGATCAAACCGTAACAGAAAAACAGCAGAGCCGTCACGATCAGCATCACACACAGAACCGCCTTAACGATCCTGATGCTGATCTCCATTATGCCCTGCGTTAACTTTTCGCTCATATATGCCTCCTTCCAATTCACCTATTGACACGATAGGTAAACGGTGGTAATATCCGTACAAAACATTTTTTAAGAGGGTAAAGCCATGAACAAGAAATTACAACTTATCATAACTGCTTCCATGCTTGCGGCCATGACTACCATCGCAACCATGATCATCAAGATACCCACCCTGGGAACCAACGGCTATGTCAATATCGGCGATTCGCTGGTATTGCTTTCCGCATGGCTTCTGGGTAATCCCTACGGCGCTCTGGCTGCCGGCATCGGTTCTGCCCTTGCAGACCTTCTGTCGGGTTATCCCGTTTACATTCCCGGAACGGCCATCATCAAATTTCTCATGGCTTTCACAGCAGCTGTCGTCTTTAAAAAGACCAAAAGGGATCATGTGCCCGCACCGGTTCCCTATATCCTCAGCAGTATCGTTGCCGAGGTCATTATGGTGGCAGGCTATTTCATCTACGAGGCCACCGTTCTTGGTTACGGCTTTGTGGCTGCCGCATCGATCCCCGGCAATGCAGTTCAGGGTATCACCTGCCTGATCCTGGGAAACCTTCTGATCCATGCCCTTTCAGGGATCAAATACATCAACAGGATGACTCATTCCCTGAAATCCTGATCATTCCTCAACGGTTATGATATCCGAAAGGATATAGTGGAATAAGGGATAAGACGTATTTTCATTCTCCACATAGCCGTTTTTCAGGTCGCAGGTATCCGAGGGATCCTCGGGATCGACACCGGTATAATCTCCCCGGAATACGAAAGCACCGCCACTCTTCTTAAACTGATCTATGGCCTTGTCCATGGCCTCCTGGGTGCCGGAGGGTGTAACCTGCTGATTCAGATCGATCATTTCCACCCATCCTTTTTCAAAACCTGCAGATACGTCCGTTCCGTGGATCCGTCCGTCTACAACGGATTCGATACTCTTTTCCGTCATGACTGCTTCCACAGCCGAAAGCACATAGGGCTCCCAGCAGACCCTGGTGGTCACCAGGGAGGATAAGGGAGCAACCTCAGACATACTCTGGTTCCAGCCCACAAAGTAAATGCCGCTCTTTTCCGCAGCTTCCTCACAGGCAAGAGCCGGACCGATGGTATCGGTATGCTGGGAAAGGATCACACAGCCGTCCTCGATAAGCTGCTTGGCCGCACTTTCTTCCTGGGCAAAACTGCTCCAGGTTTCGGTGTAGCGGACACGCATTACCGCCTGAGGAACGATGGAACGTACACCCAGCAAAAATGCGGTATACCCGGAAATGACCTCCGAAGTGGGGAAGGCCGCTACAAATCCCACAACGGCCTGATCCTCCGTGATCAGGCCGTCTGCGATCAGCTGTTTCAGCTTCATGCCTGCGGCGATACCGCTCACATAGCGTCCCTGATAAGCCTCTCCCTTAAAGGTGTGGTAGTTGGCGGGCACGCTTTGACCGGTCATGTCCATGTAGGATGTCTGACAGAACTGTGTGGCCGGATAGTCGGTGGCAAGCTCTTTTACCTTCTCACTGTATCCGTTGAAAAAAATGATATCGCAGCCCTGATCGGCAAGGTCTCTCAGGGGCTCCTCCATTTCATCATCCAGTACATTACTGCAGGTCAGGATCTGAACCCGTTCACCGTATTTCTTTTCCAGCGCATCTTTCGCCAGAGAAAAATTGTAGGTATAAGGCGTGCTCTCGTCGTTGTCATAGATGAAACCCACCTTTATGTTTTCCTTTCCGCCGGAGAAATTCAAGAGGCGGGACAGGCCCATGAAGGCAAACATCAGACAAAGACAGGTTACTGCCGTAAGAATGTATACCCGTTTCATGCCTTATCTCCCTCCTCTTCGTTATTTTCCATCTGCTGCGCCTGGATCTTCTTATCTTCTTCGACGCGGCGGGCCAGCTCCTGCTGTGCCTCCTGGTCAGCCTGCTGGATCTCCGCACGCTTCTGTGCATAGAGCTCATCCAGATTGATGATGCCTTTTTCTATCAGACGAAGGAAGGCATCCAAAGCTGCGGGATCAAACTGGGTACCCCTTCCCCGCTTCATTTCGTTCATTACATAATCGGTGTCCATATGGTTGCGGTAAACACGGTTGGAGGTCATGGCATCAAAGGTGTCCGCCACACTGATGATCCTGGCGATCAGCGGGATCTCCTCCCCCTTAAGGCCATCCGGATAACCGCGACCGTCGTAACGTTCATGGTGGTACCTGGTTCCGTCAACAACATTCTCCACCAGGGTGAAATCCTTCAGGATGTCCGCACCTCTTTCCACGTGGGATTTCATCTGTGCATATTCCTCATCCGTCAGGCGTCCCACCTTGTTCAGCACACTGTCGGGGATACCGATCTTACCGATATCATGCATCTGGGCTGCCTTGCTCAAACTGGAGAGGGCCTTCCTTTTTTCCCACCATTTGTAGCAGTTCATCTCCTGAGCGATCATTACCGAATACTGCGCCACACGCATGGAATGCTGGTGCGTTCGCACGTCCTTGGCATCGACTGCGTTTGCGATAGCCATAACCGTCTCATTGGCCATGTTCAGCTTGATCTGCTGCTGGTTGAGCTGCCTTTGTACGACGAACCAGGTAAACCAGATGATGATCAAAGCCAGCAGGGTGAGCATGTAAAACGAAAAGCCCCTCCACTCGTAGAATTCGCCTTCCTTTACAATGTCGAATTTGCGCTCCTCCAGAACACGGTCACCGGCGCTGTCAAAAATAGCCAGGTGGAAGGTGTATTCCCCCGCCGGAAGATTGACGTAGATGATGTTGCTCAGGCTGTTCTGAGGCAGGATGGTCCACTGGTTATCATAATTCTCCAGATAATACCCTACGTTGGGTTCCTGGATGGTATAGTTCAGGATCTCCGGATCCAGTTCCACACGACTGACGCCCTGCCCCACCGTAATGGCTCCCATACGGGCAAGAGGCTGCTGCATACCGTCCAGCTTCACGGAAGCCAGCTGCATTCTGTAGGAACGGACATCGCTGTTGTATTTGTCCACATCGATGATATAAACGCCCGTATCACAGGGCAGGAAAAGTTCGCCATTGCCGTTGAAATAGTTCCAGGAATTGGCGGTCAGGGAGGTTCCCAGACCTCTTCTTGCATCCAAAAGCTCCCAGGCGATCTCACCGCCGGCTACCAGCTCATCCCGATCCACTACGTAAATACCGGCACTGGACATGACAAAGAGAGTATCCTCATCCTTAACCCAGATATCGTAATTGTTGAAATAGGGGAACTTGTCCAGAACACGGATGGTTCCCTCCGGCTCCAGATAACAGAGGCTGTTACTGGTAACGAGGAAAACGCCGTCGGATTTGGGATCCTTAATGGTACGAAGGATAACTCCGCTGGAAAGACCGTCATCACGGGTGATCATATCGATCACCTCGCCGTCCTTCAATACGGCAATGCCGTCACCGTCCGTTCCTGCCAGTACAGTTCCGTCGCTTTGTTCCGTCACGGTCAGGATCATGGAATTGATCAGGCCGTCCTCGTTGCGGATGGTTTTGACCACCTCATGGTCCCTGATATAGCTGATCCCGCTGTCGCCCGCTGCCAGGATCGTTCCGTCGGACAACGCCGTCACGATACGGGCGCGGTTTCCGAAGCTGCCGCTTTCGGCATTGTAGTACCAGGATTTTCCGTCAGGTGCAAACTCCATCAGACCGCTGCCGTAGGTACAGACCCAGAGATGATCCTGCTCATCCACATACATGCATCGGATACGCTTTCCGTCCAGCTCCCCGGTCAGGGCATTTTCCACCTGACGCTGACAGGTGCCGTCCACGACATCCAGTCCTTTATCGGTACCGATGTAGTAACAGTTCTGCCAGGAAACAATGGCATTGACGACTCTGCGCTCCATGCCCACCGCACCATATACATCCTTGAAGGGGGATTTGGCCATGCGCAAAAGACCGAGCCTGGAAGAGGTGAACCAGAGGTTACCCTGATAGTCATAGAGCATGTTGTCTATGGAGTTGTTGAAATCATTGGTATTGACGCGGTGATATCCTTCCTCATCGATATAGGAAACGCCGCTGTCGGTAGAAATGAAAAGCGTTCCGTCGCTTAAGTAATTCAGGTTATTGATGCAGGTAACATCCGCACAGGTTTTGACGTTGAGAAGCGTAAACTTGTCTCCGGTTATATCATAGCTGTAGATATGGTTGGTGGAAGAACCCACCATAAGAGTTCCGTCGGGAGCAAAAGCACAGCA
This sequence comes from Lachnospiraceae bacterium, assembly GCA_024693845.1. Lineage (GTDB taxonomy): Bacteria > Bacillota > Clostridia > Lachnospirales > Lachnospiraceae > RGIG7926. Next base: position 48,820 of record JAILKJ010000036.1, read on the forward strand.
GTTGAACAGCTCCTGCTCATCCGTCAGCTGCTGTTCGCACAGGATCTCTCCCTGCTTCAACAGGAAAAGACGTCCGTCGGAGGCAATGGTCGCCACATGTCCGTCCTCATCGGCAGCAATGCTTTCGGCATAGTTTATCTCATCCAGGGTTTTGGCAGCCTTCAGACCGTTGTTCATCATAAGGACCTGCATGCTTGCCGTAGTGCCTACATAGTAATAGCCGTCCGAGGCACGGATGACACATCGCACGGAATTGGAAGGAAGTCCCGTGGACTGATCCAGGACATTAACCACCTTTTCCCGGATCACGATGGAAAGGCCGTTGTCGTTGGTTCCGATCCAAAGGCGCCCCTCCTCATCCACATAAAGGCAGTTCACATTTTTAACGGATTCATATTCATCCACCCATCTGAACTCACGTCCGTTATAGCGATACAGACCCGCGTAGGTTCCGATCCAAAGGACACCGTCGTTGGTCTGGGCGATATCGTTGGCTTCGCCGCAGGGCAGACCGTTGTTGCTGGAATAAACGTTCTGCACATAATCGTTATAATCTACCGTCTCGGTGGTTTTGCCATCCGCTGCCTCGGCGTTGGTGGTCAGCATAATGGCGGAAACAAGACCTATCAGAAGGGCTGCGGTGGCGCTGCCTGTCTGCTTGGCCATTTCATCGTTCCGCGTTTTTTTCCAGGAACGCAGAAGAATGACCAGGTACACCGCGGCGATGGTAAGCACCTTATCGGTAAACTCAATGGCAAGCTGTCCGAGGATATAGCAAAGGAAGGGCTGCCCTCCCTTATCCAGCAGATAATCGATCACACCGTCTCCCCATTTATTGCCTGTATAACCGCCGGAAAAGATCATATTGATGGGAACGGAAACCACAAGGGCGGTAAGCATTGCCAGAGAAGCCGCCTTCATGAAGCCGTAAAAGCGGTCAAACCAATGATGTTTGGCTGCAAAGCCCACGATAACACCCAGAGCGATACTGGTGATCAGATAGGCAACCGACAGTCTGTTGACTATACTATAGGCCAGATTCCCGGTGAATCCGACGATGGCGCCGCAGACCGGACCGGCCACATAGCCGCAAAGAGCCGTGCCGAAGGAATCCGCCCACAGCGGCAGTTCCAACTGTGTGACCAGCAGTTTTCCCCCCACATTCAGACATACACATATTCCCACAAACAAAACGATCTGCCATGATTTCCATTTTTTCATGCGTTTTGTTCTCCTCTCAGAATCTCCCTGACCTCCCCTGAATCCCTCTGATGACAATACGGATTGCTACGCGTTACGCGCTCTCGCAATCCTCCACACATTCACATATCGCGGGGCCCCGTCTCCGCTTCGCGTCGACTTCCCCACTTTTATGTTCATGTGTGGGCGAGTCCCAAGGTCAAGCCCTCGTATGTGCAAGCACAACTCAGGCTTGCACCTTTTGACTCTATTGTCATCATTATAATACAAAACCCTCGAATAATACAGCCCTAAGGATTGATTCGAACCCCTCAGATTGATATAATAAGCAGGTCAGAATAAAGTATGTATGGGGGACTATCGATCTTATGGGAACGATTTATATCACGGGGCACAAAAATCCGGATTTGGACAGCGTCTGCAGCGCATACGGCTATGCGAAACTGATGAATCTGCAGGATCCCGAAAACACCTACGTGCCTGTCAGATGCGGGCATCTTTCCGCTACCACCAGAACCATTCTCGAACAACTTGATATAGAGATCCCGGAGTATAAACGCGATATCTACCCTAAGGTTAGAGATGTCATGCTCAGCAAGGATCCCGGTATTGACGCCGATGATCCGCTGACCGCCGTTGCCGCCATTCACGAGGCAAATACCCCCAGTGCCATTCCTGTATTCGAAAAGAACGAATTCTACGGCCTGCTGACGGTGGACGATATCACCAACTGGACTATGCAGGAGCTCTCCCGGGACAATAAGATCACACAGATCCCCAAGGTCAGGGATATCATGACAAAGCAGGAGCCGGGTATCGAAGGCGATGAGCTTTTTGACGAGGGTAAGGCCATGCTCCAAAGCTCCAGCAAGCGGGGGCTGGCCGTATACGAGGACGGCAAATATGCAGGATATGTGACGAGACGGTGCTTTCTGAAAACACCGAAGAACAACGTGATCCTGGTGGACCACAACGAGTCCAGGCAGAGCATTCAGGGAATAGAGACCGCAAACATCGTGGGCATCATCGACCACCACAGGCTGGATGCCATCAAGACCGAGCACCCCATCTTTATCTGTTCCGAGCCTCTGGGAAGCACCTGTACCATCGTCTACCAGCAGTTCATACGCAACAACCGTACCCCGGATCCGCTGACGGCAAAAGTGCTCCTCACGGGTCTTATCTCGGATACTCTTCTTTTGAAGAGCCCCACCACCACCGGCGACGATTCGGTTGCCGCCCATGTTCTGGCATCCATCTGCCGGATCAACCTGGAGGAATATGGTTTATCCATGTTCTCCTGTCTGGAAGGATTGAAAGAAAGGGATCCGAAGGCTGCCATTGTGTCAGACTTCAAGACCTATTCAGAGAATGGTTTAAAACTGGGTATCGGACAGTGCGAAGTTACCACACTGAACGATCTGAAAGATTATGCGCAGATCTATGCCGATGCGCTTGAGGATGTGCGCACCATGCAGGGCCTCAGCTGGGCTGTGCTCATGATCACGGATGTCATCCACGAACACAGCGCCCTGATCTGTACCGACTACAGAGGCAACCGGCACCTGCCCTATAAAACGATCTCGAAGAATATTTTTGACATGCCCGACGTAATGAGCCGTAAGAAACAGCTCCTTCCCGAGATCATACATGCCATGGAAGAATACTGACGTTTTCGCTAGTTATATTTCAGTTCCACCAAAGCCCAGTCATCCGTGGTGATCTCATACTTGGTCCCACAGTAGGGGCAGGTTCTGTTTTTCGTTGCATCAAAGCTGGCACCGCAAGCCGGACAGGCAATACCCGTCATGGAAAAATTCAGGTTCACGGGGATGTCGGTACGCCTTCTGAAGGTCGCACTGAACACCTCACTCTTTGCATGGATCTTGTTTTCTTCAGCATACAGCACATCAAAATACGCCTTGGTCACCACCGTTACGAAGCTTCCCTCATCCCGAAAACCGATGCAGCCCAGCGCCCCGCCGTAGTTCAGATCGATGATGTTCTTCATCTTCGGATCCAGGCCGGCTCCCTCGTAAAACAGAAGCTCCCGTTCATCTTCGGAAAACACCGCCGTTTTGATCAGGGACAGCGCCTTACTGGTAAAGTACTCGAAGGAAAACTCCGGGCTGACCTTTTTCATTCGCGTCTCGAAGCTTCTCCGAGAGCCTGCGGTTCCCATTTTTCCAGCAGAAGCGATAGCCCTGACGATCAGTCGCAGGATCAGGAAATACCCATACAGGATATAGGCCAGAACAACGCTTCCCAGAGTAAGGCCCAGCAGAACCGCGATGAGGTTCGGAATGCTTTTGATCAGATTCTGGGGCAAAAATACAGCCCCGTTCAGAATGCAGCCCAGGATATACAGACCCGCCAGCGTGCCTGCATAGAAGCGGAGGTAATCCGTTTTAAATTCCCTTTTGGTCAGTCCCGCATCATCCAGAAAATAATAGGAAGTAACCTTCGGGAAAAGATCATCCATCTGAAATTTGGTGCCGCAGTAGGAACAGCCGTCCTGCAGAGCCGCAATGGTGGAAACAGCACCGCAATTGGGACAGCAGATGGGATCGTTGTCCGGGTGCGCACCCGATACCACATCCGTTATGGTTTCGTACAGCACACTTTTACGGTTATCGGAAAAACGCACCGCACCGTCTTTTTTCACCTTACGTTTCACGCCGAATGGACTGAAGCAGACCGTGCTCACATAATGGGCATCCTGCCAGTTACTGCCTGAAATGAAGCCCTTATTCTTATCTTCATAGCTTCTGGAATAAATATCATACTCCATTTCAAGGCCCTTTTTCTTCAACCTCTCATACTGCAGCTTTAAGACATAGGTTATGTCATTGTCCGCAAAGGTGATGTTCTTTCCCTTGCAGATAGCATCTCCCAGGGATGCACGAAACTCCTGCAGTTTGCCGTTGAAAACTCTTGAAACCTCTTTGATATTGAAAAAGTTGTAACCCATATTGTCATTCCCCCTCAAGAATGTAATCCTTCACATTAAAGGTTTCCTCTGTCCTCTCTTCCGTTTCCGTTATCCCCGATACAAACTCGGTCACATAGGTATCACCCGAAGTACGGTCGATATAATAGCGGACCAGAGCTCCCGTGTAAGAGCGGTACAGCACTACGATCTGTGCATCATCACTTGATTCGATATTCCAGTAAAAAGTGTACTCGTCGGATCCTTCCTTCTCCTTCAGATCGGGATTGTTGATGCAGCAGTAATTCCGGATGGCCGCGAGGGCCTCCTCGTCGGTGAGGTTCTGCTGCTCGACATTCTCCTCCTCCGGTTGTGCCTCTGCTTGTTCATCCGTCTGTTCTGTCTCTGCCGGCTCACTTACCTCTTCTTGTGTCTGTTCTGTCTCTGCCGGTTCACTTACCTGCGTTTCTACCTCTTGCTCAGTTTCTGTCAGCGCAGATTCCTTCTTCCCGCAGGCTGCCAGCAACAGGATCAGCAGGATGCAGATCATCATGTTTCGTATTTTTCTCATAGCGCACTCCTCATCGTCGTTGTATCTTAAAGATCCACACTCTCATCAATCCACAGTATATCATATAAATGGACGATCGTCTCAGCGCTTTTCGTTTACGTATGTCGTGACGCGGTTCTGAATGAGATCGGCGGTTTCATCCAGCAGCGCTTTCAGCTCCTCATAGGTCCAGCCGGTCTTATCACCCACATCCTTCTTTGAGCCAAGCACGGTCTTAACATTAAAGCTGGAGGAAACGTAATACTGCTTTCCGTCTATCTCCATGGCTTTTTCAACCGAAGGCAGAAGGTCCTCTTTACTGACCATATCATCCTTTTCCAGATAGGGAGTAAGGTCTTCCAGAATACCCTTTGTCACAAAGGGTTCAACGGGAATGTAACTCAGATCCAGGATGTCCGGAGCATTACCTGCCAAAATATCGGCAGTCATTCTGGTCTCGCAGTCTTCCGTTCCGCTGTAGTCCTTGAATTCAATTTTATATTTGTCATTTTCTTTATTGAATTTAATAGCTGCGGTTTTGACCTCATCAACGATGCCCCACATGGACCCGAAGGTAATGGTGATCTTGTCCTCTGCCTGATCCGGATCTGCTTTTTTTCACGTAGGCATGATCCAAAAGCGTAAATTCATCATTACCTCTCCTTAAAGTGTTTATTTCATCACTGCATAAACCCGCAGTTTGCCTTTGTGGGTCCTTCATCACCGGACTCGTAATGGGCACGAAAGGCCATGTTGATGTCCCGGATCTCCCGCTTCCCGTCTATGTAGTCCTGGTACATTTCAACCAGGCCGCTTGCACAGCCATCGCAGGAGCCGTTGATATTACCAATGGATTCGGCAACGATCCGCTCCCGTTCTTCCCTTGTTGTATCCTTGATCAATATGCTCATCACCATTACTCCCATCTGTTCTTATGTCATATCCTGATTTTACCACAGGAGCGCAGGCTATGGGTATCCATTAATGCACAAAAAAGAGCGGCTTACAAGCCGCCCTTTCTTAAATCGCTTTTCTGGGTTGTACAAAGAACGAAATGATAAGGCCGATCAGGATAAACGGCAATGCCACCTGTACAAGCCCCGCCAGGATCGCTCCGATGATGATCACCGGAAGAAGTGCGATGGTAAATACCAGTTTGGAAATCCCCCAGGCTGCCTTCAGTGACCAGATCACGATCCTGCCTGCAAACGCCAGTGCGCATATCACAAATAATAATGTCAACATATCTTTTCCCTCCTCATAGTTGGCTGTGTATGTGTTCTTATACTGATATTCTAAAGCCAAAACTCATCGGTTTCAGCCTGATATGCGCCAAATTTCCTGCCATTACCGGGTTGTTTTCCCACAAGGAGATGCATTTTTGCGGAATATCTCCACAGATCCGAAAGTATCATTCCTCCGTTGTCCATTTATCCCGGAAGACTACCTGCTGATAGTACTCATATCTTTCGTAGGTTCCGGTTTTCACAAAGAACTCTTTTCCCCAGGAAGAGACTCTGACCAATCCGCTTTCCGTGATACCCACAACGCTCATGGTATGACCGTTCTTTGTTTTCTGAACAGCCTTCCCATTAATATCATACAGGGTCATGGGACGGACGCTTACAATGATGGGGCCCTTCTCAAGACGCATTTCTATGTCCCTGGGCTTGAGTCTGATGGGGTTCAGCCTGGCCCGGATGCCGTGCTTTTTCATGTAATGCTCAAAGCGATATTTACTTGACTCTTTTGTAGTCCCGTATCCGTCCTCATAAGGCATATCTTCATTGGGATCGATATAATCAAACATCAGGAACTTGTTATGGTTGTCCGTTGTGCAATAGAAATCTACAGCCAGCTCATTGAAGTTCGGTTTCCCCTCCGGATCCAGCATGGAGTATCCGAAGGCCTTTTGAAATTCTTCTTCGTGTCCGTAAAAATGCAGGAAGATCGTATTGACAAGAGCGACGTATCCGCAGCCCTCCGACGCAAGCCGCTTGAGAAAATTCGTCGCCTGCTCATCAGACCGGTATTTTTTGTGCTTTTTCAGGATATGGACATACTTCAGAGGGTCCTTCTCGGGAAGCAGCTGGCTTCCCCCGAAAGGCCCCTTTTCATCAAAAACAAATCCGTAACTTTCCAAACGATCCTTCGATTCCATCTACACCTCGATCATCCGTAAATATACCCTTCCAGATCAGCCCATGGATTCTTGGGGTCAATGTCTTTTTCGAAGGTGAAACGCATCTCCTTCAGATTCAGACCGCCATTCATGAAGCGGAGTCTCATAACACCGTAGCGGGAGCTGAATAAGATCTTTCTGCGTACCGTCAGCTCCTGTCCGCCGCCATGGAAGGTGAATGCTCCACCCGGGATACCCTGAAAATAGACACCCACCGGGATCTGGGCAAGCTCAGACAGATCGGAGCTGCCCACCATATCGATGAAGTAGCATCCTCTCTTTTGTACATCAAAGCCAAGGAAGAAGATCGCTCCCTTTTTCGTATTCACTTCGGAAAGATCGATTACGGTGCCATCCTTGATCTCAATATATGTAACGTCCGAAGGATCAAAGCTCTCCTCCTGCTCCTCATAGCCTGTCACTTCCACCTTGTAAGGCTCACCGCAGAGTCTCTTCATGGCATTGGTGGTCATGAGAACACTGCAGATATTCTCAGCGCCGCGAACAAGCTGTCCTCTGGTGATCACGCCCTTTTCAAGAGCCTCCAGAGTATCATCGCCCGTTGCGTTTACGGTTGCATCCGGACATACGGCAAAGAAATCATTCTGTGCCAGCACCAACCTCGAAAAACTGGTCTTGTCCACAGTCTTGCCCACATCTCCGATGTTTGCCCACCAGTCTGTCATCACTATACCCTTAAAGCCCCATTCCTTTCTGAGGATGTTAGTGCTCAGATCGTGACGGCTGTTGGTCCAGATGCCGTTTACGGGACCGTATGTGGTCATAACGGAATCCGCATTCGCTTCTTTCACCGCGATCTCAAAGCCCTTCAGATAGATCTCTCTCAGTGCTCTTTCCGATATCACATTCTCTTCGCCATGCCGGTTGGTCTCCTGGTTATTGCCGCAGAAATGCTTCAACGTTCCTGATACACCACTCTGTTTCAGACCTCTGATCTGCGCTGCCGCGATCTTACCGGTAACCAGCGGATCTTCACTGAAATACTCGAAGTTCCTGCCGTTCAGCGGATGTCTGTGAACATTCATACCCGGCCCCAGCAAAAAGTCCACGTTGTTCTTATTCATCTCCATACCCAGTCTGCTGTACAGCTCCGTATTCAGCCGGGTATTCCAGGTGCAGGCCAAAAGCGTACCATTGGGGAGACTGAAGGCCCTCGAACCGGAATCCAGTCTCATACCGCTGGGCCCGTCGGAACAGCACCCTGCCGGGATCCCCAGCTCTTTGAGCCGCGGGCTGACACCGCCGAATGCCGCTGCCGTACCCGGCGTAACCTTCGGACTTCCCATTCCCTCTCCCCGGATGATAACGGAAAGATCCTCGTCGGAAAGCTGTGCCAGAAAGTCCGCCATATCAGCTTTACCGTCTCTTACATCCTTAAGCTTAATGCCCTGATCGCCGGTGTAAGCCTTGCATTCCGGCCGGTCTGCCTTTGCTTCCTCCAGGTCCGTAAGGGGGAAGGCCTTCACTTTTTCCGTTTCCTTTACATAGGCTTCGTCAGCTTCGGACCAAACTGCCTTGATCCTGTCAAATTCCACCTGGGGTGCCATCTGCCTGCTCAGCTTCTCCATCAGGATCGTCTCCCGCAGAAGGAAGCTGCCGGCTTTGGTAAGGCTTCTGACATTCTGACCTGCATAGAAGACGTACTCGCCACCCTCCAACACATAGCAGCTTTCAAATCCCGCCGCGCCGCTCTCATCATAAGAGGCAAAAGTGCAGGCCGGGATCTCCACGGAAAGGCTACAGCTCTCCCCGGGCTGCAGGGTATCTGTCTTGGCAAAGCCCACAAGGCTGATGGCAGGCTTACCCAACGCTCCCTGAGGCTTGGATACGTAAAACTGCACCACTTCCTTACCGGCTGCCTTTCCGGTATTTTTCACCGATGCGGAAAGAAGGATCTTATCCGTCGGATCATTCACGGTATCGATAGCCTGCCCTGCACCATCCTGCAGCTTCATTCCCTCATCGCTCAGCGCAAAGGTGGTATAGGAAAGACCGAAGCCGAAGGGATACATCACCGCATCCTTGTGGAAAGTTTCATAATACCGATAGCCCACGTAAATATCTTCTACGTAAAAATTCCGTTCCAGATCACCGAAATTCCCATAGGCCGGTGCATCCTCGATCTTCCGAACGATGGTATCGGTGAGGTGGCCGCTGGGGCTTTCCTTTCCGAGAAGTACATCCACGCATCCGAGGCCGCCGATCTCACCACCCTGCCATGCATACAAAACGGCATCAGGGGCGATCTGATCGATCTCCTGCATATCCAGAACCGCACTGACATTCATGACCAGCACGACCTTATCAAAGGCGCTTCTTACCTTGCTAAGCAGATCCGCCTCCTTTTCGGAAAGACGGTAAGCGCCTCTTTCATTCACATAGTCCTGCTCTTCACCGGCAGTCCTTCCGATGATCACCAGGGCAACCTCCGACCGGGTAGCCGCCTCAGACACGAGCTGCGTGGATACCTCCATCTCCTCCTGGGACCAGGGCTCGTTTCCGAAGCCCACACCTGCATCAAAAGGATGCTCTTTTTCAAACTCCTCGTACAGCTCCAGGAGCGTTTCGTCCAGCTGCATCTTTTCTTCTTTCAGGCCATCCAGAATGCCCCATACCCTGGGTACATTTACCATACCGCCCGAACCTGTTCCGCTCTTATAATAGTTGTTCTGCATACGTCCGAAGACCGCCAGTTTGCAGTCCCTTTTCAGTGGCAGAACCTCCTTTTCGTTTTTCAGCAAAACAACGCCTTCTCTGACAGCCTGCCTTGCCAGGTTTTCGTATTCCTTCCAATCCAGAGTCATCTTCTTTTCCCCCTTATGATTTCTGATTCACCGGTTTGCATTTTTCCGGTATTCGCTGGGTGTTATCCCCACGGTAGATTTAAAGCTCTTGAGAAAATGCTTTTCGCTTTCGTATCCCACATTCGTTCCGATCTCGGCGATCCGCATATCCGTATCCGTCAAAAGTCTTTTCGCTTCCGCGATCCTCAGGTCTCTGACATAGTTCACAAAATTGCTCCCCGTGTATTGCTTGAACTGGGCGGAGAACAGAGTGTAATTCATTGAGACCTCGTTGGAAACCACGGTCATGCTCAGATCCTTCTTGTAGTTTTCCCGGATATAGGCCACCGCTTCCCGCATCTTTTTGTCGCTGCTGCCCACTGTCAGCTCTCCGGATGTCTGCTTGATAAAGCCGTAAAAGCTCTGCCGGAAGTCTTCAAGATGATCAAAGCAACGCGGACAGATCAGCTCTTCGGGTATCCGCCTTTTATAGAAGGACATATACTCAGAGAAAAATGTCCGGATAGCGCTTTCAAACGCATCATACTTCAGATGCCCCCTTCCGGCTGCGGTAAAAAATCTGTCCCACTCTTTTTCGATCTCGCTCTCATCTGCCACACCAAGTCTTTGCACGGCAGCGGATATACCGGAGGGATCAGCCAAACGTTTTGCCTCCTCGGCCAGTCCCGCAGGCGGCTCTTTTCCATCCTCCCGCACAAGTCCTTCCTGCAAAAGGAAGGCCCTCCTTCTTCTTGTACAGGCTTCTTCATATGCAGCCTTGAGTTCGGAGATCGTGCTCTTTCTGTCGCTGAGCCCTGCAAAACGATCTTTGTTCTCTTCTATGGCCTTATCGATCTGTCCGGCGGGGATGATGCAGATCACATCCGACCTGGTACTGATGCAGATCCCCTCCGTTGCCACTATGGCCGGGCCGATCATCACATAGTACTCTTTCCCGATCCGACCGGTCAGAAGCTTTTCCAGATGCTCCATGTCTTCAGGCGCGGCATCCTTATCCAGCAGCAGATACTTCAGTAGCCGGTTACCGGTGTTCTCCGTCAGATCCCTGTCTTTTTTTTTATGACTGATCTCTTCATCAAGCCTGGCCACGACTTCCTTGATCTTGTCTCTCTCCACCGGCTTTAAGATGTATTCCTTCACGCCGTTGCGCAGCATCTGTACGGCATAATCAAAATCATCATAGCCGCTGATGGCCACAGCCAGAGGGATCTCATCCAGCTCCTGCATCTTTTCCACCAGCTGGATCCCGTTAAGCTTCGGCATGCGGATGTCGGTAAAGACCAGATCCACATGTCTGCTCTTAAGGATCTCCAGTGCCTTTTCACCGTCAGGGCACTCCAATACCTCCCCCACCTCTGTTCCGCATCGCTTGATCATGGTGGCGATACCCTGACGTATCATTTTTTCATCTTCTACTACGAGTATGGTGTCAATCATTTTTGTTGCCCCTCGCTAACTTTTCTATTGCTTATGGGAATCCTGATGCAAACCTTGGTGTAGCAGTTCTCCCTGGCAGCAACCTCGATCCCGTACTTTTCTCCGTATTCCATTCTGATCCTGTCCTGCACGTTCTTAAGTCCGATGCCGTTGCCGGAACCGCCACCGGAAGGAACGCTGCCGTTTATCTTTCCTCGGAGATTTTCCAGTTCCTCTTCATTCATTCCGCGGCCGTTATCCGTGATCTCAATGGTGCAATCCTCGCCATCCTCAATGCTCTTGATATAGATGGTGGTATCCTCGGCGATCTCTTCGATCCCGTGGACGATGGCGTTTTCCACGATGGGCTGCAGCGTCATCTTCGGTATCTTCTGCTTCATGGCACTCTCGGACAGATTCAGTGACAGGAAGATCTCATAATCAAATCTCAGATTGATGAGAGCCATATAGTCTTTGATGTACTCGATCTCCTCCGACACATAGATGGTTTCCGTCGACCACTTCATGCTGTATCGAAGGAGCTTGCCAAGGCTCGTTACCGCATCGGAGATATCATACTCTTCCCGGATCTCCGCCATCATCTTGATAGACTCAAGCACGTTGTAGATAAAATGCGCGTTGATCTGATTCTGCAGGGCTTTCAGCTGCGAATCCTTGGCCAGGACCTCGCGGTTTACATTTTCCCGCATCAGCTCCTGGATCCGGTCGAGCATGCGGTTAACCTGATAGGACAAC
>JAILKJ010000018.1 GCA_024693845.1 Lachnospiraceae bacterium
AGTTGGATCCCGTTGAGTTTCGTCATGCGGATGTCCGTAAACATCAGATCGACACGCCTGTTCTTCAGGGTCTCCAAAGCCTTGGGTCCATCTGGGCACTCCAAAACTTCTCCCACTTCGATGCCGCATCGTTTGATCATGGTCGCGATGCCCTGCCGTATCATTTTTTCATCTTCTACTACGAGTACGGTATCTATCATGCTTTTCTCCCCTCGCCTGATTCTCTCCTGCTCAGCGGGATCTTGATGCAAACCTTGGTATAGCAGTTTTCCTTCGCAGCGACCTCGATCCCGTACTGCTCTCCGTATTCCATCCGGATCCTGTCCTGTACGTTCTTCAGTCCGATCCCGTTGCCGGATCCGCCGCCCGAGGCTACCTCTCCGCTGATCTTTCCGCGCAGGATATCGAGTTCCTCTTCGTTCATTCCCCTGCCGTTGTCCGTGATCTCGATCGTGCAGGTCTCTTCATCCTCAATACTCTTGATATAGATGGTCGTATCCTCGGCGATCTCTTCGATCCCATGCACAATGGCGTTTTCCACGATAGGCTGCAGCGTCATCTTCGGTATCTTCTGCTTCATCGCGCTCTCGGACAGATTGAGGGATAAAAAGATCTCATAGTCAAACCGCAGATTGATGAGCGCCATATAGTTCTTGATATACTCGATCTCCTCGGATACATAGATGGTCTCCGTAGACCATTTCATACTGTATCGCAAAAGCTTGCCCAGGCTCGTCACCGCATCGGAGATATCATACTCTTCCCTGATCTCCGCCATCATCTTGATGGACTCGAGCACATTGTAGATAAAGTGAGCATTGATCTGATTCTGCAGGGCTTTCAGCTGTGAATCCTTGGCCAGGACCTCACGGTTGACATTTTCCCGCATCAGCTCCTGTATCCGGTCCAACATCCGGTTGACCTGATACGAAAGCTCTCCCATCTCATCGGACCTGGTCTCGTCTTCTGTCCTGACATCCAGATTTCCGCTTCTGACCTCCCGGATCGTGGCCAGTACCTCATAGAATCTTTTCAGGACCATGTTGACCAGCATATTGACCACTACCGCCAGGGCGGCAAGCATGAGCAGGGACACCAGGATAAATCCGGTCCTGAGCCTGTAAATGGATGCGATCCCGCCGGAAATATCATCCACGGATATAAGGGTACCGGCAAGCTCTTTGATATACATTCCCGAAATGATATAGCGGCCCGCTGCATTATACTCGGTCCTGATACCGGACTGGGCATTGCCTTCTTCCGCGGTGCGAAGTTCTTTTGCAAGAGCAGTGGCAGCCGTCTTGACCTCTTCATACAGATCGGGGGATGCATCTCCGAAGATCACCTGTCCGTCATCGCAGACAAAACAGCTCACCTCCCCTTCGACATGTTCATACAGGGAAGGGAAAAGATCCCTCAGCTGCATGCTGGTCTCGATATATCCGATCCTTCCGTTGGCACGATCGTCCACCGGTGTGATCAGCGCCATGAGTTTTTTATCGTCCGGTGAAAAAATGTTCTCCGAGTAATCGAAGATCCATCCGCCCTCATCCGCCATATCAGCCCACTCCTGCTTTTTCAGGCGGCTGTTGTTATACATGACCGGAAGCATCTCCTGCACATTGTCGGTGATGGCATAATATCTGGCACCGTTGATGACGGGATTGGTGTTGATGAGCCTCTCCAATGCCGCCACATCTGTGTTGTAGATATCGATCCATTCCGCAGTCGTATAACTCGCTCCGGTTTTGGAACGGCCCAGCACCTCATTCATCTTGGCATTGGACAGGAAAAACTGGGTGGTCATATTGATGGCATTGATGTTATTGTCGATGCTGTCCATACGTCTTTCCATGGTGGACTGCATATAGCTGATACTTTCCCTTACATGGGTCTGTTCCAGATTGTATAAAACGATCCCGCCGAACACGCCCATAAGAAGGGTAACCAGTATCATCGTCACCAGAGTGAGCTTGATATTCAGTTTCATTCCCTTTTTTGTATTATTCAATACCCAGCTTCCTCTTGGCTTCTTTTACATACTCGTACTTCTTCTTTTGCAGTTCGGAAAATCCCAGTGCCTCTCTCTTGGCCTTGTATTGCTGCAGGATCTCCTCCAGCTCTTCATCGCTGCCGGAAAGCAGCATCTCGATCAGCGTATTGCTCCATAGCTTATTGATCCTGTCGTTTTCATAGGCATCCTGCGTATCAGAGGGAAGGATCACATCATACTGGCCCGTATAGACGGTATGCCCGTAGGTCCACTTTTCGGGCATCGTCGCCGGATCCTCATCCTCCGAATGCCATTTCTGCTGCATGACATTATCCTGAAGCATCCAGTAAGCGTCATCACCGCCGTAAAGCTCATCATATTTTGTCCTGTCCGTCATAAGGAGATCCTGTACCTCTTTCCTGATCACGGGGACACCATCCTTCATATCGTACATCTCACCCTCGACGCCGAGGTAGACCATTTTCTGTCCCTCCTCGGAGATCATATAATCCAGGAGTTTGATGGCCTTTTCGGGATCCTTGCAATTCTTGGAGATCATGGTCAGCGTCCATCCGCTGGCGGTTCCGGAAGGCAGCATATAATCGGCGCCGGAGGAATTCCTCGGTCCGTCCACGGCGATATAGATACTGTCCGGATCATTGGCATAGAGAGTCTTTTGCTGGGCCGTCATATCGGTATACTGATAGAGCATGCAAAAATACCGTCCCTCAGCCAGCTTCTCCTCCATCTGAACTCTCTGGTCGATGAAGATATCCGTGGAAAGATACCCTTCCTCATTCAGCTTTCGGAACATCTTCAGCCACTTGATATATTCGGGATCCGTGTTTCTGTCATAGAGCTTGCCGTCCTGCTCCATGGGGATCGCCAGGAAGTTCTGCAGATACTGGTCAAAGGATACATTTCCCGTATCATCGAAGATATGTGCTCCCACAGGGATCAGCGGTTTGCCGTTTATTGTGGGGAACTCGGCCTTAGCTTTTTTCACCGCTGCCTCAAATCCTTCGGTGGTGGTCATATCGGGACAGCCTATGGCTTCGTAGATATCCTTTCGTACCAGGAAGGTCTGGTTGGAACCGATCTTGTCATTGCTATCCACATCCTCCGGTGTGATAGCGGAATTGGGATAGCCGTACAGATTGCCGTCCGGCTGGGTATACCAGCTCACTGCCTGGGGATCCGCCACTTCGAAAAAATGGGGATCATACTCATCCGCCAGCTCATTGAGGGCATAGAGCATATCGCCCTGAATCATGTCATTGACCTGGGTCTCCCACCAGCCGATGGTGATCAGATCGGGAAGCGTTCCCGAAGACATCAGGGCGTTGAGCTTCTCGGCTTCATTACCCGAGGGCGTAACAAAATCAATGGTCACACCGGTCTCTTCGGTGATGGCCTTCGATACTGCATTATTGCCCCAATCCGTATTGAACCAGGAGTAATTGATATACCAGTCAAACTGCGTAACATCGGGATCCAGCTTTTCGGCGGATGCGGCGGCATCATTCCCGGTATCAGCCGCGTCTGCAGCGTCTTCTGAACCTGCGGACACGGAACCATTTCCCGAAGAACAGGCCGTCAGCAGGCATAAAGACAGCGTCAGAAGAGCCGCCATGAAACGGATTATAAACTTGTCGCATTTTTTCATCTCAAACATAGATCCATTATACCATCTGCCGGATAGGATTTACAGCCACGATTCTGTTACTCTCACAAATACCGAAAGGAAAGATGCCCCGAAAAGCATCTCTCCTTCGGATAATTGAGTGTGTGTGAGGGATCACTCTTTAACACTGCCTGACGTAATACTGCTGATGATGTACTTCGAGCAGAATGCGAATACGATCAGGATCGGTACCACGGAGATCGCAACTCCGAGATAGATAGCCCCCTGGTTTTTCTGAAGATCCGTGGCCGCGTTAAGGGTGGATATCATAACGGGTAACGTCATCTTCTTCGGAGAGTTGAGCAATATCAACGGCACCAGATAAGCGTTCCAGTTACCGATGAAGGCGCCGATGGACATGGTCGCTATGCCGGGTGCCATGATAGGTAGCACGATCTTGTGAAAGATCATGAACTCACTGGCCCCGTCTATTCTGGCTGCTTCCAGAAGGGTTTTGTGCAGCGTCGCCTGTACATACTGCCTCAGGAAAAATACGATCCCGGGTGAAGCGATGGCCGGTACGATCAACGGGATGTAGGTATCTACCAGGTGAAGCTTCTGACACAGGTTGTAGAATCCGATCAGAGACAGCTGCGCGGGGATCATCATAAAGATGATGATGATCTTAAACAACAAGTTGTTACCCTTGAACTTATACATGGCCATTGCATATCCGGTTATGGCGGAAAAATACGCCGTGCAGAGGGTCGCCGGTATCGCAACCTTAAGGCTGTTCAGAAGACCTCTGAACAGATTGACATATCCGAACAGCTGCTCCCAGTTGTCTTTCAGACTGATGCCGGGTATGAAGGAGAAGGAATGCGTGATCTCTACACCGCTTCTGGTGGAATTGACGATCATGAGCCAAAAGGGCAGCAGACACGCAAGCGCCAGTATAAAAAGTACTAAGTACAGAAAACCTTTTTTAAGCTTAAATCCCATGCCTGACATTTTTAATCTTCCTCCTTACCCAAGAACTTGAACTGGATCAGCGAGAAGATCAGGATGATCGCGAACAGTACATATGCGATGGCGGAAGCATATCCCACCTGATGCGTCTCAAATCCGAACTTATACAGATACATGACCACTGTCTGCAGGCTTCCGGAAGGTTCACCCATGGTTCCCGGTGCCGTTCCCTGCATCATGAAAGGCAGGTCAAACAGCTGAAGGCCGCCGATCAGAGAGGTCACAAACACGTATAACATGATGGGCCGAAGGAGCGGGATGGTGATCCTGAAAAACGTTATCCATCTTCCCGATCCGTCGATGGCCGCCGCCTCAAAATATTCTCTCGGAATGCCCTGTACCCCGGCCATCAGCACGATAAAAGAATTACCGAACCACATCCAGGCTCCCAGGACAGATACTACATACGGGGCCGTGGCCACCGTTCCCAGCCAGTTGACCGGCGTTTTGGAAAGGCCCATGGCCATCAGGATCTGATTGAAGGTGCCGTGCTGCCAGTCAAGTAAGGTCTTAAAGAGAAACGCAACCGACACCGTCGAGATCAGATTCGGCAGGTAGTACACTGCCCTGAAAACGGGCAGCCCTGCCATCTTGTACTTGATATCGCTGAAGATAACCGTCAGAAGGAACGCTATCCCCAGCTGTAAAATAATATTTACTCCCCATATTTTGATCGTATTGCGCAGGGCCCTCCAGAAGAATTTATCATGGATGACACGCGCATAATTGGCCAGCCCGTTAAAAGTCGGATCGCCATATCCCTTGTAGTCCATAAAACTCAGATAAAAAGTCCTGACTACCGGATAGATGGAAAAGAGAGCGAATACGATCACAAACGGCAGGACAAAATAATATGCCGCATGATTCCTGTTTTTCATCTTCTTTTTGGAAGTGGTCTTCATGTTTCCTCCTACGCATCGATCAATCATCTGTTCACTGTGATGTCGGGATAAGTGGACTCAACTACATCGTAGAACTCGTTGAGCGCATCGTCTTTGTTCTTTTCGCCCATCTTGACTGCGGTGCAGGCCTGACCCCATGCATCGTTGATCACCTTGTCATAACGGGTTACCTTGGAGTAGTCGATACCCTCTGCCTGCTTGAGCCAGAAAGAGTACATCTTCTCATTGCCATATACAGCGTTCTCGTCATCTTTGTGCTTATCCAGTACGGATACCAGGGAAACGGTATCGCCTTCGGACTTCTCGATCCACCACTCAGCAGTCTCTTCGTCCAGGGTTACCCACTTCAGGAAATCCCATGCTGCATCCTTGTGCTCGGAAAGTGCGGAGATCCCGATAAAAGTACCGCCGCCGAAGCCGTAAGCGGGACCGGAGCAAACGCCCCAGTTGCCGGAGGTTTCGCCTACGTTGTCGCGAAGGGTAAGAACGCCCCAGCTGGGAAGACCGAATGCAAACACCTGAGTCTTTTCCATCTCTTTGGTAGCCTCTGCAAACTGATCGGCATCCCATACGTTTACGGAATCATCTGCATAGCTCTGGATATCTGCGGTAAGGATGGGAACCTCGCCTGCCATTGCCTGATACCAGGGAGTGGACCACTGATTGGCGTAGGCGGTGTAATCCTTCTGATACAGATCTACCACAAGATCCATGTAGTCAAGACGAGCCTGGTTTACATTCAGCTGTCCGTCTACAACCCATGCGGAATCGCCGGAGAAGTAATTAATCTCGGCATCGGATGCAAAAATACGATAGCCCTTGTCTTTCAGCGTCTTAGCGGTGTCGAGGATCGTTGAATAATCCTTGAACAGCTTACCGATCTCTTCCGGATCATCGGTACCGAATACATCCTTTGCAATGTCTCTTCTGTAATAAACACCTGCCGGTGTGATCTGATAGGAGATGGCTCTCTGGATACCTTCCTCATCCTGGCCAACCTTCCATACATAGTCAACGATCTGCCCCTCATAATCCTGTGCGTTGTAAGGAGCCTGATTCAGGTCCTCAAAATATCCTGCGTCATAGAAATCTTCCAGCATCTGCGGCTCGCCCACGATGATGTCGGGCTCTTTCTGTCCGCCGTTCAAAGCCGTCTGAACCTTGGTGGTGTAATCCGCCGGCTCGATGACTACGGTCTCAACCTGTACATCATGAGTTTCTACATAATGTTCTGCGAAGGTCTCAAGATCCTTGGCAAGTGTCCAGATGACCAGTTTCTCGTCCCCTTCTTCTCCTACCACTGCTGCATCCGATACTTCAGGATCTTCAGCTGCGTCAGTTTCTTCAGTTTCCTCTGCTTTGGAATCTTCTTTAACGGAAGCGTTTACTTTTTCCGCTCCGCTTCCTCCGCAGGCCGTCAGCGAGATCGCCATAGTGCCTGCCAGAAGCAGTGCTGTCAATTGTCGAAGTTTCATCTTTTCATCCTCCTGATCTGATTGTTTTTGTCACAGATGAATCTGCTGTTTACGGTCCCCATTTTAGAAAAATGATCCCGGCAAAAAAATGACATAAATTTCGTTTAGGTATCTTTTTTTCAGATGTGAAAAAATGACACCTTTCTAAAAAAAGAGACATTTAAACGGCCGTCTTTTTTCCATATAGTCAGAAGCAGAATACCTTCGGTATCACGCAAAAAAACTTCATAAAAAAAGAAAGGAAGGAAAATATGAAAAGAAAAATCGTAACAAGAAGATTTCTTTCAGCAATGCTGAGCCTCGGAATGGTCCTGACGCCAATGAACATTCCACAGGCAACTGTCATCGCGTATGCGGAACCTGCAGCAGGTGCCACATACATCGATCTGGAACAGGCCGCCGAAGAATTTTTTGTCGGAACTGCCTGGTGCGGAGCGGATGCCACCTTAAGTGAGAATGGAACAAAGGCTGTTATCACAGCCGCAAACTTCGGTGGCGAACAGTGGGGTCTGCAGTATAACATCATGAATCTGGGCCTGACTGACAACACTACCTATACTATTGAATTTGATATCACTTCCAGTGTAGATAAAAATGTGTTTATCAAGATCAATGATGCAAATGAAGGCTTCTACTCCGAAACAGCTTCTCTGACTGCAGATCAGACCTACCACTTCAGAAAGGAAAACCTGGCTTGCGGAACCTGGTCAGAAAAGAATATCATCTTCGGATTGGGAATGCAGGGCGGAGATACCTCTTCAGCCGGAACCATCACCATTGAAAACATGTCCATTACCGAGCCCGCAGGTTCCTCTACACCCACTCCTGCCGGCAGAGAATATGACTTTTCGGACGTATCGGGAAATGCTGCAAATGACTATGCGGATCCCGGCACGACTAAAGACGGATATACTCTTGTATGGGCTGACGAATTTGACGGCAATTACGCCGGCGCCAACGTAGATCCCACCACCGGACTGAACCTTGATAACTGGGCAGCCCAGCTTGGTGACGGTACTACGGATTGCGGCAATCCCGGATGGGGCAACAGGGAGCTGCAGGCTTATACCGCAAATGCAAGGAACATCGGCGTAAACGAAGATCTGAATAATGATTCAGAGGGCGACGGACTTCTTCGTATCACGGCAGCTTATGAGCCTTCCGGATATGTATACGGAACAGAGTCTTCCAAGAAATACACCTCGGCCCGTCTTCGCACCACAAAGCCGGATGACGCGCTGTTCAACACCACCTACGGATATGTGGAAGCACGCATCTCCCTCCCCGAGACCAAGGGTGCATGGCCTGCCTTCTGGATGCTGCCTGAGAGCACGAGCATCTATGGCAACTGGCCCGTCTCCGGTGAGATCGACATCATGGAGACCGTCGGCGCGGGCGTTAATGGAAACCAGGCTTGCGGCACCCTCCACTGGGGCGCACCGGAGCATGTGTATAAAGGAAGCGGCTATGTGGATCTTTCCAGCAACTTCTCTTACTTCCATACCTATGCCATCGACTGGGAACCCGGCAAGATCACCTGGTATTATGACGGTCAGGAGATCAACAACCTGACAAACTGGAAGGGACAGATCCCGGGAACATCCGATGCACTTTCCTTTGATGCTCCCTTTGATGAGCCCTTCTACATGCTGCTGAACCTTGCTGTAGACAGCGGACAGTTCGGCGGTGCTACCAACAAGGCAACCTTTGAAGATGCCATCAATATGTATGTTGACTACGTTCGCGTATATCACAGAACCGCAGGTTATGCTCCGGAAGCTACCCGCTCCGCAGCAGGCGGCGTCAACACCGACTGGGCAGACTATGCAGGTGTAAATCAGATCGCAGAGATCACTGCTGACAGTATCGATACCGCAACCGGCGGCGGACTGAGCGACAGCACCTATGATACCTCGAAATGGGCATTATCCAATCAGGATGACGGCCAGGGCGCTACCCTGGAAAGATATACCGATGGAAACGGCAAGACCTGGGCAAAGGTCGGCGTCGCAAATGCAGGATCCAATGACTACTCCGTTCAGCTGATCGGTCACTATGACGCTAAAGAAGGATATGTTTACAAAGTAAGCTTTGACGCATATGCAGACGGCGCCATGGTAGGAAAGACCGTAAACTGCGACTCCAAAGAGTGGAGAAGCTGGGGCACCTACGGTATCCAGTCCTTCGAACTTTCCGATACCCCTTCCACAACATCTTTCCTGTTTGCACAGGCAGAAGATTTTGACAAGTGCCGTATCGAGTTCAACCTCGGCGCACAGGCTACCGGTCATGTATATGTAGGAAACGTAAAAGTAGAGATCGTAGATCCTGCCTCTCTTGAGCAAGAAGCAGAAAACCGCAAGCCTTTATCCGACGGAAACCTGATCTACAACAGTACTTTTGACCAGGGCGAGCACCACACCGGTTACTGGCGTGCAACCGAAGGAACCGACTTTGTAGTACCCCGTTACACCACCAGCGCATTGACAGCTACCGATCTTTCCGTAGAAGATATCGCAGCAGGCGAGACCCATTACTATGAGCGCCGTGCACAGATCTCTTCTCAGGGAATCCCCACGGTTTATCAGCCGGATCTTAAGATGACGGCAGACGGCTACTCAGTATCCTTTGATCTGTACAGTGCAGCAGATACCAATGTTACCGTAGGTATCTACAGAGCAACGGAAAACGGATTGGCTGAAAAGCTTTTATCCACCACCGCTCCTTACAGCGCACAGGCAGGTGTAAAGACCTATACCTGGAACTTTACTTCCACGGAAGCTGTTGACAATGCTGCACTGGTATTCAGCTTTGATCAGGGTGCATCTGTTCAGCTTGACAATGTAACGATGATCGGCGCTTCCCAGAGCACCCCCATCGATGAAACACCCGTAACTCCCGATGACGAGTGGCAGGGCAACACCGCAGGTTCCGGCAGCGCAGCCGTAACACTTGCAAACCAGAACGGTACCTGGGTCGCATCCGGTGTAACCAGTGATGCAGGTGCATGGTATACTCCCCAGATCGGCAGCAACGATTTCGATATTGCCGGCGGAAAGAGCTATACCCTCTCCTTCAAGGTAAAAATGGATGCCAACACCAACGGAACCTTCGAGTATATCATCCAGGAAGACGGCGGCGGCTGGGCCGTAGTACAGGATGTGGTTTCCGTCAATACAGCAGAGCTCGGTGAGCCGGATACAGACGGATTCTACACCTATACCAAGCAGGTAAATGCAGCAGCTTCCGTAGCAAACGTACATGTAAACTTCGGTCTGGGACACAGCCAGGCTAACAACGGAACCTTCAGTTTTAAAGACGTTAACTTCTCCCTGAACGCAGCAGGAAGCGGAAATGAAGGCGAAGAGGCTCCCGTCATCCAAATGCCCGTAGCTTACACCATCAGCTACGAACTTGACGGCGGTATCAATGCAGCAGGCAACCCCATCGGTTACACCTCTGCCGATACCGAGAGCATCCGACTTGCTGATCCTGCAAAGGACGGTTATACCTTCCTCGGCTGGACCCTTACTGAAGACGGAACCGATTACATTACCTCTATCGAACCCGGCCAGAGCTCTATCACTGTATATGCGCACTGGAAAAATAATTCTTCAACGGTTGATACCCAACCCGGAAAGGATACGGATAAACCCGGCGTTGAGAAGGAGACTCCCTCTAAGGAAGCGAAAGAAGCAGTTAAGCAGATCACCCTTACCGGTATCTCCAAGAAGATCGCAGCAGGTAAGTCGATCGAACTTACCGCAAACGTAGCACCCGCTAACGCAACAGATCAGACCCTCACCTGGAAATCCGACAACGAGAAGTACGCTACCGTTTCCGATAAGGGCGTGGTTACCACCAAGAAAGCAGGCGCCGGCAAGACCGTTACCATCACTGCTACCGCAAATGACGGAAGCGGCGTCGCAGCAACCTACAAGATCAAGATCATGAAGAAGGCGGTTAAGAAGATCTCCCTGAAGGCCTCCAAGAAGAGCGTAAAGGCCGGCAGATCCGTAAAGATCAAGGCAACCGTTAATCCTTCCGATGCTAAGACCAACAAGACTCTCAGCTGGAAGTCAAGCAATACCAAGTATGCAACCGTTACAAGCAAGGGCGTGGTAAAAACGAAGAAGGCCGGAAAAGGCAAGACCGTTAAGATCACCGCAACCGCAACTGACGGAAGCAACGTAAAGAAGACCATTAAGATCAAGATCAAATAATCCCTCATACAGAGACTCCCAATAAGAAAACTCCGTATCCCAATGTTTGGGATACGGAGTTTTCACGTCTCTGACGATCA
The DNA here is from genome assembly GCA_024693845.1 of Lachnospiraceae bacterium. Lineage (GTDB taxonomy): Bacteria > Bacillota > Clostridia > Lachnospirales > Lachnospiraceae > RGIG7926. The sequence continues at coordinate 11,327 of JAILKJ010000018.1, forward strand.
GAAATTATATTGCATGAAGTTTCCGTTATGTTTAAAGCCATAGGATTCGTACAGCTTCACGCCCATATTCGAGGCTGTGATATATATGGTCCCGCAGCCATAGTCCTTTGCTTCTTTCACCACTCTGTCCAGGAGCCCCGTGGCTATTCCCATCCTTCTGTAGTCCGGATCCGTATACATGCTTGACAGGATCCCCAGCCTGCCGGTGGGACAGGTGAAATAGGGAGGCTTTTCCGCAAAGGACATCCCGCTGATCCCGACAATCTTATCTCCGTCAAAGGCAAGCCAGGAAACATACTTTCCGGCTGCCATATTCCTTGTATAAAAGTTCCTGAGAGATACTTCCAGATCCACATCCGTCGGGGGCGTTTTGCCTTCCGATGTGTATTCCTCCGTCAACTGGCTTATCCTCATTTCAATGATCCTGTCCAGTTCCTTCTCCGTAAGCTTTCTGAATTCGATCTCCATTTCGATTCTCCTTTTCTGATGATCGTCCTCCATCAATCGGTATCATCAGTTTCTTCTGCCATACGATCTCTCACCAGGTTGATCAGCTGTCTGTCAAGGCTGCTCTTCTCCCCATCCAGCTCGGCCCAGCGTTTTACATGTACCAGGAAATTGTCCGTTTCATAATCATGTGTGCTCTTCCACTTCAAAGCTGCTCCGTGATCGATGGCAAAAGTGATCGCCTCGATCATTTCCTGCGTCGTCTGTCCTTCCTTTATCACTTCAGACGGGTCCTTCTCCCAGGAAGGATAATCCAGCTCCCCGTAAAAAGAGTCCAGCGAAGTATAGAAGTTCGTATGGTCATACCTCGTGGGATCATCAAACACCGCCTCGTGATCAAGGGCCAGCTGCATCATCTCGATATCACAGTTATATAATCCCAGATCGATCAGATTCACTGCATTTATGTCCGTATAGTAGATCATATCAGGATGTTTGGTCAGCAGCCTGTCCAGCTTCTTAAGGTCATGGGAATCAAGGCATTTTTCATATTCCCTGATCCAGCTCTTTTGCAGCTTGACCTCTCCGTGAGGCGTCTCGATCTTCTTGGGCTGAAATACAACAGACAGGACCAGGATCAGCCCCAAAACGATCAGGGCGATCGTTGCGATCATCATTCCGGCAAAAGCCATAACTAACCCTCCCGGCTTTCAAACACTTTTGACACTTCCCGCATTTCCGCAGCTGTGAAAGCACAAAGCTCCACATTCACCTCGTAATCGGGATGATCCCCGGTGAATGCTTTGTAAGCCCTTAAACATTGCTTTGCGGATTCTGCAGCCGGATTCTCCAATGATCCTCCGAAAATCCCGGAGCTGATCAGAGGAAAGGAAATGCTGTGGAGATCATTCTCCATCAATACCACAAGCGAATTGTAATATGCCTTGAACAGCTCTTCAAAAGCCGCGGGCTTTATCCCGAAATTCGGTCCCACCGCATGAATGATAGCCTTTGCATTCGTCATATGAAACGCAGGGGTGATCACCGCATCCCCGTCGCGAAGCGGTGTGCCATATTTCCGACAGGCCTGTGTAAGCTCTTCTCTTCCGGCTTTACCGAATATCACACCGCAGATGCCACCACCGGCCCATAATCCGTCATTGGCCGCATTGACCACTGCATCGACAACCCGGTCCGCACAGGACCCGTTGATCAGATCGATCTTGCTCATAGTCAGAATCCTCCCTCTAATTTGTCAGATCAAGAATGACAATCTCCGGATGAAGGAGGACTATTGCCGTTTTTATGAACACTCGCTTCTTATCTTTCATTTCAGTTTCCTGGCCCAATTATGTCATATCAGTCCTCTCCCACCAGGTGCACCGTCTGATGATCATGACCTGTTGCGGGCAGGAACTTTTCTATGACATCCGATGTTTTCAACTTAAGGCTGGAGGTGCAGACGCAGGGATGGCAACCAATGTGATCATTCTTCAACACATCCTCGTCGATCAGAAGCTTAACGGCTTTATCCTTGTCATTCATCAACCCCATAATGCTGACAGCTCCCGGTTCGATGTCCAGATATTTCAGCATATCCTCGGCATCCGCAAAAGAAAGCCTGGCGGAATTGATCTGGGATGAAATCTCCTTCGTCTTGAACTTCTTGTCTCCCGGCATCATAAGCAGGTAGAAGTTTGTCTTCTGCCTGTTGCACAGGAAAAGATTCTTACATATGATCACACCCAGCACGGCATCTATCTCATTACAGGCCTCCATATTATCGGCACGCTCATGATCCGTCCTTTGGTATTCAATGCCCAGTTCATCCAGAAAGTCGTATGTTCTGATCTCTCTGGCCAGCCTTCCGTCCAAATTTTCAGGTCTTCCGTTATACAGTTCCATGACTCTTCTTCCTTACGGCGTTTTTCAGATTTTGATAAGCGATCTCTCGAAACTTATTCTTCTCCTGCGTTACCTAAAATCCCGAATCTTCCGATGGCGATTATGGCAAGCACCAGGGAGATAAAGCTGAGAGGGGATGTGAACAGGCTGATAACCGAGCTAAGAACACTCTTCGAAGCCAAGTACTCAGCCCCTTTTCTTGAATCTAAATAGGTGGCCATGCGCGAAACATAAGTCGACAGAATATTGACCGCACAATAAACAACCGTCATGATGATCCCCGTTGTCCTGTTGGATTTCCCGCCACTTGTCTGCATCACAAGCAGGCAGACGATATGCAAAAGTAAAATGACCGTTAACGATACCAGCGCATCCGGGAATGTTCTCCCCACCAGGTGGAACGATCTCATAGTTCCCAGAGCACTTTGTCCCAAATAGCAAACCAGGCCGATCGCCACTGCAATGGCCTGTAATATGATCGCTGCCATCATCGGTTTTTTGATCCTGTTGTCCCTCATTTTCATCTTCTCCTTTTTCTTTTCTTCCGTAAAAATGCCCGTCAAGACGGACGAATCAAATCATCCCATCAACCCTTCGCAGAACGCATCGATCTTCGCATCCGTCTCATCAGACTTCTTGTCCTTGGGATCAATGAATACCTC
>JAILKJ010000060.1 GCA_024693845.1 Lachnospiraceae bacterium
GGTCATCAGAGCAAGGGCAACAGTGAAAAGGAACCCATCGGACCGGGAGCATCCGAGACCAAGGCCAAGGTTACGGGAGGAACCCACGGACCGACTTCGGGCCTGTATGAATATGAGCTGACCCTGGCGGTGGGTCTGAAACTTCGGGATGAGCTGACGGCAAGAGGCTATCAGGTGATCATGACCAGAGAGTCAAACGATGTAAACATGAGTAATTCGGAACGGGCAGCCGTGGCTAACAATGCCGGGGCGGGTGCTTTTATCCGCATCCATGCCAACGGATCGGACAACACCTCCGTTAACGGTGCCATGACCATCTGCCAGACCTCTTCCAACCCTTATAACAGCAGTGTGTATTCCAAGAGCCGCGCTCTGTCGGATGCGGTATTGGATCATTTCGTATCCTCCACGGGCTGCAAGAAGCAGTACGTTTGGGAGACTGATTCCATGAGCGGCATCAACTGGTGTCAGGTGCCCACCACCATCATTGAGATGGGTTATATGACCAATCCCACAGAGGATTCCAACATGGCCAATGCGGACTACCAGTCCAAGATGGTCAAGGGAATGGCGGATGGTATTGATGCTTACTTTGCAAACCAATAACTGCTATTCGTATCGTACCTGCGAAGCAGGAGTTATATATATGAGGAGTTTCATGCACATAAACGTACCACGGGAAGTTTCACATATCATACAAACCCTTACCGAAGCCGGGTATGAGGCCTATGCCGTAGGCGGCTGTATCAGAGACAGCCTGCTTCGGCGGATCCCCAGTGACTGGGACATTACCACCTCTGCCACACCGGCGCAGGTCAAGGAACTGTTCGGACATACCATCGATACGGGTATCGCTCACGGCACCGTTACCGTGATGCGCTCCGGCGTGGGTTATGAGATCACCACCTACAGGATCGACGGAGAATATGAGGACGGTCGACATCCGAAACAGGTCACTTTTACGGCGTCTCTAAGAGAGGACCTTCGGCGCCGCGATTTTACCATCAATGCCATGGCCTACAATGAAACAGAGGGGTTGATCGATCTGTTCGGAGGCATGGAGGATCTGGAAAATGGCGTGATCCGCGCTGTGGGAGAGCCCATGGAACGATTTTCGGAGGACGCGCTGCGTATGATGCGTGCTGTCCGGTTTGCCGCCCAACTGGACTTTGCCGTGGAGGAAAAAACGGCCGAAGCGATCTGTAACCTGGCGCGGACCCTTCAAAGGATCAGTGCCGAAAGGATCCAGACGGAGCTGGTCAAGCTCCTGGTCAGCCCTCATCCCGAGAAGATCCGGCTGCTTTACGAATACGGTCTGACGGCGGTATTTTTGCCCGAATTTGACGCGGCCATGAAACAGGAGCAGCACAATCCCCACCACGCGTACACGGTGGGCGTACATACCATAGAGAGCCTGCGCGGCATTGAGAATGACAGGGTGCTTCGTCTGACGATGCTCTTTCACGATCTGGGAAAGCCCGCCTGTCATAAGACGGATGAGCAGGGGATCGATCATTTTAAGGGACATCCCGAGGTTTCGACAAAGATCGCTCAGGAAAAAATGCGTGCCCTGAAATTCGACCGTGCGGGGATGGACCGGGTGGAGCGCCTGATCAGGGCCCACGACATCAGGATAGAGCCCACAAAGAAAGCGGTCAGAAAACTGATGAGCCGGCTGGGTGAGGAGGAGTTCTTCCTGCTTTTGAAGGTGCAGGATGCGGATATCCATGCCCAGAGCGACTACTTACGAAAAGAAAAGCTGGAGCGTCAGCAGGAGGTCAAACGTCTTGCCGAAGAGATCGTTGCCGACGGGGAATGCATCAGTCTGCGAACCCTGGAGGTAGGAGGAAAGGATCTGATGGAGATCGGATTTGAAAAAGGGCCTTCTCTGGGCGGAGAGCTTGCCCGGCTTTTGGAGGCAGTACTGGAAGAGCCCTCCCTGAACGAATATGAGACACTGATGACGCTTGCCAAAAAACATCTGGCCGGCAGCGCGGAAGGATGAATCTTTGAAAAAAGTCAGCGTATGTTTACAATTGAAAATCGTTTGCATCGCGGCACTGGCACCGTTTTTATGCGCCTGCTCTCAAGGGGCTCCTTCGGTGGATCAGACTTCTGCAGAGCAGCAGGAGAGTGAAGATACCGCATCTGAAGCATGGGTGTCGCCGGAGGATCTAGCCAAGGCGGATTCACTGGACCGGGCCATTATCAGGCAGATCGATACGGAGCATCAGAAGATCCTTTTTTATTCCCTGCAGGCTCAGAAAAGCTATGCCCTGAAATATGATTCCTCAACCACCATCCGGGACAGATATGACCAGGAGCTGGTGGCGGGTCAGCTGACGTGCGGAGATCCCGTAACGGTCACTTTTATCAAGAACTCCCATATCGCCAAGGGGATCTGGATGTCGGAGGATCTGGAAAGAACCGATGATATCCGTCTGTTTGATATCCACATCGCTTCCCGTACGATGGATATCATAGATGAGCCTTTTTCCCTGGCAAAGGAATGTCCCGTGATCTGTGAGGGACAACTGAAGGAGCTTGAGGACATCAATGAAAGCGATACCCTTTCCGTTATCGGTTCTGACAATGAGATCGCAGCCATTGTGATCACAAGGGGACACGGATATGTGAGACTGATCGGAGCCGAGCCCTTTGAAGGCGGCTGGGTGGAATTCGGACAGGATCTGATCCGTCAGGTGGAAAAAGATGCGCTTTATGTGGTGCCTGTGGGTGCCTATGATATGAGTATTTCCAAGGGCCCGGACGAGGGGATAAAGCAGATCGACGTGAAAGCCGATCAGGAGATCGAGGTGGATGTTTCCGATATCCTGACCCAGGCCGATAAGGAAGGACAGATCATTTTTACCATTACGCCTTCTGAGGCTGTTTTAAAGATCGATGAGAAGGAAACGGACTACAGCAAGGCGGTTTCCCTGTGCTATGGCATCCACAAGGTTGAGGTTTCCGCCACCGGCTATAAGAGCGTTACCCAGTATATCAGGGTGGGAGAGGAAATGGCCAATCTGTCCATCGATCTGGAGCAGGCGCAGGCGGAGGATCAGACCGGCGGTCAGACAGACAGCTCCACCGTCAGTGGCAATCAGGCTGTGGCTGTGGCTTCCGGAGAGGGTGAGTACAGAGTCTATATCGACGGCCCCGCCGGTGCGGAATTGTATGTGGACGATGCCTATATCGGAGTGGTTCCCGTATCCTTTGCCAAGAAGAGCGGCAAGCATACGATCTCGCTGCGCAGGGAAGGTTACATCAATCGAAGCTACACCCTGGACATCGATTCGGGAGAAAACGACAACCATTACTCCTTCTCCTCCCTGAAACTGTCCTCGGAGAGCTCTGATTCGGATCTGGCAAAAAGTGCGCTCTCCCTGATGTCGGATGCGCTGGGGTCTCTCGGAGACTGATGCGGATATTTTTACATAAAAAAAGGACTGCCTCATGGGCAGTCCTTCTTTACGTTCTTATCAACCCTCGGCGATAGCTCCGACAGGGCAGCCGCCTTCACAAGCACCACAGTCGATGCAAGCATCAGCGTCGATCTCGAACTTGCCGTCGCCCATGGAGATGGCGCCAACAGGACAGGTGCTCTCGCATGCGCCGCATGCTACACAGGAATCACTGATCACTCTAGCCATTTTGTCTACCTCCTATTAGTCTCTTCGTATTCTATATCGTGTATATTACTCACAAACATTAGTATAAACGTAATCGGGTGGAAAAACAACCCCTTACGATTCTTTCGGGGCAAAAAGCTCGGGCAGCTCTGCGCGTCTTTTGCGGATACCGTCCAGGATGACCTTCTTCTTTTCGATCACTTTTTTCTTGTCCATGGGCGGCACGTCCTTGAGCTTGTAATCCATGCCCAGTTTTTCGTATTTCGGCTTTGCCATATCGTGATAGGGCAATACATCAAGCGCCTTCAGATTGGTGAATTGTCCGATGAAATAGCCCAGGTCGAAAAGGTATTTATCATCATCCGTGATGCCCGGCACGACCACGTGCCGGATCCACATATCCACCTGTTTGTCATTCAGGTATTTGCAGAAGGCAAGGATACCGTCATTGGGCTGCTCGGTCAGCCATTTATGCTTATCGGGATCGATGTGCTTGATATCCAGCATCACCAGATCCGTCAGCTCCATGAGCTTATCCAGTTTCCCGATCAGAGCGGTGTTATCCGGCTTATAGGCAATACCTGAGGTATCGATACAGGTATGAATATTGTCCTTCTTGGCCAGAGTAAAGAGATCGATCAGGAAATCCACCTGCATCAGGGGCTCTCCGCCGGTTACGGTAAGTCCGCCGCCGTTCTGATAGAAGGGCTTGTTGCGTTCATACTGCTCGATGATCTCCTCCGGCGTCATCTCGGTGCCGCCGTTCATGGGCCAGGTATCCGGATTATGGCAATAGGCACACCGCATGGGACAGCCCTGTACGAATACGACAAATCGTGTTCCGGGTCCGTCTACGGTGCCGAAGCTTTCGAGGGAATGAATTCGTCCGTTAGTCATAATTTGTCCTCTTGTAAAAACAGCCGCTCATCACAAGATGAGCGGCTGCCAGTGGTTCGTTATTTCTTACAGTGACTCATGGAAAGTACGGGAAATAACATCATTCTGCTGCTCCTGTGTCAGCTTTACAAAGTTAACTGCATAGCCGGAAACACGGATGGTCAGCTGGGGATAGTTCTCAGGATGCTTCTGAGCGTCCAGAAGAGTCTCCCTGTTAAGTACGTTTACGTTCAAGTGATGGCCGCCCTTGGTTGCATAGCCATCCAGAAGATTAACCAGGTTTGAAACCTGAGTTGCATTGGTGTCTGCCATTATTTTTTCCTCCTATTGATTTATTCGTATGCGTCCAGTCCCTGATGCAGAGTAGGAACGCTGCAGGCAAGAGGTGTACGGGAGCAATCTGTGCAACCCATAGTTTCCACGTTCTTGGAGCCTGTGACTGTTTCATCTACGTCCACATTCACATGTCCGACGCCTTTGGCCATTCCGCCGTCAAGCTGTCTGACCAGATCATCGATCATTTGATTCTCGTCCATACGCCTGCCTCCTTATAAAATGTTTATTTAGACAAATCTACCTCGATATCACCTGCGAATACCTGATCTTCTTTACCAAGTGCGCCGGGGATGATGGAGAAGGTATTGGAGATACCGTCCTGTGCATACTCAAACGGAAGCTTGGATACGGAAGAAAGGGATGCAACTGCACCATGGGTGTCACGGCCGTGCATCGGGTTAGCACCGGGAGCGAAAGGCTGGCCTTTCTTACGTCCGTCAGGGGTATTACCGGTAGCCTTACCATAGGTAACGTTAGAGGTAATGGTCAGAACGGACATGGTGGTGAAGCCGTTTCTGTAGGTGTGGTGACGACGAAGCATGGTCATGAAGGTCTCAACCAGGTCATGAGCCATTTTGTCTACTCTGTCATCATCATTACCATACTTAGGGAACTCACCCTCGGTCTTGAAGTCAACGATGATACCGTCCTCGTCACGGATCGGGGTAACCTTAGCGTACTTGATAGCGGACAGGCAGTCAGCTACTACGGAAAGGCCTGCGATACCGGTTGCGAAGTAACGGAGAACGTCTCTGTCATGAAGAGCCATCTGAGCTCTCTCATAGCAGTACTTATCATGCATGTAGTGGATGATGTTCAGGGTATTTACATATACGTCTGCAAGCCACTCCATCATGTCGGTGAACTTAGCATATACATCATCATAATCAAGCGGGCCGTCGCCTTCGATAGGACGATACTTGGGACCAACCTGCTTCTTGGTAACTTCGTCGATACCACCGTTCATAGCGTACAGGAGGCACTTAGCCAGGTTTGCACGTGCGCCGAAGAACTGCATCTGCTTACCGATTACCATGGAGGATACGCAGCATGCGATACCATAGTCATCACCATGGGTAACTCTCATCAGATCATCGTTCTCATACTGGATGGAAGAAGTCTTGATGGACATCTTAGCGCAGAATCTCTTCCAGTTCTCAGGAAGTCTGGTGGACCAAAGAACAGTCAGGTTCGGCTCGGGAGCGGAACCTAAGTTGTTCAGGGTGTTCAGATAACGGAAGCTGGTCTTGGTAACCATGTGACGGCCGTCAACACCAACACCGCCGAGGGACTCGGTAACCCATACCGGATCGCCTGCGAAGATCTGGTTGTACTCGGGAGTACGAGCGAACTTAACGCAACGAAGCTTCATGATGAAGTGATCAACGAACTCCTGGATCTGCTCCTCGGTGAAGGTACCGTTCTTCAGATCTCTCTCTGCATAGCAGTCGATGAAGGTAGAGGTACGTCCAAGGGACATAGCAGCACCGTTCTGCTCCTTTACTGCGGAAAGGTATCCGAAGTAGGTAGCCTGGATAGCTTCCTGAACGTTCTTAGCCGGTCTGGAAATATCACAGCCGTAGGAAGCTGCCATTTCCTTCATCATCTTCAGAGCGGTCATCTGCTCGGAAAGCTCCTCACGAAGACGGATCACGTCATCGGTCATAACACGGCCGGTGGAATCTTTCTGTGCCTGCTTATCCTCGATCAGTCTGTCGATACCATACAGAGCGATACGTCTGTAGTCACCGATGATACGGCCACGGCCGTAAGCATCCGGAAGACCGGTGATAACATGAGAGGAGCGGCAAGCTCTCATCTCAGCATTGTAAGCATCAAAGCATCCTGCATTGTGAGTCTTGCGATGTACGGTGAAGAACTCAGAGATCTCAGGATCAACGGTGTAGCCGTTGTCTGCGCAAGCCTTCTCTGCCATACGGATTCCGCCGTAAACCTGCATAGAGCGCTTGAAAGGCTTGTCAGTCTGGAAACCTACGATGGTCTCCTTGGATTTGTCAAGGTAGCCGGGGCCGTGGGATGTGATGGTGGAAACCACTTTGGTATCCATATCAAGCACGCCGCCTGCTTCTCTCTCCTGCTTGGTCAGGTCCATAACCTGAGCCCACAGGTCCTTGGTGTTCTGGGTGGGGCCGGCAAGGAAAGTGTCGTCGCCATCGTACGGAGTGTAGTTCTTCTGGATGAAGTCACGTACGTTGATCTCGTCTTCCCATTTACCGCCAGTAAAGCCGTTCCATTCTTCTCTCATTGGTAAATGCCTCCTATAAAAAAATTTTTTCGCAGCGTTTTTCTCACATAATATCAGAGAAACGATGCTGTTCTAATTCCAAAGTATATAGGAATTTCAAAGGGTAAGTCAATAACGGGAGATGTTCTTTTTTGTATACAAATGATAAACTCCGGGGCCCGAAAACAGGGATTTCGGTACATTTGACCAAAGGGGTGGTATATTGTATACAAGACATGGTGGTGGGTTGTTGATTCTGCACAAGTGGTAGGGGGTGGGGTGATTTTTGACCGGGGAATGGAAGTGTGATATATTGGTGAGGTCATATATTAAGAAAAGTGAAGGCACAGCATTTTTTCAGATAGGAAAGGAGAACGATCATGGCACATGAAAGTATCAATCAGGATATGACGATCGCTCAGATCATGGTAGCGGATCCCGATGTGGTTCCCATTCTGCTGGGTGTCGGAATGCATTGCATTGGATGCCCCGCTTCCCAGGGAGAGACTCTGGCCGAGGCAGCGATGGTTCACGGGATCGATATCGATGAGCTGATGGATGCGATCCACAATGCTCCGTAAGAGAGGATCATCAAATCGATAGAACAAAGAAAAGCGGACAGGATATCCTGTCCGCTTTGGTTATCATAGGCTAACCCGGTCAGATATTGCTGAGGGCCGAAACGGCATCCTCGGGGATCACCAGGTTGTAGTGCTCCTCCATGTAGGAGAGGCGGGAATCGGGAACCGTATCCAGCCTTCCGAATTCCGAAGCAATGTTGCAGATCCTTGCGTACTCCTTGGGCTGAAGCTTGCCGGGAGTAAACAGAAGAGCATAGGTCCCGTCCTTCTTGCGATAGAGGGATGAATCCTCGTGATAGAAGCCGTTGACGGCTCTTGCAAAGGAACCGAGGATACTGATGTTGTCACATTGCAGGAGGCAGGCGATCAGCCTCTTGGTATTGTCACCTTCCTCTGTATTGCTCTTGTCGATCTGTGCCTGCTGACGGGCCAGGGAACCCTTTACTTCCTTGAGCATGTTGATCATCTCTTCCGCAAAATCATTGGGAAGGAAGGGAAGGTCTGAGGATTCGGACCGTTCGCTGTCGCTGACTGCGGGAGCGAATTTGGAAAAACGTGTATCCAGTTCTTCGGGATCCTCCACCTTGGTGATGATCAGGATAATGCAATCGGCATTCACGGGAATGGCCTCTATCACCAGAGGAATGTCCTCTGCTTCAAAACCACATTCATATTCCGCCTGCCGCATCATATCTCGAAACAGATTCTTCGCCTTCTCGGAGCCGTATGCCAGCTCACTGATCTTTAACTGTCTGTTGGCCAGATCATCGCCGGTAAGGGTGCATCGGATCTGTCGTTCGTTTACTTTTTCAATCTTCATATGATCACCTCCCGAATGAAAATGGTGCCCTACCATTCTGAAGTGTTTCTCTTTATACCTTTCACTTTATTCCTGTCTTTATTTTATATTCGACAGGTTATTTAGTCAATATTAGCCTTAATTGTTACCAATTTCAACCCCCAAAAATTGTTGAACTTTCATAAAGATGAACGGGACCTGTAAATATCGCTTGCGCAGCAGCCGGGGATTGACTATAATCCGGTCTAAGAGAGGCGTCCGGCCGAATCTTACACTGAGAGGAGGGCGCTGACAGATCTGATCTCATGCTTCCGTCCGGAAGCATTCGGTTTTTTACTACGGCAGTCCGTTTCAGGACACCGTCTTTTGGATAAGCATACGCTTATTCTGTTATTACCTGTTCGGTACATTTTTCACGACAAATGCAAGCAAAGTTTTAGGTATTATTGTGTCAGGTCGGTCGCTTTTCCAGTATACCCGGATCGGGATGATGATTTCACGGAGCGTTCTTTTTGGGCCGGATCCGCAGTATGCGCCAATCAGATCGAAAGATCGGAAAGGAATCCATATGGCAGATGAAAGACAGATCCTTTTGAGCGAGGAATCCCTGGGGGATATCGCCTTGATCGTCAAAAAGCTGCGCAGACAGATCGCTTTGCAGAGCAGTCTTCTCGGGCAGATCGAGAAAATGCTCGGTAAGTATGGGCCGGAGGATAATCCGGCCTGTCGGGAGACCTCGGGTTACGAAGCGGGAGAGTACATGCCCGACTATGTCCTGGATGAAAAGGGTTTCATTGTGGATGTGTTACCCAGGAGAGTCAGGATCACGGTGGGGCAGCAAAGCCATGTTTTTACAACTGAATAAGGGGATCCGTTTCTGACGGATCAAAGAGGGCCTGCTCCGGAAAAATGACGAAGATCCATGTGTCAGCCGCAAGACCGGTGCGGGTCTTCTTGTGCCCGTGAACTGGAAGCTTTCTTCTGCCCGTAAGGTCTTGCAAGAGGGGGAAGGATTGTGTATCATTATAAGTTAGAGCATGCCCGCTTGCGGGCAAAAAAAGACGGACATCAGGGATAATATATGAACGCGGAACAGAGAAGAAGAGAGCGACAGCGAGAGAGAAAGAAGGCAAAGAGAAAAGAGATCCTGGAGTTTTTCTCCGATGCGGGTGATTTCGGAGATGATGACTATTCGGATGATCTTACCTATGAAGCGCCCCGCCCGCGAAGGACGAGCGAGCGGCGATATCCACAGGAACGCAGAGCATCGGGCAGAAGGAAAAAGAAGAATCACACCGCTTCCTTCATCGTAGTGATCCTGCTTTTTGTGATCGCTGCGGGGCTGGTCATTGCAGGTATTCAGATCCAGAAAAAGTACGCCTATTCCAAGGATGAATATGATCTGAACGAGTATTTCCATATCAGCGGCGCGGAAGATGTTCCCCTGATCCTGAACGACGAAGTCAGTTCTGTTAGGGCATTGCAGCGTGGCGGTTATCTCTACCTGCCTCTGTCCTTTGTACTTTCGAATATTAATGACCGCTTCTTTTACGATGAAGCGGAGCATAAGCTGATCTATACGACGCCGGAACAGGTAATGCTTTTCCCCGAAAACAGCAGCGAGTATACGGTGGGCGATCAGGTGCTTTCTGCCTCCGCTCCCGTCTGGGTCATGAGTCAGGAGGAGCCTTATCTTGAGACGGGTTTCCTTGCCGGTTACGGCGACTTTATCCTGGAGCGGTTTGAGTCACCCCTTCGTCTGCAGATGTATCTGCAGGATACCACGGTCAAAGAGGCCGTTGTGAAAAAGGATACCCAGATCCGTTATCAGGGCGGCAACAAGAGCGCGATCCTCACCCAGATATCGGAAGGGGACAGCGTGACCGTTCTGGAGGAACTTGAGAATTGGGACAAGGTGAAAAGTGCGGACGGGCTGATCGGCTATACGGAGAAGAAATTCCTTTCGGATCTTTCGGATAAGCAGATCACGATCCCCCGAAACTATCAACCGCCCATCTATCCTTCCCTGACCAGGGATCATAAGATCAATCTGGTTTGGCATCAGGTGACCAATACCACGGCTAATGAGATGGTATATGATATGCTCACGTCCACGAAGGATGTGAACGTGATCTCACCTACCTGGTATTATCTCTCCGATGATCAGGGCGGTTTTACCACCCTGGCCGATGCGGGTTATGTCAGCAGGATGCATGAAAAAGGCATCGAAGTCTGGGCCCTTTTGGAGAATATGACAAACGGTGTGGATCTTCGGAGCGTGCTGGGCTCCTACACGAACAGACAGCGTCTGATCTCAAACCTTATTCCGTCCCTGCTGGAAAACGGCATCGACGGACTGAATGTGGATATCGAACTTTTGCCCCAGGATACGGGGGAGGAATATATAGAATTTCTCCGCGAGCTTTCCGTGGTGTGCCACGCTAACAATCTGGTGCTTTCCGTGGATAACTATGTGCCTACGGAATCCTCGGCGCACTATCGCCGCCGCCAGCAGGGCGAGGTGGTGGATTACGTGATCATCATGGGATATGATGAGCACAGCGGTGCGTCCGCCGAGGCGGGCAGCTGCGCCTCCCTCGGGTTTGTTCTGGACGGCATTGAAAAAACGATCTCGGAGGTTCCCGCGGGGAAGGTCATCAATGCGCTTCCCTTCTATACCAGACTCTGGAGAACCTCGGGCAGTGAAGCTACGAACGAGACCCTGAGCATGGCCGGAGAAAGCCAGGCTATGGAAAAACGGGGGATCACGCCCCAGTGGGATGAAACTACCTCCCAGTATTATGCCAGCTTTGAAGAGGACGGAGCGATCTGTCAGGTATGGCTGGAGGAAAAGGAAAGCATCCGCGCCAAGCTGAAGGTGATGTCCCAGTACGATCTGGGTGGTGTGGCAGCCTGGAGACTGGGTCAGGAGACGGCGGATGTCTGGGATGAGATCGATGCCTATCTGAACGGCAGTCTCGGAAATGAATGATAAACGGAGCGGCAGCGTGGAAACCGAATGGATCAGAAATCTTGAAAATGAGGAGAATAAGCCGGCCCTTGAAAGAGCGGGCCAAATCCTTCAACAGGGCGGACTGGTAGCCTTTCCAACGGAAACGGTATACGGTCTGGGTGGGGATGCCTTTAATCCCGAATCCTCCAGGAAGATCTATGAGGCAAAGGGAAGACCCTCCGATAACCCTTTGATCGTACATATCTGCCGGATATCGGACCTTGAGAAGGTCGCCCGGGACATTCCCGAGGTTGCATATAAGTTAGCAGATGCTTACTGGCCGGGGCCTCTTACCATGATCCTGTCAAAGCAGCCTTCCTTACCGAAGGAGACCACGGGAGGACTGGAAACCGTGGCTGTTCGCATGCCGGATCATCCGGTGGCATTGGCCCTGATCGATGCGGCAGGCGGTTTTGTGGCAGCACCCAGTGCCAACACATCCGGAAGACCGTCACCGACCCTTGGTAAGTATGTATACGAGGATCTGGCAGGCAGGGTGGATATGCTGCTGGATGCAGGACAGGTGGGGATCGGCGTAGAGTCCACCATCGTGGATCTGACGGGGGATGTTCCCATGATCCTCAGACCGGGATACGTGACACCGGAAATGCTGGAAGAGGTTCTGCGAAAGGTTGAGCTGGATCCGGCGCTTGCTGCCGGCCCCCTTCCCGATCACGGAGAGAAGACTCTCCCGCCGCCGAAGGCGCCGGGAATGAAATATAAGCATTATGCTCCCAAAGGTGAGGTAACCGTTCTTGAGGGAGATAATGACAAAGTTAGCAAACGCTTACTATCTGAACTGGATGAGCAGTTGCTCCTGGGCAGAAAGTGCGGTATCATCGTAACGGAAGAGATGGAACATCTTCTTGTGGAGAGGGGATTTGATCTAGCGAAGATCTCCGTTAAGCATCTCGGCCGTGAAGGAGACCTTGAAGCCATGGCTCACGGGCTGTTTCAGTTCCTTCGTGAGTTTGATGACGAAGGAGTCGAGAAGATCTATGTCAAGGGCGTGGATGAAAAGGGTCTCGGACTTGCGGTGATGAACCGGTTGAAAAAAGCGGCCGGCGGAAAGATCATAGAGGTATAAAATAAGATACAGAAAGGCGGTAGGAACATGATAGCGATCGGAAGTGACCATGGCGGATTTGAGCTGAAGGAAAAGGTAGTGGCTCATCTGAAGGAAAGAGGTTTTGAGGTGAAAGACTTCGGAACCTATGAGAACAAGTCCTGCGACTATCCCGTATTCGGAAGAGCTGTGGCAAAGAGTGTGGCAGCGGGTGAGGCAGAGAAAGGCATCGTGATCTGTACCACGGGTCTGGGCATTTCCATGACAGCCAACAAGATCAAAGGGATCCGCTGTGCAGTCTGCTCCGACACCGTTTCCGCAAAACTGACCAGGCTTCATAATGATGCCAATGTCCTTTCCATGGGAGCGGGCATCATCGGTGAGAATCTGGCGATCTCCATCGTGGACACTTTTCTCGATACGGAATTCTCCGGTGAAGAAAGACATGCCAGAAGGATCCGTCTGATCGAGGAAGAAGAATAAAAAGAAAGGTTAAGGGAGGCTTACAAAATGGGAAAAGTAGTTATCATGGATCATCCTTTGATCCAGCACAAGATCGGTTACATCAGAAGAAAGGAAACGGGAACCAAGGATTTCAGACAGACCATCAGTGAGATCGCAATGCTGATCTGCTATGAAGCTACCCGTGATCTTCCCCTGGAGGAAGTGGATATTGAGACGCCTATCTGCCCCACGACGGTTAAGGAGCTGAAGGGTAAGAAGCTGGCAGTGATCCCCATTCTGCGTGCGGGTCTCGGTATGGTTGAGGGTATGCTGGAGCTGATCCCTGCCGCAAAGGTGGGTCATATCGGTCTTTACCGCGACCCTGTTACGGTTGAGCCTGTGGAGTATTATTGTAAGCTGCCTGAGGACTGCCATGAAAGAGAGGTATTCGTGGTGGATCCGATGCTGGCAACCGGCGGCTCCTCAGCGGCAGCCATCCGCATGCTGAAGGAAAAGGGCTGCAGGAACATTCACTTCATGTGCATCATCGCTGCTCCCGAAGGTATCGAGAAAATGCAGAAGGAGCATCCCGATGTGGATCTGTATGTGGGTGCCCTGGACGAGAAGCTCAACGAACACAGCTATATCGTGCCCGGCCTGGGAGATGCGGGAGACAGGATTTTCGGAACCAAATAAAGTTAAGCTAAACTAACATTTTTTTCTGCCGATAAAGAAAGGGGAGTCTGCGATGAGTAAGAGGGAGGATTATATCTCCTGGGATGAATATTTTATGGGAGTCTCGATCCTGTCGGGCCTCCGTTCAAAGGACCCCAACACCCAGGTGGGAGCCTGCATCGTGGGCAAAGATCACCGCATCCTGTCCATGGGCTACAACGGCTTTCCCAACGGCTGCGCCGATGAGGATTTTCCCTGGGACAGAGAGGGAGATGAGCTTGCTACGAAGTATCCCTATGTGACCCACAGCGAGCTCAATGCGATCCTGAATTACCGGGGCGGCAACCTGGAGGGCACAACCCTTTATGTATCACTTTTCCCCTGTAACGAATGTGCTAAGGCCATCATTCAGGCAGGGATCAAAACCGTGATCTACGACAGCGACAAATATAACGGAACGCCCATGAACATCGCCGCAAAGAAGATGTTCGACGCGGCGGGCGTGGAATACCGCAAGTATGAAAGTGCGGGAAGAACCATAGAGATCCGTCTTTGACGGCGGATCTTACCCTGCCCTGAAAGGATATGCAATTGCAGGATAAACGACGCGCGTTAAACTGCATAAAGAAGCCTTTGGCCCTTGCGCTGTGCCTGTATCTTACAGGTGTGCAGGGTATTTTTGTGTGCGCGGATGAGACTACGATCGATGTCAGCAGCGGAGAGGTTTTCATGCCCGAGGATAGCGATGATGTGGAAAAAGCCCCCGCCTCATCTTCTTCCTCATCCTCTTCCGGTTCTCAGAGTCAGAGCACCTATCAGCCCCAGACCTCTTATACCGGCCGGCAGCTTGAGAGTGCCCGTCAGGAAAAGAACAGTGTGGAGAACAAGCTGAGCAGAACCGAGGAGACCATTGAGAATCTGAACGAAGAACGGTCCGATCTGGGAACTTACATGGAACAGATCAATCAGAAGCTCCAGGAGGCCATCGGCATTTTGACCGAATACGAGGAGCTTTTGGACAATAAGGAAAAGAATATCGAGAATGCTCAGAAGACGCTGGCCGAGACCAAGGAACTCCAGGTGCAGCGCAAAAAGGACATGAAGGGCCGCATCAAATACATGTATGAGCAGGGCAGCGAGTCCTATCTGGATATCCTGATGACTGCCAGGAGCTTTTCCGATTTCCTGAACAAGGCGGCATATTTTGAGAGCATTAACCAGTATGACAAGAAGATGCTGGAGGAGTATTCGAAGACCCAGAAGGAGATCGCGGAGGAGGAAGAGGATCTTGTGATGGAAAAAGAGGCCCTGGAAACACTGCGGGCCGAAGCGGAGCAGAAGGCTGCCGAAGTATCCCGGGAGGTGGCAGCTACCAGCGCCAGCCTGAAGGAATATTCCGATGAGATCGCCAAACGGGAAGAAGAAGCTTATGCCTATGAGCAGGAGCTGAAGGAAAAGGAAAATGATATCGCTGCGTTGCAGGAACAGTATAAAAAAGAGCTGGCCCTTTCGGTGGAGTCAGCTGCCATGGGAGTCCGGGATCTTTCGGATGTGACTTTTGCCGCGGGAGATCTGGATCTGATGGCCGCCATGATCGAATGTGAGGCCGGAGGAGAAAGCTACACCGGCAAGGTTGCCGTGGGCGCCGTGATCTTAAACCGTGTCCGTTCTCCCAAGTTCCCTTCCACGGTCCTTGAGGTATTGATGCAGAACAGACAGTTTTCTCCTGTTGCCAGCGGACGTTTTGCCCTTGTGCTTGCCAGAGGCGCCAACGAATCCTGTTACCAGGCGGCAAGAGATGCCATGAGCGGAGCTTCCCCGGTGGGTGGCTGCCTCTTTTTCAGAACCCCTATCCCCGGCCTGACCGGTCAGCAGATAGGAGGACATATTTTTTACTAAAGGGATTATTTTTCGAAGCCTTCCAGGAATCTCTGTTTTTCAACAAATCGCCCCGCATAGATATCCTCCAGGGTGGTATCCGTGATCCGGAGTGCATAGGCTGCGCGGCCGGTATCCAGAAGGTCGCGGGTCAGGGCATCGGAGATTTCTCCGAGATCCACCACTTTAACAAACCCGTCGGGATAGATCAGAATATCCGCCAGAAGATCCGTAACGATCAGAGAGTCACCCTCCTCAAGGGGTGTTGATACAAGATCGTGAAAAGGGATTTCGTCGGCGGAGTTTTTCTTTTTGAGCTGAGCATCGATGATATCGGTGTACCAGTAGATCAGATCATTGTTCTTGTCGTAGAATTTACTCAGCTTGATGCCGTCATCGAAGAAGAAGCAGGAAATGCCGTGATGCAGCACTTTTTTCGGGCGAAGCACGTCCCAGGAGGTGACCAGACGTCCGCCTTCAAAGGACAGGATGCGGTCGTCTTTCAGCAGAATGCATTCGTCGGGGATGAGTCTTCGGCGGTACAGATCGAATTGCTGCATGCAAAGCTCCTTTCTTCATCAGAAAGAGATATGTCTGTGTTAAAAAAACTCTACTATGCGTCGAAAAAAAAGTCAATAATGAAAAAAACACAACTTTTCTAGACAGAATGCGGAAAAATCAGTATAATGGTAAAGTATGAAAAAAGACGATTATGACAGAGATGTTTATCGTTCTCTGGCAATGATCTCCCAGTTCGGGATCAATATGATCGTTCCGATACTGATGTGTTCGGCACTCGGACTGTTTCTGGATCGGAAGCTGGGAACGGGGTATCTGACGATCCTGCTGTTTTTCGTGGGTGCGCTGGCCGGATTTCGAAATATCTACGTGTTTTCGAAGAAGATCTTATCCGGAGAAGGGAAGACCCGCCGGCAGAGAGAACGGGAGAAGCGCCGGCAGGAGGAGAAGTCCGGATCCGGCGAAAGCGAGACGGATCAGGAATGAAAAATGCCCTTGGAAGATTTTTTCAAATGAGTGATGTGCTGGACGAGCTGCTCTGCGGGATCCTGCTTTGCGGAGTGGTCTGCCAGATCGGGCTTATCCTGTTTGGAAAGGGTGCGCTCTACCACAGCGCAGGCCTCTGGATCGGCATTGTGCTGGCGCTCATCGGAGCCTTTCACATGACCTGGTCGCTGGATAAGGCGCTGGATCTGGGGGCAGAGGGAGCCGTTAAGAAGATGAGGACCTACGCCCTGCTTAGGTACGGAGTTGTCCTGATCGTCCTCGGGGTCATGATGATCCTGAATTTCGCAAATCCCCTTACGGTTTTCCTGGGATTGATCGAACTGAAGGTGGCAGCCTATCTGCAGCCCTTCATTCATAAGGCGGCCATCAAACTGGGGCTGAAGAAAGAAACGGTAAAGGAGCTTCTGACTCCGGAAGAGGTGGATGATCTGATCCGGGCCGAGAAGGGGTTACCGCCCAAAGAAGAAGTGAAAGAGTAAATATATTTTCGGAGGTAAAAGAGTATGTATGATGGAGTTCTGCTGGCAGCGGATTCCGGCGTGGATTTTTTCATCCACAAAGTCTTTTCCTATAACTGGTTCGGACATGAGGTATGGATCACCACCTCACATGTCTGCATCCTGATCGTATTTTTGATCCTGACCGTATTTGCCCTCTGTGCAAACGCGGCCATGAAGAAAGCAAATGATGTTCCCACCGGCTTCCAGAATGTTGTGGAGCTGATCGTGGAGCTTCTCGATCATATGCTCAAGACCAACATGGGTTCTCATGCACATCAGTTTGCCAACTATATCGAGACCGTGTTCGTCTTCATTTTGCTGAGTAATATCTCGGGTCTTCTGGGACTTCGTCCCCCCACAGCGGATTATGGCGTTACCTTCCCGCTGGGCGTTATCACATTCTGTCTCATTTTTGTCAACAAGATCAGATATCAGAAGGTCAGCGGCTTTTTGAAGGGTCTTTGTGATCCCTGGCCGATCTGGGCACCCATCAACGTGATCGGTGACGTGGCAGTGCCCATCTCCCTTTCCCTTCGTCTTTTTGCCAACGTCCTTTCCGGAACGGTTATGATGGCGCTGGTATACGGACTGCTAAAGTGGATCGCACTTTTTTGGCCGGCAGCTCTTCACGTTTACTTCGATCTGTTCTCCGGAGCGATCCAGACCTACGTGTTCTGTATGCTGACCATGACCTATATCTCGGATGCGATCGGAGAAAAATAATCACGGAAACATACGACGGCGTCCTGTATGCAGTCGTTTTTCCCGCATAAGCGGGGGTTTTAAATTTCTTTAAGGAGGATACACTCATGGAATTCAACTCAAACTTTATCTTAGGCTGTTCTGCAATCGGTGCCGGTCTGGCAGTTATCGCCGGTATCGGACCCGGTGTTGGTCAGGGTATTGCCGCAGGTCATGCCGCTGCAGCTGTAGGTCGTAATCCCGGCGCTAAGTCCGATGTTACTTCTACCATGCTTCTCGGCCAGGCCGTTGCCGAGACCACCGGTCTTTACGGTCTGCTTGTTGCCATGCTTCTGATGTTCGTTAAGCCTCTCGTACCCTAATCAGGTATTCGGTAAGAGGAGACACATTTTTGGAAAAGGAGGCAACAAGGCTTGAATACAGCAGTAGGTAATGCTTTTATCCTGGCTGCGGCTGATGCCGAGGTTACCACGCGCCTGTTCGATCTGGACTGGCAGCTTTTGCATGATGCATCTTTGATGATCGTTGCGATCTTCGTGCTCATGCTCATCATGGGTCACTTTTTATTCAATCCTGCCAGAAAGTTCCTTGCAGACCGTAGCGAAAAGATCAAAAACGATCTGGATACGGCTTCCAGGGAAAAGAGCGAAGCCATCGCTCTGAAGGAGGATTATGAATCCAGGATCCGTGAGATCGATAAGCAGGCGGAAGAGATCCTGAGTGATGCCAGAAAGCGGGCACTTGCCAATGAGGCCGATATCGTGGCCCGGGCTAAGGAAGAGGCTTCCCGCATCATTGACAGAGCCAATCAGGAAGCACAGCTTGAGAAACAGAAAGTGGCTGATCAGGTTAAGACCGAGATGATCAGTATCGCTTCCCTTATGGCGGGCAAAGTGGTTTCCGCCCAGATCGATACCACAGTCAGCGAAAGCTTATTGGAAGAGACCTTAAAGGAAATAGGTGAAAGCACATGGCTAAGCTAGTTTCAAAAACATACGGCGAGGCGCTGTTTGAGCTGGCGATCGAAGAAAACCGTCTGGATGAGTTTTTGGAGGAAGCTGAGCTTGTCCTGAAGGTGATCCGCGAGAACCCCGATTTTTCCGCACTCATGAATCATCCCCGGATCGATATGGATGAAAAAGTGCAGGTGGTGGAGAATGTATTCGGGAACAATCTTTCCGCAGAGGTCACCGGTCTGATGCGGCTTATCGTACAGAAGGACCGTTATGATCAGGTGGAAGAGATCCTAACCTGGTTCATCGATGAGGTTAAGCAGCAGAAGGGCATCGGCAAGGCTGAGGTGGTCAGTGCGACCGAGCTTTCGGCAGGACAGAAGGAGCAGATCGAAAAGAGGCTTCTTGAGACCACTTCCTATAAGCAGATGGAAATGAGCTATCAGGTTGATCCGTCTCTGATCGGCGGACTGCGGATCAGGATCGAAGACCGGGTAGTGGACAGCAGCATCAGCAGCCGTCTTTACGAATTGGAAAAAGATCTTTTGAAGATACAGTTGGCTCGGTGAGCCGAAACCGCTCAGCGGTAATAAAATGAAAGGAAAACAGATCCATGAATTTAAGACCAGAAGAAATCAGTTCGGTGATCAAGGATCAGATCAAGCGTTATGCAGCACAGCTTGAGGTATCCGAAGTCGGTACTGTCATTCAGGTAGCGGACGGAATCGCACGTGTACATGGTTTGCAGAAGGCTATGCAGGGCGAGCTTCTTGAGTTCCCCGGTCAGGTATACGGCATGGTCATGAACCTGGAGGAAGACAACGTCGGTGCAGTTCTTTTGGGAAGCCAGAAGAATATCAACGAAGGCGATACCGTTAAGACCACCGGTCGAGTTGTGGAGGTTCCGGTTGGCGATGCCCTCCTGGGACGTGTTGTTAATGCACTCGGTCAGCCTATCGATGACAAGGGACCGATCCAGACGACCAAATTCAGACAGATCGAGCGTGTGGCAAGCGGCGTTATCACCCGTAAGAGTGTGGATACCCCGCTGCAGACCGGTATCAAGGCTATCGACTCCATGGTTCCCATCGGAAGAGGCCAGAGAGAGTTGATCATCGGTGACCGTCAGACAGGTAAGACGGCTATTGCCATTGATACCATCATTAACCAGAAAGGACAGGGCGTAAAGTGTATCTACGTTGCCATTGGTCAGAAATCCTCTACCGTGGCTTCCCTTGTAAAGACCCTTGAGGAGTATGGCGCTATGGCTTATACCACCGTAGTTGCCGCAACGGCTTCCGAGCTTGCGCCCCTGCAATATATCGCTCCTTATTCCGGATGTGCTATCGGTGAGGAATGGATGGAGAACGGTGAGGATGTACTGGTTATCTACGATGACCTGAGTAAGCATGCAACCGCTTATCGTACCCTCTCCCTTCTGCTTCGTCGTCCCCCCGGACGTGAGGCATATCCCGGTGATGTGTTCTACCTGCATTCCAGACTTTTGGAGCGTGCAGCCCGCATGAGCGAGGAGTATGGCGGAGGTTCCCTTACGGCCCTTCCCATCATCGAGACCCAGGCCGGCGACGTTTCCGCATACATCCCCACCAATGTCATTTCCATCACGGATGGTCAGATCTATCTGGAGACGGAGATGTTCAACTCGGGCTTCCGTCCCGCTATCAACGCGGGTCTTTCCGTAAGCCGTGTAGGTGGTGCCGCTCAGATCAAGGCTATGAAGAAGATTGCAGGCCCTATCCGTGTGGAGCTGGCGCAGTACAGAGAGCTTGCCTCTTTTGCCCAGTTCGGTTCCGAGCTGGATGCGGATACCAAAGAGCGTTTGGCACAGGGCGAGAGGATCCGCGAGATCTTAAAGCAGCCGCAGTACAGCCCGATGCCCGTAGAGTACCAGGTTATCATCATCTATGCAGCTACCAAGAAGTATCTGCTGAAGATCGAGACCGAGGAGATCATCCGTTTCGAGAGCGAGCTGTTTGAGTATATCAGGACCAAGTATCCCGAGATCCCCGAGACCATCCGTACTCAGAAGGAGATCACCGGAGATATTGAGCCGAAGCTGCAGAAAGCGATCGAAGAAGCGATCGAGAACTTTAAATAAAGGAACAGGTGAACGCATATGGCTTCGATGAGAAGTATCAAACGGCGTAAAGAATCTGTTCAGAGCACCCAGCAGATCACCAAGGCCATGAAGCTTGTCTCCACGGTGAAGCTGCAAAGGGCGAAAACCAGAGCAGAACAGTCCAAATCCTATTTTCACAGCATGTATGCCACTGTGAAGGCGATCCTGGCCAGAGCCGGCAGCATCCGTCATCCTTATCTGGAGAGCGGACAGTCGGAGAAAAAGGCCATCGTCATGATCACCTCCAACAGGGGTCTTGCCGGAGGATATAACTCCAACATCATCAAGCTGGTGACCAGAAACGAAGAGCTTACCAGTGACAAGTGCGTGATCTATGCTGTGGGTAAGAAGGGCAAGGATTCTTTACACAAAGCCGGATATGAGATCGCAAGGGATTACTCCGACGCGATCGAAGAACCTATCTATATTGACGCGATGAACATAGTCAAGGATGTGCTTGCTGATTTTGCAGAGGGCAAGATCGGTGAGATCTATCTGGCTTATACCGCATTCAAGAATACGGTGTCTCACATTCCCACGCTTATCAGACTTCTTCCCATCGATCTGGAAGGCAGCGGCGTAGAGGAAGATGAGAACGGAATGCCGGATGACAAGCTGCTCATGAATTTTGAGATGGATGAGTCAGAGGCCATCAGCCTGCTGATCCCGAAGTATATGACCTCCCTGATCTTCGGTGCCATGGTGGAAGCCGTGGCCAGTGAGAACGGAGCGAGAATGCAGGCAATGGATTCGGCTACCAGCAATGCAGAGGACATGATCAGTGCACTTTCCCTGCAGTATAACAGAGCACGTCAGAGCTCCATTACCCAGGAGCTGACGGAGATCATCGCAGGTGCTGATGCACTCAGTTAAGAAAACGAAAAGGAGATTGTTAAAATGGCAGATAAGGCAATCGGAAAGATTACCCAGATCGTAGGTGCCGTGCTTGATGTGAAGTTTGCCGGTGGTGAGCTTCCCGAGATCAATGAAGCGATCGAGATCAAGCGCACCGACGGCAGCAGGCTGGTAGTGGAAACTGCCCAGCATCTTGGTGACGATACGGTACGTTGTATCGCCATGGGTCCTACGGACGGTCTGATCCGCGGTATGGATGCCCTGGCAACGGGAGCGCCCATCACCGTACCCGTTGGTGAAAAGACTCTGGGACGTATCTTCAATGTATTGGGTGAGCCCATTGATAACAAGCCGGCTCCTACGGATGTCGGATACGAGCCCATCCACAGACAGGCGCCGCAGTTCGCGGAGCAGTCTACGAATACAGAGCTTTTGGAGACAGGTATCAAGGTCGTTGACCTGCTCTGCCCGTATCAGAAGGGTGGTAAGATCGGACTCTTCGGCGGTGCCGGCGTAGGTAAGACGGTGCTTATCCAGGAGCTGATCCGTAACATCGCAACAGAGCACGGCGGATATTCCGTTTTCACCGGTGTAGGCGAGCGTACCCGTGAGGGTAATGACCTGTACCATGAAATGTCCGAATCCGGCGTTATCGATAAGACGACCATGATCTTCGGACAGATGAATGAGCCCCCCGGAGCAAGAATGCGAGTTGGTCTGACCGGACTTACCATGGCAGAGTACTTCCGTGATAAGGGCGGTAAGGACGTGCTGCTTTTCATTGATAACATCTTCCGTTTCACCCAGGCAGGTTCCGAGGTGTCCGCACTTCTCGGCCGTATGCCTTCGGCAGTAGGTTACCAGCCCACCCTTCAGACAGAGATGGGTGCACTGCAGGAGCGGATCACTTCTACGAAGAACGGCTCCATCACTTCCGTTCAGGCTGTATACGTGCCTGCGGATGACCTTACCGATCCGGCGCCGGCAACAACCTTTGCCCACCTGGATGCAACCACCGTGCTTTCCCGTTCCATCGCCGAGCTTGGTATCTATCCGGCGGTAGATCCTCTTGAGTCTACCTCCCGTATCCTGGATCCCAGAGTGGTAGGCGAGGAGCATTATCTCGTTGCCCGCGGCGTACAGGAGATCCTTCAGAGATACAAAGAGCTGCAGGATATCATCGCCATCCTGGGTATGGACGAGCTTTCCGAAGAAGACAAGATCGTCGTTAACCGTGCAAGAAAGATCCAGCGTTTCCTTTCCCAGCCGTTCTTTGTTGCTACGCAGTTTACCGGTATGGAAGGTAAGTATGTACCGATCTCCGAGACCATCCGCGGTTTCAAGGAGATCCTGGGCGGCAAGCACGACGACATCCCCGAGAGTGCCTTCCTTTCCGCAGGTTCCATCGACGAGGTTGTGGCAAGGGCATAGGAGATCAGTATGGAAAACGAAAATCAATTCACCCTCAAGATCATCGCGCCCGACAGAGTTTTTTATGAGGGTTCGGTCGAGATGGTTGAGTTAAATACGACCGAGGGGGAGATCGGTGTTTATAAGAATCATATTCCCCTGACGGTGATCATCAAGCCCGGAATCCTGACGATCACGGAGAGTGCCGATTCGGTAAAAGAGGCGGCTTTGCATGAAGGCTTTGCCACCATCCTTCCCGACGCCGTTACCATCATGGCGGAGATCATCGAGTGGCCTTCCGAGATCGATGTGGAAAGAGCTGAAGCTGCCCGCAGCAGAGCTGAGGATCGTCTTGAGAAAAGAGATGACGAGACGGATATCGCAAGAGCCCAGACCGCGCTTCAGAGAGCTATCTGTCGTATTGAGGCAGCAAAATAACAGGCTGCAAACTTTCATACAAAACAATGGGATCGCATCCGGATCGGACAGTTCCGGATGCGATTTTTAGGAAATACGAAGAATGAAAAGGATCATCATCAAAACCATCTATGCCATTCTCATATTTGTGACGGCGATCTTTGTGACGGACAGAGTCATGAACCGGGCGGGAAGTGACCTGACCGCGGAGATGTCGGCGGCCACTTTTCCCCTGCTTTATGTAGTAAGGGACGGACAGCGTTTTAACTGTATGCGGGGAGGGATCCTGGAAAGCGACACGGACTTCGTCTGTGACAGCATCACGCCTGTTGACGCCGCAAGCCGTTGCATCGAGATGGAGATGGATACCTATGATAATCACATAGACGGCATCGATTACGAGGTCAGGGATACCTCAGGAGAGCGGTTGATCGAAAACGGAAGCATCGAAACCTTTGATAAGAACGGTTCGAAGCTTGGTTTTTCCATTACTCTCAAGGACCTTTTGGAGGTGGGAGATGAGTATGTTCTCCGGCTGGAGGTCAAACAGGGTGGCAGGAACGGGATCTTTTTTGATACCCGTATCCTTTTGATGGATCAGATAGAAAGGTGCGACGAAGCAGTTTCCTTCGCCCTTGATTTTTCAGAAAAAACCTTTGACAAAGAGCAGGCCAGAAGCCTGACCACATACATGGAATCCAATGAGGAAGGAGACAATACCACCTTTGCCAGAGTGGATATCCATTCTTCTTTTTCGCAGATCACCTGGGGCATGCTGGATGTTAAAAGGACCAAAGATCCGCAGGTGCAGATCCGCAGGATCAATCCCTATGTCAGTGCCGTGGCTCTCAGCTATCCCCTTGTGCTCAAGAACGGAGTCCAGGAGGAGCACTACAACATAAAAGAGTATTATTACATGCGCTTCGGCAAGGAGAGGATCTATCTTCTGGATTACCAGAGGAGGATGAATTCCGTCTTCCAGCCCAAGGACGCTGTCTATTCCAATAACAAGATCTCATTGGGGATCACGGATCCCGACAGTCTGAACATCGTTGAGAGTGAAGACGGTAACATGTTCGCCTTCGTCAAGGAGGGTACCCTTTATTCCTTTAATACTACCGATAACAAAACGGCGAGAGTGTTCACCTTCTGGGATGAGGAAGGGAAGGATGAAAGATCTGTCTATGACGGTAGCAGCATCCGCATTCTCGATATCGATGAAAGCGGGAATATCCGTTTTCTGGTAAGCGGATATATGAACAGAGGAGCCCATGAAGGCGGCATCGGTGTTACCTGCTACTACTATAACAGCATGATGAACACCGTGGAGGAGGAGATCTATATTCCCTTCTATACCTCTGCGGAATATCTGAAACAGGATGTTGGAAAGTTAGCATATGTTAACTCTACCAACAAGCTGTTTCTCATCGTTGGGAACAAACTCTTCCGCGTTGACCTGATCGAGAAGTCCTATGAGGTAGTGCTGGAAGATCTTTCCTACGGGACCTATCATGTCAGTCGCGACAATCACCTGTTTGTCTGGGAGGAAGGACAGGAAGAGGGCAAAGCCGAGAGGCTCTTTATGATGAATTTTGCCAGCGGACGGAAGACGACCATCGACAGCCCTCAGGGCCGCTATATCCGCGCCCTTGGTTTTGTGGGGGAAGACCTCGTTTACGGAACCGCCAATACAAGCGATCTGGTGCAGGATGAATTCGGTAATACCATCTTTCTCATGTCCACGGTTCAGATCTTTGATGAAGATGGTAATATACTGAAAACTTATGAAAAAGCCGGCACGTATATCACGGATGCCGAGGTTTCTCCCCAGCAGGTACGTCTGATCAGAGTGACCCAGGGTGCCCCCGGGCAGCTGACTTCCGTGGCAGATGACTATATCATGAATGATGCGCCGGATACGGATACGAAGAATGTCATTGAGGTGGTGGCAACCCAGAATCTTGAAAAAGTGGTTCAGGTGGCTATGAAGGCCTCCCTTTCCAGCAGCAAGATGAAGGTGCTGACACCCAAGCAGGTAATGTATGAGGGACAGAGACAGCTGTTCTTAAGTGACCGCAATGAGGTGCATGAGGACTTCTTTGTCTATGACATGTATGGTCTGGCGGGCATTTTTACACAGGAAAAGGAAGCACTGACGGTGGCCGAGGATAAGAACGGCAGAGTCATTGATGCGAAGGGACGCTGCATCTGGGAAAAGTCCTCCCGGAGCGCCGTGCATCAGATAGATGCTTCCGAGGACAGACAGGCTGCCGGTGCCATGCAGAGTGTGGCATACTGTCTTGAGACCATGCTGAAAAAGGAAGGTATCAGCATAGATTGTACCAAGCTTTTGGAAAACGGCAGCTCCATTGCCAATATTCTGGAGAAAAATATGCCGGATCGCAGGATGCTGGAGCTGAGCGGCTGCAGCATGGAAAGTATTCTGTATTTTGTGGATCGGGACCGGCCGGTCATGGCACTTTTGAATGACGGAAGTGCAGTGCTGATCCTGGGCTTCAACGAGCTTAATACCATCGTGTACAATCCGATCACGGGCAAGACGGCCAAGATGGGAATGAATGATTCCGCAGCCTTTTTTGAAGGGAACGGGAATCGGTTCATCACCTATCTGTAAAGTAAGCGTATGCTAACTAAATTGTTTCTATTGACTAACATGACCTTGCTCTGCTATACTTCAACACACCTGTTTCGGGTGTGTTGTTTTTTCATTTCATGTGCATATATCTCGGTGCTTCTTTGTGTGCCTCGAAAAAGGAGGGAACTAAGAAGTGCAGATCACAAAAAAATTCATTTTACAAAAGAATAATGTCAGGTTGTATGCAGGGATCCAAAGGGGTATCAGACGTTTGTCTGCTGCGTCTTTGGCAGGTATCTTACTGACCGGAGTATCCGCTTTCCCCGTTTGCGGTGCCCTGCCGGTGGTATCCGGATCGGAGAAAACGGAACAGCTGAAGGCACCCGAGGGTATATACCTGGAGGAAGAGCCGGAGCAGGATCTGTTCGGCGATCAGATCGACTGTGAAAGCTACGAAGTCGTGGAGGTTTCCGGGGAGGAGAGCGCGTCCGATACCGGAGCCGGTGTGCCTGATGTCGGAGCCGGTGAAGTCGGTAAGACAGATGCAGGAGCTATCGGTGAAGAAGAAGTCGGCGAAATCGATGAAGAGACGGGGAAGGATCCATCAGATGCTTCCGGGAAGGACAACGAGATGACCGTGTCCGGAAATGAGATTTCCGAGGAGCTTTCTGCAGAGGGAGCGACAAGCTACAAGTTTACCAAGAAGAGCGGCAAGTTCTATCTTAATACCGTCAACACTGCAACCGGAGCCAAGCAGAGCCATACCGTCACTGTAACGGTCAATACGACCACGAACATGTCCACAGGGAAGCAGGATGCGAAGTTTTCCGTTTCCAGCAGCGGTAACTGGCAAAAGGTCAGACTTGCTGACAGCAAGCATGTTATGGGTGCGATCTCCGAAACCGGTAAAAAATCCAAGGAACGGTTTGTAATTTACAATTCCCTTACCTGTCCCAAACCACTCGGATATATCATATCCTCCGCTTCCGTTGCTTCCAGCTATGATGCCAATGTGGACGGTTACGGGATAGGTGCCAGTGTCAGGTGGTTCTACCAGAATTCGGGTGTTAAATTCGGAACCGTAGGTGACGGACAGTACTTTAATATGTCTCTTATGAACAAGTATGCGCCGCCACTACAGAAGAATGATACCCGGTTTAATAACACTTACACCACTTCAGGAGATGTGGTGCTGATGTTCATTGCCAATTGCAAAAATGTGGGCCTCCGTCTGGACAGTCAGAGCAGCGGCGTCAGAAATATGACCATAACGCTGAATTATACACCGGCTTCCTATACCGTCACCTATCAGGGAGAGGGCGGCACCACACCGGCCAATACCGCGGCAGTATATGACAGGGCATTTACCCTGCCGACACCGACCAGGACAGGTTATACCTTTAAGGGTTGGTCCGGTTCAGGGTTGTCCGGCAAAACAGGAAATGTGGTGAACCTGACAGCTGCCAACGGAGCCGTGATCAATCTTAAGGCCGGTTGGAGTCCCAACAGTTATAAGGTCAGATATGACAGTGCGGGCGGCAATGCCATCTCCGATACAACAGCCTCCTATGATACACCTTTTATACTGCCGACGCCTCAGCGGACCGGTTATGTTTTTACCGGATGGACCGGAGCAGGGCTGACGAATCAGACGGGAAGTGTGAAGAATCTGACAGCAACTGCCGGCGGAACCGTATCTCTTAAGGCGGGTTGGAGAGCTGTATCTTACAAAGTGAGCTTTCGCTCGGATTCGGAGGATACCTTTGAGGATGTGAACCTGGCATACGGAGAGGAGCTGGAGCTCCCCACTCCGTTTAAAGAAGACTACACCTTCCTGGGATGGTCCGGCGGAGGCATCGTAAAACGTAAGGGAAAGGTCAGCAATCTTACCACGATGAACGATTCGGTGGTTGAGCTGACAGCGGAATGGATCCGGAACGAAGATCTGGAGGATCTGCCGGATGATCCGGACGATGATGATCCGATTCAGATCACGAATCAGTATAATAACTATGTCAATGAATACGGGCTGAGCGAGCAGCAGGCACAGGCGATCCTGGCAGCCCTGGCCAAGGGATCGATAGCGAAGCTTACCATCAACGGGACGGATTTTTCTTTTGTGAAAAATGAGGACGGTTCCATTACCATCCGGATCGCCCGTGTCGGAGAGGGAGGCAAGGTAGTGATCCCCGCCGGGGTGACCATCGGAGATATCACATATCCCATTACCGTGATCGAGAAGGAGTGTTTCAAAAACAACACAACCCTTAAGGAGATCGTCTTCGGAAGCAATATTCAAACGGTGAGCGACAGAGCCTTCATGGGATGCACATCGCTGACGAAGGTGACACCCAATGAGGGGCTCAGATCCATCGGGGTGAAGGCTTTTTACAAGTGCACCTCGCTGAAGGAGTTCCATGCTCCTTCGAGTCTGCAGACCATAGACAAGTCAGCTTTTGAAGGCTGTAAGTCGCTGAAGAGCCTGACGCTGGGAGATAGCCTTCTGAGCATCGGAAACAGGGCGTTTTACGGGTGCAGTGCTTTGAAGAAGCTGAATATTCCCAAGAAACTTTTGAAGATCGGAAGCTCGGCTTTTGCGGCCTGCAGCAGTCTGCAGAAGATCACCCATTCCGAGGGAGCGGAGCTTTTGAAGATGGGAAAAAGTGTATTCTCAGGAGATAAGAAGCTGTCCAAGGTCACGCTTCCTGCAACGGTTGTGGAGATCCCGAGCAAAGCTTTCTACGGGTGTGCGAAGCTTAAGAAGGTCACGCTTCCGTCCAAGGTCCAGAAGATCGGCAACCAGGCTTATTACGGCTGCAGTAATCTGAAGAATGTTTCTATTAAATCCAAAACCCTGACTAAAGTGGGGACGAAGGCTTTCAAGAAATGCAAAAAGAAGATCCTCTTTTCCGTTCCCCATGGCAAGACTGTCAAATACGCCAAACTGATGAAGGGGAAATATTGATGGGATAGTATGAAAGACAGCTGATGAAGCGAGCTCTCAGCCCTGTGCGGGGAGCTCGTTTTCATACACAAAAACATTGTAAAGAAGCCTCTTGACGGGTATAATAGATGTGTATTTCTATCGTTACAGACCGGAAAGGGACAGGTACAGATATGAAAAAATATTTTTCCGATAAAATAAACCATAAAGCAAAGGGAAAAAAGGGTGCAAGAGTGCTTGCACTGCTGCTTTCTTTTGTCCTTGCGGCAACGCCGCAGCTGGGCGCAGTAAACGCTTGGGCTGAGCCTGCGCCGGCTGATGCACCTCAGGCTTCTTCGGAGCCGGATCTTGAGGTGCCTGTGGTCTATGACAGCCTGACCGGTGAGGTGGTGGAGCAGAGCGGCGGTTATATTCCGAGTGCAGCCGACTATAATACCCCGGTGGCTAATGAAGACCTGACTCCTCAGAAGGCGGAGAGCATGATCGCTCCCGGCTTTGAGGATGAGGAAGAGCTTTCCGCTGAGAAGGCATGGGAGGATGC
>JAILKJ010000059.1 GCA_024693845.1 Lachnospiraceae bacterium
ATCAAGTCAGGTGAAATAGAAATGGCTTAGACAACCGATAACGAATAACCTCTCACAGTAACCCATAATCAGGCCGCCCAAGCCGCTTATATTATATTAAATGTAATTGTATATGTCAAAAAGGGAGTAACATACTATGACCATAGAAAAGCATGGAAACAAATGGCGAATCAAAGAAATGGTGGATGGTGTAACCTACCGCCTATCTGTAAATGAAAAGCCCTGCAAGCGGGATGCGCAACGTATGATCAATGAATTGATTGAATCCCAAGACGTGCCCGTGAAAAAAATCAAGAATTTTGAATCTGCAGCCAACATGTATATTGATTCCAAAAGTAATATACTCTCCGCTTCCACCATCAGAGGGTACAAAACTATTCTTCGAAGCCTACCGGATAGTTTTAAGCACACCAAAATATCAAGCATTACCCCGCTTGATGTCCAAGAGATAATCAACATTATATCAGCCGATCACACGCCCAAGACCGTACGCAACTATCACGGCTTCATTTCGGCCGTTCTGGGCGATTATCGGCCGAATATGCATCTAAGTACCATCCTGCCACAAAAGATTGAAAATGAGCAATATACGCCCACAGAGGATGATATCAATCATATACTTGATATAGTAAGCGGCACCCGATATGAAATACCCTATCGCCTTGGCTGCTATGGCCTTCGCCGTTCTGAGATCTGTGCTCTTACCGCTGCCGATCTTGACGATGATAATAAATTGCATATCAATAAAGCAAAGGTACAACAAGATGGTGGCAAGTGGATAATAAAGCAAACCACCAAGACGACAAAAAGTAAACGAGAAATCAAAATAGATAGTGCGCTGGCTAATATGATCCGTGAACAGGAAGGATATTTATTTGACGGATATCCCAACAGGCTTAATGATCATCTTAAAGAAATACAAAAGCGGCTTAACCTTCCCCGCTTCCGCTTCCATGATCTCCGTGCCTACTTTGCAAGTAAAGCTCATGCAATGGGCATCCCTGATGTCTATATCATGGAAATGGGCGGCTGGAAATCCGACAACGTAATGAAAAGAACCTACCGCCGATCTATGAAAGATAAAACACTAGAAATGAACGAAAAATATACCGCAATTTTCTCATAATTTCATTCTGGGATAATCAGAATCAAAAAAGCCTTGTTGATCCTTAAAAACAGGGCTTTTTTATTATATTCCCGTGGGATAATTTTGGGATAATCGAGTTGAAAAAACGGCTTTTTCATTAAAAATATGCGTTTTCAAAACAATCTTCAAAACCACTTCAAACCCGCATAAATAAAGGAAAAGCCCCTCTTTTCGAGGGGTCTTAATTAATGCCGGCGGCGGGACTTGAACCCGCACGTAGTTGCCTACAACAGATTTTGAGTCTGCCTCGTCTGCCATTCCGACACGCCGGCTTTTCACACAAAAAGAATCTTACCACATCATGGCACGCTTTGCAAGTAAATGGCGACGGTTCCGTGAAATATCACGGAACCGTCTGTTTATGCATCACGAATTATGTCATTTACCTTTGATCTTGATGTTCTTGGGAAGCCCTCTCTTTCGGAACATGGTCGTGTAAGTCTTTCTCTTGGCTTTCGGTACATAAACCACCGTATTCTTGGGAAGACCCTTGAAGGCTTTCTTATGGGTCTTGCTTAAGGTCAGCTTCTTTGTCTTGATATGAAGCTTCTTCATCTTCTTACAGCCTTTGGCAAAGTTTGCTCCGAGCTTACTTACATCGGCGCCGACGGTCAGCGTCTTGAGGTTGCTGCAGCCCGCAAAGGCGTTATCGCCGATGGTCGTAACATTTTTACCGACCGTGATCGAAGTGACCTTCTTATTGTTGGCGAAAGCCTTGGGTGCAACCGAAGTTACCTTGTAGGTAATGCTGCCGTTCTTGATGGTAGAAGGGATGGTGACTGATTTTGCCTTCGTATCCGTCGTACCCTTATATTCTACCGTAGGCGTCTGTCCTTCCTTGGAGGTGACAACCACCTTAGCCTTTACCTTGGTATCCGTGATCGTCGTACCCTTGTCCGCAGGTTTCGTTACCTCTTCTCCCTGCTTGGCAATGGTAAAGGCCGCCGAAACATCGGCAAAGGTATAGATACCGTTTGCAGACGCTTTTACGGTCGCCCCGGCGGTTCCGACGTTCACGTTGTCAAAATAGCTGACCGTGTATTCACTCTTGGGAATAATGTTGTTACCGTCTCTGACCGTGACCTCCGGTGTGATCGAAGCACCGGTGTATTGGAACGGCCCTCCTATGGTCACCGTAGGTCTGATCGCCTTTTGGATCACAAACTCTGCCGAAGTTCCGGTATAGTTTCGTACATCATCTTTTCCACTCACCGTTACGGTATATCTGCCGGCCTGCGTAGGCACCGTCGTGCTTCTGTAAGCAGAGCCGTTTGCCAGCACACCGCTGTAGGTGAAGGTAAACGTACTTGCATCGATAATATCACCATTGACCTTGCAGACAGGTGCGGCGAGCGTTTTTCCTGCAGTACCATTCTTCTGCGTTACTTCCACCGGCGTATCGATCAGATTCTCAACCGGCGCAGTCAGTGCTACCGTTACCGTTTCCGAATCGTTCCCGGCTTCATCCGTTGCAAAAAGGGAGACCATCATGGCATCGCAGGCACCGCGGATATCATTTCCGCTGACAGTATTTTCAAAGGTACCAATGATCTCAAACCTTCCGTCCGCATCAGCGGTGGCCTTCCAGTCTGCATCCTGACTCTGATAATCCCGAAGCTGATAGATATCTGCTCCGGCCTCCGTCACACCGGTGATGGTATAGGTTCTGTGCCCTTCGTCATCCACACCATCCGTGTAGAACATCTCCTTATCAAATTGCAGAGCCGGCGCCAGGTTATCCTTTTCGAAGCTCACGTATTCCGTGCTCTCATCCACAACACCGTCGTGGGAATAGGCTGCCTTGACCTCCAGCTGAAGTACGCCGTCAAAGTCGGGAAGCTCCACCTGATTGGGTGCATTGCCATGAAGAACCAGCGGATCTCCGTTATCATCCGTCAGTCCTATACAGGTAACGGTCACATTGGTACTGTCCGTTACATCGGTTCCGCCGGGGGTCAGCATACTTCCCACCCAAAGCGTTGATCCGTCAGGGATCTTACCCTTATAGGAGTAGGTTTTGTCTGCCGACTTAGCAAGGAGCTCGCTACCTAATGACACCGTGAATTCAACCGGTACATACTCCGTTACCAGCTGGGGCGCTGAGAGTGTTTCTGCTCCGTAGACCGACGTCGTCACAACATCGTCCGGGTTATTTTCATCGACAGCAACTTCTCTGTTTGTATATGCCGAAACACCCAGGCAATACTCTTTTCCTGCTTCCAGACCTGCCAGGTTGGCATCCGCTTCGCCGTTTTCCGTAGCGTTACCACCCATCGTCAGTGCCATGTCAATGCTGTATGTATGGTTCGCGCTGTCATAGTACAGACCAAAGGCATCATTGTCCGGATCCTCATCGGTCAGTGTTGCCAGTTCTTCTTTTGTCAGATCGTAACCGCGTCCGGTATCTGTCATTTCTGTGCCGTCCTTCTGATAGATCTTCAGACGGTACCCATCCACAGGGGCGTCAGCCTTATCTTCCACCTTGCTCCAGCTTCCACGCAGATCCTCATTACCGATCCTGGCAAGAGAGGCTGCTGAAGGCGAATCCGGGATCGCCGTATTGCTGTAGGTGATCTGCGGACCATCATAGGAAGCGATCGGCATTCCGTTGATATCCGTCAGGATCGAAGTCACATAATAGGTACCGCTAGGCACTTCCTGACCGCTCGTCGGAAGGGAAACCGTGGTAGAGATCGCAGTCTCTCCGGTTCCCGTAACCTGACGGGAGTCGACCAGATGGTCCGGCGTGATATTGCCTTCCTCATCAAGGCTGCCGTAGAAGGTCTGCAGCTGATAAGCCTGGCCCGTAACGGGATTCGCCACACTAAGTGCCAGGTTGTCCGCATTCAGGCTTCCCGTCAGTTCCGTGATCGGCGCGGTAGCCGATGCAGCAATGGTAAAACCATGATCCGCCGTGATCGTGATCGTGCCGGAAGATGGCAGCTCATCCTTCAGAACGGAAATAAATGTCGCTGATTTTACGGGTTCTCCGTTATCGTCATAGGTGTAGATACCTTCCCACATCGTAAGATCCGTGTTGTTGGAAATATACCCCTGAGCATCATATTCCGGTGTCACTTTGGTCCAGCCGTTCAGTCCCGATACATTGATCCCCTCGGTAAAAATACTGTTGCCGGATACCGAGTTAGCCGATACGGAATTTCCGGATACGGGAACGAGTGAGGAATCATCCGGAACCACTGCCAGAATGACACCCTGTCCGTCCTTTACATTGTTTTTGTCGATCGTGATCTGCTTGGTCTTATAGCCTTCCGCGCTGATCAGTTCTTCGGGATCGGCATCCCCCTCGGCACTGAGCATGTCCTCATCACTACCTGCTGCAGCAGCTACCTCTTGTACCTGAGCATCAATAGGATACATATTCGTAGCATAGACTGCTACCATCTCAGAGCCATCCTCTAAGGTTACCAGCTCAGGCTCCCCTTCCATCGCCATACCGCTCAGGGCAGCCAGGATCTCCTCTTCCCCTTCCGCGGAAAGGTTCTCAAAGCTGAAATCCTCGGCTGTTCCCCAGCCGCTCTGGGTTTCAAACTTATCGGGCAGATAGAAGACCACGCGGCCGTATGCAATCTTACCAAGCTGGCCGGTAGCCGCGATACCGCCGGTCGGCTGCATATTCTCAAACGGATTACCGTTTCTCGGATAGATTCCCTCTCCTGCCAAATTGAACTGCAGCTTTCCTTTCACCAGTTCATAATCGATCAGCGGGATCTTCACGCTTGCTTCAGCGCCGCCGGATACACCCAGGCGTGCATATGCCTTATTTACCTGATGGTTTTCGGCCACGATCACGTTGGCGCCCAGTTCGGCTCTCGCCTTAACCGTGTCCACAAACATCTTCTTGGCAGCCGTATTCGCTCTTTCCTTCGGAATAACGGCTATTCCGAGCGCCATGTTGCCGCCGAATTCATATCCCTGATACTTGGTTCCCCAATAGGTGACCATAGCATCCTTTAAGTAGTAACCGGCAGAGAGCTCATCCAGAATGTCGATCCTGGTCTTGGTACCGGGATACTTAAAGCCGAGGTCATGGGACTCCAGGCTCAGTCTGCCGGGTCCTGCATATAGATCCAGCTTGCCTTCCATCACCTTCAGGATCTTGCCGTCACCGGTGATCCTGACAACTACCGGCGGAATGGAAAGATAATTACCCTGAACGGTATCGGCGAGGTTATATACACCGCCGCCGCCACCGGTGATCGTTACCACGGGGGTTGCGGGTGTAATATCAAGACCCACTCCGTCTGCTTCGATATTTACGTTAAAGTACAGATTATCCGGACACAGTTTACCGTTGTTCAGACGCACGATGCTGAGCTCTGCCTCGGTCGTAAACATATCCTTTACGGATAATGTCAGTTCGAAATTATAATGTTCATTTTCAAAGGTGCTGATATCTGCGGAAATATTGGTTCCGCTGAAATTCAGGATGCGGAAATCATTTTCTCCGCTTAAGGTCTTCAGTTCTCCTTTCGCCTCGATACCGTTCACCTTAAATCCGCCGTTCTTGTTCTTGTAGCTGAGCCTCTGCATGTCCACATTGGCAAGGAACAGCTCCAGCTGAAGGCTTCCGGAGAACACAAGCTCGCCGTCCTTATTGATGGCTGCCTCTTCCACGCTCACACCGTTACCCGGAAGATTGACATTCAGGATCGCATCGTTCTGCTCGGGATCGATCTCAAGCACCAGGCCTTTACGGGTCTGATCCTTTGCGTAACCGCCGTATTTGAGTGCGGCACCCGCAGGCTTTTGGGCCGGATCGTCATAGGTCTTAGGTGAAAAGAACTTGAAGGACGGAGAATTCAGGTTCACCTGATCCGCAGGGAATACCAGCTCACCGTTCGACTTCAGATAGACATCGATATCTCCGCCGTTTTCTTTTTCCTTGGACGCATCCCAGCTCATATAGATCGTGGGACTTAAGTATACGGAACCGCCGGTGAAGTGGTAGTTACCGTAATCATCTCTCTTGAATTCACCGTTATAGAATGCCAGTGCATCGGAAGGGATCTTGGAAGCACTGTTTGTCTTGGTCACCTGGAATCCTGTACCGTCACTTTTCACATACAGATAATCCTTACCGGTGGCGGTAACCTTATCCGGCTCGATCGGCTTGCCCTCTTTGGCGGCATCGGCGATCTGCTGTTTGGTCAGAAGGTCGCGATAGCCCCAGAGCGCATGGCTGTCGTCTCTGGAGCCCTTTTGCATCGCATAATTATCATCAAAATGGCCATAGGTCCAAAGAGTATAGTTATCATATTTGATCTTCTGTGCATACCCTCTTCTGGGATGGCCCTCCACGCCCGAATAATTGTTGATATCGGTCGGGTCATTGAATTCTTCGCAGCCGAACCAGTATTGATTGGAGGCCGCCACGAAGGGAGATGCGTAGGTATAGCTGTCGCTGTAGATTTCGGAAACCTGGTTTTCCTTCGTCATCCCGATACCGGCAACGATATTCACACTGTTCACTTCCAGGGTGAATTCAAAATTCTCATATTTGTCGGTTACCTTTTGTGCATAAACCGCCGGAATGGTAACATCCACTCCCGGGTGCCCCATCTTCGGAAAATCCAGATACTCTACGGAAAGACGGTACACATCACCGAACTCCGAAATATGGCCGAGCCCCGGATCCGAATAATCAATATCATTGTATTTCGAGCAGATACTTCTGGCGACAACACCCCAGTTCTGCGTTTTGTCACCGGGATCGACCAGGGTAGGCTCCTGCATAACTCCGTCTTTCACGCTTCCCTTATCCATCTCCACCAGCGTAAAATAGGTGATCACGTTATAATTCTTCGTATCCTCACTGTTCAACCCTGCGGTAAGGGAGATACACTCGTCTCCGATGCTGTCGCCGAAGAAATAGTCATTCCCCGGCTGTTCATTTTTATCACTGACAAAAGTATCCTTACGCTTACCTTTCAGGCTGTAGTCCGCCACGGTTCCGGGATGATCGAAATCGCCGAAATTCCCCATATAGGCAATTTTATTTGCCTTGATCTGGTAATGCATCTTCTGTCTTCCGAAGGAATTCAGATCCTTATACCCGTCCATCTGCGCAGTAGGGATGGTGTGGCACATTACCCCCGCATAATCCTTATGCTTCTTACCGTCTACACAGATATCGAAATGGAGATACTCATTTTCGATATACATGTAGGTATCACCGTCATACTCGAACGTACCGGTATGCAGCTTCTTATCGCTGTCTGTCGATTTTGCGCGGAACGCGCCGATGTAGGCAAACGTATTCTCCGGCATGACCGAAAGCATTAGAAGCAGCGCCATTACGAAGGCCAACAGCCTCGCAGTCGGCCGTCTTCTGCTTAACGCCTTTCCCGTGTTACTCATAATGAACCCTCCTTTTGTTATACGATATGATCATCTGTATGAGCACTTTTATCTATTAATTGCCCGAGAGTCTGATATTACTCACCAAAAAAACGGAGTCAATTTCTGACTCCGTTTAAAATCCTGTATTCTATTTGGCCTAGCCCTGATTTACAGAATATTTCCGATCTTGATCTCTCCTACCGTCTTCATCTCTTCTTCCATCTTTGCATACTCAGGAAGAACATCGAGGGTTGCGAAGTAATCCATCGGCGTTTCCGCCCTGCGGATCAGCTTCACGCTGCCGTCCTCCCGAAGCAGCAGCTCTGCGGATTTCAGCTTACCGTTGTAGCTGTAGCCCATTGCGAATCCATGTGCTCCCGTATCATGGATGAAAAGATAATCGCCCATATCGATCTTCGGAAGCTTCCGGTCGATGGCGAACTTATCGTTGTTTTCACAAAGTGAACCTGTCACATCCACCACCGTATCGGCAGGCGCATCTTCCTTGCCAAGGACCGTGATATGATGATAGGCTCCGTACATAGCGGGCCGCATAAGGTTTACGGCACAGGCATCCACGCCCACATACTCCTTATGGGTATGTTTCTCATGGATCGCCTGGGTTACCAGACCGCCGTAAGGTCCCATCATGAAACGTCCCATCTCCGTGTAGATCGCAATATCATCCAGTCCCTCAGGAGCAAGGATCTTCTCATAAGCCTCCTTCACTCCGCTGCCGATGGCTCTGATATCGTTAGCCTGCGCTTCCTCGGTATAATCGATGCCCACACCGCCGGAAAGATTTATGAAGGAAAGGGTTACGCCGCACTCCTTCCTGATCTTGATCGCAAGCTCGAAGAGCTCTCCTGCCAGCTTGGGATAGTATTCATTGGTCACCGTATTGCTGGCAAGGAATGCATGCAGACCGAAACGCTCCACTCCTTCTGCCTTCAGAACGCGGTAAGCCTCCAGGATCTGCTCCGTGGTCATACCATACTTGGCATCTCCCGGATTATCCATGATCCCGTTGCTCATGGTGAACACGCCACCGGGATTATAGCGACAGGACAGGGTTTTCGGAAGACATCCGCCCAGCGCTTTTTTCAGATAATCAATATGCGTAAAATCATCGAGATTGATGATGGCACCAATCTTGTCAGCATAGACAAACTCCGATGCGGGCGTATCGTTGGATGAAAACATGATGTCCTCTCCGTCTATCCCCATAGCCTTGGAGATCATCAGCTCGGTAACCGAGGAGCAATCCGTGCCGCAGCCATACTCATGAAGGATGTTGATCAATGCGGGATTGGGCGTGGCCTTTACCGCAAAATACTCCTTGAATCCTTTATTCCAGGAAAAAGCCTCCTTTACGGCTGCCGCATTTTCACGGATTCCTTTTTCATCATAGATATGAAAGGGTGTAGGGTAGGTCTTTACGATCTCCTCCACCTTTTCCTTGCTCACAAAAGGTACTTTTTTCATAACATCTCCTCAAAACTTTCAGTATTTTAGTTAGCCACGGCTTACAAAAGACTCTTGCGCAGTTCCTCTCCGGAAAGTGGTGACAGGTAAGCAGGTGCGATATCGAATACGGTCTTGCAACCCGTCTGTCCTTCCTTTGCCAGGCGGCAGATCGCTCTTGCATATGCTACGAGTACGGAAGAGGTAAACTCCGGATTGGAATCCAGCTTCAGGCTGTACTCGATGATATGGTTGTTTTCACCGTTCAGGCCTGTTTTACCGCTGCGGATCACGAAACCGCCATGAGGGATCCCGCTGTGATCACGTGCAAGCTCCTCTTCGGAAATAAAGTGTACCGTAGTATCATAATCTGCGAAGTAATTCGGCATGTTCTTGATCTCTGCCTCGATCTTTGCCTTGTCAGCGCCTTCTTCAGCCACTACAAAACACTCTCTGGTATGCTTCTGTCTGGTGGTAAGCTCGGGATTGCTTCCGCTTCTTACTGCCTCCAGTGCGCTCTCCACGGGGATCGTGTACTGCTTGCCGTTCTTTACGCCCTCAATCCTTCTGATGGCATCGGAATGACCCTGGCTTACGCCCTTGCCCCAGAAGGTATAATCCTTACCGTCGGGCAGGATGGCACCCGCCATCATTCTGTTCAGGGAGAAAAGCCCCGGATCCCAGCCCACGGAGATCATTGCCACATGGCCGCTCTCCTTTGCCGCCTTATCAACATTGGCGAAATGCTCGGGGATCTTTGCATGGGTGTCGAAGCTGTCGATCACGTTGAAATACTTTGCATATTCAGGAGTCTGAACGGGCAGATCCGTAGCACTTCCGCCGCAGAGCATCAACACATCAATCTCATCCTTATGATCCTTAGCGCTATCTGCACTGTAAACAGGCACGCCTTCCGTAGCCGTCTTGACAGCGGCCGGATCACGTCTTGTGAAAAATGCAGCCAATTCCATATCCGGATTCTGGCGGATCGCTGCCTCGATCCCTCTTCCGAGATTTCCATAACCTAAAATTCCAATTCTGATAGCCATAATAAGCCTCCTCATATACCTTTAATCTATGATCTTCTGTTTTCCGGAAATCTTTTGTTTTTCCCGGGAAAGCAGACAATCTCATTTTGTGTTACAGATTTTCGATCTGCCAGTCGATGGGTGTAAGTCCGTTCTTCTCCAGAAATGCGTTCGTCTGACTGAAGGGCTTGCTCCCGAAGAACCCTCTGTATGCCGAAAGCGGGCTGGGGTGCGGTGCTTTCAGGATCAGATGCTTCGGATTATCAAGCATCTTTGCCTTTTGCTGCGCCGGTGATCCCCAGAGGATGAACACGATGGGACGATCCTGCTGATTCAGGATCCGGATAGCCGCATCCGTGTATTGCTCCCAGCCGATCCCTCTGTGGGAATTGGCCATATGGGCCCGGACAGTCAGTACCGTGTTCAGCATCAAAACTCCCTGTTTTGCCCATTTTACCAGGTATCCGTTATTGGGGATGTAGCAGCCCAGATCGTCATGAAGTTCCTGGTAAATGTTTTTCAGCGAAGGCGGGATATCGATGCCGGGCTTCACAGAAAAACACAGGCCATGGGCCTGCCCGTCTCCGTGATATGGGTCCTGTCCGATGATCACAACCTTTACCTGATCAAGGGGCGTCAGTTCAAATGCGGAAAGCACTTCCGATGACGGTGGAAACACCTGATACTTACTGTATTCTTCCTTCACCTTCTGAAAAAGCGCTTTATAATACGGCTTGGAAAACTCCGGCCGCATCGCATTCTCCCAAGCATTTGTCAAAGCCGCCATTCGTCAATCCTCATCCTCGTCGTCACAGCCACAGCCTGCGCTTGCGCAACAACCGTCGTTATTGCTGGCTATGGTGATGCTTCTGAAGGGGGTGATGAAGATTCCAAGCAGTACGCCTGCAAATATCGCTGTCAGAAACTCAAACAGCAAAAGCTTACGGTTGACTACCGTATCCTCTTCCAGTGATTCCCAAAACTCAGTCAGTT
This sequence comes from Lachnospiraceae bacterium, assembly GCA_024693845.1. Lineage (GTDB taxonomy): Bacteria > Bacillota > Clostridia > Lachnospirales > Lachnospiraceae > RGIG7926. The sequence goes on from JAILKJ010000059.1 coordinate 10,996, forward strand.
TATTCATTCTTCTACCTCTCTGATCTTTCCTACAATCTCACGGAAACGCCCTTGCCGCGAAGATACTCCTTGACCTCACGGATGGACAGCTCCTTAAAGTGGAAAAGAGATGCCGCCAGTGCAGCGTCCGCACATCCGTCTGTAAGCGCCTCGTAAAAGTGCTCCAGAGTACCTGCGCCGCCTGATGCGATAACGGGGATCGAAACACTATGTGCTATAGCGCGGGTCAGTTCAATATCATACCCGGCCTTGGTCCCGTCACCGTCCATACTGGTCAGAAGGATCTCTCCCGCACCCAACTTCTCGGCTTTTACGGCCCACTCAACAGCATCGATACCCATATCGATCCTGCCACCGTTTTTGTAAATGTTCCAGCCGCTGCCGTCTTCTCTTCTCTTGGCATCGATGGCAAGTACCACACACTGGCTTCCGAACTTATCCGCCGCCTGGCTGATCAGCTCAGGATTCATAATGGCTGCGGAATTAACGGATACCTTATCCGCGCCTTCCCTGAGGATCGCTTTGAAATCATCCACGGTTCTGATCCCGCCGCCTACCGTAAAGGGAATGAAAACCTGCTCAGCGACGCGCCTTACCATATCCACAACAGTCTCTCTTCCGTCTGAGGAAGCAGTTATATCCAAAAATACAAGCTCATCGGCTCCTTCGCTATCGTAAGCCTTGGCTACCTGCACCGGATCTCCGGCATCTATCAGATTTACGAAGTTCACGCCCTTTACAACGCGGCCGCGATTCACATCCAGGCAGGGAATGATTCTTTTAGTGTGCATTTTGTTACCCTCCGCTAACTTTCCTCCGCCGACACAAGCACCTTATCACAGCGAAAGGAAATTCTTCAGGATCTTAAGACCTGTTTCCGAACTCTTTTCCGGGTGGAACTGACAAGCAAATACGTTACCCTTTTCCACCGAAGCATGTACGGTAACACCATACTCCGTGGTGGCTGTTACGATCTGCTCATCATCCGCCTTAAGGTAGTAGGAATGGACAAAATACACATACGGGTCATCCTTCAACCCTTCAAAGAGCCTTCCCTTATGCGGAAAGCTCAGATCATTCCATCCGATCTGCGGGATCTTCATTCCGATGGAATCGGGAAAACGAACGATCTTCCCGGGCAGTATCCCCAGGCCTTTTACGCCGGGGCTTTCTTCACTTTCGTCAAACAAAAGCTGAAGCCCGAGGCAGATTCCCAAAAACGGCTTCCCGTCTTCGATCACCTGTTTGATAACATCCACAAGCCCGTATCGATGCAGCTTTTCCATGGCGTCTCCGAAGGCGCCTACACCGGGCAGGATCACCTTGTCAGTCTTCAGGATCGTGTCCAGATCACGGGTTACAACCGCTTCGGATCCCAGTGCCTCCACTGCTTTTTCCACGCTTTTGATATTACCGGCATCATAATCCAGGATTGCTATCATTCTATCCCCTCCTCCGGCAGAAGATCCGGAAGATTCTCATCTACAGGTTTTCTCTCTTCTGTTTCATCATCCCCGGAAGACTCTTCTCCTTCTTCCGAAGCGGCATCCTCAGTCTCCTGAGGCTCCTTATCCGGTGCCAGGATCACGGGAGTTTCTTCCTCTTCCTTGCCGTAATTTGCATTCTGACGGCTGAGCTTACCGGTGATCTCCTCCAGCTTCTTGGTGTAATTATAATCATCAAGAGCATAGATCTCCTTAACACTCGCTTCGTCAAGACCATACTGGTTAAGCAGGATCGTCAGGATCTGATCACGGACTACCGAAGTCTCTGCCGTTGCATCGTATTCTTCGATCTCGGCGGAGAGCTCATCACACAGAACATAACCGTTCATCAGGCTGTCCAGAGCCTCTACCGGCATGTTCATGGCTACGTAATGCTCATAGGCATCCATCTTATGCTGAACCTTCAAGATAAGTCTGGACTTCATGAAGATCTTCTCATCCTCTTCGGACAGCTTCTGTCCGATCATACCTTCATAAGCCTCGTAATACTCCTGATTATCAAATGCCTTTCTGGCCGCCTGCATCTGGAACAGAGGCGGGATCAAAAATACCACCAGCAGGATAAACGCAAGCATGGACAGGCACATCAGGAAGATCAGGATGACCATCTTCTTAGGCAGCCGTCTCAGCGGCGGCTCCTGAGGCTTGGGCTTTTTCTCCTTCTTGGGCTTCGGTGGCTTCTTGGGCTTTTCCTTTTTGGGCTTCTTCTCCTTCTTGGGCTTCTTGGGAGCGGCTTCCTCGCCATCCAACTCATCCAGGATACCCTGATTATCGTCAGCGTCCTTCGCCTTGCCCTTCTTACCCTTCTTAGGCTTCTTGGGCTTCTTCTCGGGAATCTCTTCCTCTTCCTCTTCTTCTATCAGTGCTGCAAAAAGCTTGGAGAACAGACCCTTCTTCTCACCGTCTTTCCCCTTCTTGGAACCTTTCTCAAGCAAAGCATCTACAGCTGACGCATCGGCACTCATAACCTCTGCACCGCCTTCGGCTCCACCCGTAAGGGAAGGTTCCGAAAGAGAAGCGTCTCCTTCCGGCTCCGTAGGAAGGTCTCCCAGATCCATATTGGCAAGCTCCTGCATGGAGGCCTCTTCCTGACTCAGGCCGCCTTCTGCATCTTCCTCGCCTTTCTTTTTGCCGAACAGGCCTCCGAACAGGCCTTTCTTCTTTTCTTTCTTTTCCGGATTATCTTCTTCGTTCTTTTCTTTCTTTTTCTTCTTTTTCTTTTTACCGGCGGGCTCTTCCGGCTGCTCTTCTTCACTCTTTGATGCAGGAGTATTACCGCTGAATTCCACTTCCGCATCTTCCTGACGGATCACGTCCAGGCTATCGGATTTCTTAGACGCTTCACCAGCTTCTCCGCCGTCTTCGCCTTCTTCCTGTTCATCAAGAAGCGCTCTCATCTCATCTTCCACCAGCTCATGGTCATCGGATTTCCGAAGCAGTTCGCCGATTTCCTGCAGCTCAGGATCATCATCTCCCAGGTCATCCAGAAGGTCCGTCAGCTCCATATCACTGGCGGAAAGGCCGGTTTCTTCACCGCCATCCTTGGCTTCCTTCAGAGCCTGTTCAATATCAACCTTGTCATCGTCCTCTCCATCTTCGCTGACGATTCCCAGCAGCTTATCAAGGGCATCGGGGTCATCGGGATCGATATCCTCGAGATTACCGAGATCATCCAGATCGCCCAATTCTCCCGTCTCCTCACTCTGCTTATCCTGTGTTTCTTCCATTCCCTCTTCCATTTCCGTTACTTGGTTATTCTCCGCCTCCGCTGCGGATGCCTCTTCCGATCCACCTTCTGCCTGTGCAAACATAGCCGCTATTTGGTCGGGATCAAGCTTCGCATTCGGATCGTCTGATACAGGGGTGACCTCGATCTCCTTCTGAGGTGCCTCCTCGGGCTCATCCGTAACAATCTCAACCTCTGGCACTTCTTCCTCAGGTTCATCTGTAGCGATCTCTACCTGAGGCACTTCTTCCTCAGGTTCATCTGTGGCGATCTCTGCTTCCTCCACAGGCTCTGCGGCTTCTTCTGCTCCGCCCTCGGCCTGCGCAAACATAGCCGCTATCTGATCAGGACTCAGCTTCGCATTCGGATCGTCTGATACAGGGGTAACTTCAATCTCTTTCTGAGGTGCTTCCTCGGGCTCGTCTGTTGCAATCTCTACCTGAGGCATTTCCTCTTCGGGCTCGTCCGTAGCGACCTCAACCTCAGGCGCTTCCTCCTCGGGTTCATCTGCGGCGATCTCAACTTCCTCTACTGGCTCTGCAGCTTCGTCCGCTCCGCCCTCGGCCTGCGCAAACATAGCCGCTATCTGATCAGAACTCAGCTTCGCATTCGGATCGTCCGATACAGGGGTAACTTCAATCTCTTTCTGAGGTGCTTCCTCCTCAGGTTCGTCTGTAGCGATCTCTACCTGAGGCACTTCCTCCTCAGGTTCATCAACTGCTGTCTCTGCCACCGGCGTCTCTTCAGACTCCTCTACAACCTCTTCAGCTGCTTCGATAACTTCTTCCTCGTCCTCAGCTGCACCAACAGGCTCCGAAACAACCTCCGCTGCAGCCTCTTCTGCAGGTTCCTCTTCAACAACTTCCTCAGTCCCCGAAACATCTTCCGTTTCCTCTTCCGCATCCTCCAAAGCATCAACGGCCTCGGAAATGACAACCTTCTCCTCTTCGATAACGTCCTCAGCATCCGAAACAGCCGAAGTTTCCTTCGGCTCTTTGTTATCGTTATTCGGCTCCATCATGGCAGCTAAAAGGCTGTCCAAATATTCTTCATTTGTGCTCATTTACTTGATTAAGTACTTAATATCGCAAAAACAGGCTGGGTATCTCCCAGCCTGTTTGCTGTCACTTACAGTACCAAGTCATCTATGATCCTGACAAGATTACCAATCTCAGGCTTGGAAAGCTGAGCGTCCGCGCCGAGCGCAACGCCTTTTTTCTTCATTTCTTCGTTCACAAGGGATGAGAAGATAACGACAGGAATATCCTTGGTAGCACTGTCGCTCTTCACAAGCTTGGTCAATCTGTGGCCGTCCATAAGCGGCATCTCAATATCGGTGATGATACATCTTACATGCTTATCCAGTGTACCCTCTTCCTTGCACTCACAGATCACATCCCATGCTTCCTGTCCGTTCTCGGTATGGATCAGGTTCTCATATCCTGCCTTCTTCAGGGAGTCCACGATCAACTTGTTCAAAAGCGGCGAATCCTCTGCGATCAGGATCGGAACATCATTTCTGGTCCTGACACCAAGTTCCGCAATATCTGCAACCTTCAGACCCGTTTCAGGGCTGATGTCCGTAACGATCTTCTCAAAGTCAAGGATGATGATCAGCTTGCCGTCGATCTTAATGATACCTGTGCTGATGCCGTCCTCGGGATTGGATACCGTTGTTCCCGGCTTAATGATCTCGGTCCATGAAACGCGGTGGATCCCCAACACCTGATCTACATGGAATGCGATATCCAGTTTGTTAAAGTTCGTGATGATGAACAGGCCCTTAGGTTCGGACTGTCCGCGCTGCAGGCAGTTCTTCAGATCGATGGCCGTGATCATCACATCACGCGGCATGAATATTCCCTCAATACTCGGATGTGCATTCGGGACCGGCGTAACCTCCTGATATGTGATGATCTCACGGATCTTCGCCACATTGATTCCATAGGAGTTACCATCCACTATAAACTCTAGTATTTCAAGTTCATTCGTTCCGTTCTCTAATAAAATATTAGTATCCATTCTCCTACCTCACAATATACCTTCTGTTGTACGGAAAAAACATACCGCCTCGTTAATTATAGCAAAAAACGCCCTAATTGTATATAAAATTCTGAAAAAAGATGCGCCCTCGGGGATAATTACTGTAAAATCTCCAAAATCTTGTCAAAAACCTCCTGATTACGCAGTATTACAAGAGCAATCATCCTCTTTGCACGGCTCAATCCGTGAAACAGATCCACTACTCTGCTGTCAGATGCACTCTGCCCTTCCCCGCCTGCACTGCTTCGCAGAAAACCGTCTTCGTCATAGTAAAAGCTCTTATCCATCAGCATCACCAGCTGATCATATTCCTTGCAGGCGGATGCCTTTACGGGAACCGATACGCCGTCCAGGTCTCCCGATACTTCAATGGAATCATAGGGCTGCTCAATGGACGGATCCCACAGATATACATATCCGTTGTTCCCGAAGCTCCCCAACAGTTTCGCTGCCTCTTCCGAATTGTTAGCATACGCTAACGAAACAGATGGGTAGCTCCGTCTCTGAGCGCCTCTTTTCTCGCGCATCAGACAGGCAATAAACGAGGAAAGTTCGCTGTTCAAACGAATCCTGTTGGTCAGGCGAAAACGAATAAAGCCGTCTTCCCTCTCGATCAACTCGCTACCCTGATTTCTCCTTTCCAGAAGGGAAACCGCGTCCTCCTTATCGTAGGAAAAGATCACCGGCGCCTTCCACTTTTCTCCCAATGCGCGGATAAGCTCTATTTCAGCAGGCGTGATCTCATGGGCCTCATCTACCAGGATGGCTACATAAGGGCCCGACTCCTCCAGCGCATCGCCGATCTTCCCTTCAAAAAAATCCACCCTTCTCAGTCTCTGATCCAGCTTTTGGAGCTTCTCTCCGTAGGAGCCGTAATGCAGGATACACACTTTTTCCTTCTCAGAAAGTTCCATGGCGATATCATACAGAAGGATGGTTTTGCCGGTTCCCGGAAGGCCCGTGATCCCCTGCCACAGGATTCCATTCTTATCCGATTCCCACCGGCGGATATTTTTGATGATCTGCTTTCTGATCTCCCTTTGTTGGGACGTCAGAAAATACTCTCTCCGAAGGAATTTATCCGGATCCGTCAATGGCGAGATCAGATAGTTCTCCTCTTTGAAAAGATCCTCGATGGCGCCGTCATACAGCTGCGTCTGGCTCTCCAAAAGTGCAGCCAGTTCCTCCCAGGTTGCCTCCACCAGCCTTCCGCTGTTGGATAATCTCACCAGCCTGTCCGGGCCGCTGATATAGGTGTAGAAAAAAGTATTCCTGCCAAGTGTTGACAGATAATACCGGTTCTGCAGAAGTTGCTTTTTGATGGTGTCATCCGGCACCTCTCCACTCTTAAGTTCAATATTCACCACACTGTCTTCTGCGATCCGCAGAAGATCGAATTCCTTGCCCAGCTTCGGCATGATGAAGGAATAATAAAAAGTGAGTTCCTCGCCTCTTGGCATGCAGGCGCAGAGTCTTTTCGAAAGACCCGCCAGCCCTTCTATCTCCCACTCTTTGATCCCAAGGAAACGATTTCTTTTCGACATCTGCTTTTCGATCTTGGAAAGCCTGTCACGCCCTTCTATCCTGGTAAGCGCGTAGATATTGATCGGTCTCATATCCGTTCTTCCTTCCGAAAACAACGCATTCCTGATAGCTCAAATCTACCATTTACGGAAACCTTCGTCAACAAAAGCGATGCTGCTTATTCACTTCGCTTTTCCGTATACTGATAAGGAATATCACAAGTACCGTTCCCACCGAAACAAGCATTCCGACCCATCCGGGAGAAACCGGCAGATCTCGTGCCCTGTCAGAGTTTATAAAGCCCCGCAGGATAGTCGGACTCGCATTCCCGATGGCATGCATGAAGGCAGCCGGCCAGACGGACCCGCTCTTTTCCGTCAGGATGGTAAGCATCACCCCCACCAATGTGCAGAAGATGCACATTTGAACAATGCCCACATAGGGAAATCCCGGATAATCCGTTCCGAAATTATGACCGATGCAGGTCAGCGGCGCATGCCACAGTCCCCATATGATCCCGCCGGTCAAAAGCGCCGGGATGCGTCCCATGACACCAAAAAGCTTCGGCATCATATAGCCCCGCCATCCGCCTTCTTCCCCGAAGGCGGCAAAGGAGCCGATCACGCCGGTGATCAATGCGTTTACCGGCATTAAAAATATAACTCTGCTATCCACTCCAAGACCCTGATAATATGTGGGATCGTACATCTTCGGACTGATCAAAAGCGCGATGGCATTTGCCAGTTCCGTGTAGATCCAGGGCAATAGGAAAGCCAGCAAAAACCAGATCCATTTGCGGTCCCGAAATACCATTCCCAGCATCAAGGACCCCTTCCCCGTCATGGCAAAGCCTTCCTTTGTGATCAGCCGTGTGAGTATATGGGCGATCATGGGACACAGCATACCAAGTGCCACGAGACTCTGCTTTGCATTTGACATATCTTCCCACATCTCTCCGCCTTTGTTCGTCAGAAAAAACCAGAGCCAGGCAAGTGAAAAACTCAGCACCAGATAAATGATAAGACGTTTTCCGTCCTGCTTTTTCATATCAATCACCCCTTAAACGGATAAGTTAAATACTCCTTTGCAACTAATGCCCGATCCTTCACTCTTTATATAACGCTGCGGTTATCCTGTAAGAAACATAGTACAGTCCCAGGGTGACGGGCGGTATCAGCAGAGAAAACAAAAACACTTCAAACTCATGGGTATCCACCCACGTCTTAATGATGCCGATATCAAAGCGGGAAAAAACATCCAGATCCCCAAACAGAAAATAGGCCAGAACGCCGAGACCGATGCACAGCATCACGCCGTCCTTGATCACCCCTGCCACCTGCCTTCCAAGCAGCAAAAACAGAGGAAGCTCTATAGTCAGGATTAGCATGACCGAGCCCAGAAGCGGAAGCGAGGAAGCGGCGATCAGCTGAACATTATCATATACAGGCCCTTCTTTCATAAAGGCGATCGACACGATATGCCAGATCTCATAAAGGGAGAAAAAAACATACAGTAAAATGCCGCAAAAAACATATTTGGACGCCACATAGGTCTGTTTCGAAACAGGCAGTGCCGATAAGTAGTGTCCTGTCGTATTCTTTTCATCACACTGCAGAATTATCGTTGAAAACGTAAGGGTAAAGCAGGCCGAGAGACAGAGCAGCAACCCTTCCAACGTCCAGGAAAGTACATCAATGAAGGATATTACATCCCCATCATCGCTGATCATCCGCAGATCCGGGAAGGCGTCCGCTTCCGCAAACACAAATCGGAGTATGATAAAAATCCCTGTCAGTACCAGAAGGGTAATCACAAGACGTTTGCCTTTGACCGCGGTAAAATCTTTATATAACAGTCCTCCCATCAGATCACCCCCCGCTTTCTTAATGCAACCTTCAGTGATACAACGTAGGATACAATGCTCACGATAACCGCGATCAGTACCAGAATCCAGAACTTTTCCTTGATAAAATCAAGAGGTCTCCAGAAAATAGTCATGTCCAAAGACCCGCTTTGATCTGTCGTGATCGCCTTGATGAGACTACCACAGTATTTAAGGTTACACAGGATCAGCGCAAGGCCCATGGAAAGCAGAGAAAAGATCTGCGCATAGGACTGGCTGCCATACCCCATAAGAATACAGAAAAAGATCACCAGCGCACTGTAGATGCTCATGACGGAAGCCGCCGACAATATGATCCCGCAAAAGTCCCGGAAGCGGATCAGATCTGTCAGACTTGAAAGTACCAAGGCAAGTACAAGATCGATCAACGTACCAATCCCGAATAAGGCATAGATCGTTAGAAATCTGGCAAGCAGTCGCTTACTGACAGGAAGGGGAAATGCACCTGCGATCCGGTAAAACCCTGCCTTTCCGTCTGCCTGGAATACATTCACCACATCTCCCACCGTTGCGATGGGAAGCAACATAAAAAGTACCAGCGCCACCGTAGCAAGGTTCTTTACATCAATATCTGATGCCTGCTCAGTCCGCAGCATCTCCCGGCCGGCCAGTGCAAGGTTTCCGAAGCGGGCGCTGAGCACAAACAGGATCGAAGTGACCACAACACCGAAGAGCACAAAGACGAAGATCTTCAGCTGATGTTTTAAACTCATAACATCCTTCAGGATCAAGCCCTTCATACCGCCTCACCTCCGATCCGCACTGACATAATAGAGCATGATCTGCTCTAAGGACGCACTTTCGCATACCATGTCCGGATACAGCTTTGCTGCGGCATGCCGGTCATTGACCAGTACTTCGCAACCAAAACTGCTCATCTCACTTCCGACAACTAAGGAAGTGCTGATCTTGGAAAGTGCTTCTTTTTTGCAACGCAGGATCCCGTGTTTTTCCAGGATCTCATCCTTATTGCCGGAAAGCACGATCCTTCCGCCGTTGATAAAGACTACCTCATCCGCTATCTTTTCAAGGTCACTTGTGATATGGGAAGAAAGCAGGATCGTATGATCTTCCTGCAGTACGAACTCCCGGAAGATATCCGTCATTTCGTTTCGAACGATGGGGTCAAGACCGCTGGTTGGCTCATCCATGACAAGAAGCTTTGCGTTATGGGACAGGGCCGCCGCGATCTGCAGTTTCATCCGCATGCCGCGGGAAAAGTCCCCGCACTTTTTCTTCGAAGGCAGGGAAAAGCGCTTCAGATACTCAAAGAAGGTGGCTTCGTCCCAGTTCTTATAGATATTCTTCATCATGATATTGATATCGCGGCCTGTCATGAATTCATGAAAACCCATTTCATCGAAGACCACGCCGATATCTTCCCGAAGGGATGCGCTGTCCTGATCCACGTTTTGTCCGAAGACGCGCACATCTCCGCCGTCTCTTTTGATGATATCCAGGATCAGATTGATGGTGGTTGTCTTTCCCGCGCCGTTCTGTCCGATGAAACCGCAGACAGAACCTTCTGGTACGTAAAAGCTGACTTTATCCAGTTTGAAATCACCGTAATCCTTTGTGACATTATTTAGTTCGATGACATTTTTGATCTCATCCATTCTTCTTTTCCTCATAAATGATAGAAAGCATCTCCTGCATCTCAGTAAGCGATACCTTACCGAGAATCGCTTTATCCACCGCCTTTTCCAGGCTTTCCTCAATGGCAAAGAGCATACTTTCCTTCATGATCTCGCTGTTGATGCCTTTGACAAAGCTGCCCTTCCCGACAACGGATTCGATAAACCCGTCCCGTTCCAGGTCCTCGTAGGCTCTTTTGGTTGTGATCACACTGATCCGAAGTTCCTTCGCCAGAAGGCGCATCGACGGCAGGGCGTCCCCCGCTGCCAGATCTCCGTTCATGATCATACTTTTGATCTGCTCCTCGATCTGCTCATAAATAGGCACACCGGAAGCGTTGCTGATGATAATGTCCATATGGTCATCCTTTTCCAATAATATTATTGTATATATGCATTATATACACTTTGGGTATAAAAAGTCAATAGTGTTTGTTTCAACCCCCGGACTACTTCTTTATGAGTTTTGAAAACTCCAACGCTTTTCCGGCATCTCCATCCAGCTTTAATTTCCCGGTGGTGAAAGCAAATATAGGGTCGAGTTTCCCGTCGATCAACTTATTGAAATTCGTCATATTCATGGTGATGGCGCAGTTTCTATCGATATACTCATAGGGTTCAACACTGATCTTATGATCCTTAACCTCTACATAGAACACACCACTGTCCTTACCTTCAATATTCACCTGTACAGCCAGAAAATCCTGGTTAGAAACATCTGCCTTCTGTGCTAATCCTCTTACCTTTGTGAGCAGATCATCAAATGTCATGTTTGTTTCCTCCTTTTCTTTTCAGCCTTCTCTTAACTGTTTCGATTATAACGCCCGATGAGGCAATTCGCAAGAAAATAAGCCATCCCGGTTTCCTATGGCTAACTGTTTGCCTCCGCTTCAAAGATTTGATAAAATGGCTGTTGAGAGGTGAATGAAGTGACAGACAGAGAAAGAATCAAACGTGCTTTTCGTGAATATACCGACCACTACGATCCGTCGGATGTGAAGATCTCTCTGAAGATCGATCATACCTATCGCGTAGCTGAAAACGCAGAAGTGATCGCACAGGATCTGGGACTGGATGAACAGGGGATCTTCCTTGCCTTCAGCATGGGGATGCTGCATGATTTCGGCAGATTTGAGCAGGTAAAAAAATACGGAACTTTCATTGATCGCAAATCCGTGGATCACGCCGAGCTGGGTGCGGATCTTCTCTTTATCGATGGGCATATCCTGGATTTCTTCGACAAGGATGACCTGGATGAAGCCACGGCTTCTCTCATGGAAAAGGTGATCCGACTTCACAATAAACTGGATCTTCCGAATGAACTCACAAAGGAAGAAGCCCTTTATTGCAACATCATCCGGGATGCGGACAAGATAGACATCTTCCGGGTTCTTTCCGAGATCGAATACGAGGACGGAAAAGAAGGTGAAAAGAGGCCTTCCCACGACGGTGCCCGGGACAGCATCATGGAATGCGTCCTTCAACACAGATGTGTACCCAGGATCGATGAGCGCACCGAGTTTGAAGTATGGGTCAGCCGGTACTGCATGGCCTTTGAGCTCTTCTTCCCCATCAGCAAAAAAATCACCGGGCAGCAGGGCTGCCTGGCAAAGATCCTTCAGCGGCCTACCAAGACGCAGAAGGAAAAAGAGCAGATGGATATCGTTCTTTCCGAACTATCCTACTATATGTGATCTTACTTTCCGGCCTTCCTCCCGCCTCCCAGATCAGCTCTTCCAGGGGCTGATACAGTCTGTCAGGCTCCACGGGTTTGGACAGATGGGCATTCATTCCCACCTGAAGTGACCGTTGCACATCTTCATCAAAGGCATTTGCCGTCATAGCGATGATAGGTATGATGGTTGCATCTTCTTTATCCAGTGCACGGATGGCGGTAGTAGCTTCCAGACCATCCATTTTCGGCATCCTGACATCCATCAGGATCGCATCATAGTAGAAGGGCTCATGCTCCTTAAAGAGTGAAAGGGCCTCTTCTCCGTCCTTTGCGCAGTCTACCGTCATCTCACGGATAGCCAGTACTTCCTTCATGATCTCTGCATTGATCTCCATATCCTCGACGATCATGACTCTTCTGCCCGAAAGCTCGGCCCGCATTTTTTCCTTGAACAGGCTCATGTTATTCTTGCGGGCAATTCGTTCGAATTCATCGATAACATTGGAGGCGAAAAGCGGTTTTGCCAAAAAGCTGTCCACGCCCACATGCATGGCTTCATCCATGATCTCATCCCAGTTAAAGGAAGTAAGAATGATGACCGTGGTCTCATTGTCATAACGCTCGCGGATCTTCTTGGCCACCTCAATGCCGTCCATTTGAGGCATCTTCCAGTCCAAAAGTACCAGATTGTAATGCTCCTGCTTGGTATGTGCCACCTCCAGCATCTTCAGGGCTTCCTCGCCACTCAACGCGATATCCGCCTTGATACCCGCTTCATCCAGAACAATCATGGCATGCTCGGCGGCAACCTGCTCATCATCCACCACCAGCACCCGCAGATCCTTGTAGTTGATAATACTGCTGTCATACTCACTATGCTCGCAGTTTTTCAGGGTGACGATAACGGTAAACTCCGTACCCTCATTCTTTTTGGATTGCACACTGATACTGCCGTTCATCAGCTCAACGATGTTCTTTGTAATGGCCATTCCCAGTCTTGTTGACCCGTACTTGTTATGGCGGCCGGAATCCTCCTGGGTGAAGGATTCAAAAATCTTCGGCAGAAACTCCTCAGAAATACCGATACCGGTATCTTTGATCACAAATTTCAAAGTACTTTGGTCATCAAAAACATTGGTGCGCTCGATCATGAGAGTGACACTGCCGGGGGCCTGGGTAAACTTAATGGCATTGCTCAGAATGTTAATGAGCACCTGCTTAAGCTTCATATCATCTCCGATGTAATAATCCGCCCCGCCTCTGTTGGCGTATGAATCGTTTCATTTCCTTATCCAATGTTGCCCTCTCCCTGAGCAGATATAGCCTAAAACATGTGTCTCTTCTGATCAGACGTTATAATTGCTCACCATTTGACCAAGTCCCTGTGACTGTTTGCTGATGCCGTCGGATTTCTCGGAGACATTTCCGATGATGTTGGAGATCTCCGCAAAGGAGTTAGCCGTCACTTCCGCGGAAGCTGCGTTTTCCTCGGAAATAGCCGACAGGCTTTCAATGGTGGCATTCAGTTCATTGCAGGCATCCTTGATGCCGTTCACATTCGTCTTAATAGCATCAAAGCTTTCCCTGGTATTGTTGATATCATCAAAGAGCGTAACCAGGAATTCCCTGGAATCCCGGCTGGTGGTCTCCTGCTTTTCCATCACCTGATTCAGATCGGATACCAGTTCAATGGTCTTCTCGGTCTGACCCTTAAGTTCATCCATGATCTGCTTGATGGACACGGAGGAATCATTGGACTGAACGGCCAATTTACCGATCTCTTCTGCCACCACGGCAAAACCGCGACCTGCTTCTCCGGCTCTGGCTGCCTCGATGGAAGCATTCAGGGACAGAAGGTTGGTCTGACCTGCGATCTCATTGATCACATCCGCAGCCTGAATAACCTGGGCAACGGAGTCACCCACATTTCCGATCTCTTTGGTCACATACTCCAGCTCCGCCATGGAACTGCGGATCGCTTCGATCAGAACATCGAAGCTTTCGGATACCTTTTCGGAATTGCTGGTCATGCTGTCTGTACACTTTTCCGCTGAGGAAATGGTCTCCGTCACATCAGAAAGGCTGGACACGATGCTGGATACGTTACCGGATGCATCATTGACATCTTCAGCCTGCTGCATTGCACCTTTGCTGACACCGGAAATCGCATTGGAGAGCGAATTGATGGTGTCCGATGCATGCTCAGCCATAACGGATAATTCGTAGGATGCGGCTGCCGAATCCTCCACACTGCCCTTTACTCCTGCCACGATCTCCTTGATCTGACCGATGAAGGTATTCATATTTCCTGCGATCACTTCAAATTCATCTCCGGAAGTCATGACGATATTCTTGGTTAGATCGCCGGAACCGTCTGCGATATCACAGATCTTATCATTGAGGGTCTTAAAGCCATTATCAATCTTTTTACAGAGGAAAAGTACCACGCATACGCTGAGTACAAGGATCAAAAAGCTGATCAGGGTTATGATCCGGATCTGTTTCGAGATCTGCTGATCGAACCAGGTCGCACTGAAATCCACACCTACAAGACCGGCCAGCTGTCCTGCTGAATCAAATACGGGACAGTAGGCGGAGTAATGCCTGCCCCATTCATCCTCATAAGGCTCTCCGTCGACATCGGCCTCACCGTTGCCTGCGTTGATAAGCGCATCCGTTACCTCCACGCTGTCTCCGAACTCCGCAGGATCTTCGATCGTTGCATCTACGGTGAAGATAAAGCTATCCGGTCCGGTCTTCTCCATACAATAGATAAACTCCAGATCCGTATTATCCCTGAAGGCTGCAAGTACATTCAGAACCTTATCATACTCCGGTGTTCCCATATCCTCTTTTTCGAGTTCCTTTAAAACATCACCGTCAAGATTGGCTGCAGCAGTTTGGGCTATATCCATCATTCTCTGTCTGATCAGCTGCTGCATCACATTTTTAGTCCTTACAGTGGATACGATCCCCAGAACCAGTGTAGCGATCAGAAGAACCGCGATGTTGATAATAAAGATCTGCATGGTAAGACTGATTTTTCTGACTTTCATTATGTTCCCTCCACTATGGTCACATTGTTTGCATAAAAATACACTGTCTATATTATATAACAATACTAATTGTATGTACAGAAATCATTTTTCAGACAACAAAAAAGCACAGGCGTTAGCCTGTGCTCACTTCATGGTAATCATACCTTCAAAACCGAAATCGTAATCATCTATCTAACCTATCTTTGGATAAGCCCTCGATCGATTAGTACTGGTCAGCTGCATACATTACTGCACTTCCACCTCCAGCCTATCTACCTCATACTCTCTAAGGGA
>JAILKJ010000054.1 GCA_024693845.1 Lachnospiraceae bacterium
CCCTCTTCCACCATAAGATGGTAGGGAAGATTATATTCCTTCATCCTTATCTCCTGTCTTATTCATTCTCCGTGCATCTGGTAAGTGCCAGAACGCCGGTACGTGCCACTTCCACAATGCTCACGGATTTGAGCATATCCAGAAGAAGTTCAATCTTCCGGGGCTCGTCGCAGATCTGGATCATCAGATGGGTCTTGGACATATCCACGATATCCGCCCGCAGGATGTCACAGATCTCCATGATATCCTTACGGTTGGTGCGGTTGTATTTCACCTTCAAAAGCATGAGCTCGCGGCTTACGGCCTGCTCCTCACGGAAGGTACGTACCTTGATGATATCCAGCTTCTTGTTCAGCTGCTTTTCGATCTGCTCTAAGGTCCTCTGGTTTCCGCTGGAGACGATGGTCATACAGGATACATTTTTATCATCCGTCTCGCCCACGGCAAGGGAATCGATATTAAAGCATCTTCTGGAAAAAAGTCCCGCCACCTTACAGAGTACGCCGGATCTGTTCTCCACCAAAACGGAATATATCTTTTTCATAGCATTAATCCTTTCTCTGTCAGGTTATACGAGATCCATTGGATCGATCACTACTTCCATCAGGCAGGCATCCTTGGATTTGAGGAAGTCGTCGATCTGCTTCGACATCTTCTTGGGATCTTCTACTCTGAAGAAGGGCATATCGTAAGCCGATGCTAACTTTTCAAGATCGGGGCTGCCGGAAAGATCTACAACGGAGTATCTGTCCTCGTAGGTAAAGTGCTGATACTGACGCACCATACCGAGGTAATTGTTCTTCAATACGATGACCTTGGACTTAAGGCCGTGCTGGCGCATCGTAGCCAGCTCCATCATCGACATCTGGAAGGAACCGTCTCCGCAGACAGCAATGACCTCTCTGTCGCTGTGAGCGTACTTGGCGCCCATGGCTGCGGGGATCGAATAGCCCATGGTTCCCATGCCGCCGCTGGTCAAAAAGTCGCCGCCCTTGATATTAGCATAGCGGCAGGACCAGATCTGATTCTGTCCCACATCTGCCACGTAGATGGCCTTCTGGGGCATCTTCTGGGTCAGCTCTTCGATGAAGGCCGCAGGATCCACGCAGCCGGCTTTCACCTTGCGCTTGGGTTCCATCTCCTTCTTCCACACCTTAAGCGTCTTCATCCATTCCTTATGTGCTCCGCACTTCTCGGTCTCCATCAGATCGTTGAAGATCGCACGGCAGTCGCCTACCAGAGGAATGTGGGGGCCGACATTTTTACCGATCTCGGCGGGATCCACATCGATATGTACCAGCACCTTGTTGGTGACCGTGATATCGGGCTGGTTTACGGAACGGTCGGCCACTCTCGCGCCCACCATCAGAAGCAGGTCGCATTCCTTCATGGCGCGGTTGGCATAAGGATGACCGTTGTTTCCGATCATACCGAAGAAATGCTCGTCATCCGAGGGCAGGGAGCCCTTGCCCATCATCGTGGTGACAACGGGAATATCGAAAGCCTCTGCAAACTTTAACAGCTCTTTTCTCGCCCTTCCGATCAGCACGCCGCCGCCGGCAACGATCAGCGGTCTTTCCGCCTTCAGAAGCTCTGCGGAAACCTTCTTGATCTGAGCGGCATTACCCTTGACCGTAGGCTTATAGGTACGGAGCTTCACGCTCTCGGGATACTTAAAGCTCTTCACCGGTGCATTCTGGATATCGATGGGCACATCCACCAGCACGGGACCGCGTCTTCCGGAGTTGGCGATGTAAAACGCCTCCTTCATGATGCGCGGGATATCATCCACATCGCGTACCAGATAGCTGTACTTTACAAAACTCTCAACGGCACCTGTGATATCCGCCTCCTGGAATACATCACTTCCCAGAAGATCGGAGGATACCTGTCCGGTAATGCAGACCATGGGAATGCTATCCGCAAAGGCAGTGGCAATACCGGTGATCAGATTGGTTGCTCCCGGACCGGAGGTAACCGCACAGACACCCACCTTACCGGAAACACGGAACATACCGCTGGCTGCGTGGGCCGCATTCTGCTCGGTTCGCACCAGGACTGTTTCGATATCCGAATCCAATATACTGTTGTAAAAAGGTGCAATGGCAACTCCGGGATAACCGAAGACCACTTCCACCTTCTCTTCTTCCAGACATTTTACAAGTATGTCAGCACCATTCATATTTTATCCTTTCTGCGCGGCAGCTTTTATCTTTCGCTGCCGGGCGGTGATGACGCAGGATTCGCCATCACATAAAATGGGGCCGGAAACGCCGACAGACAGCGATCCGACCCACATATCATATCACATCATAAGAAAAAAAACAAAGAATATTAGCTGTCCCTTACTTCAGGAACACGAACTCCTCCAGTTCGCAGATATTCCTGCCCTTGAAGAACTCATCCATCCATTCGTCATCGGGAGTATATCTTTCAGCCACAAAATACAGGGCATGGCGACCGGTAACGTTCTCCACTCTTGCCGAATACTCGCCATCTCCAAGACCTGTTTCCACCTTGCCGATGCATCTTCCGCCCCGACCCTCATCAGGTGCGTCGATCCATACCTGCAAAGCTCCCTTCTGACCGCAGCCCTTTATCTTCACGGTAAGCTTCATGGTCTTGCTTGAGAAATCCTCCCCAAACTCAAAATACTTATATCCGATCACGCAGCCGTCTTTGATGTCCGTGATCACGCGGCAGAACAGATCCTTCTCCGTGACAAAACAGTCCTTTGTCAACACACAGGCGATCTCCGCCTTCACGGGATAATAGGGGGATAAGGAATCCTCAAATCCCAGGGAAGTCATTTCCACCGGAGGGATGGTGCCATCCGGCAGGATGGTGATCTTTTCCACACAGGCACGACGGGAGGTAATGCCACCGTTGGTCATGCGATGATAAAAGACATACCACTGATCACCGATCTTACAGATGGAACCGTGATCATTGCCCTGAGGCTTGTCAAAATCCACACCGTTATCGATGATATATCCCCGGTAGGTAAAGGGACCTGTGGGGGAATCGGAGGTAGCATAGGCTAACCTGGGACTCCTGCAGGGCGAATAGATCAGATAATAAGTATCTCCTATCTTGCGAGGTGAGCTGGCTTCGTAGAAACGCTCCTCCGTGGGCGTATCGGGATCGTCCTTGATCACGCTCCGTTTCAGAGAACCGGGCAGTACCTTGTACATGGTCTCGGGATCGATCTCATTCATACAGGAATGCTGGAAACCGTAGTAGGCGTACACTTTTCCGTCATCGTCCACAAGCACACCGATATCATTGAAGATACCGCCGTCTCCCGCATCCTCGGGAGCATACTGGTAATTCGAAAGGAAGGTAAAGGGACCCTCCGGTTTGTCGCTGACGCTGACACAGCCCATGGAATCGCGGATGTAGGTGTAGAGATAATACTTCCCATCCTTCTCCACCACGTCCGGTGCATAGAACTGCTTGTCGGTACCGGGAACGGATGCCTTGTGATCGGCATCATCCCTGGTATGGATGCTGTGTCCGTGGCACTCCCAGTGATTGAGATCATGAATGGATGCACTCCAGACCTTCAGCTTGTAGTCGCAGAAATTCAGTCCGCCGGGCAGATCGTGGGAACCGTAGAGATAAACCCTGTCCCCGAACAGTCTCGGCTCGGCATCCGGAATGTACTCCCATAAGGGTAAGAAAGGATTAGCCATATTGTCCTCCTAAAATGAATGAGATCAGTAGATCCTGTAGTTGCCGCTCAGCAGCAGATATACAAAGAAATACAGGCAGTTGTCGTAGTATCTCCGAACCCCGTCGCGAAGTCCGTTTTCCAGGAACTTCTCCATCCAGGGCTTTGCCGCCTCCTTATCAAAAACGGCGCAGGAGGCATTTGCCGCCATGACCGCAACGGGATGCAGGGCCTTTTCCTCCAGAAGGGTTCCGTCGATCAAAAATACCCGGTCCCAGGTTCCGTCCTCAAGCCTTGCATTGAAGAAGGTAAGGAATCTTGCGGCATTATCCTCAGACCACTGCTTCTTTCCGCACCAGACGGCATCCACAGCGGTGTTGATGATGGTCCGGTAGGCATCGGAATAATACCAGTCATGCCGTCCGAAGGGCGTGGTCTTTTCAAAAGGTGCGCCGTCAAAATATGCGTATTCCGCCGAAAGACCGGTTAGCGGATTGCAACATTTCGTCCAATACTCCCTGCTGGCCTCAGCCGCCTTAATATAGAATTCCCGATCCTCTTCGTATGCATACTTGGCATACTGCTCATAGAAATGAGGCAGATGATAGGAAGGATCCGTGAAATCACACTCCGCTATAAAACGGATATAGTGATTATCCGGGTCGAACATGGCTCTTCCGGGAAGGCCGCCCGTGCCCTTGCGGATCATATCGTGAAGCAGCGCAGCCGCCTCTTCATGATAGTTAAAGATCCCTTCTCCGTTGCCCCAGCGGTTTCCGGCCAGGATCAGATCCATGGCAAAGTACTCTTCTCCGTCCGGTGCTGCGCCATCGGAATTTTTGCTTCCGTCCAGGCCGCAGGACCAGGCAAAATAGCCCTTTTGCACTCCGCCGCTCTGGTACATATAGGTTTTGGCCCATTTCCAGAGACGGTCAAACTCTTCCTTCTTGTCCATCTGGAGGCACATCATCATGCCGTAGCTCATGCCCTCGGTCCTGGCATCGAGGTTTCCCGTATCCACCATATAACCCATGTCGTCTCCGGCAGGATAATAGATCCTCTCTTCGTCGCTGCCGTAAAACAGGGTTTGAAAGATCTCCTCACAGCGCTTTGCAGCCGCTTCGGTGCTCACCCCGTAATATTCCAGGATATTCTCATACTCCCTCATCAGTCTTATCATCCTCCTCATTCTCAGGCTCTAGTTCCGTTTCCTTCTGCACATCTTCCTGCGCATGGAGCCTGTCTTCCAGCTTCTCAAATTCCTTTGCAAAAAATCCGCTGTTGTAATACAGCATCACCGTCTGGGCTCCGAGGCAGATCAGCCATGCCCATTTGAAATACCAGATCCCGATGAAGAACGGAAGGATGAAACAAAAGATCGCAAGAAAGACTCTGGGAAATCTCGCACCAGCCATTCCCAGGGCCGTTTTGATCGCATCTCTTGTTCGGATCTCATACCGGGCGATCATCGGAAACAGGCAGAACAGCATCATCAAAAAAAGAAGGCTTACAATAAAAAGCCCCCACTTCAAAAATGCCGGCACCTCATGCTTGATCAGCAGATACCAGTCAGCTCCCAGTCCCGCCATGGCAAGTGCACTGGCCACGCTTATGGGTATGGTCTGTTTCAGATTGGATGCAAAAGAAGAAAAAAAGGATTTGAATACCGCAGGCGATTCACCTTTATACAGCTTCATGCCCACATAATATTTTGCACTCATGGCAGCCCCTGCCGTAAAAAGCGGCAGTGAGCAGATTATCCACAGTATATTCAGGATCGCGTAATCCGTAGCAGTGCTGATAGCCTGCATCACGGGGCTGTCGAATGCAAACAGTTTCATAAACTCACTCTTTCACGCCACCGATGGTAAGACCGGTAACGAAGTATCTTTGCAGGAAGGGATACAGTGCAACAATGGGTGCCATGGTGATGATGGTGGCTGCCGCACGTACGGAGATCGGTGTGATATTTACCGACTGTCCCGTGGTAGCCGCACTGGCATTACCCTTCAGACTGGTTACCGCAGAGAGCATCTTCATCAGCTCGTACTGCAGGGTCGTATACTGATCCGACATACGGTTGTAAAGCATGGTATCGAACCAGGAGTTCCACTGTCCTACCGCAACAAAAAGTGCAACGGTGGCATAAATGGGTTTACACAGAGGTGAGATAACATTCAAAAAGATCCTCATGTATCCCGCTCCGTCGATCTGTGCAGCTTCCTGCAATTCATAAGGGAGGCCTTCCATGTAGGTTCTCATAACCAGCATGTTGAAACCGCTTACCATACCGGGAATAACATATACCCAGAAGGAATTGGTCAGGTGCAGGTTCTTGTACAGGATCATGACGGGAATCATACCACCGTTAACATACATTGTGATGACCCAGAACAGAGAGAGCTGGGAACGGAACACGAATTTGCGCTGGCTTACGATAAAAGCAAGCAGTGCGTTGGCAGCCAGGGCCAGAAGGGTTCCGATCACGGTACGCAGTACCGAGATAATGGCACCGCGGGAAATACCTTTCAGAGCGAGCACGATCTCATAGTTCTCGGTGGTGAACATTCTCGGAATGATATGCACGCCGCCGCGCATGGCATCCACGCCGTCGTTAAAAGAGATCGCCAGGGTATTTACAACCGGGTAAAGGGTGATCACGCAGAACAGCAACATGAAGATGCCGTTGCAGATATTGAAGATCAGATCTCCGCCCTTCATCCTTTTCTTCGGAGGATAGTATTTCACCTTGGATTCTTCTTCGGTGACCTCCTCGATATTTTCATTTATCGTATCCAATACTTTTTCTTCCATCTCACGCCTCCTTAGAACAATCTCTCTTCGCCGAACTTCTTAGCGGTATTGTTCGCAAGCAGGATGATCACGATGGATACCACGCTCTTGAAGATACCGGCAGCAGTACCGAGGGAGTAGTCATTCTGACTGATACCCCAGGTCAGAACGTAGATATCGATGGTATCCGATACGCTCTTTACCAGTCCGTTACCTAAGAGATACTGTACTTCGAATCCGGCATTCAACAGATTACCCATGTTCATGATCAAAAGAACGATGATGGTAGATTTGATGCCCGGAAGGGTGATATGTTTGATCTTGTCCCATCTGCCCGCGCCATCGATGGAAGCCGCCTCATACAGGGAAGGATCGATGGATGTGATCGCCGATAGATAGATGATCGCATTCCAACCTGTTTCCTTCCACAGATGTGCAAAGGTTACGATCGGCCAGAACAACGCAGGGATGGAAAAGAAAGGAACCGTGTCCTTTACCAGCCCGAAATTCTTTAAAAGCTCATTGACGATACCTGTTGATGAAAGTGCATCGTTCAAAATACCGGTAACAATGATCCAGGAAAGGAAATGGGGCAGGTAGGAAATGGTCTGGATCGGTTTCTTGATGCCGGAATTACGGATCTCATTCAGCAGGATAGCGAATACGATAGCCATTACCGTGGTAAAGATCAGATTCAGAGTACCCATGCAGAATGTATTCCGGATCACTCGGATGAAGGTTGCATCCGAAAACAGAAACTTAAACTTGGTAAGACCCACCCATTTCGAATGGAAAAATCCGGTCTTATTCTTATAATTCTGGAATGCCATCAACCATCCTACCAGGGGCAGGTAGTAAAAGATGAATCCGTAGATCACGAATACCACCGTCCAGATGATTAGTACCTTCTGCTTGATCAATTCTTTCTTGGTTATGGCAAATTCCTTTTTCTTTTCACTGCTCTTCTCACTGCTCATTCTTATGTCCTTTCGTAAAAATGGCAGCCATACACGATCAATATGTATATGGCTGCCATCAAATGAACGCTCTTACGTTCAAACTTTAGCGAAAGCTTGCGTATTACTTGTTAGCTGCAACACGTCTGTCAAGCTCTTCCTGCATCTCAGCAAGGAAATCTTCGGGCTTGCAGTCGTTATAAGCCTTCATGTAATTCTCCCACTCGGAATCGAAGTTGGAGCTCATTACAACCTTAGGAAGCCACTCGTGCTTGGTCTCGCCCATCTTTGTCCAGGCTACTCCACCCTCGGTAGAGGTATCCAGGTTGTTGGAGAAGGACCACATCGGGAACCAGGGATGCGTTGCGTTAACGTCTTCCTTAACGGAACCGATCAGGTCGGGATAGGTCTTAGCACCGTAAGCGGTGAAGCAATCCTGCATAGGCTTAGCCAGTCCGTTGAAGAACTCGGAAGGCTGCTCCTCAGGCAAGTTAGCGTTCTTTCCGTCATCGGAAGTTCCGCCGTACTGAGGCAGGTAGCTGTAGAAGCAAAGGTGATCAGCTCTGTACTTAGGATCGGAGATGTTTGCACGGATCTCATCGGTTCTGTAGAACAGGCCGTCGTCGTCTACGAGGTAATCAACACCCTCAACACCCCAGAAACGGAGGTTGTGGATATCCTGATCCAGCATTGCATTCAGGAAAGAGAATGCAAGGTCGGGATCGGAGCAGTCGGTGGTAACAGCGATACCGGATGCTACGTTAAGGGTATCACCATAGGTATGCCAACGGTTCTCCATGCCTTCCTCGATGGTAAGACCAAGGGGAACATAGTTGCAACCTTCGTTCTCAAGACCGGTATTTCTGAAGGAATCGTTGATCTGCATGAAATCCCAGTACTGATCGCACATACCAAGAACGTTACCGTTGGAAAGCTTAGCAATGTAATCATCATACTTCTGGGTACCGAAATCCTTGTCAACGATGCCCTTAGCATACTCTTCGTTCAGCTTCTTGAAGTACTTCTTAGCGGTCTCGGTGGTGTTGTAGTCAACAATGGTAGGATCCTTGCCGTCGAAATCAACGATAACGGAACCGTCGTTCGGATATCCATCGAGGAACTGAGGTGCGTTCTCAATACAGAAATATCTCCAGTCATCGCAAAGGCAGGTGTAAGGGATTACATCCATCTCATTGCCGTTTGCATCTTTAACCTTGGGATTAGCTTCTGCATATCTCTCAAGGAGGTCAAAGTACTGATCAAGGGTCTTGATCTCAGGATAGTTATCCCATGCAAGAACTCTTGCCTGTACCCAGAATGCCTCGTCGTTGTGGGTCGTGCCGGTAGGCTCACCCTTGGTGTTCTGGAATACGTTACACCAGTAGATGTGTCCATCGTCCTGACGGAACTGATCCCACTCAGCCTCGGTGTAGTAGTTGGTCAGGTTGGGATACTTGCCACTCTCAAGGTACTCATCCCAGGGAACCAGAACGCCTTCATTGTAAAGATCCACACAGCCGTCACCGCCATCGATCAGGTCGGGATAGGTACCGGATGCGATGATGGAACCGATTGCTTCGGAAACGGTCTGGCCGGTAAGCCAGGTCTCTTTCAGACGAACACCGGTCTTCTCAGCGATCAGATCCTGGATCTCGTTGTTGCCGCTGTTGATCTCTGTTCCGGGCATGCCGCCGAAGAACGTAAAGTCTACGATATCTCCGCTGGCTGCTGCCTCGTCTGCGCCGTCATCAGCTGCTGCGCCGTCGTCTGCTGCTGCAGCGTCGCCGCCGTCATCACTGGCTGCCGTGCTGCCTGCATCAGCGCCGCCTGCATTGCCGCCGCAACCGGTCAGGCAACCAACTGTAAGGATAGCGCTCATCGTGAGGGTCAACAATTTTTTTACTGTTTTGCTCTTCATTATCTTCTCCTTTCCTCATGTAGAGAGTGCCACATTTGACTTTTCCATCATAATACAGATAAATTTCAGTTTCCCCCCACAAAATATAGATAACATTCCGAAAAAATATAGGTCTGCCTCAACTGCCGGCAGACCCTTTCTCTTTTCGGTATTTTGACGGGGTACACCCCATCCTTTCTATGAACTTCTGGACAAAATAGTCGCTGTCCTTATATCCCACGTCCTCCGCGATGTTGACGATCTTGCGGTCCGTGGATACCAGCATCCTCGCAGCCTCCTGAATCCTGTAATCCGTCAGGTAATCCTTAAAGGAAACCCCGTATTTTTTCTTAAACATCTGACCCAGGTAAGCATTGTTGATGAAAAACTTCCGGCTCAGCTCGCGGAGCGATATGTTCTCGGCGTAGTGCTCGCGGATCTCTTTTTCCACATCATTTAAGACGCTTCTGGCCGAGCGGCTCCGCAGCTGCTGGATATACTGGGCATATTCCATGCAGAAATCGATCATGCAGTCGCTGTTGCCCCAGACAAGACTCTTTTCAAAAGAGCTCTCACTGATGAAGTTCATGATCTCCTCGTGATCGATCTCCGGATCCTGCTCGTCCGCAATACGGATCAGCTGGTACAGCAGATAGGAAATATTAAAGTTCAGCGTCTCCTCCGACAGTTCCTTTTCCTTTACTTCTATATAGAACTCGTAGACCAGATCATGGATCTGTCTCTTATCCTCGATCTCAACAGCCCGGACCAGTTTGTCCATCAGGTCGCTCATGATGATCTTCCGGGGCTTCCCGGTATCATAGGTACCGATCAGGCGGGAGATCATATTCCTGCCAAGGTAAGCCTGTTCTAACTCTTTTTGCCGCTGCTGCTCCTGCAAAAGCTTATCTCTTTCACTGCTGATCTTACGGAGCATCTCCACAAGCTCGGCCCCGTCAACGGGCTTAAGCAGATAATCAAGGCAGCCCAGGCGCAGCGCCTGCTGGGCATAGCCGAAATCATCATAGCCACTCATGATGATAAAGTAAGCATCCGATAACTTTTCATTACGGACCTGCTCCATCAGCTCAAGACCGGACATCTCCGGCATCCTGATATCCGTAAGCACCAGATCCACCGGATTCTCCCTCATATATTGCAGAGCCTCTTTCCCGTTCTCCAGGCATGCCGCGATCTCGCAGCCCTCTTTTTCCCAGTCGATCAAAAGGCTGAGTCCCTGTGTGATAAAGGGCTCGTCATCTACGATCAAAACCTTCATATCTCATCTCCCGTGGGGATCGTTATCCTCACCGTTGTTCCCATTCCCTCTTCGGACTCCAGTTCAAATTCCGCCTCGCCGTCCGATACAAGCTGCAGCCGCAGGATCGCATTCATGATGCCCACATGGCCCTTCCCCTGCATGGACTGGATGTCCACATGTTCCGCGCGCTTGCGGATCTCTTCCGCTTCCGCCGCGCTCATACCTTCGCCGGTATCCTCCACCTCGATGATCACGTTTTCCTCTCTTCGGAAGATACGTACAAAGATCCATCCCGGTGCCGCCTTTTTCTCCACGCCGTGCTCGCAGGCATTTTCCACAAAGGTGACGATGGTCAGTTTAGGGATCGTCACGTTTGCACAGTCGTCATTCACCTCAAGGGAGTAGGAAAGCCTGTCTCCGAAGCGGTATTTCTGCAGGGCGAGGTACGCCTTTACAAAGTCCATCTCCTTGTGGATGCTGATCTCGTCGTCACCCCAGTTTACGTAGGTCCGTTCCATGATCGCCAGCTTGCCCACCATCTCGGCGGTCTCTTTTTCCCCTTTCAAAAGGGAATGCATCCGAAGGCTCTCCAGTACATTGAACAAAAAGTGCGGGTTGATCTGACTGTGCAAAGCCAAAAGCTCTGCCTTTTGCCGCGCGATATCCATCTCCTGCTCCCGCAGGCGGTCGCGATAAACCGTGTTCATCAGCTCGTTCATACGGTCGGCCATGTTGTTGTAGCTGTCGATAAGGCCCTCGATCTCATCCTTACCACCGGTCTTGGCGATACGGAGCATCCTTCCCTCCTCCATCAGGCCGAAAGAATTCTCCAGATATTTGATCCTGTGGATCACGGAACGTTCCAGAATGGCCATCATGAAAAAGAGCATAATGATGTTGAGAGCCATCAGCGTAAGGAGCATGCCTCCGTTACGCATCAGAAAGACCGTTGCCTCATTCTGGTCGGAAACGATGCTGATTGCCAGCTTTCTGCCATACAGGGAGATCTCCTTCTTATAGGAGATCCTGTCCAGAACGGGGGATTTTTCAAAGGGTGCCTGCTCACCGGAGGAATCATAATTGGTAAAGATCAGATTCTCCTTATCGCAGACATAAATCTTGTCTTCGATCTCCAGCTTACGGAGCTCGTCCTCAAAATCACTGAAGTCAAGGTCCAGACGAAGGGCTTTCTTACAGCCTGTGGCAACACCCATATCCATCTTAAGGAGCAGAAGGACACGTCTTTTGTTCTTGGTGTCACTCTCCATACCGGTGCCGTATTCAAACATAAGCCTTCTGGTCTCGTCTCCTGCAAAGAGCTCCTTCATCCAGTCCTGATCCGCATAATCCGCCATCCGGAAAAAACCGGATCCGTTCAGGATCGTCGGATTGTCAGCAAACATGCTGATCCTGGCGCCCTCGATACCCATACTGGCATCGAACATGGAAACCCCCCGGAGTCTGAAATAGGCCTCGTAATAATCGTAGGGGGTGACGTATTGTTCATTGAGAAAGTCATCCACCACCCGGCTCTTATAGAGGTTGTGGGCGATGTTGGCCGGATATTCCAGGTGCTTTTGCAGGGCATACTCAACGGAGGTGGCAGTTTGCTCCAGCTCACTTTCCACATCATAAGCCACGCTGCGATAGGCACTGGTCAGGATGATCACATCGGTGATGGTCATGGGGATCAGCACGCATAAAACAAACAGGTGCCTCAGCTTCTGATTCAGTTTCAGCGTATCCAGATATTCCCGGATCCCGGCTCGCAATTTCTCTTTCATCGTCACCAATGTAATTTACTGATGCAGGAAAGCAAAACTCTTCAGGTAGCCGCAGCCATCGCCCTCAAAGGTCAGATACAGGTCATGCTCGCCGTCAGGGAAGGCAGCCTTGCATTCTCCCTTCGTCCAGACGTTCTCACCCTGCACGCTGATCCTGCCCAGTACCTCTCCGTCCCAGGTCGTCTTTACCGCAAAGCTTCCGTTGAAGAAGCCTCTGGTACGGATCATAAGTCCTGTTGCTCCTTCCAGCCGGAAGGACTTAAAGCCGATGGTCACACCGTTTTTGATATATCCCACATAGGGAACCACCGGATCGGAGTCCGCGCCATCCTGCATCACTCTGGGCGCGCCGTCATCACCGATGTAGATCTCATGTTTTTCATTGAAGATATGGCAGGCGATATAGGATGGATATTCCACCTGATCCGACAGCGGACCGCCGTTCAGGCCGCAGGAGGTGATGGCAACCTGTGGAATGCTTCCGTCCGGTAAAAATGCGATCTTCTCCGCGCATCCCTGCCTGGAGCACCAGCTGGCGTTGGTATGTCTGTGATAAAAGATATGCCAGTCATCTCCGATCTTCTCGATGCTGCCGTGGTTGTTGGCACCGTAGGCCATGGAAAGGGACGGCTCCTTATATCCGCCGATGCCGATATCACAGTTGCTTACGATCACGCCGCCGTAGGAATAAGGCCCCTCGGCCTTATCCGATATGGCATAGCACAGTTCGTGCATCGCCTCGGAGGAATAGATGAAGTAATACTTTCCCTCTCTCTTCCGGATGGAAGGTGCTTCAAAAAATCCGTGGCCTTCATAAGGGGTTCCCACGGCATTATCATCGCAGGGCACCACATACTCCGGCTCTTTGATCACCGTCAGCATATCCTTGTCCAGGATGGTCAGCATTGCCCCCTGACGAGAAGGATCATGATGTCCGGAAAAGCCGGTGAACATATAGGTTTTATCGCCCTCCGTCAATACACCGGGATCAAACTGGGGTTCATCCCCCTCCCGCTCGCCGAGCCGTGTACCGTCCTGATATCTTACATTTCCGTAGAATTCATATCTGCCTGCAGGCTTATCACATACCGCAACGGATACATGGCCCACCTTATCCAGCACATAGAACAGATAATATCTTCCGTCCGGTCCCTTAGTCACATCCGGTGCATAGAGCACCATATGTCCGTCCCCGTTGGCCGGATCGTCCAGAGCCGAGTAGATCAGGCCCTCATAGCGCCAGCTTTTCAGATCATCCACAGGTGCGGAATAGCATACATAATCGTTCAGGCAGAAGGTCTGTCCGCCGTATCTGTCATGGGAACCGTATACGTAGACCCTGTCCCCGAAAACATGGGGCTCACCGTCGGGAATATACTCATATCCCGGCAGATAGGGATTGAATATCTGCTTAACCGTCGGCTCCTCCAGGGAGGCTTCACAGCCCCTCGGCAAAAAGTTCATCTCATTACGCTCTGCCATGGAATAGGGCTTCCACATCTGCTGCCTGCTGCCGTCTGCGTCAAGGCAGTTGGGATCTCCCGTCCTTACAAAGGAAGCTACGTAATTGGCCATCTGTCTGGCCAGATCAAAATGCCTTCCCGTATATGCCCTGCGGCATTTCATCAGCGTCTCAAAGAAAAACCACAGATCACAGGAATGGAAAACACCGGGATGGTCATCGCCGGGGATATCGGGTCCGAACCTGTAGTAAAACAGCTTCGCATCGGGCCTGTTGGCAAGAACCTCCGCGAACACTTTTTTCACAGAGGTTTCTACCACATTTACGCCGCCGGCGGGGAACTCCTCTGTTGTATTACCACTGATCACCGGCACGTCAGGCCAGTTGCCGTCGATAAAACGCTTAAAGGGATCATCCTTGTAATGCACGCCGTCTATGATATTGGCAAAGAAGGGATGATCTTCGCGGTAGAGAGCATATTTATCCCGGATGTACAAAGCATCCAGCTTTCGCGCTTCTTCAAGGTTTGATACTCCCAGATAGGAGAAAAAGTCCTCGCCCCGCTTTTCCGCTTCGGACAGCGGCGGCGGAAGAAACAGATCCTTGTCCTTATCGATCTCGTCAAAGCGGATGATACCGGACAAGACCACGGCTCCTTTCACAAGGTCATAGTTTTCTTCACAGGTCAGCTGATTCATAACGCTGCAACCGCCTGCCGACTGCCCTGCGATGGTGATCCTTTCGGGATCTCCGCCGAAGGCAGCGATATTGCGGGATACCCACTGAAGTCCCGCCTGCTGATCCAGAAGTCCGAAGTTAGCAGGTGCTTCCGGATTTTCTTTCGTGATATCGGGATGGGATAAAAAGCCCAAAGCTCCAAGTCTGTAATTGACGCTGACAACCACCAATCCCCTGGCTGCCAGACGCTCACCGTCAAACTCCATCTCTGCGGTGTAGCCCCACTGGAAGCCGCCGCCGAAATACCAGACCAGAACGGGAAGCTTTTCCTCTGCTGTTTTAGCCGGTGTCCAGACGTTCAGATACAGACAGTCCTCGTCCATGGGGATGTCGCAGTCCACATGCCATTCGCGGCAATACAGATCATCTCCCACACCCGGCGTATCCTGAACGGATATGGGTCCGAAGGTAAAGCAGTTTCTGATGCCCTCCCAGTTTTCACATTTCTGCGGTGCTCTCCACCGGTTCTCTCCCACCGGAGGCGTCGCAAAGGGGATCCCCTTGTAGACGGTGATCCTGGCATCCGTTCCCTGCATTCCTCTGACGGTTCCGTTTTCGGTTTCGGCAATTCTCTTCACTTTTTATCCTCCCGTATACTGCATAGTCAGCTGATGTTAACACTTTTACAGTATACGACGGGAAGGAAGGGGCATCACCCGTGTAACAATGAAGAAATACCCGAAGTATTATTTTAAAAAGCCGATCTTTTCCATTTCCCGAAGCAGGTTTGCCCCATAGGTCTCACAGCCCAGGATATTGGGATGCAGATCATCCAGATAGTAATCGGACAGATGAGGAACCAGCTTCATACCATCAATGATAACGGTATTGGGGCAGGCGGAGGCGATCTGTTTTACCTTCTCGCAGAAGGCCATAAGGACAGGAATTCCCTCTCTGTTGTCTCCTCTCCAAACGGGGGATATGCAAAGCACCGGAATGGTCTCGGGATAGATCTCGCGAAGTCTTACATAGTAATCCTCGATGATGCTCATATCCTCATCGCCGTACTGGTTGGTGCCCAGCGCCACGATGATGGCATCCGGCATATAATCGCCCATTTTCATCAGCGAATTGGCATCATACTTGTATGCTCCGATACCCAGATTCAATACCTCGTAGTTCAGCGTCCTGTTGACGATGCTGACATAGGTCTCGGAGGTGCGAAGGGGGCCGAAGCCCTGGGTAATGGAGTCCCCCAGCCAAAGAAGCTTTCCCTTCTTTTCAGCCGGCGTAACGTCCCCGTCGATCTCAAAATCTTTGATCAGCATGGTAGCATCTGCCGGAAGGTAGAATACCACGCTTTTTTCTCCCTGGGGCATCTCAAAGGAAAGGCTGCCATTTTTCGGCAGATCCTTGATATACCTTATATCCGTGCACAGTCCGTCCACATAGAGTTCCACACTGTCCGGCGAACCTTCCCAGATGATCTTGTACTCAAAGGAAAAATGCTCCGCCCGGGTGGTAAACTCCAGGGTCTTGGAGGTAGAGGCACTGCTTCTTTCAAACCAGAAGGTGTCTGCCTTCTCGAAATAATCCATCTGGGGCTGAGAAAACTGAAAGGCCTGCAGATAGCCGTCCTTTGTTTCATCGAACCACAGGGCTCCGAAATAGATGCTTTTCAGCTGTTCATTCGTCAT
Organism: Lachnospiraceae bacterium; assembly: GCA_024693845.1. Classification (GTDB taxonomy): domain Bacteria; phylum Bacillota; class Clostridia; order Lachnospirales; family Lachnospiraceae; genus RGIG7926. Next base: position 16,202 of record JAILKJ010000054.1, read on the forward strand.
ACCGGTCACCTCAATCGTAATACTCCAAAAGCAGTTTTTCCGCCATCTTTACTGCATCGGCAGCATCCTTGGAATAGGCATCCGCTCCGATCTGATCCGCATAATCCGGCGTGATCACCGCACCGCCGATCATGATCCTTGCCTTGCAGCCCCGGGCGGCGGCGTATTTAACCACCTCTTCCATCTGCTGCATGGTTGTTGTCATCAGCGCCGAAAGGCCGATGATGTCCGCCTTTTCCTTCAGAGCCGTTTCAATGATGGTCTCCTTGGGAACGTCCTTGCCCAGGTCCAGCACGCGGAATCCGTAGTTTTTCAGCATCAGGGCCACAAGGTTTTTTCCGATATCGTGAATATCTCCCTCTACGGTGGCGATCACGATGGTGCCCTTGCTCTTACCCGCATTCCCCTCCATCAGGAAGGGCTCCAGATACTCGATGGCCAGCTTCATACTCTCGGCGCTGGCAATGAGCTGGGGCAGGAAATATCTTCCCTGATCAAACAGATCACCCACCGCATTGATGGCGGGAAGCAATACGTTGTCTAATATCCTGCGGGGTGCAACGCCCGCTTCATGGGCGGTTTTGGTCATCTCGGCGATCTTGGCCTTATTGCC